>NZ_JBBLYO010000003.1:0-254037 GCF_037830315.1 Roseobacter sp. HKCCD7870 | reverse complement strand
TTAAGCGATGATTTTGGAGACCACGCCTGCGCCGACTGTGCGGCCGCCTTCGCGGATGGCGAAGCGCAGACCATCTTCCATCGCGATGGGGGCGATCAGCTCGACTTCGAACTTCAGGTTGTCGCCGGGCATAACCATTTCCGTGCCAGAAGGCAGGGTCACAGTGCCGGTAACGTCCGTGGTGCGGAAGTAGAACTGAGGACGGTAGTTCGCGAAGAATGGGGTGTGACGACCACCTTCTTCTTTTGTGAGGATATAGGCCTCAGCTTCGAACTTCGTGTGGGGCTTCACAGAACCTGGCTTGCAGAGAACCTGACCACGCTCAACGCCCTCACGGTCAACACCACGCAGAAGCGCGCCGATATTGTCGCCCGCTTCACCACGGTCAAGCAGCTTGCGGAACATCTCAACGCCTGTGCAGGTCGTCTTGGAGGTGTCGCGGATACCAACGATCTCAATCTCGTCACCCACATTGATCACACCACGCTCAACACGGCCCGTCACAACTGTGCCGCGGCCAGAAATCGAGAACACGTCTTCAATTGGCATCAAGAATGGCTGGTCAACTGCGCGTGCAGGCGTTGGGATGTAGCTGTCAACAGCTTCCATCAACGCGCGGATCGAGTTCTCACCGATCTCTGCGTCACGGCCTTCCATCGCAGCCAAAGCAGACCCTTTAACAACAGGAATGTCATCGCCAGGGAAGTCGTAAGAAGACAGAAGCTCGCGGATTTCCATCTCAACAAGTTCCAACAACTCTTCGTCATCAACCTGATCGACTTTGTTCATGTAAACAACCATCGCAGGGATACCAACCTGACGACCAAGCAAAATGTGCTCGCGCGTCTGTGGCATAGGGCCGTCCGCCGCGTTCACAACCAAGATCGCGCCGTCCATCTGCGCCGCACCGGTGATCATGTTCTTCACATAGTCAGCGTGACCAGGGCAGTCCACATGCGCGTAGTGACGCGCATCTGTCTCATACTCAACATGCGCAGTCGAAATCGTGATCCCACGCGCCTTCTCTTCAGGTGCGCCGTCAATCTGATCATACGCCTTGAAATCACCAAAATACTTCGTGATCGCCGCTGTCAGTGTCGTCTTGCCGTGGTCAACGTGACCAATCGTGCCAATGTTCACGTGCGGCTTATTACGTTCAAACTTTTCCTTTGCCATGATGGCCTCCTTGTCTTGTTCAGAGCGGCGGGAAACTGCCCGCCCTACGGTTGGTGGGTAGGGCGGGGTTCACCCCGCCACCCTGGTTTAGGCGTATTTCGATTGAATCTCGTCCGAGATGTTCTGCGGAACAGGATTGTAGTGATCGAACAGCATGGTGAACTGCGCGCGGCCCGAAGACATCGAACGCAGAGTGTTGATGTAGCCAAACATATTCGCCAACGGAACGAAGGCATTGATCGCAACAGCGTTACCGCGTGGCTCTTGGCCAGAAACCTGACCACGGCGCGATGTCAAATCGCCAATGATCGACCCTGTGTATTCTTCAGGGGTGACCACCTCGACCTTCATCATCGGCTCAAGCAGTTTCGCGCCTGCTTTTTTCAGACCTTCGCGCATACACATACGAGATGCGATTTCGAAGGCGAGAACGGAGGAGTCCACATCGTGGAATTTACCGTCCAAAAGCGCGACTTTGAAGTCGATCACAGGGAAGCCTGCGAGCGGGCCAGAGTCCATAACAGACTGGATGCCCTTTTCAACACCGGGGATGTATTCCTTAGGAACAGCACCACCAACGATGCGCGACTCAAAGCTATAGCCTTCGCCAGGTTCAGTTGGCGTGATTTCCAACTTAACTTCGGCGTATTGACCCGAACCACCCGACTGCTTCTTGTGGGTGTAGGTATGCTCAACCGCGTGACCAATGGTTTCGCGATAGGCCACCTGAGGCGCACCAATATTCGCTTCCACTTTGAATTCACGCTTCAGACGATCCACCAGAATGTCGAGGTGCAATTCGCCCATGCCCTTCATGATGGTCTGGCCTGATTCAAGGTCAGTTTCCACACGGAAGGAAGGGTCTTCTGCCGCCAAACGCTGAAGACCTTGAGACATTTTCTCTTGGTCGTTCTTTGTCTTTGGCTCAATCGCGATCTCGATCACAGGATCGGGGAAGGTCATGGTTTCGAGAACCACAGGATCTGCCGCATCACAAAGCGTGTCACCTGTTGTGGTTTCTTTCAGACCTGCCAAGGCGATGATGTCGCCTGCAAAGGCCTCATCAATCTCTTCGCGGTTGTTGGAGTGCATCATCATCATACGACCAACACGCTCTTTTTTGCCTTTGGTCGCATTGAGGATAGAACCGCCCTTTTCCAATTTGCCCGAGTAGATACGGGTAAAGGTCAAGGAGCCAACAAACGGGTCGTTCATGATTTTGAACGCCAGACCTGCAAAGGCCATGTTGTCATCTGCGCGGCGTGCAATGTTACGAGTTTCCGTCTCATCGCCTGGCTTAAAGCCCATGTAGTCGACCACATCGAGAGGGCCGGGCAAGAAGTCAATCACAGCGTTGAGCAAAGGCTGAACGCCTTTGTTCTTGAACGCAGAGCCGCCCAATACAGGCACAAAGCTCAAGGACAAGGTGCCTTTACGGATCAGCTTGCGCAGGGTCGCGATGTCTGGCTCGTTGCCTTCGAGATAGGCTTCCATCGCCGCATCGTCCTGCTCAACCGCATTCTCGATCAGGATCGAGCGCCACTCGTCAGCCGTATCCTGCAAGTCAGCGCGGATTGGCTGGCGCTTCCAAGATGCACCAAGGTCTTCGCCTTCCCAAACCCATTCTTCCATCGTGATCAGGTCGACAATGCCTTCCAGCTTGTCTTCGGCACCGATGGGGAAGTTCACAGGAACAGGTGTTGCACCTGTGCGGTCTTTGATCATCTTCACGCAGTTGAAGAAGTCAGCGCCGATCTTGTCCATCTTGTTGACGAACACGATACGGGGAACCTTGTAGCGATCCGCCTGACGCCAAACGGTTTCCGTCTGAGGCTCAACGCCTGCGTTACCATCAAGCAAGCAAACCGCGCCATCGAGAACAGCCAAAGAACGCTCGACTTCGATGGTGAAGTCAACGTGTCCGGGTGTGTCGATGATGTTATAGCGGAACTTCGTGTCCGAAGTGCCTTCCGCGGATGGGTCTTCTTGCCACTGCCAGAACGTGGTGGTCGCAGCGGAGGTAATGGTGATCCCACGCTCCTGCTCCTGCTCCATCCAGTCCATGGTGGCCGCGCCATCATGCACTTCGCCGATCTTGTGCGAGCGGCCTGTGTAATACAGGATACGTTCTGTGGTTGTGGTTTTGCCCGCGTCAATATGGGCCATAATCCCAAAGTTGCGGTAGCGCTCCAGCGGATATTCGCGTGCCATCTGGTGGTCCTCAGGCTAGAATTAAAATTACCAACGATAATGGCTGAACGCTTTGTTCGCATCCGCCATCTTGTGGGTGTCTTCACGTTTCTTGACGGCTGCGCCGCGTGCGTTGACCGCATCCACCAATTCGCCCGCAAGGCGCTCTTCCATGGTGTTTTCGTTACGAGCACGGGCCGCGTTGATCAGCCAGCGGATCGCAAGCGCTTCACGGCGCTCAGGGCGCACTTCAACGGGAACCTGATAGGTCGCACCGCCCACACGGCGGGAGCGCACTTCAACAGCAGGTTTGATGTTGTCGAGCGCTTCGTGGAACACTTCCACAGGCGCGCGCTTGAGACGCTGCTCAACGCGATCAAACGCGTTGTAAACGATCTTTTCTGCGACCGATTTTTTACCATCGATCATCAGATTATTCATGAACTTTGTCAGAACACGATCACCAAATTTGGCGTCGGGCAAAACTTCGCGTTTTTCAGCGCTGTGACGACGGGACATGTCTGTATCCTCTTACTTCGGACGCTTCGCGCCATATTTCGAACGACGCTGACGGCGATCTTTCACGCCCTGCGTATCAAGCACACCGCGCAGAATGTGATAACGCACACCTGGAAGGTCTTTCACACGGCCGCCACGGATCAGAACAACAGAGTGCTCTTGGAGGTTGTGCTTCTCGCCAGGAATGTAGCTGATGACCTCAAAACCATTCGTCAGGCGCACCTTGGCAACCTTACGCATAGCCGAGTTCGGCTTCTTTGGCGTCGTGGTGTAGACGCGTGTGCATACGCCGCGCTTCTGCGGGCAGGATTCCAAGTGCTGCGACTTGGAGCGTTTTACTTTGGGCTGCCGTGGTTTACGGATCAGCTGTTGAATCGTAGGCATTCGGTTCCCCGTCTTGCTCATGTCAAAGGGCATCTTGCGTCTGCAAAACACCAAAACCGCAAGCGCCCTTTCCCTACCTGGAGGCCGCCGCGGTGGAATTCTCAGAGGATCGAGGCATCAAATCGCCTGGATCATGACCACTCAGTTCTGTATCTCGGGCAAGCTCGCGCAAGGCGCAAAATGCCACTCATGGCGCGGCGTATAGGGGGAATCGTATAGGGTGTCAACAGCGGCAGGGTCTGCTCTAGTCCCGCTGCATTTGAGACGGGCCAGATATTGGGGCATCGGCCACTGCGGTTGCCGTCAGCGAGGCCGCCAACCGTTCAGCACGGCGCGCCACGCGATGTTCACGCAGTAGCGTGAAAATGCCCGAGGCCACGACAATCGCAGCCCCAATTAAGGTCAAAAGATCGGGCCAATCCCCAAACACGAAGAACCCCAAAATCAGCGCCCAAACAAGGGCTGTATAGCGAAACGGCGCGACCACGCCAATTTCACCCACGCGCATGGTCATGATAGAAAACAGATAGCCCCCAATGATGCAGATTGCAGCGCCAATGATATAGGTCGCCTCAATCATGTTGATCGGTTGCCAATCTTCACTGATGGACAAAACCCCACCCGATAGGCCAACTGCAATGGCCGTGATAAAGGCCACACCCATCGAGGGGGCCTCGGGTGACAAGCGGCGGGTCAGAAGATCACGAATGGTCACGAAACCTACAGTCATCAGCGCATAGATGGAGTAGATAGTGAACCCCTCGCCCCCGGGTTTTACGATCAGCATGACACCCGCAAAACCAACCGTAATGGCCAGCATCCGCCGCCACCCCACAGGTTCGCGGAACACGAGAAAGGCAACCAATGTCACACTTAGCGGCAGAGCCGCCAGAATTGCGGCAACATTGGCCAAGGGCATATGGATCAATGCAATCATAAACGTGATCATGGCGGCTATTTCGGCCAATATGCGGCCGATCACCTTGCCGCGATCCACAGGTGGAATGTGAAAGCGCAGCTGCCCCATCCACCGAAGCAAGGCCACCATCATAATGGCTGTCAGAAGCCCCCGCAAAAAGATCATCTGAAACAGTGGCACAGTCTGGGTGACCAGTTTCACCAATGTATCATTGAGCGTAAAGGCGGCCATGGCGCCAGACATCAGCAATGCGCCCTTGATATTGGGTGTCAAAAACCGCGCTCCTTGGTGATCTGAGCGAAAATCTAGGCTCAGTCATCGTCACTATTGGGGTCACTTTCGCGCAATCGTGCAAGCGCAGCAAGGGTCTTGATCGATTGCAGCGCAAAGCGGTCGCGCATCAGGGTTTGTGCTTTGGTGATCTCCATCAACTCGGCAGTGGGGGGATAGAACGATCACTGTCATTCACCCCATGCAGCGTGCGCACGAACATCACATCATTTGGATCGTACCATGTGCGCACATTGGCCGCAATCTTGCGATGGTTCCACCGATAAACATTGGCGAGACTGTCATTATGCGTGACCATCGCGCTGGCCAATCCCAAAGGGCCGATTTCCGAAAATTCCCAATAGGGTTTTTCTTGGGAATTCATGTTCCAATAAATGCCACGATGAAAGGCGATGGCGGCAGGGGTGTCTTCATCAGCCCACCCCAGTTTCAACAACTGATCTGCGACCGCGCGGGTCTTGGCGATATAGTCACAGGCCACGGCATCATCATCAATGCGAAACCCCGTGATGAATTTCGAATGCCGATCCCACCCACGCCGAAAGGCGCGGCGGGTGGAGTTTAGAGGCCCCGCTGCCTCAAGGGTGCAAACCTGCAGGAAGGGATAAGGGGCCATCAAATCCTTCAGACGCCGTCGCCACCGATAGGGCATCGTATCCGCGATCAAAGCGATCAATTTGAAATCCTGATCCGTTTGAGCGGCCAAGGACGGGAGGCAGATTTGTTCAAACAACACAAATCGCTGCTTCATGCGCGCAGGATCATAGAGCATGGCCTCTAGCGCCCATTGCTCCATCGTGGCCGAAGCAAAGCCACCTTCGCCCGCATAGGAAAAACGGCAGACGCCCACAATCTGATTGGATAAATCCTTGGCCATATGCCGCTTTCATTCCCAGTTTAGGATCCCAAGCTTACGGGATGGGCACGCATCGGGAAAGAGGCGGTATAAAAAAGGAAACGCCCCATTGCGATCTCGCAATGGGGCGTTTCAATAGCTTACTGCGCACAGCGCAAGACGCTCTTACTCTTCGCCTTCGCTTGCAGCGTCTGACGCGGCATCGGCCAGATCTGCTTCGCTTGGTGCAGCAAGGGCTGCAGCGGCTTCTGCCTCAGCGCGGGCCGCCTCAATTACCTTGTTGTCACGCTCGGCTGCGATGCGGCGAACGCGCTGTGTCGCGCCGCCTGTGCCCGCAGGGATCAAGCGACCCACGATGACGTTTTCCTTGAGGCCAACCAACTTGTCACGCTTACCCTGCACCGAAGCCTCGGTGAGAACGCGGGTTGTCTCCTGGAAGGACGCCGCAGAGATAAAGCTACGAGTCTGCAAGCTGGCCTTAGTGATACCAAGCAACACGGGCTCACCTGTCGCTGGACGACCACCACGGGCTTCGACTTTGGCGTTCTCCTCATCGAATTCCGCCTTGTCGACATGCTCACCCTTCAGCAGCGTTGTCTCGCCTGAGTCGAGGATTTCAATCTTCTGAAGCATCTGGCGCACGATCACTTCGATATGCTTATCGTTGATCTTCACACCTTGCAGACGATAGACGTCCTGCACCTCGTCAATGAGGTAATCTGCCAAAGCCTCGATCCCCATGATCCGCAAAATATCATGCGGCGCAGGGTTGCCGTCCATGATGTAATCGCCCTTCTGAACGAAATCACCTTCGACAACGGGGATGTGCTTGCCTTTTGGAACCATGTATTCCACGGGCTCCATTGACTCATCAACAGGCACAACACTGATGCGGCGCTTGTTTTTGAAGTCACGGCCAAAGCGCACATAACCATCAATCTCTGCGATGATGGCGTGGTCTTTTGGACGGCGGGCTTCGAACAATTCCGCAACGCGCGGCAGACCACCGGTAATGTCCTTGGTCTTTGCACCTTCGCGCGGGATACGGGCCACAACATCACCCGCCTCAACAGATTGGCCATCTTCCACCGAAAGAATGGCGTCCACCGACATCGGATAGGTCACAGGGTTGCCCTGATCATTGCGCACAGGTTCGCCATCGGCACCCACGATCAAGATTTCGGGCTTAAGTTCATTGCCCTTTGGCGCAGCGCGCCAATCCATCACGATCTTCTGGGTCATGCCAGTCGCATCATCGGTTTCATCGCGAACTGCGATGCCGCTGACGAGGTCGACATATTTCACTGTGCCCGATTTCTCAGCGATGATTGGAAGGGTGTATGGATCCCACTCAAACAAGCGGTCGCCACGAGACACTTTGGCGTCCTCGGCCACATGCACCTTGGTGCCGTATCCCAGTTTGAACGCGGCGCGCTCGACCCCGTTATCATCAATGATAGCAATCTGCATATTGCGGCCAACAACGATCACATCGCCTGCGGCGTTCTTCAGCGTGTTGGCGTTGCGATACTCGATTTTGCCTTCTTGACCAGCTTCTTGGAAACTCTGCTGGCCACCTTGTGCAACCCCACCAATGTGGAATGTGCGCATCGTCAGCTGCGTGCCAGGTTCACCAATGGACTGAGCCGCGATGATACCGACCGCTTCACCCACGTTTACACGGGTGCCGCGTGCAAGGTCACGACCATAGCAGACGGCGCAAACACCCTCTTCCGCCTCACAGGTCAAAGGCGAACGGATTTTGATCGAAGCCAGACCGGCGGTTTCCACCGCATCTGCCTTGCGCTCGTCAATCAGTTCACCCTTGGAGGCGATCACTTCGCCCGTTGCAGGTGCGATGACGTCTTCGCCAGCCGAACGGCCCAAAATCCGCTCTGCCAATGAAGAGACAACCTCGCCATCATTGATCGCTGCTTCAGCGGTGATTGTGGCATCAGTGCCGCAATCGACCATACGCACAATACAATCCTGCGCCACGTCCACCAAACGGCGGGTCAAGTAGCCCGAGTTCGCCGTTTTAAGCGCCGTGTCAGACAGACCCTTACGGGCGCCGTGGGTCGAGTTGAAGTATTCAAGAACGGTCAGACCTTCCTTAAAGTTCGAGATGATTGGCGTCTCGATGATCTCGCCCGATGGTTTGGCCATCAGACCGCGCATACCACCCAGCTGCTTCATCTGCGTCACAGAACCCCGCGCGCCCGAGTGGGCCATCATGTAAACGGAGTTTGGTTCGGACTCTGCGCCATTCTCATCGAATTTCTTCGCAGAGATGGTCGCCATCATCGCGTCAGTGACTTTGTCATTGGCCTTTGACCACGCATCAATCACCTTGTTGTATTTCTCACCTTGGGTGATGAGACCGTCCATATATTGCTGTTCGAATTCCTTCACTTGGTCGCGGGTTTCATCAACCAACGTCCATTTCGTGTCAGGAACAACCATGTCGTCCTTACCGAACGAGATACCAGCACGGAACGCTTCACGGAAACCAAGGCTCATGATCTGGTCACAGAAAATGACGCTCTCTTTTTGACCGCAATAGCGATAGACAGTGTCGATGACCTGCTGCACTTCTTTTTTGCGCAGCAAGCGGTTCACCAATTCAAACGGCGCTTTTGCGTTTAGCGGCAGAAGCGCGCCAATGCGCAAGCGGCCAGGCGTGGTTTCAAACCGCTGATAAACCTCGTTGCCCTCGTCATCAATTTGCTTGATGCGCGCGGTCACTTTGGCGTGCAGATGCACCTCACCTGCGGTCAGGGCGTGCTCGACCTCCTCGATCGAGGAGAAGGACATGCCTTCACCCTTCATGGCTTCGCGTTCCATGGTCACATAGTAAAGACCCAAAACCATGTCCTGAGACGGAACAATGATCGGTGCGCCGTTTGCAGGCGACAGAACGTTGTTCGTGGACATCATCAAAACGCGGGCTTCAAGCTGCGCTTCAAGGCTCAATGGAACGTGAACGGCCATCTGGTCGCCGTCAAAGTCTGCGTTAAACGCAGAACAGACCAAGGGGTGCAGCTGAATAGCCTTACCTTCAATCAAGACAGGCTCGAATGCCTGAATGCCCAAGCGGTGCAAGGTCGGCGCGCGGTTCAAAAGAACGGGATGCTCGCGGATCACTTCGTCCAAGATATCCCAAACTTCGGGGCGCTCTTTTTCAACCAATTTCTTGGCTTGCTTGACTGTCGAAGACAGGCCCTTGGCTTCAAGGCGCGAGTAGATAAACGGCTTGAACAGTTCCAACGCCATTTTCTTTGGCAGGCCACACTGGTGCAGTTTCAACTCTGGGCCCGTCACAATAACCGAACGACCCGAGAAGTCGACCCGCTTACCCAATAGGTTTTGACGGAAACGACCCTGCTTGCCCTTGAGCATATCAGACAGCGATTTCAGCGGGCGCTTATTGGCACCTGTAATCACGCGACCACGGCGGCCATTATCAAACAATGCATCCACAGATTCCTGCAACATCCGCTTTTCGTTACGGATGATGATGTCAGGTGCCCGCAATTCGATCAGACGCTTCAGACGGTTGTTGCGGTTGATCACGCGGCGATAAAGATCGTTCAAATCCGATGTCGCGAAACGACCACCATCAAGCGGCACAAGCGGACGCAATTCTGGTGGGATTACAGGGATCACTGTCAGCACCATCCATTCTGGGCGGTTGCCAGACTCGATGAAATTTTCAACGATCTTGAGGCGCTTGATGATCTTCTTCGGCTTCAACTCACCGGTGGCTTCCTTAAGGTCTTCGCGCAACTGTGCTGCTTCGGCCTCAAGGTCGATATTGGCAAGCATTTCGCGGATCGCTTCCGCGCCGATATTCGCTTGGAACGCATCCGACCCATAGGCGTCCTGCGCATCCAGGAATTCTTCTTCGGACAAGAGCTGACCATAGCTCAGATCGGTCAGACCTGGTTCAATCACCACATAGTTTTCGAAATACAGGATCCGCTCCAGATCACGCAGCGTCATATCCAGCATCAGACCAATGCGGGATGGCAGCGATTTCAGGAACCAAATATGCGCAACAGGTGCAGCCAATTCGATATGGCCCATGCGTTCGCGGCGCACCTTCTGCAAGGTCACCTCAACGCCGCATTTTTCGCAGACAACGCCACGATACTTCATGCGCTTATATTTGCCGCACAGACATTCGTAATCTTTTACAGGCCCAAAGATACGCGCGCAGAACAGGCCGTCACGCTCGGGCTTAAATGTGCGGTAGTTGATCGTCTCAGGCTTTTTGATCTCGCCATACGACCAGCTGAGAATACGCTCAGGGCTGGCAAGCGAGACTTTGATCTCGTCAAACGCTTTCGGCGCGACAAGCGGGTTGAACGGGTTGTTCGTGAGTTCCTGGTTCATTTTCAAATCCTTGAATTCGGGCAGAGAGATGGGGGATCAGGCAGCGGCGGGGACGGGCCCCGCCAACCGCTTACTCTTCATCCTCCGCATCCAGGAGTTCCATGTTGAGGCCGAGGCCACGCACTTCCTTGACGAGAACGTTGAACGATTCAGGCACGCCTGCTTCGAAATTGTCCTCGCCTTTGACGATCGATTCATAGACCTTGGTGCGGCCTGCAACGTCATCCGACTTAACAGTGAGCATTTCCTGCAAGGTGTATGCAGCGCCATAAGCCTCCAAGGCCCAGACCTCCATCTCACCAAAGCGCTGCCCACCGAATTGCGCCTTACCGCCGAGCGGTTGTTGGGTGACAAGGCTGTATGGCCCTGTCGAGCGCGCGTGGATTTTGTCATCCACGAGGTGATGCAGTTTCAGCAGGTATTTCACACCCACGGTGACGGGACGGGCGAATTGCTCACCCGAGCGGCCATCGTAAAGAACGGATTGGCCCGATGTGTCAAAGCCCGCGCGGGTCAGCGCATCGTTTACATCGGCCTCTTTTGCACCGTCAAATACAGGCGTTGCAATCGGAACACCGCGGGTCACGGTTGAAGCGGACTCAACCAATGCTGTGTCATCCAGATCGGCAAAGGCCTCGCCATACACCTCATCACCATAAGCGATTTTGAGGGCATCGCGCACAGGCGTCATGTCACCAGAGCGGCGATATTCGTCCAAGGCTTCGTCAATTTTCAGACCCAGACTGCGTGCGGCCCAACCCATATGGGTTTCCAAAATCTGACCCACGTTCATACGCGAAGGCACACCGAGAGGGTTCAGAACGAAATCGACAGGGGTGCCATCTGCAAGGAAAGGCATATCCTCCATCGGAACCACTTTCGAGATCACACCCTTGTTGCCGTGACGGCCCGCCATCTTATCACCTGGCTGAAGCTTGCGCTTCACGGCGATAAAGACTTTGACCATTTTCATCACGCCTGGAGGCAGGTCATCGCCGCGGCGAACTTTCTCGACCTTATCCTCAAAACGGTGATCCAAGGTGCGCTTCTGTGCGTCAAACTGTTGGTTCAGCGCCTCTACTTCAGCGGCGTCTTTCTCATCACCAAGGGCAAGCTGCCACCACTGGCCGTGGCTGAGCGTTTCAAGCAATTCTTCCGTGATCTCAGACCCTGCTTTGACGCCTTTTGGCCCTTTTACCGCAGTTTTGCCTAGCAGCACGGACTTGAGACGCGCATAGATATTGCGCTCAAGAATTGCCAACTCGTCATCACGGTCGCGTGCCAGACGCTCGACAATCTCGCGCTCGATTTGCAGCGCGCGCTCGTCCTTGTCGACACCATGGCGGTTGAAAACGCGCACTTCCACGACTGTCCCGAAATCACCAGGTGGCAGGCGCAAAGATGTATCACGCACATCAGACGCTTTTTCGCCAAAGATCGCCCGCAGAAGTTTTTCTTCTGGGGTCATTGGGCTTTCACCCTTTGGTGTGATCTTACCAACAAGAATGTCACCCGGCCCAACTTCGGCGCCGATATAGACGATGCCCGCCTCATCGAGGTTGCGAAGGGCTTCTTCCCCTACGTTTGGAATGTCGCGGGTGATTTCCTCAGGCCCAAGCTTGGTGTCACGGGCAGCAACTTCGAATTCCTCGATATGGATCGAGGTGAAAACGTCATCACGCACGATGCGCTCGGAAATGAGGATCGAGTCTTCGTAATTGTAGCCATTCCATGGCATAAACGCCACGACCACGTTCTTACCCAAGGCCAATTCGCCCATATCGGTCGAGGGGCCATCGGCAATCACTTCACCTTTGCCAACACGATCGCCCACTTTCACCAAGGGGCGCTGGTTGATGCAGGTGTTCTGGTTTGAGCGCTGGAATTTACGAAGGCGGTAGATATCCACGCCCGCATCGCCCAGTTCCAGATCTTCGGTGGCGCGCACAACGATACGTTCTGCATCCACTTGGTCGATGATCCCGCCACGTTTGGCCATAATTGCCGCACCAGAATCGCGTGCAACAACACTTTCGATGCCTGTGCCTACGAAAGGCGCGTCAGCTTGCAACAGCGGAACCGCCTGACGTTGCATGTTAGAGCCCATCAAAGCGCGGTTCGCGTCATCGTTTTCCAAGAATGGAATGAGCGAGGCAGCAACCGAAACCAACTGCTTGGGCGATACGTCAATCAGGTCAACCTGATCGCGCGGTGCAAGCGTGTATTCGCCAGATTGACGGGTGTTCACCAGATCATTGATGAACTTGCCGCTTGCGTCCAAAGTCGCGTTGGCCTGCGCAACTGTGTGGCGCATTTCTTCGGTCGCGGACATGTAGACGACCTCATCGGTCACTTTGGTGTCCACAACGCGGCGATATGGGGTTTCGATGAAGCCGTATTTGTTCACCCGTGCGAAGGTCGCAAGCGAGTTGATCAGACCAATATTCGGCCCTTCGGGCGTTTCAATCGGGCACATACGGCCGTAATGGGTTGGGTGAACGTCACGAACCTCAAACCCTGCGCGCTCGCGCGTCAGACCGCCAGGCCCAAGAGCCGACAAGCGGCGCTTATGGGTGACTTCCGACAGTGGGTTGGTCTGGTCCATGAACTGAGACAACTGGCTTGAGCCAAAGAATTCGCGAACAGCCGCAGCGGCGGGTTTCGCGTTGATCAGATCCTGTGGCATCACAGTATCGATTTCGACCGAGGACATACGTTCCTTGATCGCGCGCTCCATACGAAGCAGGCCCACGCGATACTGGTTCTCCATCAATTCACCCACCGAACGCACGCGGCGGTTGCCCAAATGGTCAATATCGTCAATGTCGCCCTTGCCATCGCGCAGTTCAACCAAGGCCTTGATGCAGGCAACGATATCTTCGCGGCGCAGAATGCGGGTTGTGTCAGGCGCATCGAGATCGAGGCGCATGTTCATCTTCACGCGACCAACGGCAGACAGATCATAGCGCTCGCTGTCGAAGAACAGCGTGTCAAAGAGGGCGCTTGCCGCTTCAACGGTTGGTGGCTCGCCTGGGCGCATGACCCGATAGATATCCATCAACGCGCCTTCGCGGCTCATGTTCTTATCAACGGCCATAGTGTTGCGGATATAGGCGCCAACATTGATGTTATCGATGTCGAGAACTGGGATGTCGGTGATGCCCGCATCCATCAGATCCATCAGCGTGCCGCCCGTGACATTGCCATCCTTGTCGGTTTCCCATGTCAACTCGTCCCCAGCTTCGACATAAATCGCGCCAGTTTCTTCGTTGATGATATCCTTCGCAACAAAGCGGCCCACGATGTGATCGAAAGGCACCAACAGCTCGGAGACTTTACCCTCGTCAATCAGCTGCTTCACAGCGCGCGGGGTGATCTTCTTGCCTGCTTCAGCGATGACTTCGCCCGTGGCTGCATCAACAAGATCAAATGTAGGACGGGTGCCGCGCACGCGCTCGGGGAAGAACTTGGTTGCCCAACCTTTGTTCTTAATAGAGCGGAACATCACAGTGTCATAATAGGCATCCATGATGCCTTCTTGATCCAAACCAAGTGCATAAAGCAGCGTGGTCACTGGCAATTTGCGGCGGCGGTCAATGCGCGCAAATACGATATCCTTGGCGTCAAACTCGAAATCCAACCAAGAGCCGCGATAAGGGATGATGCGGCAAGCAAACAAAAGCTTGCCCGAAGAATGGGTTTTGCCTTTGTCATGGTCGAAGAACACACCGGGGGAACGGTGCATTTGGCTGACGATCACGCGCTCGGTGCCGTTCACGATGAACGTGCCATTTGGCGTCATCAAAGGCATATCGCCCATGAACACATCTTGCTCTTTGATGTCTTTGACGGATTTTGCGCCCGTATCCTCGTCAACATCAAATACGATCAAACGCAAGGTCACCTTGAGCGGCGCAGCATAAGTCAAATCGCGGCTTTGGCATTCCTCGACATCAAACTTCGGGGTTTCCAATTCGTATTTAACGAATTCCAAAACCGAAGTTTCGTTGAAATCTTTGATCGGGAAAACCGACTGGAAAACACCCTTGATGCCTTCACCATCCAAAGGCGCGTCTTGGTCGCCTGATTTCAGGAAAAGGTCATAGGAAGATTTCTGAACCTCGATGAGGTTCGGCATTTCCAATACTTCACGGATTTTGCCATAGAATTTGCGAATGCGCTTCTGGCCTGCGTAGGTCTGAGCCATGCTCTGATACACCTTTCGTTTCTTTCGCTCCACGCGCACCGTCGGGGCAACGGCACGGGGGGCTTTGAAACAAGCGGATGGAGGATCCATTCATGCCTGCCGTCCCACCGGCAAGCTCCCGATCCTGCACCACACCTAGAAGAAGGTCTTGGCCACCAAGGCCCTCATCTAGGTGAGGATGGCTGGACAGGAAAAACCCGCCCAGCCACATCGCAACATAGGGAATGCGCCACGCGCATTCCTCCCATGATTACTTGAGTTCGACTTCTGCGCCAGCTGCTTCGAGCTTGGCTTTGATGTCGTCTGCTTCTGCTTTTGCAACGCCTTCTTTGACGGCCTTGCCACCTGCTTCAACGAGGTTCTTCGCTTCAACGAGGCCAAGACCTGTGATGCCGCGAACTTCTTTGATGACAGCAATTTTATTGCCGCCAGCAGATTTCAGGATAACGTCAAATTCGGTTTTCTCTTCAGCAGCTGCGCCGGCGTCACCACCAGCAGCAGGGCCTGCCATCATGACAGCGCCGCCTGCAGCAGGCTCGATGCCATATTCGTCTTTGAGGTAGTTCTTCAGTTCTTGTGCTTCGAGAAGGGTCAAGCCCACGATCTCTTCGGCAAGTTTTTTGATATCAGCCATTTTTCGGTTTCCGTATCTAAAATTTGTGATCCAACGTCATGCGGCATAGCCAAACATAACGGGTCTCAAGGTTGCATTATGCGGCTTCGGCCTTCTCTTCGATGGTCGAAAGGATGCTCGCAATATTCGAAGCAGGTGCGCCAATTGCGCCGGCGATGTTGGAAGCAGGTGCCCCAATGCAGCCCACGATCGAAGCAATAAGCTCCTCACGGGATGGCATGGACGCAACGGCTTTAACGCCAGCTTGATCAAGCACAGTGCCACCCATAGCACCGCCAATGATAACGAATTTAGCATTCGCCTTGGCGTAGTCCTCGGCAACCTTGGCCGCAGCCACAGGATCCTCGGAATAGGACAACACAGTCATGCCCGTCATCAGGTCAGCAATGCCTTCGGCAGGCGTTCCTTGAAGGGCGATCTTGGCGAGCCTGTTCTTGGCGACGCGTACAGACCCACCAGCTTCGCGCATTTTCGCGCGCAGGTCTTGCATCTCAGCAACCGTGAGGCCCGCGTAGTGAGACACCACGACAACGCCAGAGCTTTCAAAGATTTGGCCGAGTTCCTCGACCACTCTCTCTTTCTGGGCTCTATCCACAGTTCTACTCCAATTAGGGGGTCACCCCCCGGCTCAAGTTTGGCAGGTTTCCCTACCTCTTCGGGTCCAAGTGAGGGGCCCGAGCCAGACCGCCCGAAGGCGCGGTGGCCTTGCGGAAATCCGAAACTCGTTTCCCATCTCAGGAAGGATTTACGGGCATGCGCCCACCCTCCGTCTCGGACAGGTGACCGCGCCCACGAGCGAATCGCAGACACGGGTCGAGACGGGGCCATACGACAGAACGCAAAGAAACCCAAGAGGGAACACCACTTTGTGACCAAAGTTGTCCCACCCGAGTTCTTGCGGCCAAACCCCGCGGCTTTCGGCCCCCTCGCACAGAGACGGCCAAAACTGCTTACGCGTTGGTCGCGCTTTCAACGCTAACCGACACGCCAGGCCCCATGGTGGAGCTGAGCGTGATACGCTTCAAATAAGTGCCTTTTGCGCCTGCTGGCTTGGACTTCGATACAGCGTCGACAAAGGCGCGGATGTTTTCCGCCAGTTTCTCTGCGTCAAAGCTGGCTTTGCCAACTGCACAATGAACGATGCCCGCCTTCTCGACCTTAAACTGAACCTGACCGCCTTTGGCCGCTTCTACGGCCTCTTTAACGTCCATGGTCACAGTGCCGATTTTTGGGTTTGGCATCAGGTTACGAGGCCCAAGAACCTTACCCAAACGGCCCACGATTGGCATCATGTCAGGGGTTGCGATGCAGCGATCAAACTCGATCTTGCCGCCCTGAACGATTTCCATCAGGTCTTCCGCGCCAACGATATCCGCGCCTGCAGCCTTGGCTTCATCTGCCTTGGGGCCGCGTGCGAAAACCGCAACGCGCACAGATTTGCCTGTGCCATTTGGCAAGGTCACTGTGCCGCGCACCATTTGGTCAGCGTGACGAGGGTCAACGCCCAAGTTCATTGAAATATCAACCGATTCATCGAATTTTGCCGAAGCATTGGCTTTGATCAGCTCAACGGCTTCTTCGATTGTGATGTCTTCTTTTCCTGCGAAGGCGGCACGGGCTGCCGTTACGCGCTTACCAATCTTGCCCATAACTTACCCTTTCACCTCGATACCCATCGACCTTGCAGAGCCGAGGATGATTTTCATTGCCGCTTCAACATCGTTCGCGCTGAGGTCTTTCATCTTAGCTTCAGCGATTTCACGAACCTGAGCAACAGTCACAGTTGCAATAGTCTCACGACCAGGATTTTCGGCACCGCGTGGGCGGTTGCGCTTGCCAACAGATTTCAAACCTGCGGCCTTTTTCAGGTAATAAGACGCAGGCGGCGTCTTGATTTCCATCGCAAAAGATTTGTCTTGGTAATAGGTGATCAACGTGGGGCAAGGGGCGCCCTGCTCCATATCTGCGGTCTTGGCGTTGAACGCCTTGCAGAATTCCATGATGTTAATCCCGCGCTGACCCAATGCAGGGCCAACAGGTGGGGATGGGTTAGCTTGACCTGCAGGGATCTGCAGCTTCATCGTTCCAGCAAGTTTCTTGGCCATCTGGCCTCTCCTTTTTTTCATCGGCACAGCTTGGCTGCACCCTATCAGGATCGGGACGCGTCCCTTTCCCAGTCGCTAGCGTGGTTCGGCACATCATGCGCGCATGATCCTGCCTCCCACGAATGAGCGGCGCCTGCGCGCCGCACCCACATCAGGCGGTTTTCGACACCTGCGTGAATTCCAATTCCACGGGCGTTGCGCGCCCGAAAATCGAGACCGTCACCTTGAGGCGCTGGTTCTCATCATCAACTTCTTCGACCATGCCATCGAAATCTTCAAACGGCCCGTCATTAACCTTAACCTTTTCACCAACATCAAAGGTGATGGTCAAGCGGGGGCTGGCCTCGCCCTCTTCAACACGGTTTAGGATCGCGTTCACTTCATCATCGCGCATCGGCATGGGGCGGCCCTGCGGCCCAAGGAACCCTGTGACGCGCGGGATCGAAGACACAGCATGATAGGCGCGGTCGGTCAATTCCATGCGCACCAGAACATAGCCAGGCATAAAGCGGCGCGGGACGGTGACTTTCTTGCCACGGCGAATCTCGATCACTTCCTCTTCAGGAACGAGAACTTCTTCGATCTCATCCTCGAGGCCCTTTTCGGCCACGGCGTTTCTGATCTGCTCGGCGATGCGCTTCTCAAAATTTGACAGCACGCTCACCGAATACCACCGTTTCGCCATCCGCTTCTTCCATCCTCGACATAAGGCGCGATCGCGCGCCAGTTATTTTAGTGTCCAACCGCTTGGCATCATGCCGCGCATGCCGTCCCGAAACAAAAAATCAGCGTGTATCTCGAATCGATACACGCCGCCGGCAAATATTCTCCATCCCACTACCCCCCGAAATTAGGAAAATCAAGGGTTCAAGGGTCTTAGCCTACCGCCGTCAGCAGCAATTCCAAACCTTGGCGGATCAGCCAATCGACCATGAAAAAGAACAACGCCGCCAAAACCGCCATCGCGAATACCATCGCGGTGGTGGTCACAAGCTCGCGGCGGGTCGGCCAAACGATCTTGGCAATCTCGGCGCGGGTTTGTTGAACAAATTGGATCGGGTTGGCCATGGTCTTTTACCTTTTTCGATTGTCGGCTGATATAGGCAAACGCGCCCAATGATGCAAGCCGCGAAGCACGCTATGTGCAGTCCAAGGTTGATAATCAAGGAAAGTGGCAGGGGCAGCAGGATTCGAACCCGCGGCCTACGGATTTGGAATCCGTTGCTCTACCAACTGAGCTATACCCCTAAGGCCGTGTATGCTGATAGCGAGGCTTGGCCCCCAATGCAAGAGGAAGGCTGCGCAGATTTCCATGGTTTATCTCCCGCTTGATGCTTGCACGGCGGGACAGTTTGCGCGAAGGAACCTAGCTATGACCAAGACCGCCACAACCCTACGCAAAAGGATCGCAAATTCCGCCTTTGCAAATCGCGCGGTTACAGCGGCTTTCGGGGCATGGGCGCGGTTGGTGCGCATAACCTCGCGCCGCGAGGAAGAGGGTTGGACACAGATTGAGACGGCATTGGCCACCCACGGCGCTGTGATCATCGTTTGTTGGCATCAACGGCTGATGATGACGCCCTTTATGTTTGATCTTTCTAAATATCGCTGTCGCAGCCTGACGTCTGATGCACGGGCGGGGCGGTTGGTGGGCCATATCCACCGCCATTTCGGCTATGAAAGCGTGCCAATGCCGCGCGGTATCCTTGGGGCCGCCGAAATGCGCCTGATCCTAAAAGGGTTGCGCGAGGGCATCTCGATTGGCGTTTCGCCAGATGGGCCACGCGGGCCTGCGCGGGTCGCAAAATCAACCCCGATCCAATGGGCGCGCTCCGCCCAAGTGCCTGTGGTCAGTTTTACGTTTTCAGCCAAACATTATCTCACATGGCCAACATGGGATCGGCTGATCTTCCCGCTGCCTTTTACCAAACTGCATCTGCGTTGGCGGGTTTGGGAGGAGACTGTGCCCCCGAAGCTCTCGGAGGCCGAGACCGCCGCACTGGCCGAAAGACTGCAATCCTTCATGGATGCAGAGGCGCTCGCAGCAGATCACAAAGTAGGTCACAATACCGCACAGCTTTAATGAAGAAAGCCGCCCCCGAAGGCGCGGCTTTCTTTGAGTTTAGAAAATCACTAGCGATTAAGCGATGATTTTGGAGACCACGCCTGCGCCGACTGTGCGGCCGCCTTCGCGGATGGCGAAGCGCAGACCATCTTCCATCGCGATGGGGGCGATCAGCTCGACTTCGAACTTCAGGTTGTCGCCGGGCATAACCATTTCCGTGCCAGAAGGCAGGGTCACAGTGCCGGTAACGTCCGTGGTGCGGAAGTAGAACTGAGGACGGTAGTTCGCGAAGAATGGGGTGTGACGACCACCTTCTTCTTTTGTGAGGATATAGGCCTCAGCTTCGAACTTCGTGTGGGGCTTCACAGAACCTGGCTTGCAGAGAACCTGACCACGCTCAACGCCCTCACGGTCAACACCACGCAGAAGCGCGCCGATATTGTCGCCCGCTTCACCACGGTCAAGCAGCTTGCGGAACATCTCAACGCCTGTGCAGGTCGTCTTGGAGGTGTCGCGGATACCAACGATCTCAATCTCGTCACCCACATTGATCACACCACGCTCAACACGGCCCGTCACAACTGTGCCGCGGCCAGAAATCGAGAACACGTCTTCAATTGGCATCAAGAATGGCTGGTCAACTGCGCGTGCAGGCGTTGGGATGTAGCTGTCAACAGCTTCCATCAACGCGCGGATCGAGTTCTCACCGATCTCTGCGTCACGGCCTTCCATCGCAGCCAAAGCAGACCCTTTAACAACAGGAATGTCATCGCCAGGGAAGTCGTAAGAAGACAGAAGCTCGCGGATTTCCATCTCAACAAGTTCCAACAACTCTTCGTCATCAACCTGATCGACTTTGTTCATGTAAACAACCATCGCAGGGATACCAACCTGACGACCAAGCAAAATGTGCTCGCGCGTCTGTGGCATAGGGCCGTCCGCCGCGTTCACAACCAAGATCGCGCCGTCCATCTGCGCCGCACCGGTGATCATGTTCTTCACATAGTCAGCGTGACCAGGGCAGTCCACATGCGCGTAGTGACGCGCATCTGTCTCATACTCAACATGCGCAGTCGAAATCGTGATCCCACGCGCCTTCTCTTCAGGTGCGCCGTCAATCTGATCATACGCCTTGAAATCACCAAAATACTTCGTGATCGCCGCTGTCAGTGTCGTCTTGCCGTGGTCAACGTGACCAATCGTGCCAATGTTCACGTGCGGCTTATTACGTTCAAACTTTTCCTTTGCCATAGCCCTGGCGCCTCATTTTTTGGGGGGCAAAATCTGTGCCCGAGTTCAACACGCGCGCTCGTTACGAGGCTTGAGACAAAAAATCAAGACGACATTCAAATCATTCAGCCCATGGTTGCTAACTGGGTTAGGGCGCAGGACGTGGAACGGGCGTGACAGTTGGCGTGGCACTGGTTTCTGTCACGGCCATTTCGGGCACCTCAAGGGCAGTAAGATCCGCCTCAGCCAAAGGATCGGGGGGCACATCTAATCCCTCAAGCGCCGCATTTGCCGCATCGGGGTCAATGCCAAACCATTGCGGGTTTTCAAGCATCCATGCCTGCACGCGCTTGGCCGCGTTGCGGGCCAAAATCTGCATCTGTTCTTCGCGGTCACGGGTGAAGCCCGACCCAAATATCGTATCGGGTGACGCGCCCTCAAAAATGGTAATTTGGTTGGGTGCCTCATGCAATTTCACCCCTGCCGCATCGTCCCAAATATTGGCAGAAATCACCAAAACCGATTTTGGGCTGAGAAGGACGGGAATACCAGGAGGGGCCAGAGAATAGGCATCTACACTCAGCGCAATATGGTAGAGCTTATCCCCCTCATATGCGCCAAATCGGCGATCAATCTCTGAGGAGATCACCGCAATCCACTCTTCGGGTGTGGCATCGCGTGAGGGGGGGACTTGCTGCATATTATCAGCTACAACAATATTGAACCCCAAGGCAAAATCCCCCATCGGGATTTGCGCCTGACCCAAAGGATCGGGGGCTGCACAACCAATTAGCAGCAGGGACATCATTCCCGCCGCAACACTGCGCCTTGAGAATGTTAAAAATCGCATGACAGACCCCCAGTGTTGTCAAAGCGGTTATGTAAAGCGGTTATCCCTTGGGAAACCGCGCGGTGCCATGCGCCCTGCTGTGGCCCGTTTGCCAATCCAATCGGCAAGTTCTGTTTCCGTGCGGGTGCGTCCCGCAGGATCAGACCAACTTAGACCATCGGCCAAACGCAAGCCACGCGCATCGACCAAACCGCCATCTTTGTATTTTTGCAGCCGCACACCTTTACCGCGCCCAAGTTCGGGCAATTCGTCAAGAGGGAAGATCAGCACTTTGCGATTTTCACCGACAACGGCAATGTGATCATCCTCTGCCGCCAATCTATGGCAGACAACCGCGCGCACACCTTCGCGCAGGTTTAAGACTTGCCGCCCCGTGCGCGTCTGCGCCAAAACCTCATCTTCAGCAACGAGGAACCCGTCCCCCGCACTGGAGGCCAAAAGTAGCTTTTGCCCCTCACGATAGGGGAAGAACGCCAAAATCTCGGCCTCATTGGGCAAATCTACCATCAGGCGCAACGGCTCGCCCAAGCCGCGCCCGCCAGGCAGGTTTGAGGCTTGGATCGTGTAGAAACGTCCGTTGGAGGCAAAAGCCAGCAACTTATCGGTTGTTTCCGCATGGAACAGGAAACGGCCCGCATCGCCATCGCGGAACTTCATCTCTGTGCCAAGATCAACATGGCCTTTGACTGCCCGCACCCATCCCATGGCTGAACACACCACCGTAATCGGTTCGCGCTCAATCATCGCCTCAAGCGGCACATCTTCAATCTCGCCCGCTTCGGCAAAGGCGGTGCGGCGTGCGCCACCTTCGGCGCTTGCGCCAAATTTCTTGCGGAATTCAAGCAATTCATCGGCAATCCGCGCCCATTGCAGGCTTTCGGTTTCCAACAAATCCTCTAGGCCCGCACGCTCCTCCATCAGCGCGTCACGTTCGCGCTGCAATTCCATCTCCTCCAGTCGGCGCAGACTGCGCAGACGCATGTTGAGAATGGCATCGGTTTGCGTTTCGGTCAGTTCACCCTCGCCTTCGTGCGGGGTCTGATAATCCAATTCGGAGGTGGCGCGCACGAATGTGCGTGACCAATTTTCCCGCATCAGTGCAGCTTTGGGGTCTTGGTCATAGCGGATAATATCAATCACGCGGTCAAGGTTGAGGAAGGCAATCAGAAAGCCTTCAAGAACCTCTAAGCGGTGATCGATTTTTGCCACGCGATGCTCGGAACGGCGAATCAACACATCGCGGCGATGGTCGAGGAAGGCGCGCAGCACTTCCTTGAGGCTGCACACTTTTGGCACGCGCCCATCGATCAGCACATTCATATTCAGCGAAAACCGCGTCTCAAGGTCTGAATTGTGGAACAGCATCCCCATCAAAACTTCTGGGTCTACATTGCGCGAGCGCGGCTCAAGCACGATGCGAATATCTTCGGTCGATTCATCTCGAAGATCCGCCAAAATCGGCACTTTTTTCGTTTGGATCAGTTCGGCCAGCTTTTCGATCAGCTTAGATTTTTGAACCTGAAACGGGATTTCTGTAACCACGATCACCCATGATCCGCGGCCTTGATCCTCGACCTCCCATTTTGCACGCAAGCGAAACGCGCCACGGCCCGTGCGATATGTTTCCGCGATACTATCACGCGGCTCGACAATCACGCCTCCTGTGGGGAAATCGGGGCCTTGGATATAATTCAAAAGTGTTTCATCGCGGGCATCTGGGGTTTTGATCAAATGCAAACATGCGGCGATGAGCTCGTCCAAATTATGCGGAGGAATGTTTGTTGCCATGCCCACCGCAATCCCGCTCGCCCCGTTGGCCAAAAGATTGGGGAAGGCTGCGGGCAGAACCTCGGGTTCCGTCAAGGTGCCATCGTAATTGGGGCGGAAATCAACGGCGTTTTCGTCCAACCCTTCAAGCAGCGCCTCGGCCATCGCGGTCATGCGCGCCTCAGTATATCGGCTTGCCGCGGGGTTATCGCCATCAATATTTCCAAAATTTCCCTGACCATCGACCAATGGATAGCGCAGGTTAAAATCTTGGGCCAAACGCGCCATTGCGTCATAAATCGCGGCATCGCCATGTGGGTGGTAATTCCCCATCACATCGCCCGAGATTTTCGCAGATTTACGGAAGCCCCCGTTCGAGGCCAAACGCAACTCACGCATTGCAAACAGGATGCGGCGATGAACAGGTTTCAGGCCATCACGCGCATCAGGCAGGGCGCGATGCATGATGGTGGACAGCGCATATTGCAGATAGCGCGTGCCAATGGCACGGCTGAGCGGCTCAACTTCCCGCTTCTCGTGAAAACTGTCATTCTGCTCGCTCATTGCACAACCTGATAGGCAAATTGCCCCGACCAAACAAGCGCCCCGTGCGCCCATTGCGATAAATTATTCCGCGCCTGCGCGGTTTTTTGTCCCAGATCGCCAGAATAGCAGGTCACCGCTGTGATCCGTGATTGCGCATTTTGTGCGTCACACATAGGCAAAAGCTGCGACAGGGCAAAGGCAAAGACCATGACAAAATCTATTCTGATAACAGGCTGTTCGTCAGGCATCGGGGCGTGCTGCGCGCACGGGTTGCGGGCACGCGGTTGGCGGGTCATCGCAAGCGCCCGCAAAACGGCGGATGTTGCGGCGCTGCGCGCCGATGGGTTCGAGGCCGTGCAATTGGATTACGCCGACCCTGCATCCGTGGAGACGGCGCTTGCAAACTGCCTTGAGCTGACGGGCGGCACCCTTGACGCGCTTTTCTCAAACGGGGCCTTTGGCATCCCTGGTGCAGTCGAAGATTTGCCACGCGGCGCTCTGGCCGAGATTTTCGAAACCAATGTCTTTGGCGTTCATGATCTGACGCGCCGCGTGATCCCTGTGATGCGCGCACAGGGGCATGGCCGCATCGTGCAACATTCGTCTATCTTAGGGCTTGTGACCTTGAAATGGCGCGCGGCCTATGTGTCGACCAAATTCGCGCTTGAAGGGCTGACCGACACACTGCGCCTTGAGATGCGGGATACAAATATCAGCATCAGCACATTAAACACCGGGCCCGTCACCTCGAAAATCCGACAGAATTCTATCCCGCTTTTCGAAAAATGGATTGATTGGGAAAATTCTGCACGCGCGGATCAGTATCGCAACGGCTTGTTGAAACGCCTCTACGAAGAGCGCGGGCCTGACCCCTTTGAACTGCCTCCCGAGGCGGTTCTGAAGAAGCTTGTTCATGCGCTTGAGGCACCACGCCCCAAGCCGCGCTATCACATCACAACGCCAAGCTATTTCATGTCGACCGCGAAACGGGTGTTACCGACCCGCGCCCTTGATTGGCTGATCGCAAAAGGGTGAGATTGCCGCATCAGTCCACTGCCCTCTGGCAAAAATAATTCGCCTCTGTGAAAAACGCCCTAGCTGTGGCCTATCACAGACCGCCAAGACCGAAGGGAAACCCAAATGATCAACGACCCACTTTTTATTGTTGTCGCCTTGGCCTGTCTGGTCGTTGTGGCGATCTTGTTTCTTGGCATTAATTCCTTCCGCAAAGGCACCGCCGAAAGCGCGAAGCAATCCAATAAATTCATGCAAGCCCGTATCATCGCGCAATTTGTGGCGGTGATTTTGATCGTTCTTTTTGTCATTTTGCGCGGCTAGCCAGCCAATTAAGGGAGCAGACCCATGGTTGTTTTGAACAAAATTTACACAAAAACAGGTGATGACGGTGAAACCGCCTTGGGTGATGGCAGCCGCGTGGCGAAACATTCCATGCGCGTCACAGCATATGGAACCGTGGACGAGTTAAACGCGACCTTGGGCATCGCGCGGCTTGAAGCCAGTGACGAGATGAGTGCGCATCTTGCCCGCATTCAAAACGATCTTTTCGACCTAGGGGCTGATCTTTGCACCCCAAATATCGAGAAAGACGCCGAACGCCCCTATCCCGCCCTACGTATTGTTGAGGCGCAAGTGACGCGTTTGGAAAAAGAAATCGACAAGATGAACGCCGATTTGGAACCGCTGCGCAGTTTCATTTTGCCAGGTGGCACCGCCTTGTCGGCACATCTGCACATGTGTCGCACCGTCTGCCGCCGTGCCGAGCGGAATTGCGTGGAATTGGCAACGATGGAATCGGTCAACCCTATGGCGGTGAAATATCTAAATCGCCTCTCTGATTGGTTCTTCGTTGCGGGTCGCGTGGCCAATGAGGGTGGCAAAGCCGATATTTTGTGGACACCAGGCGCCAATCGCGAGGCTGAGTAGGTTACCGCAAACAACCCTTTAAAATTAGTTTTCTCGAGAGCAGCGCCGCGTTAGAGCGTCTCAGATGCCGCTTTTGGTCTGTTGCCGCAGGGAATCAGCGATTACAACAGTGTCTGAATAATCGCGCCGCGGCGCGTGATCGAAATGCTTTAACTGGAGAACGTGCGGATGAAAATTCTGGTGCCGGTCAAGCGCGTGATCGACTATAACGTAAAAGTTCGTGTCAAAGCGGATGGCTCGGGTGTTGATCTCGCCAATGTGAAAATGTCGATGAACCCGTTTGACGAGATTGCCGTAGAACAGGCAATCCGCCTGAAAGAAGCGGGCAAGGCTGAGGAAGTGGTGGTTGTATCCATCGGCGTCAAACAGGCGCAAGACACATTGCGCACCGCTTTGGCCATGGGGGCAGATCGCGCGATCCTTGTAGAAGCCGCCGATGATGTGCATCACGATATCGAACCTCTGGCCGTTGCCAAAATCCTGAAAGCTGTGATTGCAGACGAGGCCCCAGGCCTTGTGATTGCAGGCAAGCAGGCCATCGACAATGACATGAACGCAACCGGTCAGATGCTTGCCGCCCTTCTGGGATGGAGCCAAGCAACCTTCGCCTCTGCCCTTGAGGTCGAGGGCGACAGCGCCACTGTGACCCGCGAGGTTGATGGCGGCTTGCAGACAATTAAGGTCAAAATGCCCGCAATCGTCACGGTTGACCTGCGCTTGAACGAGCCGCGTTACGCGTCACTGCCAAACATCATGAAGGCGAAGAAAAAGCCCCTCGATGAAAAAACGGCGGCAGATTACGGCGTGGATGTGACCCCGCGTTTGACAGTGATCAAAACGACCGAGCCAGAAACCCGCAAAGCGGGCATCAAGGTGGCTTCGGTTGAAGAGCTTATCTCGAAACTTAAAGACGAAGCGGGGGTAATCTGATGGCGGTTCTTCTTCTTGCAGATGTCACCAACGGCCAGCTTGCCGTTGATCAGGTGTCCAAGGCCCTGACAGCCGTATCTGGCTTGAGCGATGTTCATATTCTGGTTGCAGGCGAAGGTAGCGATGCCGCTGCTGCAGAGGCCGCAACCCTTGCGGGCGCATCCAAAGTAATCTTTGCGGGCGATCACGGCTTTTGCCACATGTTGGCCGAACCAGTTGCCGATTTGATCGTGTCGATGGCGGGCGGCTATAGCCATATTGCTGCTGCGGCGACCTCGGACGCAAAAAACGTGCTGCCCCGTGTGGCCGCTTTGCTTGATGTGATGATCATTTCCGAAGTTGTGGGCGTTGTGGATGCCGACACGTTCGAGCGCCCCATTTACGCGGGCAACGCCATCCAAACGGTAAAATCAAACGACAGCGTGAAGGTCATGACCATCCGCACCGCAGGGTTCGATGCCGCCGCCACTGGCAACTCGGCCCCTGTTGAGGCCCTTGGCACAATCGCCACAACAGGCCTGTCCCAATGGGTTGAGGATAAAGTGGCTGCTTCGGATCGTCCCGAACTGACCTCTGCAGGGATCGTTGTTTCAGGCGGTCGCGGGGTTGGCAGCCAAGAACAATTCGCCCTCATTGAAGGACTGGCCGACAAGCTGAGCGCTGCGGTTGGTGCAAGCCGTGCTGCTGTCGATTCTGGCTACGCCCCCAATGATTGGCAGGTGGGCCAGACTGGTAAGGTTGTCGCGCCGGATCTCTATGTTGCCGTTGGTATCTCAGGTGCCATTCAGCACCTTGCGGGTATGAAGGACAGCAAGGTGATTGTGGCAATCAACAAAGACGAAGAAGCCCCCATCTTCCAAGTGGCGGATTACGGGCTGGTTGGGGATTTGTTTGATGTCGTGCCTGAATTGACAGGCAAGCTCTGATCCAATCAAACTTGGCTCTAAAGACCCGCGCCCTGAATTGGTGGCGCGGGTTTTGTTTTTTCTACAGCTTGAGGATTTTCTCTGAGAGGTCACGCGCCGCGCGGACATGGATATCAGGCCCAAGCAAAGCGCGCGCTATTTTCTCTTCTCCCAATCCAAAGAACATGCCCCGCGTTGGTTTTCTTGTTCCTCACGCGTTGTCACGCATATCGTCAATGAGGCCGCTTGGGCGGCTATTTCTTCCAACATCCCTTTGGTGACAAAAAGCGGATCTGCCCCCAACTCACGGCAATAGCCCGTTTCCGCAGGCGGGAGGTGCCCGGTCCATAGCAAGTGCACTGGGCAAATGGCGCGGTTCAAAAGGCTACGCATACGCGCCATGCAAGCCATCTTTAATTCATCCACAACGATCTGAAACCGATCTTCGGAACAGGTTAAAAGATGTTCTAACGTATGGCGCGAGAAGTGGAAATCCGTGAAATCAACCTCGCGATAGATTACCCGCAATATGTCAGAGGGTTGCAGGAACCTATCATTGCGGCGTTGATGCACCTGATAAAAGCGGTTGGTCAGGTGATGCGCACCTGTAATTTGCAACACAATCGCCTCGGCCCTACTCATCGCATCGGCGATAGCCCCATCGCCAAGCGCCAATTCCAACCCCGCATTCATTGCGGCCATATTCGCCACGGGGCGCCCCAACATCGCCGACAAGCGGTCAGGATAGGGCTGCGGCACGAATTTGCCGAATGTCTCAGAGCCGCCCAAACACAGCAAAAACGGCTTGGTTAGATCAATTTGCGGCCCACGAAACCGCATCGGTGACCCCTCATAGGTCACAAGTTTATAATCGAGGGGGCCATGCCCCTTGAAGGCAAAGCTCATTGCCTGCTCCCACCTTGATTCGTCTCACCCAAGGAAAAGAATGGCCAAAGCCTCTTACGAATTCCCTAACCATCAGATTTTACGAGATTTTATGTTGATTTTTGAATGATCCTGCAGCTTTGCGTTCTCAACTGCTGCAGCGCTTTTGCGCGGTTACGGCTTGTGTCTTTGGGGCTTCGCCTTTTATGGTGCGGCATGCAAAGACCACGCGTTTTCAAGACAAAGGTTCAGCGATGGAAATCAGCAAAATCGGCATCGTAGGCGCAGGCCAGATGGGCAATGGCATCGCGCATGTCTGCGCCTTGGCAGGTTATGAAATCTGGCTGAACGATGTCAGCCAAGATCAGTTGGACAAGGGCGTAGCGCTGATTGACCGCAACCTTGAGCGCCAAGTGAGCCGCGAGAAAATCTCGGCCGCAGATAAGGCAAGTGCCTTGGCGCGCATCCATACGACACTGCACCTCTCTGACTTAGGCAAAACTGATCTCGTCATCGAGGCCGCGACTGAACGCGAAACTGTGAAGCAAGCCATCTTCGAAGATCTGCTTCCACATTTGCAGCCGCATACTATTTTGACATCCAACACCTCCTCTATCTCCATCACGCGCTTGGCCAGTCGCACGGATCGGCCTGAAAAATTTATGGGATTCCACTTTATGAACCCTGTGCCCGTGATGCAGTTGGTTGAACTGATACGCGGCATCGCAACAGATGACGAAACCTTTAAGGCCTGTAAGGCGGTCGTGGATCGCCTTGGGAAAACATCGGCCACAGCAGAAGATTTTCCTGCGTTCATCGTTAATCGCATCCTGATGCCGATGATCAACGAGGCGGTTTATACCCTCTATGAAGGTGTCGGCAGCGTGCAATCAATTGACGAGTCGATGAAGCTTGGCGCCAATCATCCAATGGGGCCGCTTGAATTGGCGGATTTTATCGGTTTGGACACCTGCCTTGCCATTATGAATGTCTTACATGATGGATTGGCCGATACGAAATATCGGCCTTGCCCGCTTTTGACCAAATATGTCGAGGCAGGGTGGCTGGGACGCAAGACCGAGCGTGGCTTTTACGATTATCGGGGCGAAGTGCCCGTGCCCACCCGCTAGGGCCTAGACATAAATCGCGCGTCAGGGTTGTCTTTCAAAGACAAAACGTGCGCCCTCAAATCAGCCATAAATTGACGCGGGGAGGCGCTGGCCTCCTTCCAGTCTTCTGGTAGGATCGGGTGCCCGATTACAGGGGCCTGCGGTTTATCAAACGCATGGGCTACCTCATGCAGCAAAAGACCCTGCCGCAAAATGGGCGAAATCCGATTGGCAATTTGATACCACCGCGAATTTGATCCAGGGAAATTGAGCGGCAAAATTGTTGCCCCCGATGTGCGGATCATCTTTGCGGTAAACACATTCCATTCCGCTTCAACCGCAGGGCCGAAGGCGGTTTTTGCGGCGGCGACCACCCCTGATGGGAAAAGCGCAATCAACCCGCCCGCCTTGAGATGACTCATCGCTTTGTCGCGCATTTCAACCATTTTGCGCTGGGCCTCGGATTCATGAGGAAACGGCACGGGGATCATGTATTGAGCCGCGCTTTCATCAATCCCAGTCAACAGCGCGCGGGTCAAAATGCGGTAATCTGGCCTTTTGCGCCCGATCAGATCAGCCAAGATCATGCCATCCACCAAACCATGCGGATGATTGGCCACCAACACCACGGGTCCTGTTGCGGGAATACGGTCAAGCTGTGCCTCTGGGGTCAGCAAATCAATGCCCATGGCCTTCATCGTAGCAGGCCAAAACTCCTGCCCTTTCGGGGCACCAAGTTTTTCAAATGCACGCACGCGGCGGATAATCGTGATCTTGCCCGTCATCCATTCTATCGCGCGAATAATCGTGCGTGTGACGGGGCTGTCGAATGTGTTGGAGTAGGTCAGGCTGCGCCGATCATAGACGCGGCCTTGCGGCACTTCGGCCGCCACAATGGGCGCTGCGCCAGATTTTGTTTCTGTCATCTCAGTCACGCAGTCTGTCCCCTCCAGCCGCTTGTCGCAAACGAGCCTTAACGGCCTTCGCCAAATTTATCTGCGACAAGCTCCGTCAGCGCCTCTGCCAGAGATTGCGCTTGAGTGCCAGTCGTTTCAACCTCAATTTCCGTGCCAATCGAGGCAGCAAGCATCAAAAGGCCCATAATCGAGTCGCCCGAAGCAGAAATGCCATCTTTGCTCACTGTCGCTTCGGCATCGAATTTTTCGACTGTTTCGACAAATTTCGCAGAGGCCCGCGCGTGTAGGCCTTTTTCATTCACGATTTTCAGAACGCAGCGTACCGTCTCGGTCATTCAGGGGTTCCATCAAAGCTGTTGATATAGCGCCGCCCCGCCTCGGTGGCGCGCGCCACCGCTTGATCCAAGGGCAAATGGCGCGATTTGGCCAATTTGATCAGCATCGGCAGATTAACACCGGTCAGAATTTTGCGGTTGGCACTGCGGCACGCAGGCAAGGATAAGTTCGAGGGTGAACCACCATACATATCGGTAACCACAACCACACCATAGCCTGTATCCACGGCATCTGCGGCGGCAGAAATATCACGTTGGCAGGTGGCGCGATCATCTTCGGGGCCGATGGGGATCGCGCGGGCCGCGTGAACAGGCCCCACCACATGTTCAGTCGCGGCCAACAATTCGCGGGCCAATCCACCATGTGCAACGATAACAATCCCTATCACCCGCAAGACCCTATTGTATTTCAGGGCGTGGCGATGAGGCCGCGCCGCTCCAATTCTCTATGACGCTTTGACACTTGCCAGCCCGCTTGTGCAAGGTGGCTTACGATGATTTCCGTCATTGCAACAGAGCGGTGTTGCCCCCCCGTGCATCCAAACGCAACTGTCAGATGCGTTTTTCCTTCGTCAACATAAGCTGGAAGGAGCGTTTCAATCAGTCCCAAAACTTGGGTGGAGAAAGGCGCGAACCGCGGATCTTTGGCAATGAAATCGCGCACGGCTTGGTCGCGCCCATCAGATCGGCGCAGATCATCGTGCCAATACGGATTTTCCAAAAAGCGACAGTCAAACACCATATCGGCGCCAGTCGGCAGGCCGCGCTTGTAAGAAAAGCTTTGGATCGTCAGCGCCAAGCGATGCGGGGTTGTTGCGCTAAAATGGCGCGCAATCTCCTCGCGCAACTCATGCGGGCTGAGGGTGCTGGTATCGATCAGGCTTGTGGCGCGGGCGCGCACGGGGCTAAGCAATTCCTTCTCACGGCGTATGCCTGTCAGTGTATCCTCAGCGGGGGCCATTGGATGACGCCGCCGCGTCTCTGAAAAGCGGCGAACAAGAACATCATCGGCGCAGTCGAGATAAACCAGTTCGGATAAAACCTGCTCATGCGCGGCCAATCCATCGACCGCAGCAATCAATGCCTGTGCGGAGAAATCGCGGTTTCGTGGATCTGTGCCCAGCGCCAGAGGCCGCGTCAAAGGTGGGCCTTCCAATAGGCGGGGCAAGAGCGACAATGGCAGGTTATCAATCGCCTCGTATCCCAAATCCTCTAACGTATGGATGGCGCTGCTGCGGCCCGCACCAGACGGCCCTGTGACAAAGACCACCCGTTGCGCCTCGTCATCTCCCGAGGGGCGCGTGTGCTGTGGGTGGCCTGTTTTATCTTCGCGATCCATCGGCTTGGCACTTGTTAAGAACGGGTGGCATTGACTCCTGTTCACAACTGTAGCGCAAATGGGCTGCGATCCAAGCGATTACGCGAGCGGGGCGAAGCCATGTCGCAGGGCGTGAACCACCGCGCTGGTCTGCGGGACGCGCGCATTGACGCCCAAAAGACGCGCAAAATGCCCGCGCCACATCGCCATGCGGGTGGCAGGCAGGCGTGGCTGCGGCATGTCTTGCAGATGTAAGACAAGCGCAAGTGCCGCCTGATCCACCAATGGCCCCGCATTCAAAAGCCCAATCCCCCGCGCCTCAATCATCGGCAGGCGCTCAGGGGGCGCGCGCAAGGTTAAACCTTCGGTATCGGCCTCAAGCAGGATCGCGTCATCGCAGATCAGCTCTGCACCAAACGTCATCAAATCAAGCGCAAGCGAGGATTTGCCTGCACCAGATGCCCCCAAGATAAGCACCCCCTGCCCTCCATACGCCACCGCCGTGGCGTGCAAACGCAGCGCAGCACCATGCATATGGCCAAACTGGGCCAAGTCGAGCGCATTGGCAAAATCCCCACGATCCTCAGCCATAAATTAAATCGGCAAGCCCAAGATGAACCGCGCACCAAGCGGGTCGGAGGTGACATCAGCCTCAGTGGGGCGAATATTTTCAGCCCAGATCACCCCATCATGCGCCTCAACAATCTGCTTGGAAATCGCAAGGCCGAGGCCCGAGTGATTGCCAAATTGTGCTTGGGGCCGCTCTGAATAGAAACGGGTGAACACTTTCGTCAGCGCGTCATCAGGGATGCCTGGCCCTGTATCTTCTACTACCACCAAAATGCGATCCTCTCTTTTGCGCGCCCAGCTGCGGACGGCATCCCCAGCATCGCAGAAAGACAAGGCATTGGACAAGAGGTTGACAAAGACCTGCGCCAAACGCCCCTCTAGCCCGGTGATCAGGATGGGCGCATCTGGCAAATCCGTGATGAAACTCACATCTTTCGCGCGCGCCTCGCCCGCGTGATAGTCGCAGATGTTGCGCAAGGTTCGCAGAAGATCGAATTCTTCTTCCTCCTCCTTGACCAAATCAGCATCTAATCGCGAGGCATTCGAAATATCTGACACAAGCCTGTCCAATCGTTGCACATCATGGGTGATCACCTCATAGAGCCTGCTGCGCTGATCATCCGTATTGGCGCGCTGCAAAGTGCTGACCGCTGACCGCAAACTGGCCAATGGGTTTTTGATCTCATGGCTGACATCTGCGGCAAACTGCTCGTTTGATTCAATCCGATCATAGAGCGCGCCCACCATGCCACGCAGGGCCGCAGAGAGACGGCCTATTTCATCTAGCCGCCCCGTCAGATCAGGGATGCGGACACGGGTGAGGCTAAGCTTGCGGGCATTTTTATCGCGGCCCAGTTCGGCGGCATCGGCCAAATCGGACAGAGGATTGGCAATGGTTGAGGCCAAGACAAGCGACAAAACAATCGAAATATTTCGAATCACGGTTTTTCTGCGGCCAGAATGTGGCATCTGCTTGTGAACGAACCGTTAGCGCCTCAACAAATCGGGCGAGTTCGACAAAATTTGTCCAATCGGGGAAATGGTTGCGCTAACTGTGCGGATGCGTCCTGTTCAGTAATAAAACCGTCATGTTATACGGGGCTTACGCGGGGTTGAGTGCAGCTCTGTTCCCGCGTTGATTTTCATCACTGCCGGGCAGCATCGGCACAGGAGCACAAGAGAACATGAGCACAGGACGCGTGAACCCCGCCCATCGGCTGGAGCATCAAGGCATTTCGGATCTGGGCCAGGTTCACTATAACCTGCTTGAACCTGCACTGATCCAAGCCGCTTTGACCCGCAATGAGGGTCGCCTTGGCAACGGCGGCACTCTGTTGGTCAGCACGGGGAAATATACGGGCCGCTCTCCTAAAGATAAATTTGTTGTCGCAACTCCTTCGGTCGAACCGCATATCTGGTGGGACAACAACGCCCGCATGGAAATGGATGCCTTCGATCGCCTCTATTCCGACATGGTCGCGCATATGAAAGGCGGCGAATATTTCGTGCAAGATCTCTACGCTGGCGCGGATGCATACCACCGCCTTGATGTGCGCGTGATCTCGGAGTTGGCATGGCACAACCTGTTCATCCGTCACCTGCTGCGCCGCCCATTGCGCACAGAACTGGACAGCTTTGTGCCCGAATTCACAATCATCAATTGCCCCAGCTTTAAGGCGGATCCTGCGAAACATGGCTGCCGCACGGATACAGTGATCGCACTGAATTTTGACAAAAAACTGATCTTGATCGGTGGCACCGAATATGCGGGCGAAAACAAGAAATCGGTTTTCACCTTGTTGAACTATCTCTTGCCTGAGAAGGGCGCCATGCCGATGCATTGCTCGGCCAATCACGCCACGGGTAACCCTGATGATAGCGCGGTGTTCTTTGGTCTTTCTGGCACAGGAAAAACCACGCTTTCCGCTGATCCTGTTCGCGTGTTGATTGGTGATGATGAGCATGGATGGTCAGAAAATGGCATCTTCAATTTTGAGGGTGGCTGTTACGCCAAGACCATCAACCTGCGCAAAGAGGCAGAACCAGAAATCTACGCCACGACCCATAGTTTCGGCACTGTGATCGAAAATATGGTCTATGACGAAGAAACGCTCGAGCTTGATTTTGACGATGCAAGCCTGACGGCAAACACCCGCTGCGCCTATCCGTTGGAGCAGATCTCAAACGCATCCGACACAGGGCTTGGCGGGCATCCGAAAAATATCATCATGCTGACCTGTGATGCTTTTGGTGTTTTACCTCCGATTGCGCGCCTGACCCCTGCGCAGGCGATGTATCATTTCCTGTCAGGTTTCACCTCTAAGGTTGCCGGCACAGAGCGCGGCGTGACCGAGCCAGAACCAACCTTCTCAACCTGTTTTGGCGCCCCCTTTATGCCGCGCCGCCCTGAGGCCTATGGCAACCTTCTGCGCGAAAAAATCGCTGTTTACGGGTCGACCTGCTGGCTTGTGAACACGGGCTGGACGGGCGGGGCCTATGGCACAGGGTCGCGCATGCCCATTAAAGCAACCCGCGCCCTTTTGACCGCGGCACTAGATGGGTCACTCAATCAAGGCCAATTCCGCAAAGACCCTAATTTCGGGTTCGAAGTGCCTGTCGGCCTTAAAGGGGTGGATGATGCCTTGCTTGATCCACGCAGCACATGGTCAGATGCCGCAGCCTATGATGCGCAGGCCGCAAAATTGGTTGGGATGTTCGCAGATAACTTTGCGCAATATGTGCCCTACATAGACGAAGACGTAAAAGCAGCCGCGATCAGCTAAACCTCATCGCAAGAGCAAGGCTTCGAAAACCGCCCCCAACACAGGGGCGGTTTTTTCATCAGCCCATCAGACCGCGGCGCACCAAATTGGCCCCTGCCACCAGTAAAACGATCAAAGTGATCTTACGAAATTTGACGGGATCAAGCCGATCAGACAGCTTGAACCCCACCTGCATGCCCAGAAAGGCAGGGATGAGCAGCGCCACCGAAAACGGTGCCGTGGAAAGGTTCAGCACCCCTGAGGAAAGATGCCCCGTCAACAGGCTGACCGACCCCAGGCCATAGACCACACCCTGCACCAACATCTGGCGGGCCTTTGGGGTATCAAGAGCAATGAGATAAAGAACCGTGGGCGGCCCCCATGTGCCTGTCAGCCCCCCCAAAGCCCCCGCCAAAGTGCCGACACCCCATTCCGCCTTGCGGCGGTGCTGCGGTGGAATGTGAAATTTGATGCCCATCAACTGGATCAGGGTTAACACCACCACAGGCAAACCAAGGATCAGATACATCGTTTGGTTTGGTATGACGGTCACAAATTGCGCAACGATAACGATCATCACACAGACGATGAGGATATACCGCCAATATTCCGCGAACGCCGTTTTGGCCTCAGCCCAGCCATAACGGGCCACCTGCAATCCGTTGGAAAGGACGATCGGGAAAATGATGCCTGCAATCGCCAATTGCGGCTCTAGAAACATCGACAGACCCGAAATCATGATCAAGGGCATGGCAAAGCCAACCGCACCTTTCACGAAACCCGCTGCGAAAGTCACGCCAAGGGCGAGGGCGAAAGCCCAATATGGCATAAGGTGTAAGAAATCTGTCATGGCTGCTCCCTGCCTTGGTCAGGGTATTGCGCACATCCAACACCAAAACAAGCGCGACATTTTAATTCTTTTCGGTGCATTTTTTCGAATTAATGTTGCGCTGCACCTGCAAAATGATTTAGAAGCAGGTGCAGAATCGAAAGATAAGCTTGCCCTTGCGCACCCTCAATTTGGAGAGACGCTATGCCCCGTGACGCCGAAATGACCGCTGCCCCTGTGATCTTGGCCAATCTCACCGCTTTGACGGCAGAGGCCCTGCCCCCAGTCGAGGCGGTTTTGGCCCGTGCCAAAGACGCCGTGCGCGATTTGGTGACAGTGGACGGGAAAATCTCGGGCGCGGCGATTGAGACGGAACAGACTGCTGCCCATGGTCTGGCCTGGCTTGCCACCTATGTTGAGGCACTGCGCCAGATGCAAACATGGGCCGAACTCTTGGGCAGTGAGGGCAAGTTTGGTGATATTGAACAATTAATCTTGCAAATTGCTTTTGGCGAATATCTGGCCCAACTTCAGGGCGGGATTGCCATGAACCAAGGCGAAGTGCTGCGCCTGCCTGAACTTGGGCTTGGGAACACAGATGCAAATCTTCTGAAAACGGATGCAATCGCCACATTGGTCATACGCGGCAACACCCAAGCGGCCCGTTTGCGCCTTGTTGAGTTGATGCAGGAGCGCGCCGCAGAAATCACTGTTGGCGCCTCCGGCCTTGAAGATGAATTGGAAATGATCCGCGAACAATTCCGCCGCTATGCGCTGGAAAAGGTCGAGCCTTTCGCACATGACTGGCATCTGAAAGACGAACTGATCCCCCTCTCGGTGATCGAAGAGCTGGCAGAGATGGGCGTGTTCGGCCTCACCATTCCAGAGGAGTATGGTGGCTTTGGCCTGTCCAAAGCGGCGATGTGTGTCGTCTCGGAAGAACTTAGCCGCGGATATATTGGTGTGGGGTCCCTTGGAACGCGTTCAGAAATCGCGGCTGAGTTGATCCTTGCTGGGGGAACGGATGAGCAAAAGGAAAAATGGCTGCCCGCCTTGGCAAGCGCCGAGAAGCTGCCAACAGCCGTGTTCACCGAACCCAACACTGGCTCAGACTTGGGCAGCCTGCGCACCCGCGCGGTCAAGGATAAGGCGGGCAATTACCGCATCACGGGTAACAAGACATGGATCACGCACGCGTCACGCACCCATGTCATGACCCTCTTGGCCCGCACTGACCCCACGACCACCGATTACCGTGGTCTGTCGATGTTCTTGGCCGAAAAGACACCGGGCGATGACGAAAACCCCTTCCCCACCGCAGGTATGACCGGCGGCGAGATCGAGGTCTTGGGTTATCGCGGCATGAAAGAATATGAACTTGGCTTCGACAATTTCGAGGTGAAGGGCGAGAACCTTTTGGGCGGCCAAGAGGGGCAAGGCTTCAAGCAACTGATGCAAACTTTTGAAAGCGCGCGCATCCAAACCGCTGCCCGCGCCATCGGCGTGGCACAATCCGCCTTAGATGTTTCGATGCAATATGCCCAAGATCGCAAACAATTCAGCAAATCCCTAATCGAATTCCCGCGTGTTGCCTCAAAATTGGCCATGATGGCCGTAGAAATCATGATTGCGCGGCAACTGACCTATTTCTCCGCTCGCGAAAAAGACAATGACCGCCGTTGCGACCTTGAGGCAGGAATGGCGAAATTGCTTGGCGCACGGGTGGCATGGGCCGCCGCGGATAACGGATTGCAAATTCATGGCGGCAATGGGTTTGCGCTTGAATATAAAATCAGCCGTATTTTGTGCGATGCCCGTATCCTCAACATCTTTGAAGGCGCGGCAGAGATCCAAGCTCAGGTGATTGCGCGCCGCCTACTGGGCTAATCATGCGCGCCTTGAGGGCATGTGCCGCCCTTCTGGCACTTGCCGCCTGCAATGAAGACACGCCTATGCCCCCTGTCGGGGCATGGGTCTTGCAGTCTGATCCAAGCATAACCTTGGAGGTGGACGCAGAATTTAACTTTTACGGTCAAGGCCCCTGCAACCGTTATTTTGGTCGGTTCGAAGTGGTGGATACTGGCCTTAGGTCAGGCCTAATTGGCGCTACGCTGATGGCCTGCCCCAATCTCGACCAAGAATTCGCCTAATTCAGCGCCCTTGAGGCGACCCGCAGCACGGCTGTGAAGGATGGGCAATTGGTTCTGCGAAGTGCTGAGGGCGCAGCCCTCGTTTTCAGCCCTCAACCTTGACGGTTGAGGATATCCACTAAGCGCCCACGCGCGGCGGGAAGTGGGCGATCCCCCAAACTGGGGGCCAAATGATTGGCCAAGAAATGCCCTGTCAGGCGCAAGCCTGCTTGCCGTTCAGCGTGATCAGCGGGGCCAACCCCCTGCAAAAAACGCGGCAAGGGCAAAAGGCGATCTGCCCATTCACCCGCCGCATCGCGCGCCACAGCGCGCCCTGTGCGCGGCGACACATAGGCCAAATCCTGCGACACACCTGTGCGGGCGCAGTGGCTCAGATCAAGGCCAAAGCCCAACTCAGACAACAGCGCCAATTCCCATTGCACATAGGCATCGAGCCAATGATCCGCACCAAGCCCATCCAGCAGTGCAAGGCTATGGGCATAAATCGCGGGGTAAGCGCTGCGTTCAGGCAGGGCAAAAGACAAAAGTGCGCAAACCGCGTTGAGCCCTGCAAGCTGCACAGGGTCGCTCATCACAGGGGCCGCGCGCGCGATCAAAGGCTCGATTGTGAAGGCGCCCATATGATCCGCGAGACGCGCGCGCCATGTCGCCTGAAGCTGCGTTCCAACTTGCAAATGGGCGGCCATTTTGCGAGAGGCGCCACCCCGCAAAACGCCCACGAAACGGCCCTGCTCTGCCGTGAAAATTTCAAGGATGGCGGCAGATTCCCCATGGCGCCGCGCCGCGAGCAATACACCTTCTGCGTGCCATTCCATCAGATCAGACCCTTTGCTGAGGCTAAAGCAATCCCTCTTGATCTAGCATATGCCGACCCGCACGATCTTCCACCTCAATCACCCAAAGATCAGGGTCAAATTTGCGCTGTTTGGCGATGGCTGCATCCACCTCGGCCTCTGGCCCTTGCGTCAGCACATCCCAGACCCGCGCACCAGTCTCTAGATCAAACCCACGATGAAACAAGGAGGCAGTGCCATCAAGCAAGGACAGCTTAACCAAGACCGCACCCGCATCGCTATCACCCCGCGCCACGACAAAGGCGGGGATCTCGGACAAAGACAGCCGCCGCAGATAGGCCTGAACCCAAAACTCTGCGCGCAGACGGGGGGTCACTTGGTGTTCCCGTCCTTAAAATCGAGGCCCATTTCTGAATAGCGCTCAGATTCTTCGAGCCAATTCGGGCGCACTTTAACCTGCAAAAATAGATGCACTGTGCGGCCAAGAAACTCGGCCAATTCTTCGCGCGCGGCGCGCGAAACAGCCTTAATTGTTTCGCCCCGATGGCCCAACAAAATGCCCTTATGTCCGTCACGGCTGACGTAAATCACTTGATCAATGCGCGCGCTGCCATCATCGCGTTCCTGCCAACTCTCGGTTTCCACCGTCAATTGATAGGGCAATTCTTGATGCAGGCGCAGTGTTAGCTTTTCACGGGTCATTTCCGCAGCGATCATGCGCATTGGCAAATCCGCAATCTGATCCTCAGGGTAAAGCCACGGCCCCTCTGGCATCTCTTGCGCCAACCATTCGCGCAAATCGCCCACACCATGGCCGCGCTCTGCTGAGATCATAAAGGTTTTCACAAATGGAAAAGCCGCGTTGGCCTTTTCGGTCAGCTTCAACAACTGAGGGGCCTCAACGCGGTCGATTTTGTTTATCGCCAAAGCGATCTTCCGACCCGAGGCCTTTTCAAGCAAACCGCTCAAGATTTCCCTCACCCCTTCGGTCAATCCACGATGGGCCTCGATGAGCAGGACAACCACATCCGCATCTGCGGCCCCTGTCCAAGCGGCCGCGACCATCGCCCGATCCAAACGGCGGCGCGGCCGAAACAGACCAGGCGTGTCGACAAAAACAATCTGGCTTTCTCCCTCAAGCACCACACCACGAATACGTGCGCGGGTGGTCTGCACCTTATGGGTCACAATTGAAACTTTTGCCCCGACCATATGATTAAGCAAGGTAGATTTACCTGCGTTCGGCTCACCAATAAGGGCAACAAATCCAGCGCGGCTGGTCATGGGCAGTTCCTTTTTTCAACGATCTTTGGGCATAGCGGGAAATCAGCCCTAGCGCCAGACGCATTAAGCGGAACCACCCTCTAGGGCGGCAAGCAATTTTTTTGCGGCTTCTTGTTCGGCATGACGCTTGGCTTTGGCACTGGCCTGCGCGGCCTCGCCCGAACTGAGCGTAACTTCGATGGTGAAGGTGGGGGCATGATCTGGCCCCTCACGGCTTAGCTCGGCATAGCGAGGCAAGCCTTTGCCCTTGGCCTGCGCCCATTCCTGCAAGGCGGTTTTCGCATCGCGGGCGTCATCGGCCACTGTATCGGCCTTGCCCGCCCAAAGACGACGGATCAGCCCACGCACCGCGTCATAGCCTGCATCCAAATAGACGGCGGCAATCACAGCCTCCATCGCATCGCCCAAAAGGGCATCTTTGCGGCGCCCTCCCGTCATCATTTCGGATTTGCCCAATTTCAACACCGCGCCCAAATCTACGCTGCGCGCGACTTCGGCACAGGTTTCCTTGCGCACAAGTGCGTTAAAACGGGGGGCCAATTGCCCCTCTGGCGCGTCTTGATCCTGTTCGAGCAACAGCTCAGCAATGACCAATCCCAAAACGCGATCTCCCAAGAATTCCAAGCGTTGATTATCCGCACGGGTCGGAGAGGAGAGCGAAGAATGCGTCAAAGCCCGCAAAATCAATTCGGGGCGGGAAAAGCTATGCCCTAAACGGGCGCAAAACTCGTCAATCTCACGCGATAATTTCACTGTAATGCTCTAAAAAACCGATCACTGCGCCATGTCCAGAAATAGACCATGCGATTCCCTGCAGAGGAAAAGATCACCCGATCTGCGCGACCCAAAAGATTTTCAACAGGCACGAATCCAACCCCGCCAATAGAACGTGGGAAACGGCTATCTTGAGAGTTGTCACGATTGTCGCCCATCACGAAGACATGGCCTTCGGGCACGGTAAATTCGGGGGTGTTATCCGCGAAGGAGCGGTCATCAATATTTAACACCGCATGCGATACCCCATTGGGAAGCATTTCAATCGCGCGGTCTTTTTCGCAGATCCCACCCGCCCCAACAGGCGCATTGGAACAGCGCGGCAGGTGGCCCAACGGGCCTTGTGGCTCGAACGCCTCAACGAAAGGTGCTGTTGGCTCTTGTGGGACGGGCGTGCCATTGATGATCAACTGGCCGTCTTGAACTTGGATCACATCCGCGGGCAGACCAATAACACGCTTGATAAAATCTGCGTCATTGGTGGGATGGCGGAAGACGGCGATATCACCACGCTCGGGCAATGTCTCGAAGATGCGGCCCGAGAAGGGACACATCGAGAAAGGGCAGCTGTGACGCGAATAGCCATAGGCCATTTTATTCACAAACAGGAAATCACCGATCAGCAACGTGTCTTTCATCGAGCCTGACGGGATCCAAAATGGCTGAAAGAACAAGGTGCGAAAGACACCCGCAATCAACAGCGCGTAGACAATCGTTTTGATCGTCTCACCAATTCCCTCTTTTTTTGCCTTATAGCTTGCCATGCGTTTCGCCCCATCCGCTAAAAAATCGCGGTGGCCTTCGCCTGTGGCACCCTTGTGTCGCATCGCGGCAGGATTGCCAAAACGTCAACCGACCCATGCCCCTCATGGGCTGCGCGCGCCCTGCTGTCAAGCAAGCGAACGGTTTGGCGGGGTTGGCATAGCGGGAAGTTGCGCAGATATCCCATCAGGCAGCGCCTCGATCACAACGAATGCCTGCGCCCATGGGTGATCATCGGTCAATGTAACGTGGATAACGGCATCATACCCTTCTGGGACCATTTCGTTGAGCCGCTCTTGCGCCCATCCTGTGACGTGCATCACGGGCTGGCCCGTTTCCAAATTCGTCACCGACATATCGCGCCACGCAATCCCCATGCGCAGCCCCGTTCCCAGTGCCTTGGAACAGGCCTCTTTGGCGGCCCATCTTTTGGCGTAAACCGCAGCGGGGTTTTGCATGCGTTCGGCACGTTTTTGTTCATGTTCGGTGAACACGCGGTTGCGGAACCGATCACCAAACCGATCAAGCGCACGTTGGATGCGTTCGATATTTGCCAGATCCGTTCCGATCCCCAAAATCACGCGCGGGCCTCCTCCATCAGGCGGCGCATTTCACCGATGGCCGCAGACAACCCTGTAAACACCGCTTCGCCGATCAAGAAATGACCAATATTCAATTCGCGCACCTCTTTGATGGCCGCAATCGGGGTGACTGTCTCATAATTCAATCCGTGCCCCATATGCACCTCAAGGCCCAGATCAGCCGCCTGTTTTGCACCTGCAATCAAGCGGGAAAGTTCGGCTTTGTGGGCCTCCATCTCACCCTCGGCATGGTAATCGCAATAGGCCCCCGTATGCAGTTCAATAACAGGCGCCCCAATGCGCGCGGCCGCCGCGATTTGCAGCGGGTCTGCGGCGATGAACATCGACACACGGATGCCGGCATCGCGCAAAGGCGCAATGAATTCCGCAAGGCGCGCCTCGTCCCCTGCCACATCAAGGCCACCTTCGGTGGTGCGTTCTTCGCGCCGCTCAGGAACGATACAGGCGGCATGCGGGCGATGAGACAGGGCGATTCTTTGCATCTCCGCGGTGGCGGCCATCTCGAAATTGAGCGGGGTTTTAATCGCCGCCATCAGCCCCGCGATATCTTCGTCCCGAATGTGACGGCGGTCTTCGCGCAAATGCGCCGTAATGCCATCAGCCCCCGCCGCTTCGGCCAAGAGGGCAGCCCTCACAGGATCAGGAAGCGCACCACCGCGCGCGTTCCGCAATGTTGCGACATGGTCAATATTGACCCCCAGCCTAAGATCGCGGGTCATCTGGTGCCTCCCACCTATTGGACAATGAACATTAATCTAGCGTTTTGCGCCCAAAGTGCCAGCCTGTTCGCGGCGTTTCTCAATCTTCGCTCTGCGCTTGGCAATACGGCGCTTTTGATACGCACGGATCAGAGGCACACTGATAAAATAGGCCAAGATTGATGATAAAATCCCCGGAATAATCGCCCCAATCATCCATGGCAAAAATACCGTGTCATAGAAAATCTTGAGTTCATGCCAATGCGCGGGCGCCCCTGAGAAGATCGACCACAGGTTATGCAACAAATCACCCGCCGCCCCCCGAAACCGCGCAATCAACCCTGCATTCACATCACTGCGCATGGTTGAGCCAAGCATGAAATGCCCTGTTTCAAGCGAGATTATCGCGATCGGCACATAGGTCAGCGGGTTGCCGACAAAAGTCGCCAGAAGCGAAGCAATCACATTGCCCCGCAAAATCCATGCAAGCAGAGCTGCGATGAAAAAGTGGAACCCAAAAAAGGGCGTAAAGACCGCAAATACACCAGCGGCAACACCGCGCCCAATCGATTCCGCCGATCCCGGCAGGCGGTTCAGACGATGGGTGACATATTGGAAGGCACGCATCCATCCGCCACGCGGATAGACCCATTCGGCCACAATCCGAAGCAAGGGTCGCTGATCCCTTCGCTTAAACACCACGGATTGTTCCTCTCCCTTACTCGCGTAGCTACACCCGCGCCGTGTCGGGTCTAAGGACGCCTTTCGACATCTCGATAACGGCCAAGCTTAGCGACATCGCTATCAGCCTCCAATGCCATCATCACCGCATGCAGATGTTCAGCATCCCTTACATCAACATCAATTAATAAACGAAAGAAGTCTGGCTTTCGGTCGATAAAATGTAAATCAGAGATATTGGCATTTTGTTCGCCAATCAATGTGCAGATTCTTCCCAAAACACCGTTAAAATTCGAAATCGTCACGTTGATCGTGACGTTATGCACCGCAGCGTGCCGACCTTCTGACCAATGCAGGTCAATCCAACGCTCGGGCGCGTTGTCGAATTCAGCCAAAGATTCGCAGTCAATCGCATGAACCATTGGCCCACGCCCCCGATAGGTGATGCCCACAATCCGTTCACCTGGCACGGGCTGGCAACATTGGGCACGCTGCACATCTGACCCCGAAGGCAAACCAATCACAGCCCGCTTTTGATCGACATCGACAAAATCACCGCTGGTGGCGAGTTCTGGATAAAGCTTGGTCACCACATCGCGCGCCGAAATTTCAGCAGATCCGATCCGCGCCAAAACCTCGTCACCATCTTCTAAGCCAAGCGCCTTGGCGGCTGTGTCCAAGGCCTTGGGGGTGGATTTCTTATTGGCATGCTCAAACGCCACCCGCGCCAATTCGCGCCCCAATTTGATGTAACGCCCCCGATCCTCTTCGCGGAGGCGGCGGCGGATTGCGGCCTTGGCACGACCTGTCACCACGATATCAATCCATGTGGCCTGCGGGCTTTGACCTTCGGCGGTCACAACCTCGACCGATTGGCCATTTTTCAGGCGTGTCCAAAGCGGCACGCGAATGCCATCAACCTTGGCCCCCACGCAAGAATGGCCAATGCGCGTGTGAATCGAATAGGCGAAATCCAACGGGGTCGCCCCGCGCGGCAACTTCACAACATCCCCTTTAGGCGTGAAGCAAAACACTTGGTCGGAATACATTTCCAACTTCACATGTTCGAGGAATTCGTCATGATCCTCGGCCATCTCAAAGCGTTCTGTCAGCGTGGACAACCATTTTGCAGGATCAACCGCAAACGGGTTCGCCGCGCGCACACCGTCTCGATAGGACCAATGCGCCGCGACACCAGATTCAGCAACTTCGTGCATCTGGCGCGTGCGGATTTGGATTTCAACACGCTTACCATCTCGCCCTGAAACAGAGGTATGGATCGAACGATAGCCGTTCGACTTGGGCTGGCTGATGTAATCCTTGAATCTTCCCGGAACAGAACGCCATCTTTGATGCATCGCCCCTAAAACGCGATAGCATTCATCCTCTGTCTCAACGATGACGCGAAATCCGTAAATGTCAGACAAACGCGAAAACGCGAGGTCTTTTTCCTGCATTTTGCGCCAAATCGAAAAGGGCTTTTTGGCACGCCCATAGACATCGCCAGAAATGCCATGCTTGGCCAAAACGGCTTCGATATCATCGGTGATCTTTGGGATCACATCGCCCGATTCTTTCTGCAGGGTCAAAAAGCGGCGCATGATCGAATTGCGCGCTTCGGGATTGACCACGCGAAAGGCGAGGTCTTCCAACTCCTCGCGCATCCATTGCATCCCCATACGGCCTGCAAGCGGCGCGTAGATATCCATTGTCTCGCGCGATTTTTGCAGCTGCTTTTCGGCGCGCATATGGCGGATGGTGCGCATATTGTGCAATCGGTCGGCCAGTTTCACGAGGATCACGCGCAGATCCTTGGACATGGCCATGAACAATTTGCGGAAGTTCTCAGCCTGCTTTGATTCGCGATTGGACAGCTGCAAATTGGTCAGCTTGGTCACGCCATCGACCAATTCCGCAACATCCGTCCCAAAACAGCTTTCCAGTTCGGAATAGGTGCCCTTGGTATCTTCGATCGTGTCATGCAGCAGCGCCGTTGCGATTGTGGCATCGTCCAGCCGCATCTCGGTTAGGATCGCTGCCACCGCAACAGGGTGGGTGAAATAAGCCTCACCCGATTGGCGCATTTGACCCTGATGCATATCCTGCGCATAGGAATAGGCCCCCCGCAGGAGGGCCTCATTGCATTTTGGATTGTAGTTTCGGACAAGACTGATCAGATCATCGGCATCGAGAAGGCCGCTTCGATCTGATCCATTTCCGTCCATAAATCGCCTGTATTAGTTCTGCCCCTGCGCTTCAAGCAGGGCACGCAACATCTGTTCTTCGGTCATGTCATCCGCTTGTGGACGATCCTGATCGGCGCTTTGCAGCAATGTCATCGTGTCTTCTTCAGGCTCATCAACCTCAATCTGAGTTTGATGCGATTCAATGAAACGCTCGCGCAGGCCATCTGCGGATTGTGTCTCTTCTGCAATCTCGCGCAACGCAACGACAGGATTCTTGTCATTGTCGCGATCCACAGTAAGCGGCGAGCCAGACGCCATTTCGCGGGCGCGATGTGCAGCAAGCATCACCAATTCAAAGCGGTTGGGAACCTTGTCTACGCAATCTTCTACCGTCACGCGGGCCATACTAAACTCTCCAAGGCTGATTAAGGGAGGGGCGCAAGCCTCGTAAATAGTCAGACCGCCCCCGAAATACAAGTGCAAAAGACCGCGCGCGCCCTCACAGTGGATTGATCTCACGACACTCTTCGGGCGGCAATTTTGCGCGCAATTCAGAAACCGTTTCGTCAAGGATCGGGTGACACCAATTTGGGGCAACATCACAGAGCGGGATTAAAACAAAGCCGCGCTCAGCCATGCGGGGGTGAGGTAAAATCAATTGATCAGGCGCGCGCGATTGCGCCTCTTTTGTCGAGAGATTGGCCCAAACTTGCCATATGTCTGGGTCTGGCAAAACCAAATTGCCGAGGCCCAAAAGATCCAAATCCAACCCACGCGCGGCCCAGCGTTGTAAACGGCTGCGGCCAAAATCGGCCTCTATGGCATGCAGCTTTTCCAGCAGCAAATTTGGGCTTAATAGCCAGTCAAAGGAGATCGCCGCATTCACAAAATCAGGGCCAGAACCTGCAGGAAATGCAGGGGTTCGATAGAGTTGGCTCAATTTGAAATCGCCACCACCCTGCGCGGTCACATAGTCCCGCAACTGTGCAATCGCACGATCCAAAACCACGCGCGGCGCCTGCCCCTCGACAGGTAGATTTGAGCCAAGCGCGACAATTGCCTTGCGCGGCTCCGCATTAGAAAGGAAAGCTTGCGCCAAATGATTTATCCCCTATTTTGCTCTGCATTGCTGATCGTGATATTTTGACGAATTATTCAAGGCCGCGATTGGTCTGTTTATTATAAGGTCTTTCAAATGTTTTATCGTGATGAGCGCCTCGCGCTCTTTATTGACGGCTCAAATCTTTATGCGGCAGCCAAGGCTTTGGCTTTTGATATCGACTATAAACTCTTACGCCAAGAATTCATGCAACGCGGAAAACTTCTTCGCGCATTTTATTATACGGCCCTTCTTGAGAATGACGAATATTCCCCGATTCGCCCTTTGGTGGATTGGTTGAACTACAACGGGTTCACCATGGTGACGAAAGCCGCCAAGGAATTCACAGATGCGCAAGGGCGGCGCAAGATCAAAGGGAATATGGATATTGATTTGGCTGTCGATGCGATGGAAATCGCAGACCATGTCGATCATATCGTGCTGTTTTCTGGCGATGGTGATTTTCGCCCGCTTGTGGCTGCCATCCAACGCAAGGGCGTTCGGGTTTCGGTTGTGTCTACCATCCGCTCGAACCCGCCAATGATTGCCGATGACCTACGGCGGCAGGCGGACAATTTCATTGAATTGGACGAGTTAAAAGACGCAGTAGGACGCCCCCCGCGCGAAAATGGCGGTGAGGATGACTTTGAGGAAAGCTATTAAGGCGCGCTGCGCACGGCACCGCGCCCCTGTTCCTCCCCCACCAGATAGAGCGACAACATCTTCGACAAATCCCCCAAGCGCACAGGCTTGGTCAGATAGGCATCCATGCCGACATCAATCCCCTTTTGGCGGTCATGGCCAACGGCGTCAGCTGTGATGGCGATTATAGGGATTTTTGAGAACCCTGACGCACTTTCACGCGCCCGAATTTCGCGGGCCATTTCAAAACCATTCATCGTGGGCATGTGACAATCGGTGAGGATCAGATCGAAACAGTCTTGATCCAGCGCTGCAAGCGCCTCGCGCCCATTGATGCGCAGGAAATGTGGCATGTGTGAGGCGTTTGCGCCGATGCCGTTTAGGCAGAAACGCTAGACGGCGGGGCCACAAAGACTTAACTGTGGGGTGATCGGAGAGATACTATGCAAAAACCGCCCCTCACCCTCTATTTGGCCGCGCCGCGCGGATTTTGTGCAGGTGTAGATCGCGCAATTAAAATCGTGGAAATGGCTCTCGAGAAATGGGGCGCACCCGTCTTTGTGCGCCATGAAATCGTGCATAACAAATTCGTGGTGGATGCCCTACGCGAAAAGGGCGCAGTTTTTGTCGAAGAATTGGACGAGTGCCCCAATGATCGACCCGTCATTTTTTCTGCCCATGGGGTGCCCAAATCTGTGCCCGCAACCGCAGAGCGGCGGCAGATGATATATGTTGATGCAACCTGCCCGCTTGTGTCCAAAGTGCATATCGAGGCGGCGCGGCATCATGAGGCGGGGTTGCAGATCGTGATGATCGGCCACTCGGGCCATCCTGAAACGATTGGCACTATGGGCCAATTGCCCGAGGGCGAAGTTGTCTTGGTTGAAACAGTGGCGGATGTTGCGACCCTCACGGTGCGCGACCCCCTGAAACTTGCCTTTGTGACGCAAACCACCCTTTCGATTGATGACACCGCCGATGTTGTTGCGGCCCTCAAGACGCGGTTCCCTGCAATTATCGGCCCGCACAAAAAAGATATTTGCTACGCGACCACCAACCGCCAAGAGGCCGTCAAGGCGATGGCGGCCAAGGCAGATGCCATGCTTGTCGTGGGCGCGCCCAATTCCTCAAATTCAAAACGCTTGGTCGAGGTGGGGGCAAAAATGGGCTGCAACTATGCGCAGCTTGTGCAACGGGCGACTGATATTGACTGGCGCGCGCTTGAGGGGATTACCAGCCTTGGTCTGACGGCGGGCGCATCTGCGCCAGAGCTGTTGGTCAATGAGGTGATTGATGCCGTGCGGGCGCGCTATGATGTGACAGTCGAACAGGTTGAGACTGCCGTGGAAAATGTTGAGTTCAAAGTGCCGCGCATCCTGCGTGAGCCTGCCTAACCATCGCCCATGGATCCGCTTTACCCATTTGTTTTTGCAGGGCTGTTTTCGCCTGGGCCAAATGTTATCCTCTTGACCACATCAGGCGCGCTGTTCGGGTTTCGCGCGACCATTCCGCATATTTTCGGTGTCGCCGCAGGGGTGGGTGTGATTGCTGCTGCCTCAAGTCTTGGCGTCAGCGCAATTTTATTGGCCTATCCAGTGGCTGCCTTAGTGATGAAAATAGCCGCAGCATCTTGGATCCTTTATATGGCATTCACCCTATGGCGGGCCAAACCGGCAGATCCTAAGGCGCGACAGGTCGCAAAGCCGTTTACCTTTCTTCAGGCTGTGATGTTTCAATGGGTCAATCCCAAGGTCTGGGCCGTCAGCCTTGCCGCCGCCGCGGGCTTTGGCGCGGGCGGCACGCTTTTGACAGAAGCCTTGCGCCTTTCCTCCGCCTTTTCAGGAATTAATCTTTTTGTCTGTCTGTTTTGGGCAGCGGCAGGAACGGCCTTAGCGCGGCTTCTGACCACGCCGCGTGCATGGAATATTTTTCGCAAAACCATGGCAAGCGCCCTCGCGCTGACAGCCGCAATGGTCTTTATGTGAGCCCCGCCCTATATTGCGCCACAGGGTCAGGTTGCGACCCAATCAACCAATCAGGCCCGATGCAATGTTCCGATTTTTCGAAACACTGGTAGATCCCTATACGCCCTACGCCGATGAGGATACGCCCCCCAATCGACTCTGGCCGTTTTTGCGCGGCTATGCGCAACCCTTCAAACGGGTGTTCGTTGCAGCAGCCTTTATGTCGATGGTGGTCGCTTCGATTGAATTGGGGCTGATCGTCTATTTGGGGCGCGTTGTTGATCTGCTATCAGTCAATAGCCCCACAGAACTCTTTGCAAATCACGGGCTCGAGCTTGGCTTAGTCGCGCTCTTTGTGGTGCTAGTCCGCCCTTTGATGCAGCTTTTGGATGTGGGGCTTTTGAACAATGCGATCCTGCCGAATTTTGGCACGCTGATCCGTTGGCGGGCACATCGGCATGTTTTACGTCAATCGGTCGGATGGTTTGAAAATGATTTTGCGGGTCGTATCGCAGGGCGGATTATGCAAACCCCGCCCGCCGCAGGCGATGCGGTGTTTCAGATTTTTGACGCCATCACATTTTCTATCGCCTATTTCATCGGCGCGCTGATCCTACTGACCCAGTCAGACCCACGGCTTGCCGTGCCCTTGGTGATTTGGTGCGGGCTCTATGGGCTGTTGGTGCGCTGGACAATCCGCAATGTCACCCCCGCCTCCAAGGCCAGTTCAGATGCGCGATCTATGACAACGGGACGGGTCGTTGACAGCTATACCAACATCCACTCGGTCAAGCTTTTCGCGCATACAACACGCGAACTGGACTATGCCCACGAGGCCATTGAGCATACCCGCCAAACATTCGCCCGCGAGATGCGGATATTCACGATAATGGACGTCACGCTATTGACCTTGAACGGACTTTTGATCGTGTCCGTTGTCGGTTGGTCGGTTTGGTTGTGGTATACGGGAACGGCAACTGTGGGCGTTGTGGCGGCAGCAACCGCCCTGACCTTACAGCTCAATGCAATGACCGGCTGGATCATGTGGGCTCTCTCAAGCCTATTCCGGGAATTGGGGGTGGTGATGGAGGGGATGGAGACCATTGCCCAACCGATCACATTGCGTGACCGCCAGAACGCATCCGCCCTCAAATTCGAAAAAGGATTGATCGAATTTGACGCGGTCAGTCACCATTATGGGCGCGGCGCGGGTGGCTTAGATCGCCTCAGTTTAACCATCCAGCCCGGCGAAAAGGTCGGGCTTGTCGGGCGCTCTGGCGCTGGGAAATCGACCCTCGTGAAACTTTTGCTGCGTTTTTATGATTGTGAAGGCGGCGTAATCCGCATTGATGGCCAAAATATTGCCGATGTGACCCAGGACAGCCTGCGCGCCACAATGGGCGTTGTGCAGCAAGACAGCAGCCTGTTGCACCGCTCCGTGCGCGACAACATCGCCTATGGCCGCCCCGATGCAAGTGATGCTGATGTAATCCGCGCCGCAGAACGCGCCGAGGCCTTAGGGTTCATCCATGATCTTGAAGACCCAGAGGGCCGCACAGGGTTCGAGGCCCATGTTGGCGAACGCGGGGTGAAACTTTCGGGCGGGCAAAGACAGCGCATCGCGCTTGCGCGGGTGGTTCTAAAAGATGCGCCGATTTTGATTTTGGACGAGGCCACAAGCGCACTTGATAGCGAGATTGAAGCGAGCATCCAAAACACGCTGAGCGACCTGATGGCAGGCAAAACCGTGATTGCGATTGCGCATAGACTGTCGACCATTGCGCAGATGGATCGCATCATCGTTTTAGATGAAGGCCACATCATCGAAGATGGCCCGCATGAGGTACTTTTGGCAAAGGGCGGGCTCTATGCTTCGCTGTGGAACCGCCAATCGGGCGGCTTTCTTAATCCAGACGGAGGTTCCGCGTGAGCGAAGAAACCCTCACAATCACCCGCCTCGGACATCGCGGCGATGGCATTGCACAGAAAGCAGACGGAGGCCAAATCCTCGTCCCCCTCACCTTGCCTGACGAGGTGGTGCGCGGCGTAGTAAACGAAGGTCAATTGGACGGGGCCAAAATTGTGACCCCTTCCCCCGCGCGGGTAAAACCTGTCTGCGTGCATTATAAATCTTGTGGCGGGTGCAGCCTGCAACATGCCTCGGACACATTTGTCAGTGCGTGGAAGGCAGACCAAATTGCAATTGCGCTTGCCGCGCACGGGATCACAACCGATATCCGCGCAACCCTAACTTCGCCTGCGCACTCACGCAGGCGCGCCACCTTTGCCGCGCGGCGCACGAAATCGGGGGCGATGGTGGGGTTTCATGCCCGAAAATCGGACGTCCTTGTGCCGATCGGCGAATGTCACCTTTTGCCCGATGAGATGGTGGCCACGCTGCCCGTATTGGCAGAGATCGCCCGTTTGGGGGGATCGCGCAGTGCGGTTTTGGGCTTTAGCCTAACCCAGTCCGACATCGGGCTTGACCTCCACGTGACGGGCGGCAAGCCCTTGGATCATGCGCTGCGGACTGAATTGCCAAAATTCCGCTCCAAATTTCTGCGCCTGACATGGGGGGATGAGGTCGTCTTTATGGAAACCCCACCCTTTCACCAAATGGGGCGCGCCCGCGTCACCCCACCCGCAGGTGCATTTTTGCAAGCCACCAAAGCGGGCGAAGCAGCGCTTTTGGCCACTGCACGCAGCGCGATTTCGGGGGCCACACGCATCATTGACCTTTTTGCGGGATGTGGAACCTTTACCTTTCCACTGGCCGAAACAGCGCCTGTGCACGCAGTCGAAGGCAGCGCCGATATGGTCAAGACCTTGCAAGACGCCGCCCGCTATGCGGACGGGCTAAAGCCCATTAACGCCGAAACCCGCGACCTTTTTCGTCGCCCCGTTTTAAGTGACGAATTCGCCAAATATGACGCGGTGGTAATCGACCCCCCCCGTGCAGGCGCACAGACACAGGTGCATGAATTGGCGAAAACCGACATCCCCCAGATTGCATTTCTATCCTGCAACCCGATCAGTTTTGCCCGTGACGCAAAAACCCTCATTGACGTAGGTTATTGCCTTGAATGGGTGCAGCCCATCGACCAATTCCGTTGGTCGCCGCATATAGAACTTGCCGCCCGATTTACCCGACCCCATATGGGACGGTAACGCGCTCAAGGATGGCTGCTATGACCCGTGATTTTGCGACCACGCGACAGATACTTGCCGATTGGCTAGACCGCCCCCGCATCCGCCAATTCATCATCGGCGTGATCATTTTTAACGCCATTCTTTTGGGCCTTGAGACATCGCCCGAAGTTATGGACGCGGCGGGCACCATCATCCTGACATTGGACTGGATTTGCCTTGCGATTTTCGTGATCGAAATTGCGCTGAAACTGGTGGCCCATGGCGCGCGGTTTTTCAGCTCGGGATGGAACGTTTTTGATTTCTTGATCGTTGGTATCGCACTGATGCCCGCCACCCACGGGCTGTCAGTTCTGCGCGCCTTGCGCATCTTGCGGGTGCTTCGGGTCATTTCAGCCGCGCCACGATTGCGCCGCGTGGTCGAGGGGTTTGTCACCGCCTTGCCGGGAATGGGCAGCGTGTTCTTGCTAATGGGGATCATCTTTTACATCGGTGCCGTGATGGCAACCAAACTGTTCGGGGCATCTTTCCCCGAATGGTTCGGCACGCTTGGCGCGTCTTTCTATTCCCTGTTCCAAATCATGACATTGGAAAGTTGGTCCATGGGCATCGTGCGCCCCGTGATGGATGTTTATCCTTATGCGTGGCTGTTCTTTGTGCCTTTCATCATGGTCACGACCTTTGCGGTGGTGAACCTGCTGGTTGGCCTGATCGTCAATTCCATGCAAGACGCGCATGCCGAAGAAAGCAACGCCGCCACAGATGCCTATCGTGATGAGGTGCTAGACCGACTGCGCAAGATTGAGGAGCGGTTGGGGAAGTAGGCGTTCAAGCCCGCTTCCCCAAAACATCTACACCCAAGGTCACGAGAACCTTGGTCACGATATCCTCGGCATTCATGCCTGCCACCGCATACATGTCGCGCGGGCTGGCTTGGTCGATGAAAATATCGGGCAGCACCATGGAGCGGTATTTGATCCCCCGATCAAACACGCCCGTTTCCGCCAGATGATGCGCGACATGGCTGCCAAAGCCGCCAATCGCCCCTTCTTCAATGGTGATCAGCGCCTCGTGATGACGGGCGAGTTGGTCGATCAAATCTGTATCCAAAGGTTTGGCAAAACGCGCGTCAGCAATCGTGGGCGTGATCCCTTTCTGGGCCAAAATCTCCGCAGCTTCGCGCACTTCTTTCAGGCGGGTGCCAAAGTTCAAGAGAGCCACGCGATTGCCGTCTGCGATCATCCGCCCCTTGCCGATTTCAAGCGCCTGACCGCGTGCAGGTAACTCGACCCCAACACCTTCGCCGCGCGGAAAGCGGAAGGCAGAGGGGCGATCCCCAATCTCCAGGGCGGTGCGCACCATATGCACCAATTCCGCTTCATCGGCAGCCGCCATTACCACGAAATCGGGCAAATTTGCCAGATAGGCGATGTCAAAACTGCCCGCATGGGTCGCGCCATCGGCACCAACAAGCCCCGCGCGATCAATCGCAAAGCGCACAGGCAGACGTTGTATGGCCACGTCATGCACAACTTGATCATAGCCGCGTTGCAAGAAGGTCGAATAAAGCGCACAGAAGGGTTTTAATCCACCCGCGGCCATACCCGCCGAAAAGGTCACCGCATGCTGTTCGGCAATGCCCACATCAAAACAGCGTTCGGGAAAGCGTTCTGCAAATAGGTTCAGGCCTGTTCCGTCTGGCATCGCCGCCGTGACAGCCGTCACCAACGGATCCTCTGCGGCCTCGGCAATCAGCGCATCTGCAAAGACACGCGTATATGAGGGCGCGTTTGAGGGCGCTTTGTGTTGCTTGCCCGTGACCACATCGAAGCGCGCGGTGGCGTGGCCGCGATCTGGGCGATCTTCGGCATAGCCTTTGCCCTTCTTGGTAATCGCATGAATGAGCATCGGCCCATGCGCCCGCGCCTTGACGGTGCGCAAAACCGCAAGCAGCTGATCCATATCATGCCCATCAATCGGGCCGATATAATCAAAGCCCAATTCTTCGAACAAGGTGCCGCCGACTGTCGCGGATTTCAGCAGTTCTTTCGCACGGCGCGCCCCGTGTTGGAACGGCTGAGGCAAAAGCGATACAGCGCCCTTGGCGGCGGCTTTGAATTCCTGAAACGGCGCGCCTGCATAAAGGCGAGACAAATAAGCCGACATCGCACCTGTTGGCGGTGCAATCGACATTTCATTGTCGTTGAGGATCACAATCAACCGCTTTTTCAGATGGCCCGCATTGTTCAGGGCCTCATAGGCCATGCCTGCGGAAATGGAACCATCACCGATAATCGCAATCGCATCTCCCAAACCTGTCTCGCAGGCACCGCTTAAATCGCGCGCAACGGCAAAGCCGAGCGCCGCAGAAATAGAGGTGGAACTATGCGCAGCGCCAAATGGATCATAGGGCGACTCGCTGCGTTTCGTGAAACCTGACAAGCCACCCTTTTGGCGCAGACTGCGGATACGATCCCGCCGCCCTGTCAAAATCTTATGCGGATAACATTGGTGGCTGACATCCCAAATGAATTTGTCACGCGGGGCATCAAATACGGCGTGAAGTGCCACGGTCAACTCAACCACACCCAGACCAGCCCCCAAATGCCCACCCGTCTCGGAGACAGCCGAAATCGTCTCGGCGCGCAATTCATCGGCCAAGCGGATCAGATCATGATCAGAAAACCGCTGCAAATCGCGCGGCGTGGTCACTTGATCCAAAAGCGGTGTTTTAGGTCTATCTGTCATCGGCCCTCCAGTGGTCGCCATATAGCCATGACAGGGGCCAAGAGCAACGGATCACGCCTATCTGTCGCGGGCAATGATGAATCGGGCAAGGGCGCGCAGGCTTTGGGCTTTATCCCCGAATGGTGCGAGGGCCGTTTCCGCCTCAGCGACCAAGCGCGCTGCCTCAGCCTTGGCACCGTCTAGCCCCAGAAGCGTGACAAAGGTCGCTTTGCCCGCATCGGCATCTTTGCGCAGGGCCTTACCTGCCTTGCTGCTGTCGCCTTCCACATCCAAAATGTCATCGGCAATCTGAAAGGCGAGGCCAATTGCACGGGCATATGCCCTCAACGGTTCGGGATCTTGGCCCGCTATGATCGCTGCGGCATGGGCGGGCCATTCCAACAGCGCGCCCGTTTTATTGCTTTGCAATTCCGTGATTTGTTCAAGGGTCAAGGGGGACGCAGCGGTTTCTGCAGCAATGTCCTGCGCCTGCCCTAAAACCATACCGCGCGCACCTGCGGCTTCAGACAAGGTCGACACCAATTTGATCCGCACCTCTGCGGCCCCAAGATTAGGATCAGCCAAAAGCGCGAATGCAAAACTTTGCAGCGCATCCCCCGCGAGAACCGCAATCGCCTCGTTCCATTTTTTGTGAACAGTGGGCTGACCGCGGCGCAGGTCGTCATCGTCCATGCAGGGCAGATCATCGTGGATCAGACTATAGGCGTGGATGGCCTCAACCGCACCCGCCGCAGGAAGCGCGGAGGCCGCAGGAATGCCATATAGCGCCGATGCCTCAAGCACCAAAAACCCACGCAAACCCTTGCCACCCTGCAACGCATAGCGCATCGCCGCAGCAACATCATCTGAGCCATATTGTGCAAGCGCCTCGGTCAAGAACGCAGCAATGACGCGGGACTGGGTGCTGAGGCGGGTTTGAAACTCAATAGGGGCCAAAGGCGCTCAAAGCCCCTCAACTGAGGTGCTGCCCGTTGGCACGCCTGTGCCATCTAGGGTGATTTTGGAGACTTTTTCTTCGGCCTCTTTGAGCTTGGCCTCACAGCGTGCGCGCAGCGCAGCCCCCCGTTCATAGAGCGCGATGGATTGGTCAAGTGGCACATCCCCACGCTCAAGCTTGGCCACGACTTCCTCTAGGGCGCGCAAGGCGTCTTCAAAACTCATCTGCGCAAGGTCGTTGTCATCTGTCATTTCGAAGCTTCCATCAATTCTGTGACATGGGCCGCAACACTGCGCCCCAGTGAGGGCAGATCATAACCGCCCTCTAGCGCCGAGACCACCCGCCCCGCGCATTGGGTTTCGGCAAATGCGCAAATTTCTCGCGTCAGCCATGCAAAATCCGTTTCATCCCAATTTAAGTTGGCCAATGGATCAGCCTGATGCGCGTCAAAACCTGCTGAAATCAGGATAAGGTCAGGCGCAAATTCAGCCAATCGCGGCAATACATCGCGAAGATAGGCCTGTTGCATCAAGGCCCCGTCTGAATTGGGTGGAAGGGGCACATTCAGGATATTACCCGCCACGCCACGTTCGCCACGCGCCCCCGATCCTGGATAAAGCGGCATCTGGTGTGACGAGACAAACAAAGCGCGGGTTTCATCCCACAGCAAATCTTGCGTGCCGTTGCCGTGATGCACATCGAAATCTATCACGGCCACCCGTGCGGCCCCCGCCCGCTCGAGTGCATGTTTGGCCCCAATCGCCACTGACCCAAAGAGACAAAACCCCATGGCAGTTGCGGTTTCGGCGTGATGCCCAGGTGGCCGCGTGAGGACAAATGCGTTTTTGGCGCGGCCCTCCATCACGGCATCTATTGCTGCAATCACACCCCCTACGCCCGAAAGCGCGGCCTGCCATGACGCGGGCGACAGAAAGGTATCGCCATCAAGCGCAACTTGCCCTTGCGTGGGCAAAGCCGCTTTGAGTTGATCAATATAGGCTTGGGGGTGGCACAATCGCAGATCGTCTTCCGTGGCCAATGGGGCCGCGTGGCGTTCAAGCCCCACGAAATCTAAGCTATCCAAATGGGCCTTTATGGCCGCAATGCGCGCCACCTGTTCGGGATGACCCTCTGGCGTCAGATGATCTTGCGCAAATGGGTTTTCAAAAAGCCATGTCGCCATCAGTCAGGCACCAACATATAGCCCGCGCCGCGGACAGTTTGCAGATAACGGGGTTGTTTCGGGTCAGCTTCAATCTTGCGGCGTAGGCGGGTGATTTGCACATCAATCGCGCGCTCTTGCGCAGGGTCACCGCCTGCCATCTTGTCACGGCCCAATTCTTCGACCAACTGCTGACGGGTCACAGAACTGTTCACATGGGTTGCAAAGATCCGCATCAATGCGGCCTCGGTTGCAGTCAGGCGCAAAGGCTGATCACCCTGCCACAACTCGCCACGATCAATGTCAAAGCGCATGGCCCCAAGATGCAGCAATTTGGGCAGGTTTTGGCTGGCTTCGGGTTGCGGCATACGGCGCAGGATCGCGCCGATACGCAATAGCAATTCCTTGGGCTCAAAGGGTTTTGGCAAATAATCATCTGCCCCCGCCTCAAAACCCGCAATACGATCTTGCGCCTCACCCTTGGCCGTCAAAAGCAAGATTGGGCAATCCATCGTTTTGCGCAAATCTTGTGTCAGGCTAATGCCATCCTCACCCGGCATCATCACATCAAGCACAATCAAATCGAAATCCAACCCCTGCAACAGGCGGCGGGCTTGCGCAGCATCGCGCGCAACACTGGCCAGAAACCCGTTGCGGATCAGAAATTTCTGCAGCAGCCCGCGGATGCGCTCATCATCATCCACGATCAGGATATGCGGGTTGGTGTCTGCCATTTTAGGTATCCAAACCTGCTTGGAAATGGCGCAGCATCTCAGGATCCATCATCTGCTCAAGGACAGCACGAAATCCTGCCACGGCCTCTGGCCCCGCATTGCGATAGGCCGCGCGCATGCGGTTGCGCTGCGCCTCTGACAATTCGCGTTCAAGCTTGGCGCCTGTTTCGGTGAGATAAAGATGCCGTTCGCGCTTATCCTGCACTCCAACGCGACTTTCGACCAAACCATCGGCGATCAGACTGCGCAGAACACGATTGAGGGACTGCTTGGTCACGCCCAGAATATTCAGCAGGTTATTGACTGTCGTTCCAGGGGTGCGGTTGATGAAATGGATGGCACGATGATGGGCGCGACCATATTCGTAATTTTGTAAAATGCGATCAGGATCAGCGGTGAATCCCCGATAGGCGAAAAACATCGCCTCAATCCCGCGGCGCAGCTGCTCATCCGTCAAAAAGAGCAAGCTTTCGCCCGTGCCGATAGGGTTATTGACTGCACGCTCTGCCATCTTCATCTCCCGCATCGTTTTGGGTCTTTGGCATCGGAACCAAGGAGCACTTCATAGTTTATGTCAGCCTTGTTGACTTTCCAAGAATCAATTGTTACCGAATTGCCAGTTTTGCGAAATATTATGTCCGAAACGGCCGTATTTTGCACAACATTTGCAAACTGGCGCAGATATGCGCCCTGAAGGAAAGATGGGATTGGAAAGATGAGCGGCACCTACGATAACCGCGATGGGAAAATCTGGCTGGATGGGGCTTTGGTCAATTGGCGCGAGGCCAATGTTCATATTCTGACCCATGCGATGCATTATGCATCTTCCGTCTTTGAGGGCGAGCGCGCCTATGGTGGCAAAATTTTCCTCAGCCGCGCTCATTCCGAACGGTTGCATTTTTCCGCAGGCCAATTGGACTTCGAAATTCCGTTTACTGTTGACCAAATTGAGGCAGCCAAGACCGAGGTTCTCGCGGCCAATGGCCTGAGCGATGCCTATGTGCGCGCGGTTGCGTGGCGCGGCGCGGGTGAGGATATGGGTGTCTCCTCTCGCCGTAACCCCGTTCGTTTGGCCATCGCGGCATGGGGCTGGGGCAATTACTATGGGGATGCAAAAACCAAAGGTGCCAAACTTGATATAGCGCGTTGGAAACGCCCCTCGCCGGAAACGGCGCCAAGCCATGCCAAGGCCGCAGGCCTGTATATGATCTGCACAATGTCCAAGCATGAGGCCGAAGCCAAAGGCTGCTCAGATGCCATGATGTTTGATTATCGCGGCTATGTCGCCGAGGCGACAGGCGCAAATATCTTCTTCGTCAAAGATGGCGAAGTGCATACGCCAAAGCCAGATTGCTTCCTCAATGGCCTAACCCGCCAGACAGTTATCGGTATGTTGAACGATCGCCAAATCAAGGTGCATGAGCGTCATATCATGCCCGAAGAATTGGAAGGGTTTGAACAATGCTGGCTGACGGGAACCGCCGCAGAAGTCACCCCAGTGGGTCAGATTGGCAGCTATAATTTCGAGGTTGGCGCCCTGACGCGGGACATCTCGGACGCCTACGAAAAACTGGTTCGCGCCTAAGCGCCACCACGCATCACGGCCCGCAAGATCAGCTGACCTTGCGGGCCTTTTTATGATCTCCCTTGCATTTCTTAGAATTCATGCCACCATCAGTCTATGGTGATGCATACTCAATCCTTTAGCGCTTCCCATATTCCCGAAAAGGTCGCCTTTGATCGTGGCGAATTATCGGCGATCCTGTCGATTTATGGCCGCATGGTGGCTGCAGGTGAATGGCGCGATTATGGAATGTCGCTGCTGAGTGATGTTGCGATTTTCTCAGTTTTCCGCCGCACCGCCGAACACCCTATTTATCGGATTGAAAAGCGCCCCAAATTGGCAGGCAAGCAGGGAATGTATTCCGTGATTGGGATGGACGGGCGCATTCTCAAGCGCGGGCATGATCTGCGCAATGTGCTGCGCGTGTTAGAGCGCAAATTGATCCGCGCCGTAGACGATTAATACCCCGTCATTCTATCAAGACATGTTTGCGCGCGGTAATCTCGCCACCGCCAGACGTGCGAATGCGCGCCTCGGCATGGGCAAGCGGCTCATAGGCCACCGCCATGTGATGGGCATTTGCGTGCAACAGCATCTCTTCATCGGCCATGATCCCGACATGGCCCTTCCAAAACACCAAATCCCCGCGGCGCAGCGGTGCATCCTCCGGCAAAAGCGCGCCGAGTGCTGCCTCTTGTTGGTCACTGTCCCGTGGGCAGTCTTGACCACAGGCGCGCATCGCCAATTGGATCAGGCCAGAGCAATCAATGCCCCATCGGCTGCTGCCGCCCCAAAGATAGGGGGTTCCAAGGAATAGATCAGCCACGCCCACCGTATCCGAAAACCGCGCTGTTAAGGGGCGCAGGTGGGATTTCGGAACATGATGCCCCGTCTGGATGCGGTGAAAGCTTTCGCCCTCTTTCGCAGGCTCAACCACATTCACACGTGCGCCGAAAAAGATCGACACATCGGGCGGCGATTTTACATCGGGGCGCGGATAGAGATGGGTTGCAGGGGCGGTGACCCAATGAGTGACGGGCGTTTCTGCCGCAAGGCCCTGCGATAAAATATAACCGACTTGGGCGTCCCGCTCTGCTTGACCGAAAACTTGCCCATCACGCGTTTCAAGCGCCAAAAACCGCTCGCCAAACAACAATTGGCTCGCCCGCGTGCCCTTTGGTTCGGTCATGATATTGGCCAACGGTTGCTGCACCGTCATCCATGTGCCATCCAAGAATTCATCCGCCATAACCTGACCTTGCAGCGCCCGAAGCGCCACCCGCCCATTGCTTGCCGTGATCCGTGGATCGCTTGCCATGTCTTAAACCCCTTCAGACAGCACCGCGTATAGCGCACGAATGCCCTGACCCAAACCCCCTTTTGGGCGCGCAGGTGCATCACTTTGCTGCCAAGCAAAAATATCGAAGTGACAATAGCGCGCGGCGCCTTGGGTGAAGCGGCGCAAAAACAAGGCCGCCGTAATCGACCCCGCCATGCTCCCAGAGGGCGCGTTATCCAGATCGGCAATGCCCGGTTCAATCATAGCCTCATAAGGGGCGTGAAAGGGCATACGCCAAACAGGGTCGAACCGATCGGGGCTTTTGGCACTGATCTGTGCGGCAAGACCCTCATCATCAGTGTAAAATGGCGCAAGATCTGGCCCCACTGCGACCCGCGCAGCCCCAGTTAATGTTGCCATAGAAATCATAAGATCGGGGCTACCTTCGGCCCCAAGCGCCAAGGCGTCAGCCAAGACCAACCGCCCCTCGGCATCAGTGTTGTTGATCTCGACCGTCATGCCGTTGCGGGCGGTCAAAATATCACTGGGGCGAAAGGCTGAACCATCAACGGCATTTTCAACTGCAGGGATCAAGACCCGTAACCGCAGCTTTAGACCCGCATCCATAATCATCTGAGCAAGGCCCAAAACATTGGCAGCCCCCCCCATATCCTTTTTCATCGTGCCCATGGATGATCCAGGTTTCAGGTTCAAACCGCCTGTGTCAAAACACACGCCCTTGCCCACCAAGGTGATTTGCGGCCCGCCTTCGCCCCAAGTCATATCAATCAAACGAGGCGCGCGGGGACTGGCCCGACCGACCGCATGAATCATCGGGAAATTCTGCGCCAATAGATCGTCCCCAAGGATCACGGAAATCTTGGCGTTATAGCGCGCCGCCAAATCGCGGGCGGCCCCCTCCAATTCTTCGGGGCCCATGTCTTGCGCAGGGGTGTTGACCAGATCACGCACCATGGCCTCGGCTTGTGCGAGCCGTTCGAAATGCGGGGCATCTATGCCCGCAAGCGCCACCAAGGCCGCATCGCGACCCGATTTTTTACGATAGCGATCAAACCGATATCCCGCGAGTAAATACCCCAGTGCAATTTCTTCGCGAAGGTTTTGCGGGTGGCCCTCCAATGAGGCTGAGGCCACCTCGTACAGACCTTTTGGCAAATCAGAAATCGCGGCACCTGCAGCGAACCGTTTCCTGATCCGATCAGCGGACGTTCCTACCCCCAACAAAACAGCGGCAATTCCACCCGCCTCATTGGGCAGAAGACAGGTTTTGCCCAGTGCCCCGCTAAAGCCATGGGTCATGGCCCATTGCCGTGAGGCAGCGTCCAACTGGGCCAAAGCCGCATCAGCCCCATCGGCGCTGATCACATGAACAGGGATTGCGTCCGTATTAGGAAATTCATCTGGGCGGGCAAATCGCAGCGCGTGGGACATTCCGTCATTCCTTTGAGGTCAGGGCAATATCGCTGCACCGCAAAGTAACAACACCATCCCGCGCCGCAAGGGCGATCACACACTCATATCCTCAATATCGTAAATCGCATAAACTGATCGCTCACCCACACGGCGCAAACGGGCCAAGGTTGCGCCGATTGCGGCCATATCTTGGCGCGCCATCACGATATGAACATCGCGCGCCACCCGCGCCAAGGTCGCCATACCGATCTTGCTGGCAGAGTTGGCAATCTCAGCAACAATCTTTTTCCGTTCAAGAGTGCTGTCGACACAGTCAATCTGCGCGAGCGCGATCATGATCCACAGCAACTTCATATTCTGCTTGCGTCTCGCCAATATCGCGACAAAGCCGCTCTAACCTGTCGGGATCAAACCGCGCAGGTTCTTCAAAACGCAAGACGGTCACCACATCCGTCATTTTCCCATCCCACCGTGCGCTGCATGTGGTCACAGGGTGATATTTGGGGGTGAAGAAAAGGTTGATTTGAGGCAGGAATGAAAAGACAGTTTATAGAAAATTATCAGAGATTGTGATCAAGTGCTCTGAAGGGACATTATGGATGCACCGCATTAAATCACTGCCAAGTTATTTGCTTGAACGCTATCAGGATTGGAAAGTGAAATCCTTTCCTGAGAACCGTGATTGGTTTCGCAAATTGGCAACCGAAGGGCAGAATCCAAAGGCCATGGTCATAGCCTGCTGCGACAGCCGCGTTGCTGTGACATCCGTGTTTGGACAACGCACAGGTGAATTATTCATTCACCGCAACATCGCCAATCTGGTGCCCCCTTTTACCCCTGACGGGCAGCATCACGGCACCGCTGCCGCGGTCGAGTTTGCAATCAAGAACCTCAAAATCGAGCATCTCATCATCATGGGCCATTCCAATTGCGGCGGCGTGCGGGGGTGTATTGACATGTGCCAAGGCCGCGCCCCCGATTTGGAAAAGAAAGAAAGCTTTGTGGGCCGTTGGTTGGATGTTTTGCGGCCAGGATTTGAGAGGGTCAAATATATCACCGCCCCTGAGGTTCAACAAACCATGCTTGAAAAAGAGGGGATACAAGTCTCGCTTGAAAACCTGATGAGCTATCCCGTGGTGGCCGAGGCTGTAGGCTCAAAGAACCTGACCCTGCATGGGATTTGGGCCGATATCGCGGATATGGATATCGAAAGCTATGACGGCACATTGCGCCATTTTGTGAAAGTCTAAACTTTACCACTTGGCCCCGCTTCGTTAGGCAACGCTGAGCAAAATCTGGAGGTGTTCATGGACTCGATCCTGTCGCTCGCGGCGCAGAACCTGATCTCGCCCATCATCTTGTTTTTCGTCTTAGGATTTGCAGCTGCTTTTGCGCGCTCTGACCTCAGCGTGCCCGAGGCCGTAGCGAAAGGGATGTCGCTCTATTTGCTCTTTGCCATTGGCTTCAAAGGCGGGGCCAGCGTGGCCGCGCATGGCATTGACCAAACGCTGATCTTCTCGATTTTGGCTGGGGTGATTTTGTCGTTTGTTCTGCCTTTCATAGCCTTCGCTTTGCTGCGCGTGATGACGGGGCTAACGGCCATTGATGCCGCCGCAGTGGCGGCACATTACGGCTCGATCTCGATCGTGACCTTTGTCGCGGCAAGTTCAGTGCTGCAAACCGCAGGTTTGATGAGCGAAGGCTATATGGTCGCGGTCGCCGCCGCGATGGAGGCCCCTGCAATCTTAGCAGCCCTGTGGCTTGTGGCACGGGCGGATGCAAAAGCGGGTCAAGGCGGCGGTATGGATGCGGGTCTGCTGCGGGAAATCCTGCTAAATGGATCTATTGTTTTGCTCATCGGATCCTTCATTATTGGCGGGATCACAGGCCAAGAGGGCTTGGATAAAATCGCCTCTTTCATCGTATCCCCCTTCCAAGGTGTGCTGTGCCTTTTCCTTTTGGATATGGGCCTTGTGGCGGGGCGCGGCCTGCGGGATGCGCGGCATTTACTGAAGCCAGGGCTTTTCGCCTTTGGCGTGCTGATGCCCTTAATCGGCAGTTGTCTTGGCCTTGGAGCCGGGTTGCTTTTGGGTCTGTCGACAGGCGGCGTGATGTTGATGATGACGCTCTCCGCCTCGGCCTCTTATATCGCGGTGCCTGCTGCAATGCGCGTGGCCCTGCCTGAGGCCAATCCTTCAATTTATCTCACCCTATCACTTGGGATTACGTTCCCGTTCAATTTGACATTGGGCATACCAATTTATCTGGCATTGGCGCGCGCCGCCACGGGAGGCTAAGGCAATGGAAACACATAACGCAAAGCGGGTTGAGATCACAATTGAGGCGGTCATGGAAACCCGCCTCACGGATGCATTGGTCAAGGCGGGGGTGACAGGCTTCACGATCCTACCCGTTTTGGGCGGGTCGGGCCGTTCAGGACAATGGAGCCGCGAGGGTCAGGTCAGCCGTGCAGGCGGAATGATCAACGTGGTCTGCATCATTCGCCCAGAAAAGCTAGAGGCGCTGCTCAAAGCGGCATTCGCGGTGGTGGAGCGGCATATCGGCGTGGTCAGCGTGACTGACTGCGAAGTCCTCCGCGCCGAACGATTTTAAGAAAAAGGGGGGCCAACGGCCCCCCGATATATCTGATGCGCAACGCCGTGCGTCAGCCTTTTTTCAGAACCCGATTGCCCAAGGTTTCTGCAATCTGAACCGCATTCAACGCAGCACCTTTGCGCAGGTTGTCACTGACGCACCAAATATTTAGACCATTCTCAATCGTGCTGTCCTGACGGATGCGGCTGATGAAGGTGGCATAATCGCCGACACATTCCACAGGGGTCACATAACCGCCCGCCTCACGCTTATCGACCACCATCACACCTGGGGCCGCGCGCAGGATGTCACGGGCTTCTTCCTCGTCTAGGAAATCTTCAAACTCGATATTGATCGCCTCGGAATGGCCCACAAAGACAGGCACACGCACGCAGGTTGCAGTTACCTTAACCGAAGGATCGAGGATTTTCTTGGTCTCAGCGACCATTTTCCACTCTTCCTTAGTAGACCCATCTTCCATGAACACATCAATATGCGGGATCACGTTGAAGGCAATCTGCTTGGGGTAAACGCTCGGGGCAACTTCCTGACCTGGAACGAACATTCCCTTGGTCTGGTTCCACAGCTCATCCATCGCATCTTTGCCTGTGCCAGACACAGACTGATAGGTCGACACCACAACACGCTTGATCCGAGCGCGGTCATGAAGCGGCTTCAATGCAACAACCATCTGGGCGGTGGAGCAATTGGGGTTCGCGATGATGTTCTTCTTCGCATAGCCCTCAACCGCCTCAGGGTTCACCTCAGGGACAACCAAAGGCACATCAGGATCATAGCGATAGAGCGAGGAATTATCGATCACGATACAACCTTGCGATGCCGCAATCGGTGCATAGGTTTTTGTAGCTTCAGACCCAACCGCGAAAAATGCTATATCCCAGCCTGTGAAATCGAATGTATCGAGATCCTTGGTCTTTAGGGTCTTGTCACCAAAGCTGCATTCTGTGCCAAGCGATTTACGCGAGGCAAGCACGGCGATCTCGTCAACAGGGAATTGACGCTCGTCTAGAATGTTGAGCATTTCGCGGCCCACATTGCCCGTGGCGCCGACAACGACAACTTTGTAACCCATGTTCCATATCCTTCAGGCTTACGACTGCGCATGCCCTTAAATCATGTGCGACCAAAGCGAAAGGGGCACTTGGCGCGCAATCTGGTCGCGCTTAGTCAAGGCGATCTTCGCTAAAGAGGTAAATTGCGCATCCGATCAGAACGGCAAGCGCAAAGACCCCAAACAAGGCCCCATAGGCGGCAGGCAAGGCCATCGTGCCTGACAGCGCAGTGAAGAAAGGGGCTGAGGCGAATTGCATCACACCCACCCCACCGATGCCAAACAAATTTATCAAGGTCACACCACGCCCAACCAAATGCGGGGGAAAGAAGCTGCGCCCATGGGCAACAAGGGCAGGGAAGGACGCCCCAAACAACCCCAAGGCCGCAACCAGAACAGTAGCTGTCAAAATACTGCTTTCGGGCACAGCCCAAATCGCCAAACAGGCGAAGGCCCCCAACAGGTTCCCAATCAAGATAACCCATTTGCGCGTGCCAAAGAACCGATCCAGCGGGCCATAGGCAAAACTACCCACCACCATCGCAACCCCCATGATCAGGCTCACCGTGCCGATCTCAGCAACAGTTAGACCAAAGACATCCCCCATATAAGGCCCAACCCACAGGCCACGCACCCCCGCTGACGGGGCATAGCCCACAAACATCAACGGGAAGATAAGCCAAAGCGCAGGAATGCGCAGCAGATCCATCAAGCTGCCTTTTTGATCGCCTTCTGGGTTGGCGGGGTCTTTGACCAAGAGGAACAAAGCCAGCGCAACAAGACCCGTCACAAGCGCCAAGCCCCAAACGGTTTCGCGCCACCCCACGGCCTCAACCGCCCAAGCCATGGGTGTTGCAGCTGCCAAGTTGCCCATTGATCCAATGCCAATCGTCACACCTGCGAGCGTGGCAAAGATGGCCGCAGAATAAACCCGCGCAAAGATGTAATAGGTTGCCATCAAAACGGGCGAACAGCCCAATCCGATCAACCCCATTGCAATTTGCACATCGCGCACATCCGCCGCAGTCGCAAACAGGGCAGCACCCCCCGCACCGCCAACAAGCAGCAACACCGATGCGGTCAGGCGCGGCCCAATGCGGTCAAGTGCGATACCCACAGGAATTTGCATCGCGGCAAAAACGGCGAACCACACGCCCGAAGCTGTCGCCAAGCTTTGCGGCGTAGCCCCGATATCCGATGCCAAAACAGGGGCCATGACGGCCAAAAACGCACGATAAAACTGGCTCAGCACATAGGCGAGCACAAGAAAAGCAATGCCCGCTTTCATGGCTGGCTGTCCTCCTCATCCCTCAGGCAAACTGATGCCGTAGCACCAAGGCAAGGGCAAGCCAGAAGTTAAATCTGATAATTTTTGTCGGAATTTATTTGACCCCCTGCGTGAATCGTGATCAAAAGCGGCATCCCGACTAAAATTGTCGGAAATAACTCAAACAGGAGCTTTAGGATGAACCGACCTCTCTCCCTGCTGCTTGGCAGCGTCGTTTTTCTAACCACCCTAACCGCGGCACAGGCACAGGAATTGAACCTGTATTCATCCCGCCATTACGACACGGATGAGCGGCTATATTCTGATTTTACCGCTGCAACAGGCATCACCATCAACCGCATTGAAGGCAATGCAGATGAGCTGATCGCGCGGATGCAGGCCGAGGGCGCCAATAGCCCCGCAGATGTGTTTTTGACTGTTGACACAGTGCGCTTGGCGCGGGCCGCCGAAATGGGACTGTTGCAGCCCGTGGAAAGCGATGTGCTAGAAGCCCGCATTCCTTCTTATCTTCAAGATGACAGCAACCAGTGGTTCGCATTCTCGCAGCGCGCACGGATTTTGTTCTATGACAAAACCGATGTCGCCAACCCGCCCCAAACCTATCAGGACTTGGCGAAGCCCGAATATGCAGGCCAGATCTGCATCCGCTCTGCCACGAATGTCTATACACAGAACTTCACAGCAGCCTTGATCGCGCATTTGGGTCTCGATGCTGTGCAGGACTGGGCCAACGCCGTGGTTGAAAATTTCGCCCGCGCACCACAAGGTGGCGACACGGATCAGCTGCGCGGCATTGCCTCTGGTGAATGTGATATTGCGATGTCGAACACCTACTACTTCGCCCGCATCCTGCGCCAAGGGGATAACCAAATCACCCCTGACCAACTGGCCAATATCGGGTGGGTGTTTCCAAACCAGAACGATATCGGCGCGCATATGAACGTGTCTGGCGGTGGGGTCGCGGCCCATGCCCCGAACCGCGAGAACGCGATTGCCTTTCTGGAATATCTGACCTCGGATCAGGCGCAACAGTATTTCTCAGCGGGCAATGATGAATACCCTGCCGTTCCGGGTGTTGGCCTCGCCCCATCGGTCGCGGCACTGGGCATCTTCCGCCCTGATGCGATTGATCTGTCGGATATTGCCGAAAATGTCGGCGCAGCGGTTGAGGTTCTGAACACCGCAGGTTGGGAATAGGTTCGCGCAACAGGCCACGAACCACCAAACAACTCACGAGCGCCCTATCAAGGGGCGCTCGTTTGCTTTTGGGGCGCTGAGGCGTGTTATGTCCTGACCCCACATTGCCCACCTATGGGCGCGGGCTATCACCAACCCGTTCACCTATCTTCTCGGCTCAGGCTCCAACATAAGATGGCTACTGGGATCAAACCAACGGCACCAATGATCAGACTGGGAACTGCGGCCTCAGCCAATCGTTCATCCGCGGCCAGTCGGTGCGCTTGCACAGCGAGCGTATCATAGTTGAAGGGGCGCAGGATCAAGGTGGCGGGCAGCTCCTTCATCACATCCACGAAAACAATCAGCAGCGCGGTCAAGATCGAAGGCTGCAAGATCGGCACATGAATCCGCCGCAACATAGGTGCAGGCCCATGCCCCAATGTGCGCGCGACCGCGTCCATATTCGGGTTCAGGGTGGCCATGCCCGCCTCATAGGTGTTCAGCGCCACCGCCATGAAACGCACCATATAGGCCATGATCATCAGCCAGATCGACCCGCTGATCAAAAGGCCCGTATCAATACCGAAATTCGTCTCCATGAAGTGGTCAAGCGCATTGTCAAAGGCCGCAAAGGGAAACAGCAGACCCACCGCAATCACACCACCGGGCACCGCATACCCAATGCCCGCAACCCTAAGGGCCGTTTTTGACATCGGCGTGGGCCGCAAGCGCGCACGAAATCCAAGCGAAATGGCCGCCCCGACAGTCAGCAAGGCCGCAATCGCGGCAAGTGTCAAAGAGTGCCGCAAGAAGCCCAAATAGCGTTCTGTGAAAAGGATATGCGCTTGATCAGCCGCAAGTGTGATCAAGATACACACGGGCAAAACAAAGCCGAAGAGAACGGGCAAACCGCAGAATAAAATAGCCCCAAAAGCAGCGCGGCCATTGAGGGTGACAGGCTCCATCACCTCAAATCTCCGGCCCGCGTCATGATGACGGGAATGGCGGCGCTGTCGGCGTTCTAACGTGGCAAGGGTCAAGGCCACAATCAACAGACACAGGGCAAGCTGCGCCGCCGCCGCGCGGTCAAACAAGCCAAACCAACTGACATAGATGCCCGTGGCAAAGGTCTGAACACCGAAATAGGCGGTGGTTCCGTAATCAGCCAAGGTTTCCATCAAAGCAAGCAGCACACCCCCTGCAATCGCCGGGCGAGCAACGAGCAGACTGACGCGCCAGAATGCGCCCCATGGCCCCTGCCCCAACGTGCGCGCCGCGATATAAGCGGTGGCGCTTTGGCGCAGAAACGCTGCGCGCGCCAGAAGATAAACATAAGGGTAAAGCACCAAGACCAACATTGCCGCTGCACCACCAAGTGATCTGATTTCAGGGAACCAGTAATCGCGAGGGCCCCATCCCATAAAGGTGCGCAAGGTGGACTGCACAAGTCCTGGATGATCAAGCAAATCCGTATAGGCATAAGCCAGAACATAGGCTGGGAAGGCCAAAGGCAGGGCGAGGGCAATTTCCAACACCCGCCGCCCAAAAAACCGCGTCATGGTGACAAGCCATGCGGCACCCGTCCCAATTACAGCCGTTCCTAGCCCTACGATTACACTGAGTTGCAAGGTCGCCCCGACATAGCGGGGCAGAACGCTTTGGCTAAGACTAACAATTGTGTCGAAACCACCCGAAAGCGCGGCAATAGCCACAGCAATCATCGGCAGAAGGCATAATGCGACCACAAGCTTGCCCAAAAGGCCAAACCAATGATCCCCCGTGATGCGCATTTTCTCAGTCATGAGAGAGGGCTTATGTGATTTTCAGACCTGAGGGAAGGCATCCGATTAAAACAGTCGGAAATATGCACCGCTAGTCTGTTTCTTCCTTGCCGCGCAAAATTGCCGTCATCCGTGGCACGCTTGGTGCCCCAATGCGGCCATGGGTGCGCAAGACAGGCTTTTGGCTATCCGCAGGACGGCTATCTTCGCGCAGCACGATATAAACACCTGACGCGATGATAACGGCTGCACCGATTACTGTGGCTTGATCCACCCCTTCGCCGAAAAACATTGTGCCAAAAAACACGGCCCAAAGGATCTGCGAATATTGCATGGGCGCAACGATCACCGCATCCGCCATGCGATAGGCCAAAATCACAAGCCACATCGCAAGCAAGGCCAAAATTGCGACCAGCGCCATCAATGCCATATCCAACAGCGGCATCGACTCGTAGACGAAAGGCAGAAGCGCGCCCATGACGATAAAATTGGCCATCATCGGATAAAGCATCAGGGTCACGGAGCGTTCCTCAGACCCGATCTTGCGCAAAATCACCGAGACTAAGGCGCCGCCAAATGCCGCCGCCAATGCGGATAAATGCCCAAGGTTCAAATCCGCCGCCCCTGGTCGAAGCACGATCAAAACACCGACAAGCCCAACGACCACCGCGCTTGCGCGCCGAATGCCAATGCGTTCGCCCAACATAGGGATGGCCAGCAATGTGATCAGAACTGGCATCGCAAAAATGATCGCATAGGTCTGGGTCAAGGGCAGGGTTGAGAATGCGTAAAATGCAGTCGCCCCCGTGAACACCACCGCAATCGAACGCAATGCTGTCCAGAACGGGTATTTGGGCCGCAAAGTTTCTGGCTTGGGCTCGCCCATCAGCAACAACATGGTGACGGGAAAGCCAAACAAAACCGAGAAGAACACGATCTGAAAGACCGAATAGCTCGCGCCAAGATATTTGATCACCACATCATGGGTGGCGTAAATTCCGAATGCCGCCAATGCGATCAATGCGCCTTTGATGTTGGTGCTCTCGCGATCTTTGGACATGGCATTTCCTTGGCTTATTCCTCAATCAAGGCATCGGCACAGCCGCTTGCCAAGATTGAATATGCAAGATGGCGATATTCCTGCCCCCGATGCTGCAGCTTTGCATCGGGTGGCCTATATACACAAAAACACCCGCTCAACCTTGCGGTCAAGCGGGTGCAAATCAGAACAGGGCCGAAACTTACAAAGACGCGTCTAGCGCTTTGACAATGGCATCACCCATCTGAGCGGTCGAAACGGGCGAGCCGCCTTCTGGCCCCATCAAATCGGCTGTGCGCAGACCATCAGCCAAAACGGCCTCAACCGCTTTTTCCAAACGGGTCGCCTCATCCCCTTGATCAAAGCTATAGCGCAGCGCCATCGCAAAGCTGAGAATGCACGCAATCGGGTTTGCTTTGCCTTGGCCTGCAATATCAGGTGCAGAGCCGTGAACGGGCTCATACAATGCTTTGGGTCGGCCATTGGCCATCGGTGCGCCCAGACTTGCCGAAGGCAGCATGCCCAAAGACCCTGTCAACATTGCTGCCAAATCAGACAGCAGATCACCAAAGAGGTTATCAGTCACGATCACATCAAACTGCTTTGGCCAACGGGTCAGCTGCATTGCGCCTGCGTCAGCATACATGTGCGACAATTCCACATCAGAATATTCAGCAGCATGCACTTCGGTCACAACCTGACGCCACAATACGCCCGATTCCATAACATTGGCCTTCTCCATTGAGCAGACCTTGTTGTTGCGGCGGCGCGCAAGTTCGAAGGCCGACCGCGCCACGCGGGCGATTTCACTTTCAGTGTAACGCTGGGTGTTCACGCCAACGCGCTCATTGCCTTCTTTATGGATGCCGCGTGGCTCACCGAAATAAACGCCGCTGGTCAGTTCGCGGATAATCATGATGTCGAGGCCGCCAACCACATCCGCCTTCAACGAAGAAAAATCCGCGAGGGCATCGAAACACTGCGCAGGCCGAAGGTTCGCATAAAGATCCATCTCTTTGCGCAGGCGCAGCAGGCCGCGCTCAGGCTTTACGCTGAAATCGAGATTGTCATATTTCGGGCCGCCGACCGCGCCAAGCAACACGGCATCAACGCTTTGCGCTTTTTCCATCGTCTCATCGGTCAAAGGCGTGCCATGCGCATCATATGCGCAACCGCCCACCAGATCTTCGGTGACATCAAAGGTCAGGCCACGCTTTGCGCCATACCAGTCGATGATTTTGCGCACCTCGGTCATAACCTCGGGGCCGATCCCGTCACCGGGAAGAATGAGAAGCGATGGGTTGCTCATGGAACTAATCCGTCTTGAAAATCCTGATTGCACACGCCCTATCCTTTGGCTGCGTCAGGGTCAAGAAAGGGCCAGTCTTTCATCAGGTGTCAGCGCCGCGATGATCCTCTTTTGATAGCTGCGGATCATGTAGCGCAACCGCAGCAAGGTCATTGCCCTGATCAACAGGCACATTGGCAAAAAGGCCCCCACACCGATGAGGATGCAGGGGCCTGAAATTTATCCAGTCAGATCAGGGCAAAAGCGCAGACGCGCTTGAAACTAGACCCAAGGACGCGCGGATTGCGCGGTTGCTTCAAAGACGTCAATGGCCTCGACCTTGGTCAAGGACAGCCCGATATCATCCAATCCATTGAGCAAGCAATGTTTGCGGAACGGGTCGATTTCGAAGGCGATCTTCTGGCCATCGGGGCGGGTGATCTCTTGAGCCTCAAGGTCGATGGTCAAGGTGGCATTCGCGCCGTTTGACGCGTCATCCATCAGTTTATCGACCTCTTCCTGCGGCAGAGGGATCGGCAAAATCCCGTTCTTAAAGCAGTTGTTGAAGAAAATATCAGCAAAGCTCGGTGCAATCACGCAACGAATGCCAAAATCCAACAATGCCCAAGGCGCGTGTTCGCGCGAGGAGCCGCAGCCAAAATTGTCGCCAGCGACCAAAATCTGCGCGTCCCGATAAGCAGGTTTATTCAGAACGAACTCAGGGATTTCATTGCCTGATTGATCAAAGCGCATCTCGTCAAAGAGGTTTTTACCCAAACCAGAGCGTTTGATCGTTTTCAAAAACTGCTTGGGGATGATCATATCTGTGTCGATATTGATCAGCGGAAGCGGGGCGGCAATCCCCGTCAGGGTTGTAAACTTATCCATAGGCCTCTCCTTGAGATCGGTCAGGCTTTAGCCAATCTGGCACGCAGGGGCAAGCCATACTCGCACCCCGCGCTCATGGGATCATAAAACTCAGACCTGCCCAACGCGTGCCCCACACACGGCCATCTTCTTGGGGTGTAATCTCATCCAAAACCACGGCATCGGCGAAATAGGCGTAACCTGACATGACAGGCAAGTTCACCTCGCCTTGATCATTGGTGCGATGCAGCGTGATCGTGACCTCGCCTTCGGGGCTGCGCGCAAACAGTTCAACCTGAACAGCGGCGCGCGGGGTGTCTTGATCAAAAAGCTGCAGCAAGAACCCATCGCTCACATCGTCAAGATAGGGGTTCTCCAATGCAACGAATTCGGTCGACAGACCAAATCGCTGATCTTGCCCTGCCCCCTCGCCTACGGCGAACAGCGCCTTCACATGGCGGGTATAGGCCTCGGAAAAACCTGCGCGCGGCAGGTCGCGTGCATCGTGGCGCGCTTCGATCGCACCAAAATCTTTATGCGCGGCAAATGCTGCAAATGTTTCCCATTCTGACCATGTGACCAATTTCGGCGTGCTTTCGTGAATCATCACCACCAAACCATCAGCAGCACCCGCAACATGGGCGGCAGGGCGATCCCCAAAACGCCCCTCAACAGGCCGCAAACCGTTGGCATCAGCAATTTCAAACCGCGTGAAATCTCGCGGCAGATACACCATCGGCGCACCGCGAAATTCAGTGCCAACACGCAAGTCAGCGCGAATTTCTCCGCCAGACGGAACCATGTATTCGAGGGGATCAATCCAAAATTCATGCGCGAATAACTTGCCCGCCAACAAAATTGCGCCAATGTTCAGACAAACGGCCAGTTTCATTGCATCTCTCCCCTTAACCTAGGCAGTGACCATGATCTTAACACGCATTTTGTCAAACAGTTCCCACATCACTTTTTTGTTGGCGATGCTGTGCTTGATGTTCAGCACATCAGCGCGGGCCCATGAAATCCGCCCCGCAGTGGCCGATGTGTCTGTCACCACCGATGCGGTGGAGATGAGCATCTCCCTGACGCTAGAGCCGCTGATTGCAGGCATTAACCTTGCGGGTCTAGAGAACACCAATGACGCGCCAGAGGCGTTGATCTATGACCAATTGCGCGCGCAATCGCCCGAGGCCCTGCGCGCCGCGTTCGAGGGGGCATGGCCGCGCATTCAGGACAATATCCAGATTATGGTGAATGGGGTGACACTGCCCCCTGAATTTGTGGGTGTCAGCATCGCACCCAATCCCGATTTGGAATTACCACGCGACACCACTTTGACCCTGCGCGCAGATTTACCTATAGGGGATGCACCCGTTCAAATTGGCTGGAGCGCGGCTTATGGCGAATTGGTGCTGCGTCAGGTCGGCGGCGGCGCGGATGCCTATCAAGGCTTTCTCACCAATGGTGAATTATCAGCACCTTTGCCCCGCGGCACTGCCCTCAGCGAGGGGGCATGGCCCGTCTTTACCCGATATGTTGTCGCTGGGTTTGAGCATATTATCCCCTTAGGGATAGATCATATTCTGTTTGTTTTGGGCCTGTTTTTCTTCTCGCTGCGCCTCAAGCCTTTGTTGCTTCAGGTCAGCGCATTTACTTTGGCCCATACCATTACGCTCGCCCTTGCAAGTCTTGAGATTGTGCGCGTCCCCGCCTCGGTGGTCGAGCCATTAATTGCTGCTTCAATCGTCTATGTGGGTGTCGAAAACATTCTTGGCCGTGAAAACCTACGCGCCCGTACGGCGTTGGTGTTCGGGTTTGGCCTGTTGCACGGGCTCGGCTTTGCCTCGGTTCTTGGGGATTTTGGGATCACTGCAGACCGCTTTGGCGTGGCATTGGTCGGGTTCAATATTGGAGTCGAATTTGGTCAGCTTGCGGTAATCGGTCTGGCCTTCCTTGCGGTTGGCCTCTGGTTTGGCAAGCGTGATTGGTATCGCCCCTTCATCGCAATCCCCGCCTCGGTGGTCATTTCCGCCATTGGGGCCTATTGGGTGGTCGAGCGCACTTTGCTGTGACGCAACAAAAAAGCCCCGCCAAATCGGCGGGGCTTTTTCGAAATTCACCAAAGGTGAAATTACATCATCTCGCGCACATCGGTGAGGCGTCCTGTTATCGCCGCAGCCGCAGCCATTGCAGGGCTCATCAAATGGGTGCGACCACCGCGCCCCTGACGCCCCTCAAAGTTGCGGTTTGATGTTGCTGCACAGCGTTCACCAGGCTGAAGTTGGTCAGGGTTCATCGCAAGACACATGGAGCACCCCGCGAGACGCCATTCAAAACCTGCCTCGATGAAGATATCAGCCAAACCTTCTTCTTCAGCCTGCGCGCGCACAAGGCCAGAGCCGGGCACAACCATCGCGCGCTTTACAGCGATTTTCTTACCCTTAAGAATTTCAGCTGCCGCGCGCAAATCTTCGATGCGGCCATTTGTGCAAGACCCGATAAACACCGTGTTAATCTCGACATCCTGCAAACGCTGACCCGGTTTGAGGCCCATATATTCCAAGGAACGGCGTGCGGCATCAACCTTGCCGCCTTTGAAATCTTCGGGTGCAGGGACAACATCAGTGATTGGCAATACATCCTCAGGGCTAGTGCCCCATGTCACCACGGGCGCGATATCCTCGCCGTTGATGGTGATGACCTTATCCCAATGTGCGTCCTCATCTGAGAACAGGGTCTTCCACCATGTCAAAGCAGCCTCCCATTGCGCGCCCTTCGGCGCGTGGGGGCGGCCCATGACATAGTCAAAGGTCTTTTGATCAGGCGCGATCAGGCCCGCGCGCGCGCCGCCCTCAATCGCCATGTTGCAGACCGTCATGCGCCCTTCCATCGACAATTCGCGAATGGCTTGGCCGCAATATTCGATCACATAGCCTGTGCCGCCCGCCGTGCCCGTATGGCCGATGACGGATAGGGTAATGTCCTTGGCCGTCACGCCTGGGCGCAGACTGCCTGTGATCTCGACTTTCATATTCTTGGATTTTTTCTGGATCAGGGTCTGGGTGGCCAGAACATGCTCAACCTCAGATGTGCCAATCCCATGCGCAAGCGCCCCAAAAGCCCCATGGGTCGCGGTATGGCTGTCGCCACAAACCACGGTCATGCCTGGCAATGTCCAGCCCTGTTCAGGGCCAACAATATGCACAATGCCCTGACGCACATCAGAAACGGGGTAATAGTGTATCCCGAAATCCTTGGCGTTTTTATCAAGTGCCTCAACCTGAATGCGGCTTTCCTCACTCATCCCACCTTTCAAACGATCAGGTGTAGTGGGGACGTTGTGATCTGGCACAGCGATGGTTTTCTCTGGCGCACGCACCGTGCGCCCTGCCATGCGCAGACCCTCGAAGGCCTGAGGGCTTGTCACCTCATGCACAAGGTGGCGATCAATATACAAAAGGCAGGTGCCATCCTCAGCCTCATGGACGAGATGGGCATCCCAGATTTTGTCATAAAGGGTTTTTCCTGCAGTCATGTCTTTACTCCTTACGGGCGATTGGATCAGGGAAATCGGTTTGCGTCACAAGGACGGCAAACGCCCCCTGTCGCCAGAGGCACGCCCGAAAAAGCGCCACGGCAGGCGCGCGCGATCATCCATGTCAAACACCCGTGTCATATGGGCCATTTACTGCGCTTGAGGCTGCGGCGCAAGCGGTGAGCGCGCGACCTAGCCTTTGAGATCGGAGAGGTTAAAGGATGGCGCCAGCATATCTGGGTCAAGCCGCAATTCGATCAGATGCAAGCCTCCCTGCAAGGCCGCCTCAAAGGCAGGCGCGAATTCGGCTGTGCGGGTCACCAAATGACCCGTCCCGCCATAGGCTTGTGCCAAGGCGACATAATCAGGGTTGAATAAATCGGTGCCAGACACGCGCGCTGGATAGGTTTTCTCTTGGTGCATCCGAATGGTGCCGTAGCGGCCATTATTGGCGATCACCACGACAATATCCGCCCCAAATTGCCGCGCTGTCGACAGCTCCTGCAAGGTCATTTGCAAGCAACCATCCCCCGCCATGCAAATCACAGGGGTTTCACGATGCGCCAGTTTGGCTGCGACCGCCGCAGGCAATCCATATCCCATCGAGCCAGAAGTCGGCGCAAGCTGTTGACCGAAGCGGCGATAAGAAAAATAGCGATGCACAAAAGCCGCGTAATTGCCTGCGCCATTGGTCACGATCCCACGCCCCCCAAGAATACGGGACATCTCAAGCACGACTTCCTCAAGGCGCACATCACCCGTTGTGATTTGGGGGTTTTGCCACACGCGATAGGCCGCATGCGCGCGCGCGGCGCGACCCTGATCTTGTGCGGGGATATCGTCTAGAACCGCTCGCGCCACCCGCAGAAAAGCTGGGATTTCACAAACCATACTTGCATCAGGGCGAAAGACGCGACCCAATTCATCCGGATCAGGATGCGCGTGATAAAGCCGCCCCTGCCAACCCTTACGCGGATCGCGCAACACATATCCGCCTGTCACCACCTCACCCAAGCGGGTGCCTAGGGCCAGAACCCCATCCGCCTTGGCAAAACTTTGCATGGTTGCAGGACAGGCCCCGACACCCAAATACCCCGCGAAGCAAGGGTGATGATTATCAACGTAATCCTGCCGCCTGAAACTGGTGGCGATTGGGATGTCAAAATGTGCTGCAATCTTTTCAGCATCCGCGCGGGTCTGTTCTGACCAATCGCTGCCACCCACCACCATCATGGGTGATTTGCACGCGGCGAGGGCGCCAAGCCATTCCCGAACAATCTGCGGATCAGGCAAAGAGGACGAAACACCCGAATGGGCCAAATCAACACAGTCCGCCACAGCCGAAAGAATATCCTCGGGTAGAGCCAAAACCACGGGCCCCTTCCGGCCCGATTGCGCCACGCGAAACGCGCGCGCGATATATTCTGGCAGTCGGTCAGTTTGCTCCACCTCCGCGACCCATTTCACGAGCGGGCCGAAAAACGCACGATAATCAACCTCTTGGAAAGCTGCGCGATCCCGATGCGCCAGCGGAACCTGCCCGACAAAACAGACCAAAGGGGTGCTGTCATGCATGGCCACATGCAGACCAGAGGCGGCATTGCTGGCCCCAGGCCCGCGGGTAACGAATAAAACGCCCACCTCGCCCGTGGTTTTTGCATGGGCCTCGGCCATCATGGCCGCACCCCCCTCTTGGCGACACACGATGTTCTCGATTTGGTGATCGTAAAGCCCATCCAATGCGGCCAGAAAACTTTCACCTGGAACAGAGAAAACACGCCGCACCCCATGCGCTGCAAGTTGATCTGCAAGGATTTTGCCGCCATGGCGTGAAGGGGGGGTCATTGTTTCAATCTCTATCCTGACTATCTTTGCGAGCAGCATAGACGAAGAAGGGTGCGAGATGTCCAGAGGAAGATTAATCGGGCTGTGCGGGGCGTTGCGCAAAGTATCAAGCAATCGAAAACTGATGAACACGGCTGCGCAGAGCTTTGACCCCGCTGAATTTATTGAAGCGAATTTGCAGCTTCCACTCTATGATGGGGATGTTGAAGACAGCCAAGGCATCCCTGACGCGGTGATCCGCCTGCGCGATCAAATCGCAGCGGCGGATGCGGTGATCATCTCGACCCCCGAATATAACAAGGCGCTGTCAGGCGTTTTAAAAAATGCGCTTGATTGGATCAGTCGCACCGACAGCAACCCGTGGCGCGATAAACCCGTTGCGATTATGTCTTCAGCAGCAGGGCGCGCAGGCGGCGAGCGGGCGCAATATTCACTGCGCCTCTGTCTAACGCCATTTCGTCCACATCTTTTGACTGGGCCCGAGCTCTGTTTGGCGCAAGGGCCAGATCAATTTGATGGCGAGGTTCTGATCAATGCGCGCGCGCAAAAAACCCTTGATGAATTGATGGGTGAATTGCGGCGTGCAGCGGGGCTTTAGGCCTGTGCTGGCAAGGACACAGCGGGTGCGAAATCAGAGGGGATGGTGTCGCGCCCCTCTAGCACCAAATCTGCCATGACATCGGCAACACGGGGGGCAATGCCAAACCCAATCTTAAAGCCACCATTGGCAATAAAGTGATCCGTCCGAAGCGGATGCCGCCCCAGCATTGGCGCGCGGCTTTTGGCACGGGGGCGCAGACCCGCCCAACGCGTGACAACCTGCGCCTCTGCCAAAGCGGGGCATAGCCTGCGCGCCTTTTCAATCAAAAAATCTAGATTGGCGTCCGTGGTGGATGGGTCATTAAAGTCCCGCTCCGACGTTGACCCGATGGCAACCTGCCCGCGCCCCTGCGGCCCTTCATGCGGCACGAAATGCACCCCATCTATGAAAAGCTGTGGCAGGCTGCCCATATCCGAATCAAGGATTGCCGCCTGTCCCTTTTGGCCCGCGCCCACCGCCACGCCAAAAGCATCGGATAGCTCTGCCAAACCTGCGGCACCTGTAGCCTCAACCACGGCCCCCATCAGCGGGGCATCACTGACGATCTGCCCACCCTTGGCCCGCAAAGCTGCGACCAAGGCGGCCAAACCTTGACGCGGGGCAAGCCTTGCGCTGAGACTATCGAAAATAACCTGCGCGGTGGGGCTTGTGATCCATGGCGCATAATCGGCGGCAGGGCGGATGTCCCAGATATAGCGGCCCTGCCAATGGGTCTTGGCCCCACTTTGACGCGCGCGCGCCAGATCAAGCCCTGCCTGATCCATGATCGGCTGCACGCGTCCGACCCGCGCATAGCCAGAAGGCAGGTTCGCGGCATCAGCGACACCTGCCCAAAATACGGCTGCCCCATCAAGAGCTTCGAATTGGAATTGTTTTTTCGCGTTCCATTGTTCGGGCACGTGAGGGGCCAAGGCCCCCACAACACCGCCAGAGGGACCTGCGCCAATGCCGTTAGGATCGATGACTTGCACCTTTGCGCCGCGCGCGGCACAGGCCCATGCAATGGCAAGCCCAAAGATCCCTGCCCCCAAAACTGTCACATCGTAGCGCATGATTTCGCCCCTTGCCAAATTTCGGCGACAGGCTCAGTTTGCCACAAGCCCGCAATGTCGCGGGTCTTTTAAGGCAAGCCATGAATAAGAGCCAGCCACATCCCCTTGAATGGCGGACGGGTGATGTTCCCGTCTCGCGCCAATTCGATGATCCGTTCTTTTCCCTCGATAACGGATTGGCGGAAACCACCTATGTCTTCCTCAGCGGCAATGACCTACCCGAACGGTTTTGCGATGGGTTTCACATTACGGAGCTTGGCTTTGGCACAGGCTTGAATTTTCTGGCCAGCCTTGCTGCGTTTCGCGCGGCCAAGACCGCGGGCGTTTTACATTTCACATCTTTTGAAGCCTTCCCACTGCAAAGCGATGATTTGACCCGCGCATGGGGGGCGCATCGCGCGAATTTGCCCGCCGATGCCTGTGCCGCGCTGACACAAACCCCCAATTTGCCACCACAAATCATAGGCCCTGACTACGTTTTGCAGCTTGTTTTTGGGGATGCGCGCTTGACATTGCCCCAATGGGATGGGGTCGCAGATGCGTGGTTTCTTGACGGGTTTTCACCTGCCAAAAACCCCGAGCTTTGGGAAGATGATCTTATGCAAGCCGTGGCAGAGCATACCAAACAGGGCGGCACTTGTGCGACCTACACCGCCGCAGGCGCAGTGCGCCGCGCCCTTGAGTGCGCGGGGTTTTCTATCACGAGGGCGCAAGGGTTTGGCCGCAAACGCCATATGACGAAGGGGCGCAAGAATTGATCGAGCAGAACACCCGCAAGGGCATTTTCCTGATGATTGCCACGACCATCGTCTTTGCCATTCAAGACGGGATCAGCCGCCATTTGGCGGGTGAATACAATGTCATGATGGTCGTGATGATCCGCTATTGGTTCTTTGCGGCATTCGTCATTGCCATATCCGCCCGCAAGGCAGGCGGCCTCAAGGCGGCTGCTGCCACCAACCAACCCTTTCTGCAGGCCTTCCGTGGGGTTCTTTTAGCCGCCGAAGTTTGCGTGGCGGTGTTGTCCTTCACGCTTCTCGGTCTGGTCGAAAGCCACGCGATCTTTGCCTGCTATCCGCTTTTGGTTGCGGCCCTATCTGGGCCAATCCTTGGGGAAAAGGTGGGCTGGCGCAGATGGGCGGCCATTGGCACGGGCTTTATCGGCATCCTCATCATCCTTGAACCTGGCGTGACTGTTTTTGCCATTGAGGCGCTAATCCCATTGGCATCGGCGCTGATGTTCGCGGTCTATGGGCTTTTGACGCGCTATGTGTCGCGCCAAGACAGCGCGGCAACCAGTTTCTTTTGGACGGGGATCACGGGTGCGATCTTTATGACAGCAGTGGGCATCTGGTTTTGGGAGGCCATGGCCCCTACCGATTGGATCTGGATGGGGTTTTTGTGCATGACAGGCGCGCTTGGGCATTATTTGCTGATCCGCGCCTATGAGGTGGCCGAAGCCAGTGCCGTGCAGCCTTTCGCTTATTTGCAGATGCCGTTTTCATCGATTATCGGGATATTAATCTTCGGCGATGTGCTGCGGGAAAACGTGGCACTGGGCGCAGGGCTTGTGGTTGCGGCAGGGTTGTTCACCCTCTTCCGCGCCCGCGCCAAGGAAAAAGCAGAGCAGATCAACGCCGTTGCAGCAGTTCCGACAAATGCGGACGCTGTAACGCCCCCGTCAGACGCGCCTCGTAAATCTGAAGGCTCTCCGTGACGCGCATGATGTAATTGCGCGTTTCAGTAAAAGGCACGGCTTCGATCCAATCCACAATGTCAACTGCGGGATCGCGCGGATCACCAAATCGCTCGATCCAAGCAGTCGCGCGTGAAGGCCCCGCATTATAAGCAACAGCCAAAAGCACGGGGTTCGTCCCAAAATCTTCGCTGAGATATTGCAAATATCCAGCGCCAAGCCGCGCGTTATAGGCGGGGTCGCTCAGCAAGCGCTGCTCTTCATAAGCAATGCCTTGTCGGCGCGCCTCGGATTGGGCCGTGCGCGGCATCACTTGCATCAAACCGCGCGCCCCTGCAGGGCTGATAACTGTGGGGTTAAACTCGGACTCGCGCCGCGCGACGGACAGGACAAAAGCAGGGTCAAACCCCAAATCTGCGGATGCCAAATCGGTCACGGGAAAATAGGCAGGCATGATCTCATGCCCATCCAAAGCCGCGCGTTTTGCAATCATGACTGCGTAATGCGGCTCGCGCAGTTCAAGCGCGAATTGGGCCAGCGCACCTGCCTCGGCACGACTTAGGCTTTCGGTCAAATGGGTCATAAAGCGTTCCGCCAAATCCCCCTCGCCGGCCTGATGTAACAACAACGCCGCGTGAAACACCGAAGAATCCGCAAAGGAAGCCTGCCGCCAATCGCCAAATTGCTCGCGGCCTAGGAACCCTTCATCTTGCGGGAAACCTCCGCGCTCTGCGGCCAATTGACCATAAAAACTTGATTGGAATTCAGCGCCATAGCCATAGGCAGAACGGGCCGCCTCTGTGTTGCCCAAGGCCTCATGTGCGCGCCCAATCCAATAGCCCGCACGCCCTGACGAAATGAGTGAATCCACAACCGATCTCATAGCCTCAAAATGGGTCAAGGCGCGGGCAGCATTGCCAGATTTCAGGGCATTATATCCCGCCAACCATTCCAATTCCGCGTAATCGCTTGCATCGCGTTCGGGCGAGAGGAAATGGGGCGCGGCCAATTGGTAGGCCTGCGCAAAATCCCCTTCGCGCATCACATCACGGGCCAATGAGGCACGCCGCCACGACCAATATTCAGGGCGACCCAATCCGTCTTGCGAGGTTGAGCGCGCCAACATCATCTCGCGCGCGCCATCCCAAAGCCCCGCCTCCATGCGCCAACGAAACCGCTCAAAAGCAAGCCCCGCATCACCTGCATATTGCGCTGGAACAGCATCAATCAGCGCATTGATCCCATCACTGCGCCCAGCCCGAAGGGCCAAACGCGCCGCCGCCAAGGCACGCGCGCCACTCTCCACTTCGGCCATCATCTGCTCGGCAAGGGCGGTTTCACCTTCCCAGAGCAACATATCAAGCCGCGCAAAATTCAGCGCCGCCAGATCCGAACGATGACGCGCCAAGAGATCTGCAACCAAATCGCGGGACAGTGGCATGGTCACCCAAGCCTCACGCAGCACTTGCTGATAGGCTGTGTTGTTTCCACGCGCCTCATGGGCCGCCAACAAACCGCGCAGCCCATCGGTGGTCAGGGGCATGGTACCGCCAAAATAGGCAATAACCTGATCAGGGCTGCCCCCCTCGGCCATAGCCCCCTCACTTTGTTGGTGAAGGTATGGCAGACCCGGCCAATCGCTACGGCGCTCTAGAAAATCGGGATATTCTGCCGCTGTGCCCCCTTGGGCGCGCAAAATAACCCATTGCACAACATCGCGGGCAACAGCGTCAGACAGATCCGATTGAAGCGCGCGCGCACGCTCAAAATCGCGCTCTGTTGCCGCCGCGATTGCCTCGCGGAGGGGGCTTTGGGCCAACGCAGCGCGAATTGGCATCACCAATGCGACCAAAGCCAAACCCACGGCCATAATGATCTTATGCCATCTACGTCCTGTGCCTATCGCGCCTGTCACGGGTGAACCCCTATATTTTAAAAGATCAAAACCTGCTCGGGCGCTGTTATGCGCCTCTTTGACCCCCAAGCTATATCTTCCCTCGACATCTGCAAGAGAGGAACTTGGCAATTCTGTCGAAGATCGCTAGTGTCCGCGCGGTCTTGCGCTTATGTTGGGACGGCAAGACAGATCATCTGTCCAGAAACGAAAAAAGGAAGCGTGTCATGTTCAAAGGCTCTATGCCCGCATTGGTAACGCCGTTCACAAACGGCGCTGTTGATTTCGGCGCGCTTGAAAAACTCGTGGACTGGCAGATAACCGAAGGCAGCCACGGGCTTGTGCCTGTTGGCACCACAGGCGAAAGCCCAACCCTGAGCCATGAAGAACATGAGGCCGTGATCAAGGCGGTTGTGAAAACCGCCGCAGGGCGCGTGCCCGTTATTGCAGGGGCAGGATCCAACAACACAGTCGAAGCATTGCGCTTTGTGCAATTCGCTAAGGATGTGGGGGCGGAGGCCGCTTTGGTGGTAACGCCCTATTACAACAAGCCCACGCAAAGAGGCATGATTGCCCATTTCGAGGCATTAAATGAAGTCGGCATTCCGATCATTATCTATAACATTCCACCCCGCTCTGTGGTGGATATGATGCCTGATACGATGGGCGCACTCGCCAAGTTGCCAAATATTATCGGGGTGAAGGATGCCACTGGCGATCTCAGCCGTGTGCCTAAGCAACGCATTACCTGTGGCACGGATTTCGTGCAGTTGTCAGGTGAGGATGCCACTGCCATAGGCTTTAACGCACAAGGCGGCGTGGGCTGTATTTCCGTCACAGCGAATGTTGCGCCCGCGCTCTGTGCCGCGATGCAAGAGGCAACTCTCCGCGGCGATTACGCGGCAGCGCTTGAGTATCAAGACAAGCTCATGCCGCTGCATGAGGCCATTTTCCTTGAGCCAGGTGTCGCTGGTGCAAAATATGGGCTGTCTCTGTTGGGACGCGCAAATGATGAGGTGCGGCTGCCATTGACCACGCTGAGCGATGCGACAAAAGCGCGGATCAAATCGGCCATGCAGCACGCGGGTCTGATCGCCTGATTGGCAAGAAGGGCCAGTATGGCAAAGAAAGACGAAAATAAAAACTACAAGACCATTGCCGAGAACCGCCGCGCGCGGTTTGACTATGCTATTGAATCTGACCTTGAGGTTGGAATCGTCTTGCAAGGCTCCGAGGTGAAGTCACTGCGCCAAGGCCAATCCAACATCGCCGACAGCTATGCGGCGGTTGAGGATGGCGAATTGTGGTTGGTGGCCGCCTATATCGCACCATATGCCCAAGCCAAAACTTGGGGTCATGAAGAGCGGCGCAAACGCAAACTTCTTTGCTCAAAACGGGAGGTCGCGCGTCTTTGGAACGCCTCGCAACGCGAAGGCATGACCCTTGTGCCCTTGGTCATGTATTTCAACGATCGTGGCATTGTGAAGCTCAAGATTGGCATCGCCAAAGGTAAAAAAGTCGCCGATAAACGCGAAACCAGCGCCAAGCGTGATTGGAACCGCCAAAAGCAGCGGATTCTCAAACAAAACGGGTAAGCTGTCATGCGCCCTTTGCCTGATCACCAATTTGAGCTAGGTCTTTTTGGAGCTCGCCTTGACCCAAACGCGCCTTGGAGTTCGCTATGACTGATGATCCTAAAACCCTTGTCTCAACCGAATGGCTTGCGGCCCATCTGTCGGATCCTGACCTGCGGATTTTGGATGCATCTTGGTATTTGCCCGATATGAACCGCGATGCCCGCGCGGAATATGAAGCGGGCCATATTCCCGGTGCTCGCTTCTTTGATATTGACGAGATTAGCGACACCCAATCTGCCTTGCCCCATATGGCACCACCCTCTGAAAAATTCATGTCGCGGATGCGCGCGATGGGTGTGGGTGATGGGCATCAGGTGGTGGTCTATGACGGGGCGGGCATATTTTCAGCTGCCCGCGTGTGGTGGCTTTTCCGCCTGATGGGCAAAACGGACATCGCCGTTCTTGATGGGGGATTGAAAAAATGGAAGACCGAGGGTCGCCCCTTGGAGGATATGGCACCAATCCTGCGCGACCGCCACATGACCGCACAACGCCAAGCAAATTTGGTCAAGGATGTGACCCAAGTCGCCGCTGCCGTGAAATTGCGCGATTGGCAGATTGTTGATGCGCGCGGCCCCGCGCGATTCCACGGTGATGAACCTGAACCGCGGGCGGGACTGCGCGCTGGCCATATTCCAGGTGCATTGAACGTGCATTATGCCACGCTGCTCAATTCCGATGGCACCATGAAAAAAGGCGAGGCTTTGCGCGCCGCCTTTACCGATCAAGGCGTTGATCTGGAGCGGCGGATTATCACAAGCTGCGGCTCTGGCGTAACGGCGGCTATTTTGTCCTTGGGGCTAGAGATCCTTGAGCATCGCGATCATGCGCTTTATGATGGATCTTGGGCCGAATGGGGCCAATTCGATCAGCTGAAAGTTGAAACGGGATGAGCCTGATTAAGGCAGGAACCGAGGTTCCCTATCGCGTCACTTTTTTGCGTATGACCGCGCGGCCTGACACCCAAACCCCGCTGCCCCAAGATATTACGCTTGAGCGCGTTATGGATCCGCCCCTTTGGTATTTTTTTGCGCTCTATGACGCGGTGGGACGCGATTACGAATGGGTAGATCAACATAATCGCCCCGAGGCTGAACTACGCGCCTTTCTCGAAAGCCCCTTGGTCGAGCTGTGGGTCGCCAAACGTAGCGGCGTGCCGCAAGGGTTTTTCATGCTTGATTTCACCGACCCGCCGATCTGCGATCTGGCCTATTTTGGCCTTATGCCAAATGCCGTTGGCCAAGGGTTGGGCCGCGCTCTTCTGAACCAAGCACTGGCACAAGCATGGGATGGCGCAGGCGTCACATCCGTCACAATAAACACCTGCACGCTTGACCATCCGCGCGCACTGGCGCTCTATCAATCGGCGGGTTTCGTGGCTGAGCGGTTCGAAGATCGCAGTCGTATTCTGACCCGCGACAGAGACACATCGCTTCACCCTGCCTAAAGGCCTATGATGTTTGAAACGCTGACCGCCCCCGAAGCTGATAAAATCATCCGTCTGATGGGAATTTTTGCAGCTGACCCGCGCCCTGAAAAAATCGACCTTGGCGTAGGGGTCTATAGAAACAGCCAAGGACAGACCCCAATCATGGTAGCGGTCAAAGACGCCGAGCGGCGGATTTGGGACGCACAGAACAGCAAATCCTACGTCTCGCTTGCAGGCGATAAAGCCTATCTTGATGCGGTCGAAGAGTTGCTATTTTCCACGCGCGGGGTCAAAGCCACGATTGCAACACCTGGTGGAACGGGGGCGTTGCGCCAATGTTTTGAGGCGCTCAAATATCTGCGCCCAAACCTGACGGTATGGCTGCCAGAACCAACATGGCCCAACCACGCCTCGATCCTGCGCTATTTGGGTCTGCAGGTTCAGACCTATCGCTTCCGCGATGAGGCAACAGGCGGGTTAGATCAAGCAGGGCTGATGGCGGATCTGGCACAATTGGCACAAGGGGACGCCGTGGTCATCCACGGATGCTGTCACAATCCAACGGGGATTGAACCAACCCCAGACACATGGTGCGACATCGCCGTGACACTGGCCAAGCGCGGGGCCTTGCCCGTGATTGATATGGCCTATCTGGGATTTGGCAGTGGAATAAAACAAGATCGCGCGGGTTTAGATGTGATCTGCGCTGAATGCCCTGAAGTTTTGGTGGGGTTTTCTGCCTCTAAATCCTTTGGGCTATATCGAGATCGCGTGGGTGCGGTTCTGGCTCAATGCCACAGCCCTGCTATTCAAACTGAAATGCAAGGCTTGCTGACATGGCTTAATCGCCAGAATTATGCCTTTCCCCCAGATCATGGGGCGCGGGTGGTGCAAGTGATTTTGGATGATACCGAACTGCGTGCCAATTGGGTGGCCGAGCTATCGGCGATGCGTCACGAGATTGACGCAAACCGCCAATGCTTTGCCAATGATTTGCGTCAGCACCAAATGGGTCGCCTCGCAGATCAAATCGCGGCACAACGTGGGATGTTCTCACTGCTGGGCCTCAGCCCCGATGACGTGCGTCAGCTGCGCGAAACGCGGGGGATTTATCTGGTTGAGGACAGTCGCGTCAATCTTGCGGCAATGACACCCACGGCCAGCCACATCGTGGCCGAAGCCATTTCAACGCTTGCACAAGCTGGGCAATCAGCATAGAGCGCGCTCTGTCCCGCAATGCGCGCGGGGCCAAGTCTCCGAGTACCTTGTCAAAACGGATGAACATTATGAAATCTTCCTATCTTCCTGGCATCCTTGCCATGGCGGCCATCGTTTTGGCCTCAAATATCCTTGTGCAGTTTCTATTCGGCAATTGGCTGACATGGGGTGCCTTTACCTATCCACTGGCCTTTTTGGTCACTGACATCATGAACCGCGTCTATGGTGTCGCAGCCGCGCGGCGCGTTGTGTTTGCAGGTTTTGTGACGGGCGTGATCTGCTCTCTCATCGGCACGCAAATCATGGGCGAGTTTGGGCCATTGGTGACGTTGCGTATTGCTCTTGGTTCTGGCTTTGCGTTCCTCGTGGCGCAGTTGATGGATGTGGCCATATTTGACCGCCTGCGCGCAGGCGCATGGTGGCGCGCGCCTGTCGTCTCGACCTTGGTTGGGTCTAGCCTTGATACCGCGCTGTTCTTCACCATCGCGTTTTCGGCAAGCCTCAGCTTCCTTGAACCTGCCAATGATGTCTCTTGGACGGGCGACATATTACCCATCTTGGGCCACGGCCCCGAAGCGCCGCTGTGGGTATCCCTTGCCATTGCTGACTGGTTGGTCAAGCTCGCGCTCGCGTTGATCGCACTTGTGCCATTCCGCCTGATTACCCGCAAAGTTTTGGCACAGGTTGCGTAAAAACTTTTGACAAACACAAAATATGTGGCAACCTGTGGATAACAGCAACGTAATGAAAGGAGGTGATCCAGTGTCTAGAGAGGTATTGGAGAAAGGGTTCGGGACAGCGATGGAGGGGCGCCTTTAAGCAGCCTTAAGGGCGATAACCGAAATGGCTGGGCGATGATTTCCTAACCGCGCCCACCTCCTGATTTCTCGAAGGGCCGCTTGCAAGAGCGGCCCTTTTCGATGAGAGGTTTCCCATGACTGAGATAGATCATCTTGCATTGGCCCACCGCGAGGGCCTGCCCGATGCGCTGCGCGTTCTGTTGCAGGATTACCCGCGCGAGACATGGCAAGCGCATCCTAATTTTGGTGGCTTGGTCGCATTCTGGTTGGACCGCCACCTTATGTTCCGCCGACTTGACGCCATGTTGACCGATGCTATGCAACAGGCGCTAGATCGCAACAATGATCCGCAAAACTTTGCGCGCAACCTGTCTCGCTTTGGTGGGATGCTTCTTGAGCAATTACACGGCCATCACATGATCGAAGATCAGCATTATTTTCCGTTGCTTGTGCAAAAAGAGCCCAAACTTGAACGTGGTTTTGATATTCTTGACCGTGACCACCACGCGCTTGATCCGCTGTTGGCGGATTTTGCTACGGCAGCGAATGGGGCGATTACGGGCGCGCTTGCGGGTAAAGGACCAGATGCAATTGCCCCTGTTGAGCGAGAGATGGCCCGCCTGTCCCGTATATTAGATCGGCATTTGCAAGATGAAGAAGAACTGGTGGTTCCCGTCATTCTAAAATTCGGCCCTTCGGGCCTAGACGGATAACCCAAAGCCCCCGCGCTTGGGGGCTTTGGGGGAGAGTTTAAAAATCTAAGTTCTCAACACTCAGAGCGTTGGCTTGGATGAATTCGCGGCGGGGTTCTACGACATCGCCCATCAGTTTGGTGAAAATGTCATCCGCATCGGCCAGATCGTCAATTTTGACCTGCAACAAGGTGCGCGCCTCTGGGTCAAGGGTTGTCTCCCACAACTGGCCTGGGTTCATCTCACCCAAACCCTTATAGCGTTGCAGGGTCAGGCCCTTTTCACCTTCCGCCAAAATGGCATCCAGCAATTCAGTCGGGCCATGGATGATCTGGCTACGTTCTTTACGGGCAAGATGCGCTGGCTTTGCAAAAATCTCGCGTGTTTCGGCGCTGACGGAGGAGAGCTTGCGCGCCTCGCCAGAGCGCAGAACCGCACCATCAAGGTTTCTGATTTCTTCCACCCCGCGCAAAACGCGGCTAAGGCGGATCCCATGATCTTGGGTGATACGCCCTTGCCATCCGCGCGCGTATTCCACGGCGACCAAATCAAGGCGCGCCGCGATTTGATCCGCAACACCCTGAAGATCGCTGTTCAAGCGGTCTTGATCAAAGCCGCCCGCAAGCGCGGCCTGTTCAAGGATGTGACGGGGATAATGGGTTGGGAAGGCCTCAAGAACACGGCGGAAGGCACGCGCGCCATCAACAACACGCGCTAAATCTGCGCCTGCAATTTCTTCGCCAGAGGGCATACGCAGAACCGCGCCATCAACGCCCATTTGGATCAGGTAATCATCAAGCGCTGCTTGATCTTTCAAATAGACCTCGGATTTACCGCGCGCCACCTTGTAAAGCGGCGGCTGCGCAATAAAGAGATTTCCCGCCTCAATGATCTGCGGCATCTGGCGGAAGAAGAAGGTCAACAACAGCGTGCGAATATGCGCGCCATCAACATCGGCATCCGTCATGATGACGATCTTGTGGTAGCGCAGTTTTGATAGGTCAAACTCGTCCCGACCGATGCCTGTGCCAAGCGCGGTGATCAGCGTGCCGATCTCTTGGCTTGACAACATGCGATCAAAGCGCGCGCGTTCCACGTTAAGGATTTTCCCGCGCAGAGGCAGAACCGCCTGATTGTGCCGCGACCGGCCCTGTTTGGCGGAACCGCCGGCGCTGTCACCCTCGACCAAGAACAATTCAGATTTGGCGGGATCTTTTTCCTGACAATCCGCCAATTTACCGGGCAGGCTGGCCACATCCATCGCCGTTTTGCGGCGGGTCAACTCGCGCGCTTTACGCGCGGCTTCGCGGGCCAAAGCCGCTTCGACAATCTTGCCCACGATATTACGGGCCTCTTGGGGATGTTCTTCAAACCATTCGCCAAGCTTTTCGTTGACCAAATTCTCCACTGCAGGGCGCACTTCTGAGGACACCAATTTGTCCTTGGTCTGGCTTGAGAATTTTGGATCAGGCACTTTGACAGACAACACGCAGGTCAGCCCCTCGCGCGCATCATCGCCTGTGAAATTGACCTTTTCGCGCTTAGCGATACCCGATGTATTGGCGTAGTGGTTGATCGTGCGGGTCAGCGCACCACGAAAACCTGCCAAATGCGTGCCGCCATCACGTTGTGGGATGTTATTGGTGAAGGGCAGCACGTTCTCATGATAGCTGTCATTCCACCACATCGCGACCTCAACGCCGATGCCATCGCGTTCGCCCGACATAAAAATTGGATCTTCCAGCATTCCTGATTTGGAGCGGTCGATATATTTCACGAATTCGCGCACACCGCCCTCATAGACCATCTCGCTGCGCAAAGGCTCGGCTGGGCGCTCATCCTCAAGCACGATTTTGACGCCCGAGTTCAAAAAAGCCAATTCACGCAGACGCGTCTCTAGGGTTTTGAAACTATATTCCAAGTTCGAAAATGTGGTCAGCGAGGCGAGAAAACGCACTTCCGTGCCCTTTTCACCATCGGAGTCCCCCACAACGCGCAAATGCTCGACCGTTTCGCCACGTTCGAACTTGGCGTAATGCTCTTTGCCATTGCGCCAAATGCGCAGTTCCAGCCAATCGGAAAGGGCGTTTACAACCGACACGCCGACACCATGCAGACCGCCAGAAACCTTATAGGAGTTCTGGTCAAATTTGCCGCCTGCGTGCAGCTGGGTCATAATCACTTCGGCAGCAGATACGCCTTCCTCAGCATGCATATCCACAGGGATACCACGGCCATTATCGCGCACAGAAACTGAATTATCAGCATGAATTTTGACAGAAACTTGCGTGGCGTGACCTGCCAATGCCTCGTCAATGCCGTTATCGACAACCTCATACACCATATGGTGCAGGCCAGAGCCATCATCAGTGTCACCGATATACATACCGGGACGCTTGCGAACTGCCTCTAAGCCCTTGAGAACTTTTATGGAATCTGCGCCGTATTCCTGCGGCGCGGGCGCGTTTTCGGCCATGGGGACCTCTGCCTGTTTCTTATGCGGTTTTATAACGCGTTGTTGTGGGAATGTCACGCCTTTGCCACAATATTTAGCGGTTGAACACCGCAATCGCTATGGCCACCAAGATCAGCAGGCCGCCCGCGATCTTGTTAATCCGTGTCAGCGCCACTGGGTTCGTCACAAGGCGGCGCGCACGATCCACAAAAAGCGCAAAAAACGTATTTCCAACCAATGGCACAAACATGGAGATGACCCCAATCAGGGCGATATCGGTCGCGTTAATCATGCTGAGATCAAAGAACCCCGGCAGCATCCCCATGTAGAATAAAATCGCTTTGGGGTTGGCTAAAATCACCGCAAGGCCTGCAATGAACCCTGCCCAGACCCCTTTGCGATTAAGGCGGCTATCGGCGCTGATTTGGTGGCCTGCATGACGGATTAGCATGACCCCCATACCTGCAAAAACAACCACAGCGATCCAATGCAGCGCCTCCATCACCCAATCATAGCTTGCGACAATCCATGCAAGCCCGACCAAGGCCAGAACTGACCATGCGGTATCCCCCAGTGCCACCCCCAGCATCAGGGGAAACGCCCCACGCATCCCATGCGCCAATGTGCGCGCGGTCAAGGCCAACCACACAGGGCCAGGGGTGAGAAACAGCACGAAAAGCGCGCCCGCATAGAGCGCCATTTGGGCCAGCGTTATTGTCATTGTCCTACCTAATTGGCCGCCTCCACCCCGAGCGGCACCTCTTGCGCACGCGCGCCAAATTCCATGAACAATTCTGGGCCCGTGCCTGTCAAGAAAGCTTGGGCATTCAGCGCGCATATTTCGTCAAAGAGGGCTGCTCGCCTGTCTGCATCAAGATGTGCCGCCACTTCATCCAACAGCACCAAAGGTGCGCGGCCCGTGTCCTGCTTTAATGCGCGGGCATTGGCCAAAATAAGAGAAACCAAAAGGGCCTTTTGCTCACCCGTGGAGCATTGCCGCGCTGGGGCATCCTTGACGCGATAAATCGCGCCAAGATCAGTGCGATGCGGGCCAACCAACGTGCGCCCTGCTGCCATGTCCCGTGACCGCGTGTCAGACCACAACGTGACCAAATCGGTGGGCGCGGTAAAACCCTCTCCCTCCTCCAAGGTCAGATCTGCGATAGGGAAACTGGTTTCCGCCTCCTCTTGCGCGGCAGCAATGCGGGTCAAGGCGGCGTTGCGATTGGCACATATTTGCTCTGCGGCACTCATCATCTGACGTTCAAGCGCCGCATACCAACCCGCATCGCGCACCTGATCCTTTAGCAAGCGATTGCGATCCCGCATGGATTTTTCATAGGCTAGAACCGCCTCACCATGATCTGGAAAGAAGCTCAGCGTAATACGATCCAAAAACCGCCTGCGTCCTTCGGCTCCTTCAATCCAAAGCCGATCTTGCGATGGCACCAGCCAAACCATCCGCAAAAGGCGCGCAAGCGCCAATTGGGGCGCGGATTTCTCATCTATCTCGACCTGACGGGGGCTGCTTGGCTCGGCGCGGGTGATGATCTCATGCACAGTGTCGTCAATCTGCAGGGTCGCCGCCACGCGCCACCCAATCACCTCTGGGTGGCGGATCAAATCCTCGGACGGGGCGCGCCGCAGCCCCCGACCAGGGGACAGCATCGAAATCGCTTCTAAGATATTTGTCTTACCCGCCCCATTTGGCCCATAAATCGCAACAGGCCGCCCATCGAAAGACAGCCGCAAACCACGATGGCTGCGAAAATGCGACAGATGCAAATTCGAGATATAGGCACTCATCCCGCGCGCTCTTTCAATCTACTTGGCGCGCGCGGCGCCTCAGACCCGCATCGGCATTACAACATAGATCGCGCTGGTGTCGTTCCCTTCGCGCATCAAGGTTGGATCACCCGATGAATTGAACATGAACACAGCGTTCTCGCGATCCACTTGGCTGGCGATTTCAAGCAGGTATTTAGCGTTAAAGCCGATCTCGAGCTTTTCATCCGCATAGGCAACCGCCAACTCTTCCTCGGCCGCGCCTGCATCTGGGGCATTCACCGACAGAACCAAACGATCCTCATCAAGGGACAGTTTCACCGCGCGTGAGCGCTCGGACGACACTGTGGCAACACGATCAACTGCACGCGCGAATTCAGAGGCATCCACCTCCAATTTGCGAGTGTTTCCCGATGGGATCACGCGCTGATAATCAGGGAAGGTTCCATCAATCACCTTCGAGGTCAGCGTGATCTCAGGTGTAGCGAACCGAATTTTTGTCTCAGATACGGAAACCGCAATCACCGCATCGTCATCTTCCAACAATTTGCGGATTTCACCCACGGTTTTGCGCGGCACGATCACGCCGGGCATGGCCTCGGCACCTGTGGGCAACTCGGTATCCACGCGCGCCAAGCGGTGACCATCTGTGGCAACCGCGCGCAGCATCCGTCCCTCTTCACCTTCGGCAATATGGAAATAAACGCCGTTGAGATAATAACGTGTTTCCTCAGTCGAAATTGCGAATTTGGATTTATCGAACAAGCGGCGCAGCGCCGGCGCTTTGGCCGAGAAATTTGCGCTATATTCAGACGAAGACATCACAGGAAAATCTTCCTTGGGCAATGTCGCCAAAGAGAAATTCGATCGGCCCGCCTGAACGATTAAGCGACCCGAGGCTGCATCATCACTGATTTGTACCAAGGCCCCGTCAGGCAGTTTGCGCGTAATTTCATGCAGTGTGACCGCCGAAACCGTGGTGGCACCCGCTTGTTCGACATGGGCATCCACCTTGTCGACCACCTCAATATCAAGGTCGGTGGCACGAAAGGAAACATGGCTACCATCCGCCTCGATCAACACATTCACCAAAATAGGGATCGTGTTACGGCGTTCGACAACAGATTGGGCTTGGCTGACAGCTTTGAGCAGGGCCGCGCGCTCGATCGAAAATTTCATAGCCTCGTCTCCAACATATAGCGGGGCGCAGAGGTTACTACCTCTGCGCCGCAGCACAAGTATTTTATCAGCAATGTTTCGATTGGCACAGTCGGGGTCAATGACAATCTTTCGATTGGCATGGCTTAGTGCGGAAAATCACGCCTCCAAAAGACGGCGCAGCAATTCTGCATCTTCCACGAATTGGCTATCCGTACTCATCAATTCTTCGATTTTGCGGACGCCATGCAAAATGGTCGTATGATCACGGCCCCCAAATTTGCGCCCGATTTCTGGCAAGGATCGCGTTGTGTATTTCTTGCACAAATACATCGCCATTTGCCGAGGACGCACAATATTGCGCGCGCGATTGGGGCTCATCAAATCTGCTGGACGCACTTTGTAGTAGTCGCAGGTTTTTTTGATGATTTCATCCATCGTCACCTTGCGGCTGGTCGCGCGCAAAACGTCAGAAAGGCATTCTTGGGTCAGATCGAGCGTGATCTCGGCACCAACCAGATCAGCAAAGGCGCAAAGACGCGTCAAGGCTCCTTCAAGCACCCGCACATTCGATGAGACACGATGCGCAATGAATTCCAAAACCCCGTCTGCGATTTTCAAATCACGATACCTTTGGCGCTGTGTCTCGAGTTTGGATTGCAGGATACCAAGGCGCAATTCATAGTCGGTTGGATGTAAATCCACCACCAAGCCGCATTGCAAACGCGAGGCGATCCGACTGTCGAGATCCTCCATATCAACAGGCGCACGATCCCCCGAAATGATAATCTGTTTACCAAGTTCCACCAAAGCGTTGAACGTGTGAAAGAACTCTTCTTGTGTAGAATTCTTGCCTGCGATGAATTGCACATCATCAACCATCAAAACATCAACCGAACGGAACATCTGCTTAAAGCCGATCGTATCTTTTTCCCGCAACGCACGCACAAAGCGATACATGAACTGTTCAGCAGATAGGTAATGAATGCGCTGATTGGGCTTGCTTTTGGTCAACTCCCAAGCAATCGCGTGCATCAAGTGGGTTTTGCCAAGACCAACACCGCCGTAAAGAAACAGCGGGTTAAACGCCACGGGGCCACCTTCGGCAACACGGCGTGCGGCGGCGTGAGCCAACTCATTCGGTTTGCCCACGATAAAATTCTCGAACGTGTAAGAAGGGTTCAAATTAGACAAAGGAATGTCCGCATCGGCGCTGATCGCGGCCGAGAGGTCAGGCGCAGACTGCACCGGCGCCCCAACTGCAGGCGTTTGCGGTGCATTAAGTGTTTGGGGCGTGCTCTGCACCAAGAATTCCAAGCGGTCTACTGCAAGCCCTGCGCCATGCAAGTGGCGCAAAATTACATCCCCAAATTTTTGCGAAACCCAAGTGCCAAAGAAATTCGTGGGGACACGGAAACGCGCGATGCGGGCATCGATGCGGTCAAACTCAATCGGCTCAATCCATGATTTGAAGTTATTTTTTCCAATCGCCGATTGCAGTTCATTACACACATCCGCCCACTTGTCGTTCGTCATCATGCACCTACGCTTATTTTTAATTTTGCCGCATGAGAACCATCGTTCTGGCAGTTCCCACGCGGATCATCCCCGCTTAACGTTTTCAGAAAATCTGCCTGACCCATTGCAAGTCCAACGGCATAATTATGCCCGCTTGCAACGTCCAAACCGCGAGAGCGAACCGTCTTGAACAATTTTTTACAAAAAAGGTACCCACTCGCAGTTTGCGAGATCCTTTTTTGCCGTTCTTAAAATACGGTCACTCTCTCGAGGGAACACAAACACCATCGGTGCAGACGCTTGGCATCTAAGCCATCGGTCACAGCGATAACCATGCGTGGAAACGCAAAGGCATCACTCAACCTGTGGGCAGATTAATCCACCCTGCGCCGCGCACAAAAATTTGCGCGCGTTGGTTTTTACACCTGTCAGCTGTCCCCCCAGACAATCTGAATCACCTTGCGAGGGTAGCGGGAGTCGCGCGCCCCCCGCAATAGAACTTCACGCTTGACACAATTCTTTTTCAAACCCGAATCTGATGCATCCGCAGAACGGCCTTGATCGGCAAAGATTTTCCCAAAAAAAACGCCCGCAGAAGCGGGCGAATTTGTCATAATAATTAGGTCAAAGCCCAATATTACTTGGCCGAAAGCGCCTTCACACGGGCCGATAGGCGCGACATTTTCCGCGCAACCGTGTTTTTATGCAGGACACCTTTTGTCACACCGCGCATCAGCTCGGGCTGTGCATCGCGCAACGCGGCTGCAGCAACAGATGCATCGCCTGTTGCAATCGCTTCTTCAACTTTGCGCAGGTAGGTGCGGATACGCGAACGGCGCGCTTTATTTACTTCATAGCGGCGCTCATTCTGGCGGGCGCGTTTTTTGGACTGAGGCGTATTTGCCATCGGTTGATCCCTTCTCTCAGGCTCGTATCAATTAAAATGCAACGCGCGCCTGTCCAGCACCAACCACGGGTTTATAATCCGGTCCTCTGGCCAAAGCGGGCCTCACACGCATGTCTGAAGCGCGCATTACGGGAATTCTGACAGAATGTGAAGCCCTGAATCACTTGTCGCGAAACTGGGCTTCGCGCTTTTCAAGAAAGGCTGCCATGCCTTCCTTTTGATCTTCAGTGGCAAATAGCGCATGAAACAGGCGGCGTTCAAACAAAACGCCTTCACGAAGCGTGGTTTCATAGCTGCGATTGACCGATTCTTTGACAGCCATCACAGTGACCATGGATTTCTCAGCAATCTTGGCCGCCGCACCCATGACCTCTTCCATCAATTTTTTGGCAGGGACAACACGGCTGACAAGACCTGCCCGCTCTGCTTCTTCAGCGGTCATGAAGCGGCCTGTCAGATGCATATCCATCGCTTTCGACTTACCCACAAAACGGGTGAGGCGCTGCGTGCCGCCGATACCCGCGACAATGCCCAAATTGATCTCAGGCTGTCCGAATTTTGCCGTGTCCGCGGCAATGATGAAGTCGCACATCATCGCCAATTCGCATCCCCCGCCCAAGGCATAACCCGCAACGGCGGCAATAATGGGCTTGCGACAGCGCAGTAATTCTTCGGTCTCAGTTGTGAATAAATCGCCTGCGAATACATCGACAAAGCTTTTCTCGGACATTTCTTTGACATCTGCCCCAGCGGCAAAGGCCTTATCCGAGCCAGTAATAACGATTACGCGAACCTTATCATTAGAATTGGCGGATTTAATGACCTTGGACAATTCGCCGAGCAACTGAATGTTCAGCGCGTTCAACGCATCGGGTCTGTTCAGCTTGATTAGGCAGACATGGTTTTCAATGTCCACAATCAGGGTTTCATAGGCCATCGCCAGTCAATCCTCGCAGGTTCGCATTCGCGGCAGGGTTAACAGGATAAGCCAAAAGTTGAAACTACCTTTGGCAGGCAGGGCAGTAAAAACTTGACCGCCCCGATTGCACAATACGGCGGATCACGCCCGCGCATCCCGACTTGAGGCAAGGCTGGCCTTCGCGGTCATAGGCTTGGAATCCATGCTGGAAATATCCTAATTCCCCATCTGCTTGGCGATAGTCACGCAAGGATGACCCGCCCGCTTCAAGTGCCTCGGATAAAACCTCGCGAATGATTGGGACAAGGGACGCAACACGCGCAGGTGCAATTCGACCTGCTTGACGGGTTGGGGATATCCCCGCGCGAAACAGGGATTCGCAAACATAGATATTTCCCAAGCCCGCCACGATCCGCTGGTCGAGCAATGCCGCCTTGATCGGTGTTTTGCGCCCAGACAGCGCATCGACCAAATAGCGTTCATCAAACTGGTTACCCAAAGGTTCTGGGCCGATCTCGCGGATCAACCAATGATCCGCCTCACCCGCAGTCGCAAACAAATCCATCGCACCAAATCGGCGTGGATCGTTAAAGGTGACACGCGCGCCTTGTGCCATTTCGAAAACAACGTGATCATGTTTTTGAGGGGCAGGATGGCCATGCACGAACTGCGCAAGTGTCTCGCGCGCGCCTTCAGGCAGCGAAATCAACATTCGCCCCGACATGCCCAAATGGATCAAGACAGTCGTGCCGCGATCTAAATCCATTAAGATGTATTTCGACCGCCGCCGCAAACGCAGGATACGCGCTCCAGAAACATCCCGCGCCATATTGGCAGGGAATGGCCAACGCAAACCCTCACGATTGAGGCGCAATTCTGTGATCATCTGCCCCTCCATGACGGGGATAAGACCACGGCGCACTGTTTCCACTTCGGGAAGTTCTGGCAAATTCTTCACTCCTTGTTCCAAGCGTCGCATTGTCAGGCGGCCCTTGCTGCCTATAAGAGAGGGGAGTTGAGAAGGAGGGCAAGGCCCGATGACATCGAAAGATGAAAGCCAAGACAGCCGCACCACCCATTTCGGTTTCCAAACCGTGGGCGAGGATGAAAAGGCAGGCATGGTGCATGGCGTGTTTTCCAATGTGGCAAGCCGCTATGATGTGATGAATGATGTCATGTCCGCAGGTATTCACCGCGTTTGGAAAGATGCGATGATGGATTGGCTTGCCCCGCGCGCGGGTCAGGACTTGCTCGATGTTGCGGGCGGGACGGGCGATATCGCTTTCCGCTTTCTCAAACGCGCGCGTTCTGCGAAGGCAACAGTGCTTGATATGACGCAATCCATGCTGATCGAGGGGCAAAAGCGCGCTGAAGCCGCGCATATGGCCGACAGCCTGAATTGGATTGTGGGCGATGCCATGGCGCTGCCCTTTGAAAACAATCGTTTTGACGTCTACACCATCAGCTTCGGCATCCGTAACGTGACCCGAGTGCAGGATGCGCTGAATGAGGCGTTTCGTGTCCTCAAACCTGGTGGACGCCTGATGGTTTTGGAATTCAGCCAATTGCCGAATACGGGCCTGCAAAAGCTATATGATCTCTATTCATTCAATGTGATCCCGCGCATGGGTCAGATGATTGCCAATGATCGCGACAGCTATCAATATTTGGTCGAGTCGATCCGTAAATTTCCCGATCAAGAGACCTTTGCAGGGATGATCCGCACCGCTGGGTTTGAGCAAGTATCCTATCGTAATCTCAGCTTTGGCATCGCCGCGCTGCATTCTGGTTGGAAAATTTAACCGATGCGCGGGCCACATAATATTTGGCGTGTTATCCGCACAGGCGTCACATTCGAGCGCACAGGTGCGATGCGTGTGGCGCTTGAGGCGCTGAAGGCGCCGCGATCCTTGCGCATTGCAGCACGGGTTTTGGGCCTGCCGTTTGCATGGCTGGGGCATCGCGGTGACCCCGCCCTACCACCTGTAACACGCGCGCTGACGGCCCTTGGCCCTGCCTATATCAAATTTGGGCAAATTCTATCGACCCGCCCTGATGTGGTGGGTTCAGAATTGGCGCAACAATTGCGCGTGCTGCAAGATAAGCTGCCACCCTTCTCGACAGAACGCGCCAAAAAGGTCATTTCCGATGAATTGGAAATTCCTGTCGACCAATTATTCAGCGCCTTTTCCGAGCCAGTCGCAGCCGCCTCTATCGCGCAAGTGCATCAAGCGACCTTGGCTGAGACAGGACAAGAGGTTGCAGTTAAGGTGTTACGCCCCCGAATCGGGCGCGCCTTTCGCAAAGATATCGATGCCTTTTACCTGATCGCGTGGCTGGTCGAAACCCTTGCACCTGCCACGCGGCGGTTGCGTCCACGTGAAGTGGTCGAGCATTTCGAAGGTGTGGTTCTGCAGGAACTTGATCTGAGGATCGAAGCTGCCGCAGCAGGGGAATTTGCGGCCAACACGGCAAATGACGAAGGCTTTGATGTGCCTCAAATTCAATGGGGCCTGTCATCGCGGCAGGTGATGACGATGAGTTGGGCCAAAGGTGTGCCGCTTGGCGATGTCGCAGCGATTGACGCGGCAGGCTTTGACCGCCGCGCCTTAGCTGCGCGCGTGCTGCAGATGTTCCTACGCCACGCTCTGCGGGATGGCTATTTCCATGCCGATATGCACCAAGGAAATCTCAAAGTTTCACCTGTGGGTGACATTGTGGCCTTGGATTTCGGAATCATGGGGCGGCTCGATGAATACACGCGCCGCGTCTACGCCGAAATTTTAATGGGCTTTATTCGCAAAGATTACCGCCGCGTGGCAGAGGTACATTTTGAAGCGGGATATGTGCCCGCCGATCGCGATGTTGATCAATTCGCGCAAGCCCTCAGATCGGTTGGCGAGCCAATTTTCGGCATGGATGCAAGCCGCATTTCCATGGCACGACTTCTGTCATATCTCTTTGATGTGACTGAAAAATTTGGCATGGAAACGCGCACTGAACTGATCTTGCTGCAACGCACAATGGTTGTTGTTGAGGGGGTTGCGCGCTCCCTTGATCCACATATCAATATTTGGGATGTGGCAAAGCCCGTGGTCGAAGATTACATCGCCCGCAACATTGGGCCTAAAGCCGTAATCGCCGACCTTCTGAAAACGGCAAAGGTGCTCGCGCGGTTCGGGCCACGCTTGCCAGATTTAGCTGAGGCGGCGCTGCTTGCGCAGGTCAACACCAAACCCACAAAGCCTGTCTCAAGGTGGAAGGAGCGTGTGGCCTATGGCGCGCTCGGCTTTGGTTTGGCGGGGGGAATTTTGGCAATCGCTGAATTTCTATAGGCGTCTTTATGGCATGCGCAGCGCCTCAACCTGATCGGCGACGATTTCAACCCAACCTGCCATAACCAGGCGCAGTTGATCCCCCTCCATCCGCGCTTAATGAATGCGGGCAAATACGCGGACAGGTTCGGTTTTTGGAACCTCCTCCCCCTCGATATAGGCGCGCGTCTCAAATCGATAGGTGCCATTCGGCAAAGCGGCGCCTGCCTTTGTTTCACCCGTCCATGTGAGCCGTCCCCCTGTAGGGTCAATTGCTTGGGTTTGCACAACTTGGCCCCCGGAATTCATCACTACCAATTCCATCCGCGCGCCACGATCATTTGGCGTCGCCTCAAGCTCAAGAGGGGCGCCGTCAAAACTTGCGGCCATGTTGGCCTGCGCCTCCATGCCGACCCATCGGGCCGTATCGCCCAAACCAAGCCGTGCAATGCTTGCATTCAGCGAAGACAACAGATCATTGCTGCGTACTTGCTGCTCAACCCCAGAGAAGGTCGCGAGCTGCGTAGCAAAATCTGTTGGCTCCATCGGGTTAAGCGGATCTTGATTTTGAATTTGCGTGGTCAGCATTCGCAAAAATGTTTCGAAATCTGACGCGATGAACGACCCAGTGCCGCTTGACGATTTAGCGCCTGCGCTTTGCAGGCCAGAGGTTGGGCTGATTGGCTCCATGAGATCACATTGTTGTCAAAGCCGCAGATCAAGGGTGCAGGTCGTAGGGATAGCGGCCGCCACCATGATCGCGCGCATCATCGCGGTCACAAAATCCGCATAGGCCACTTTCCACGCGCCGCCGTGATGACCATCCCCGCCAACAACCTTTTTCCGTTTAATGATAATGGGGCGATTTTTCAGATCATCAGCCATAGGCGGCATCCACATTCCCAAAGACAAAGCCTCACGAGCCCATAGCGTAATGCGAGAAACTTTAGGATCGGGTAAACGGCTTTTGCACTTCCCCCAAAGCCGTGGTTAACTGCGCGAAAGAACAATCTGCTCATATAGGATGGCATAACGATGGCGCGGATGATTTACATTCTCAATGGCCCAAATCTTAATCTCTTGGGCAAGCGAGAGCCGCATATTTACGGGCATGAAACCCTTGAAGATGTTGAACGGCGGTGTAAGGCACTGCTTCCCGAAGGGTTTGATCTCTCTTTGCGCCAATCAAATCACGAAGGCCAACTCATTGACTGGATCCATGAGGCGCGCGAAGCCGCCTGTGGTATTGTCATCAATCCAGGCGCCTATACCCATACCTCAATCGCAATTTATGATGCGCTTTGTGCCTATGAGGGGCCAGTGATTGAGGTGCATATATCGAATGTTCATAAACGCGAAGCGTTTCGCCATCATTCCTATGTCTCTGGACGTGCCGAAGGCGTGATCGCAGGGCTTGGCCTTGACGGATATGAGGCCGCCACGCGGCGCATCGTGACCTTAAATGGCGCGTAATTACCCCACGCGGCGTTCATGCCATAGTTTTCGGATATAGGTTTCCAGAGTCGCGCCAAGCGTATCATTGCGGCGGGGCAAATCTGACTGCGTGCCCCCTGTTGGCGCTGTCTCAATCAACTCAAGCTGGCCATTTTCATGTTCGGCAATCGCGTGATGCGACCCGTCACGGCGCACCCATGAGCCACAATTGGCGAACACGCCCCCGCCAGCTTGGCTCAATTCAGGCATGTGACTGTGGCCGCAAATGATGCCGTCCAACCCGTCACGCGCAGCGCGCTCAAGCGCGAGCCCTTTGAAGGACTGACCCAAAAGCGGCATCCCCCCTTCAATGGATTTGCGCAAAGACCATCGTTTCTTGCGGCTGGCCGCTTCTGAGACGCGGCGCGGGTTGATGGGCTGAACATAGCCTTTCTCAGTCAACCAAGACCAAAGATTATCCAAGGATTTAGACGACCCTTTGACCAGACGATTGTCAAATTGATCGCCATGCATGACCAAATACCGCCGCCCATCAGCCGCCAAATGGATCACCCGCTCCTCAATCCGAAGCCCGAATTTTCGCAAAATCAATGGTCGGAGAACCGTGGGTAAAATCTCGCGCAACTTTTCGTCATGATTGCCAGTGATGACCGTCACCCGCACACGTTCATCGCGGCGCAGGCGTAATATCTCGCTCAACACGTTCTGACAATCGTCATTCCAGAACCAACGCTTTTCTAATTTCCAGCCATCAATCACATCGCCAACCAAAAACAGGTTGCGGAATTCATAGCGAGCCAAGAGCCGCCGAACGGCCGCAAGATCAGCCGCTTTGTGGCCCATATGCAGATCAGAGAGAAACAAACTTCTGATCTTGATTGGCTGAGGGCGCGGATCAGCCATGGCTCTCAAAGACAAGGTTCTTGTGGAACACATCAGCCACTTCTGGCCATGAATAGCGCGCCTTGGTTTTTTCATGCCGTTCTTGCGGGCTGCCTTTGGCAGCAAGAGCGCGGCGCACAGCATCCGCAAGATCAGTGTCACTGATCGCCCCAAGGGTCGGATCGTGACCCATAATGTCGGATGGGCCTGGTTCGTCAAAGGCCGCAATTGGCAGGCCTGAGGCCAACGCCTCAATCAAAACAATTCCAAACGTATCAGTGCGCGAGGGAAATACGAAAACATCCGCATCCCGATAGGCATCGGCCAAAGCGCGCCCTGTTAAGCTGCCTGTAAACCGCACGCTGCCATAGGCTTTGCGTAGATGTGGCAAAAGCGGGCCATCCCCCACAACGATTTTTTCCGCTGCAATGGGAAGCGCAAGGAAAGCTTCGATATTCTTCTCTTTAGATACGCGCCCCACATAGAGAAGCCTTGGAAGCTCGGCGCGCTTTGCAAGGGGGGCGGGATAGAACAGGTCATAATCCACACCACGCAACAACCGCACCATCGGCGCGGTAAACCCGCTATCTCGCAACTGCTGCTCAATCCGCGCAGTCGCAACAAATACGCAGGTCGAGGCATTGTGAAATTTACGCAAAACGGCCATGATACCCCGCTTAGCGAAACTGCTCAAAAATTTGGGAACGCGCAGCGCAATATATCGGGCAAAATCGGTGTGGAAGGCCGTGGTGAATGGAACGCCGCGCGCCGTGCAATAGCGCCAAGCCGCCCAACCCAGTGGGCCTTCAACCGCGATATGGATTGCATCTGGCGCATAGTCTTCAATCAAACGGCGCAAAGGGCGCGCGGGTAAGATTGCCAGTTCTATCTCTTTGTAAAACGGCAGCGCGATCCGCCGAAAATCTTCTGGGCCAATGACCCGAACATCCACATTGCGCGCTTCAAGCGCAGCGATGATATTTTGGTAAGTGCGCACTACACCATTGATCTGGCCGCCCCATGCGTCCGAAATGATCAAAACACGTTTTGGCATTGGCGCTGTTAAGGTGCCGCCCATAGTCGCCCCACTGATCCGCCATCGAACTTCATCCCAGATGGCGCGTCTTTGTGACAGGTGCGTGTCAACTTGTGCAAAAAGCCAAAAATTTCTGAGATTTGCTATATCTTCACAACAGCGTAGGCTTCGGTCTTTATGGGGCAACCACATTTTGCGAGATGGATCATGACGACAGCTTATCGCCCTGCCCATGAATTGATGGATGAAATCGCCAAAGGCAGTCTTTCTCCAAGCGCGCTGATGGAAGAAAGCTTGGCGCGCATCGCGGCGATCAATCCCAAGATCAATGCCATCGTGGCGCTCCGTGATGAAGCCGCCTTGATGGACGAGGCCCGCGCCATGGACGCGGCCCCTCTAAAAGGGCCACTGCATGGCCTGCCTTTTGCTGTGAAAGATTTGGTTGCCACCAAAGGGATCACAAGCAGCTCGGGATCACCGATTTTCAAAGATTTCGTACCAAGCAAAGACGACCTTCTTGCAGCGCGCCTCAGGGCCGCTGGTGCGATTTTAATCGGCAAGACGAATGTGCCTGAGTTCGGTTTAGGATCGCACAGCTTTAATCCCATCTACGGCACAACCAAAAACCCGTATGATTTAGAAAAATCGGCAGGCGGGTCATCGGGCGGCGCAGGTGCGGCTTTGGCGGCGGGTTTGGTCAGTCTTGCCGATGGATCAGACATGATGGGCAGCCTGCGCAATCCGGCCGCATGGAATAATCTATATAGCCTAAGGCCCACGCATGGTCTGGTGCCCGCCGAACCCCAAGGCGAAATGGTCATGCATCCCTTGTCTACCGACGGACCAATAGCACGCAACCCACAAGATTTGGCGCTTTTGTTGAATGTCCTTGCAGGGCCTGATCCGCGCGTGCCGTATCATTGGCCCAAATGTGACTTTCAAAACCTGCCGCATTTCTCGGGGGCCAAAATTGCATGGCTTGGCGATTGGGGTGGGGCCTTGGCTTTGGAGCCTAGCCTGATCACCCATCTCGAGGCGTCTTTGGCAATTCTTTTCGAAGCAGGTGCCACAGTTGCGCCAGACAAACCACCTTTCCCATTCGAGAAGATTTGGGCCTCATGGTGCAGGCTTCGGCATTTTTCAATCTTGGGAAAATTGGGGGGCTATGCGTCCAATCCTCTCCAACGCGACCTGCTAAAACCCGAAGCGATTTGGGAGATTGAGGGAGGTCAATTTCTAACCCCTGCCGATATTCTCGCCGCAAGTGCGGATCGATCTGACTGGCTACGGGCCGCTGCGCACAGCTTTGAAACCGTTGATTTCCTTGCCCTCCCCGCAACGCAGACATGGCCCTTTGCGGCAGAGCTACGCTATCCCGAGGCGATCAATGGCCGCGCAATGGATACCTATCACCACTGGATGGCGGTCGTCACACCCGCAAGCCTTGGCGGCTTACCCGCCCTAACCCTGCCAGCTGGTTTTTGTGAAACAGGCCTTCCCGCGGGAATTCAAATCATCGGGCCAAAAGGATCAGACGCGCAGCTTCTGGCGCTCGCCAATGCCTATCACAGCGTCAGTCCGTGGAAGTACAAACGCCCCACACTGTAACCGCCGCCACTCAATCAAGATCCGCGGCAAGCGATGAAGGCAACGCGCACGCGCGCGGGAGCAAACACGCAGCCGCGCGCGTGCGGGACGCGAAACAAAAAAGGTGGATGATCGCCACCCATTAACCACCAATATACTGATATTTCGTAATAATTGGTCTGAGAGTGGTGCCGCTGAAGGGACTCGAACCCCCGACCCCATCATTACGAATGACGTGCTCTACCAGCTGAGCTACAGCGGCCACGGGCGCGCTCTTAGCAAGGTTGTGCGCGCTTGTGTAGACCTAATGTAATCCGTGTTTAATTTACGCCACGGGCGGCCTGCACCGCGTCTGCGCCCTTACTGGCGCCCTCATCATCATCAATTCGGAATTCAGGGCCCAAAGTTAACGTATCCTCGCCCGATAAGGGCTCGACCACAGGCTCTGATGGGGCTGACTGCTGCGGGGCTGCAACTGTTTCAGGCGTTTCCACCGCAGCAGGGCTTGGTGCATCTAAGGCACCCACGATCAAAGGGAGCATTTGTTCAGGCCCTTGCAACGCGGCCTCACTTTGCGGTGGCACCGCCCAATGCAATGTATCGAACCCATCACAATGGGTGCAGGTTGGGCGCCATTCGGCGTGAACATGACCACAGGCCTCGCACAGCCATTGCGGCCCACGCGATGCTGTAACTGCTTTTGCAAGCCAAGCCCGCACCAGACGATCTTCACCGCCTTCGCCGCGCTCAATTGCGGCCATAACAGTCAGGCTGCGCGCATCTGGCTCATCCTGTGCCAAACAGCCAAGGGCCTTGCGGGCCTCGCCAAATTCCTTCGCGGCGATTTGCAATTCCGCCTCCAAAAGGCGTGCCTCGCGGTGGCCTTGATGCTGCTTTAACAAAGGACGGAAGCGTTTGATCCGCGCCTCTGGCGTTTCTTCGGGAACGATTTCGGCAAAAGCCGCGGCTAGATCAGGGTGCGGCGCAAGACCCCATGCTTTTTGGATCACCGATGCGGCCTGCTTTGCCTTACCCTCGGCAATCGACATGCGCGCCGCCATCACTGCGGCGGGCACAAGGCTGGAAGATTGGCGATTGGCGGATTTTGCCAGCTCTGTCGCACGGGCAATTTGGCCATCTGCCAAAGCCTCACGCGCATCGGCAAGGGCCAAGACAGCATCACGGCGCTTATGCACAGCGCGCGGCAAAGTGCCTGACCGCAGTTTTGCATTCAATGTGGCCCGTGCCCCTGCCCAATCTTCATATTGCGCCTGAAGACGCAGCAAGGTGTCCTGCATATCCGCATTTTTGGGCCGCAGGGCGAGGGCCTTTTCAGCGAGTTTCAACGCCGTGTCGGTGTCACTTGCGGCCAATTTCTGCTGCAACAAGCCCCGAACACCGACAAAACGGGTGCGCTCATCTTGAACCAAGGCTTTGAATGCTTCGGTCGCGCGGGCTTTGTCGCCCGCCATTTCCGCCCCTTGGGCAATCAATAAATTCGTCACCTCTGGCCGCGCCAACAGCTTGGCTGCCCGCTCTGCTTTACGGATGGCCAAATGCCCTTCACCCGCGGCAAGGGCGAGGATCGAGTCCGACAATGCCTCAAACCCGCGTTTTTCACTGCGGCGATTGAAGTAACGGGTAAGTGCAGTTTCATCGCCATTGAGGAAACGGATACCCGCCACGACCAGCCCTGTGAGGCGCATTAAAACCCACAACAGAACCAAAGTGGCCAGCGCCAACAACACCAACACAAAAGGTGTCAGAACAAATTCGCGCCCTGCCACCGTGATTAGCGCCACATCACCGATCTCGAGCAAATAGGTGGCCCCAATCGCCAAAAGGGCGGTGGCGGCTACGAAAATCAGCGCCTTTAGCATGGACCACAACATCACATCGCCCCCCTTAACCCGCTTGACCGATTGCGGCGCGATAGGTTTCGAAGGCCTCAGTCACAGAAAGACGCACCTCAACCTGAGCGACCCAATTCAAAAATACGGCTTGGGCAGGGGCAGGCAGGGCCGAAAGTTCGGCCAAAGCCAAAGACAAATCGCCTTGATCAACGGCCCCTTGGGCACGGGACAAGATTGCATCTGGGTCATCCCCGTCACGCGGGCTGAGCGACCGACCACCAATTTGGCCTTGCAGGAACGCCCCCACTCGCGCGCTTAGTGTATCGCCTGCCGTTTCGCGCAAGGCAATTGGCAGCGCATCGCGCGCCAAGGGCGCAAATTCCATGTGAAGCTGCGACAGGCGTACTAGTCCCGTCTCGGCCGCAGTGTGCAACAGGGCGGGGGCGGAGATGCCTGATCCTGCCTCCGCATCAGATAGCGCTGCTGCAAACGGCGCACCGCTTTCCATCGCCAATGTCAGGCGCACAATCGCGCTGCTTGCCTGCAGGCGCGCCACTTCATTGGTGATCGTCTCACGCAATGCGGCGAGTTCGGTTTCAGCATTTTGTGAAACGGCCTCAAGCGCGCCCCGTTGGCTGTCTACTAGCGCCTGCAATGTGGCAATCTGCTGATCCAACGCGACACCATTTGCCCCCAAAAGTGAAACATCTACACCTTCGGGGCGGGCTTCAAGCGTGGCAATGCGCGATTGCAGATCGGAGAGCGCGTTGGCTTGCGCCGCAAGATCGGCGTCAAGCTCATCAAACTTGGTGTTGATTGGGGTCAAATCAACCTGCGGCACCGAGACTGCATCAAGATCCGCGCGAAGATCGGCCAAATCCGCCTCAAGCGGTGCAAGATCGACTGTGGCAGCCCCTTGGTCCGCGAGGCCTGCGCGCAGTTCATCCTGTGTTGCCTCAATGGCAGAAAGACGCGCAGCAATATCATTGGAGGGCTCCGCGCCTGGCAAAAGACTGGCCGCAGCGAAGCCAAGCCCGGCGGCAAGACCACCGCCTAAAACCATCGGCCAGACCGAATTGCGTGGCTTTGGTAAAGTCGTGGCAGCAGGCGCTGTATCGGATTGGCTTGGCACAGCATCCGTTGCGGGCTTAGTTGCCGCATTCGGCGCAGGTTTTGCAGTGGTTTTTGCCGTGGTCTTTACAGCCGCTTTGGGTGTCACCTTCGCTGAGGTCGATTTGCGCGCCTGTGATGGTGTTCGTTTTGAACGCGACCCTGTTGAAGCCTGCGAAGATGTTGATTTTTTTTCCGCCATACAGACCTCTTACCCGTCGGAATCATGCTGTCCAGTTACATTGACAGCGTTTTTCAGCAGCTTAGAGCAGCCATCCCATGCGCTCAAGCCTTGCAGGCCACCCGATCGCGCCTTTAGCGAAGATATCTCGCTAGCGCATCAATCATCGCGCCTGCATTAGGGGATTGCGCCACAGATACCCGCGCTTGAAACGCGGCAGGGATGGCATCAGCGGTTGCTGCACTGATCGCAACAAGCCGCAAATCCACGCCCATGTTTTCTGGCAAAGCCTCAAAAAACAAGGCTGCAGAGCGGGGTGAAAACAGCGGGACAACAATCGATCTATCGCTTTGAAAAAGTGAGGTAAATTCAACATCAGGGGCCAGTGCATCCTGCGCGTATATCGCCAAGTGATCAGCAGTATGGCCTGCAGCTTGCAAGACCGCGCACAGATCGCCCGCTTGGTGGCGCCCATGCAGATGGAGCACCCGCGCCGAGCGCGGCAGATCGGCCAAGATCAACGCTGAAAGATCGGTGACATCACCCTCCGCAGATCGTGCCACGAAACCCAAAGCCTGCGCCGCTTGCGCGGTTTTTTGCCCAACACAATAGGCTGTGACCCCCAAAGCCGCGTCAGGTTCCTTTGACAATTCAGAAAAGGCAGAAACCCCGTTTTCCGAGGTGAACACGACCGCATCATAGCGCGAGATATCCACATCCACTGGGATCACAGACATCGTCATCAGGGGATGGATCGAAAGCGCGGGCCGCTGCCCCAAAGCCGCCGTCATCTCATCAGCAAACCGCTGCGATTGCGCAGCAGAACGGGTCAGAAGGATCAAAGGGCAAGCATTGTCAGCCATAGCCTGCAATGATACCTGCCTTGCGAGGCGCTTACAATTGGCTTCCATCGCAGATATCTTTGGTCTGTAATGGGCGAAGGATCCACGGGGCATGACCGCAGGGCAAAGACTAACCATCTTGGGGCTGGAATCGAGCTGCGATGATACGGGCGCTGCGGTGCTGCGCCGCGAGGGTTCGGGGGATCTTATTCTTCTGTCTTCTGTTGTGGCAGGTCAAACGTCTCTACACGCCGAATTTGGTGGCGTGGTTCCCGAACTGGCCGCCCGCGCCCATGCTGAAAAATTGGATCACATGGTCAAAGAGGCCTTGGCGCAGGCAGATATCCCCTTAGCCGATATAGACGCCATCGCGGTCACTGCGGGCCCCGGTCTCATTGGGGGCGTTTTGTCAGGCGTCATGGCCGCCAAAGGATTGGCTTATGGTCTCAGCAAACCCTTGATTGGGGTTAATCATTTGGCAGGCCACGCCCTGACCCCACGCCTGACAGATGGGATGCGTTACCCCTATCTGATGCTCTTGGTTTCAGGGGGGCATTGCCAGTTTTTACATGTCAAAGGCCCTGACGATTTCACGCGCCTCGGGGGCACAATTGACGATGCCCCAGGCGAAGCCTTCGATAAGGTTGCACGGATCATGGGATTGCCCCAACCTGGCGGGCCATCAGTGGAAAAGGCGGCACAATCTGGGGACCCCCGCCGATTTTCACTTCCCCGTCCGCTCTTGGATCGCGAGGGCTGCGATATGTCATTCTCAGGCCTAAAAACGGCTGTGCTACGCCAACGTGATCAATTGGTTGCCGCCCAAGATGGGCTTTTTGAACAAGACCGCGCGGATATTTGTGCCAGTTTCCAAGCTGCAATGCGTGATGTTTTGGCCGAGAAATCACGCCGCGCCTTGGCCTTGGCAGATGGGATCACAGGATTTGCTGTGGCGGGTGGGGTGGCCGCAAATCAAACCCTGCGCAAAGCGCTTGAGGCTGTCTCGGATGAGGCCAATACGCCATTTGTCGCGCCACCATTGGCCCTATGCACAGACAATGCTGCTATGATCGCCATGGCGGGGCTAGAACGCTATCTCGAAGGGGCGCGGGATGATATGACGTTATCCGCCCGCCCACGCTGGCCCTTGGATCAAAGCGCCCATGCCATGCTTGGCTCAGGAAAAAAGGGGGCGAAGGCATGATTGATATCGCAGGCGCAGGCGCCTTTGGCACAAGCCTTGCCATAGCATTGGCCCGAGCGGGTCGGCCCGTGCGCCTTTGGGCCCGCGAGGGTGCCGAAAACATGCGCCAATCCCGCGAAAATGCGAAACGTCTGCCCGATATCCGCTTGCCTGACCAAGTAGAAGTCACGGATGATTTAGACGCGCTGAGAAGCGATATTTTGCTACTGGCCATTCCCACGCAAAAGCTTGGGTCATTTTTAGATGGCTATAGGCCGCGCGCGGGTCATCTTGTCTCCTGCGCGAAGGGGATTGATTTGACCACGGGCCTTGGCCCTGCATCATTGCTAAGCGCGCGATTTCCAGACAAAGTCGCTGCACAGCTCACGGGTCCCAGTTTCGCGGTCGATATCGCGCGCGGCCTACCAACCGCCCTGACCTTGGCGTGTCAGGATGCGACCGCCGTGACTACTCTGCAAAAGGCGCTATTCACGCCCAATCTGCGCCTTTACGGAAGCCCCGATGTTATCGGGGCAGAGATGGGGGGTGCCCTTAAAAATGTAATCGCCATTGGGGCAGGTGCAGTCATGGCGCGGGGCTTGGGCGAGAGCGCGCGCGCCGCCTTTATGGCCCGCGGGTTTGCCGAAATGCGCAGGATCGCACGCGGGTTTGGCGCGATAGATGAAACACTTTCAGGACTGTCGGGACTTGGCGACTTGATCCTGACCTGCACTTCGGAAAAATCGCGCAATATGCGCTTTGGCATGTCCCTAACCCAAGGCACAGCTTGGTCGGAAGACAGCACAGTAGAGGGGGTTGCGACCGCGCGGGGCTTGGCCGCGCGGGCTGAAATTGACACACCCCTTGTCGATGCCGTGGCCAAGCTGAGCGCAGGTGAAGTAGAGTTTGACGAAATTACAGAGGCGCTTTTGGCGCGCCCTTTGACCATGGAGTAAAGAAAATGCGTTACGCGTTGATGTGCACAGACAAGGCCGAAGCCCTACAAACCCGCCTTGATAACCGCGAGGCCCATTTGGCCTATATCGCCGAGACGGGCGTGGTTGAAATGGCAGGCCCACTTTTGGATGAGGCAGGCAAGATGATCGGATCACTCGTCATCATCGAGGTTGAAACCCGCGCAGATGCCGAAGCTTGGGCCACAAATGATCCTTACGCAAAAGCAGGGCTTTTTGCGAAAACCCGCATCGAAGCATGGAAAAAGGTCATCGGCTGATGGCGTATTGGCTGTTCAAATCCGAACCCGACACGTGGAGTTGGGCGCAGCAATCTGCCCGCGGGGATCAGGGAGAGGAATGGAACGGCGTGCGCAATTATCAGGCGCGTAACTTCATGCGGCAAATGGAAATCGGGGATCAGGGGTTTTTCTATCATTCCCAGACCGAAAAGGCCGTGGTGGGCCTTGTCGAAGTCATCGCCACAAGCCACCCCGACAGCACCACGGACGACCCGCGTTGGGACTGCGTGGACATAAAAGCCCTCCGCCCCATGCCCCGCCCTGTGAGTTTGGAAATGGTTAAGGCCGAGCCTCGTCTTGCCGAAATGGCCTTGCTGCGCCAATCACGCCTCTCGGTGCAACCCGTGACACCAGAGGCCTGGGATATCATCTGTAAAATGGGTGGGCTGGAATAAAGAAGGAGGGCCCCGATCAGATCGGAACCCTCCGCCACCCACGCGCTCTTCTCGCTCCGCACGTGTTCGAATGAGGGCCCGCCATACTGATCAGGCAGGGTGTGGATAACATAACCCCCTGCGAGCAATCAAAAAAAAGCACGTCGAATTTTATCGATCACATAAGAAGGCCCCCAACACCGCCGTGGCAGTTGGGGGCCTGTTTGACTGATAAAGCGGTCAGGTTCAGCGATAGACGCTTTCTTTACCGAAATGCTTGACCAGCATGTAATAGATCACCGCGCGGTATTTGTTCCGCTCTGAGCGACCATAGTTTTCGATGACGCTATTGATCGCATCCATCAACTGAGGGCCATCGGCCAGACCCAGTTTCTTGATCAGAAAATTATTCTTCACCGTTTCCAATTCTGACGGTTGGCTGCCTGCCACTGTTGAGGCATCTGCATTATAAATGGACGGCCCTAGACCAATCGTCACCTTGGTCAGAAGATCCATATCCGCATCCATGCCACATTTGTTTTTCAAATTGCCCGCATATGTGGCGATTAAATCATCACGTTTGCCCATCACAAACTCCCCCTAAAGACACATTGGCCCGAAGGGTAATCCCATCGGGCTAAGGGCAGACTGGCAAGTCAAAGATAAAAAATAAACCTAAAAATAAAAGATCGGGCGCTTTTGCCCGATCTTTCAATCTTTTCAGCCATATCGCGCAGGGTCGCGCGTCAGTAGCGGTAATGCTCTGGCTTGAATGGGCCTTCAGGCTGAACACCGATGTAATCCGCTTGGGATTTATCCAGCTTGGTCAGCTTCACGCCAATCCGATCCAAATGCAGACGGGCCACTTTCTCGTCCAAATGCTTGGGCAGAATGTAAACCTCGTTCTTATAATTTCCGCCATTCTTCCACAGTTCAATCTGCGCAAGCACCTGATTGGTGAAGGAAGCAGACATCACGAAAGAAGGATGGCCTGTGGCATTGCCAAGGTTCAACAAGCGGCCTTCAGACAAAAGAATGATGCGGCTGCCCGAGGGCATTTCGATCATATCCACCTGCTCTTTGATATTCGTCCATTTGTGGTTTTTCAAAGCCGCAACTTGGATCTCATTGTCGAAATGGCCGATATTGCCCACGATGGCCATATCCTTCATTTCGCGCATATGTTCGATGCGGATGACGTCCTTGTTGCCCGTGGTGGTGATGAAGATATCCGCGCTTGCGACCACATCTTCCAACAGCACCACTTCGAACCCGTCCATCGCGGCCTGAAGCGCGCAAATCGGGTCAACCTCGGTGACTTTAACGCGCGCGCCCGCGCCGCGCAAACTCGCGGCGGAACCTTTGCCCACATCGCCATAACCACAGACGACAGCAACCTTACCTGCCATCATCGTATCAGTCGCGCGGCGGATACCGTCAACGAGCGATTCTTTACAACCGTATTTATTGTCGAATTTCGACTTGGTGACGCTGTCATTGACGTTGATCGCAGGGAAGGGCAAATGACCCTCACGCACCAATTGATAAAGGCGGTTCACTCCTGTGGTGGTTTCCTCAGAAACGCCCTTGATCTGGTCGCGCACTTTGGTGAACCAGCCCGGGCTTTGCGCCATGCGCTTTTTGATCTGCGCTTTGATCACTTCTTCTTCTTCAGATTGCGGGACGGGGATGATGTCCTCGCCCGCTTCGGCGCGCGCGCCCAAAAGAACATAAAGCGTGGCATCACCGCCATCATCCAAGATCATGTTGGGGCCATCCTCAAAGAGGAAGGATTTATCAAGATAATCCCAATGCTCTTCCAAGGTTTGGCCTTTGATGGCGAAAACGGGGATGCTGGCCTTGGCAATCGCGGCAGCCGCGTGATCTTGGGTCGAGAAGATATTGCAGCTTGCCCAACGCACATCGGCACCCAAAGCCGCCAATGTTTCAATCAGAACGGCAGTCTGAATGGTCATATGCAAAGAGCCGACAATGCGCGCGCCTTTGAGGGGCTTTTCTGCGCCATATTCCGCACGCAATGCCATCAGGCCTGGCATTTCCGTTTCAGCAATGTCCAATTCTTTGCGGCCATAATCGGCAAGGGCGATATCTTTGACGATGTAATCGTTCACGAGTGCAGCCTCCTTGAGGGCGGATAATCATGTCTCTAGTTTGGCGTGGCCATAGCAGCCTTGCGGCCCCACAGCAATGGCGCTGCGTCCATTCGCGCGGGATGCGTTGCATCTGAAGCGAAGGGCTATATGGTTTCGCAAAACGTGAAGGACAAAAGAACCTATGCCGCGCTCAACACCCATCCGTGCTTGGCAACGAATGTTATCGGGTCGAAGGCTAGACCTGCTTGACCCCACACCCGTTGATATCGAGATCGAGGACATCGCCCATGGCCTCGCATTCGTAGCGCGTTGGAACGGTCAAACGCGCGGCGATTATCCGTATTCCGTGGCTGAGCATTCGCTCTTGGTTGAACAGATTTACGACCTGCAACATCCCAACGGCCCCTTGAAATGGAATCTGGCTGCGCTTTTGCACGATGCGCCCGAATATGTGATTGGCGATATGATCAGCCCCGTTAAATCCGCCGTGGGGCCTGGATATGCGGAGTTGGACGCGCGCTTAACCGCTGCAATTCATCTGCGGTTTGGCCTGCCTGCAGAATTGCCCAAAACGGTCAAAACACGGATCAAGCAAGCGGATCGCATCAGCGCGTGGATCGAAGCCGTGCAAATCGCGGGCTTTTCAGAAACCGAAGCAGATCAATTTTTTGGCAGGCCCGAAGCCAAGCTTCTGTCGCAAATCACCCTTGCGCTGCGCCCGCCCGCAGAGGTGCGCGCAGATTTCACAGCACGGCACAACGCGCTCATCGCTCGGATTTAAGACTTACTTAGGGCTGCGCTTCGCCAAAATCCGTTGCAACGTGCGGCGATGCATATTCAAGCGCCGTGCCGTCTCAGACACATTGCGATCACATAGCTCATAAACGCGTTGAATGTGTTCCCAACGCACGCGGTCAGCACTCATCGGGTTTTCGGGCGGTGGGGGGAGATCATCATCAGTGGCCAAAAGCGCGGCGGTGATGTCATTTGCATCCGCTGGCTTCGACAGATAATCAGTCGCGCCAATCTTTACCGCAGCGACCGCAGTTGCAATCGCACCATAACCCGTCAAAACGACAATCCGCGCATCGGGCCGTTTCGCGCGGAGTGTTTCCACAACATCCAAGCCATTGCCATCTTCAAGCCGCAAATCGACAACCGCATAAGCAGGCGGGCGGGCCATCGCGATTGCTTTCCCTGCTGTCACAGTTTCGGCGGCTTCGACCTCAAACCCACGCTTTTCCATGGCGCGCTGCAATCGGCGCAGAAACGGCTCGTCATCATCCACCAAGAGAAGTGACTTATCAGGCCCGATATCCCGTAAACTGCGCTCTTGCGACATTGGCGTTCCTCCCATGGAGCCAGTCTGCCCAAGGCTCTGGCGGCCAAAATTGGTCTGTGTAGCTTAATTAGGGAGAAAATCTGCGCGGGTCAAATGCACGATGTCCGTGACCCACGCAAAGTGATTTGCAAGCAAAGGTTTAGCTGCTTGCATCGAGGAAACACCGCACCGCATCTGCCATCTCTGCAGGAGCGGTATCGCGGCGGAAGAATTCGACAAACCCTGTATCAGGCAACACCAAATAGGTAAAAGTCGAATGATCCACCAAATAATATGGATCGCTCCCATCATCATGGCTGTTGTAATAGGTGCGATAAGCACGGCTTGCAGCGGCGACTTGCGCGTCACTCCCCGTCAGGCCGATCATATCGGGATGAATGTTTTCGGTAAATTCACGCAGCCTTTCGGGCGTGTCGCGCTTAGGATCAATTGAAATGAAAACAGGCAAGACGGCTTCACCGCGTGCGGCGAGAATATCCACCACTTCTGCATTTCGCACCGTGTCCAGCGGGCAAACATCAGGACAAAACGTGTAGCCAAAATAAAGCAAGGTTGGCTCAGTGATCAGCGCCTCACTTGTGACCAACGCTCCGTCCTCAGTGATTAATTCAAACGGGCCGCCAATGGTATCAGACCCGCCCGCGATAACGGTTGAGCGGCATTGCGCATAGGCATCCTCGTTTTGAACAAGCCCCGCGCCGCCAAGCGCGCTTGGTTGTTGAAACAATGTCAAAGGCGAGCGCCCTTGCAAGATCAATGCCGTTGTCCCGCCCAAAACCAGAACGAGAATTGCAAAGGCACCAATTGCAAAATACCGTGTCATGAAGCAGCCTTTCACCGCGTTAGTCCCATGTGGGGCAATCTATGGCGAGACCCGCAGAAATTCATCCCCACCTGACTGTGACAGAAAGCCCCAATGACCAAAGACCCCGCCCAAAGATTATTTGCCGATGATGCGCGCAGCGATTGGGTGCGATTAGAGACGCTCTTGCTGTTGCGCTGGTTGGCGATCATTGGCCAAACGATCACTGTCGCCATTGCCGCCTATTTCATTGGCCTTCGGGTGGAATTGGGCCTGTGCTTTTTGGCCATTGGCGCGAGTGTCATCTCTAATCTTGTCGCGATGGCTATTTTCCCACGCAGCCAGAGATTGTCTGATCGCGATGCAATGCTTACCCTTCTTTTTGACCTTACACAGCTGGGGTTTTTGCTGTTTCTGACAGGAGGGTTAAACAATCCTTTCGCCTTGTTGATCTTGGCGCCTGTAACCATTTCGGCCACCGCGCTGACGCTAGGTTCAACTGTCATGCTTGGCGGGATTGCCATTGGTTTGATTACAGTTTTGGCCTTTTACCATGTGCCACTGCGCAGTTTGGACGGATCAGTTCTACAAATCCCCCCGCTTTTCTTGCTTGGGTTTTGGATTGCGATTGTCATTGGCATCGTCTTTCTATCCTCCTATGCGCGGCGCGTGACCAAAGAAACACATTCGATGAATCAGGCTCTCTTGGCCACGCAAATGGCCCTTGCGCGGGAACAAAAGCTCACCGATCTTGGGGGTGTGGTCGCTGCAGCGGCCCATGAACTGGGCACACCCTTAGCCACGATAAAACTTGTCTCTAGCGAATTGGCCGATGAACTGGCCGAGGCGTTATCAAGCCGACCTGATCTGTTCGAGGATGCAAAATTGATCCGTGACCAAGCGGATCGGTGCCGTGATATCCTTCATTCCATGGGGCGTGCGGGCAAGGATGATTTGCAAATGCGGTCCGCCCCCTTTGGCGAAGTGCTCCGCGAAGCGGCGGAACCCCATGCTGATCGGGGTATTGACCTGCTCTATGATCTGGCACCCGCCCTACCCGATGTCGGCGATGAGGACAGTGCCCCGCCTGTGATCTATCGCAAGCCTGAAATCATCCACGGCCTGCGCAATCTTGTCCAAAACGCCGTAGACTTTGCCAATGCGACAGTCTGGATTGAGGCAACATGGGATTTGGCCGAAATCCGTCTTTGCGTCATTGACGATGGCGCCGGCTTTCCCCCTGAGGTGCTCAGCAGGCTGGGCGATCCATTTTTACGCCGCCGCACCAGACAATCCAACAGCCCGCAACGTGTCGGGTATGAAGGCATGGGACTTGGCCTATTTATCGCCAAAACCCTATTAGAACGTTCGGGCGCGCGGGTTAGCTTTCGTAATTCCAGCGACCCATTCCTGACAGCAGCGGAAAAAGGCGCCAAGCGCGGCGCGGTGGTTGAGGTTGTTTGGCCAAAGTCGCGGATTTGTTTGTCTGAAGAGGAACGAAATACGCCCCTAGGACAAAACAAACCTTTTTCTCCGTGAAAAACCCTCAAAATTTACGATAATTAATAAAATATTAAGATTTAATCCCCGGTGTTATCACCAAGGGGTGTTTATGCCCTTCACGCAGCGCGCGTTCATTCTGCACAGTGAGCGCGCCAATATTAATTGGACGATGCACATCTCTGGGAGGTAAGGGTATGGCCGCAATCGGCGCAAACCCGCTATTCATTGTCGGTGGTGTCAGCTTCTTGGCGGCTTTGGTGGCTAGCCTGATGGTTCAGTTTGTCATTTTGCAATAAGGCCGCAAACTGGGGGGGCGGATGGATCGCATCCCGCAAGATGCGATGCGGAAATATGTGTTTCGCGAAAATTACCTGATTTCAGATGTCGAAGCGACTGATTGGTATTTGGCCGATCCCGAGGATCGCGCAGGCGCTTGGCGCAATCTTGCCCTAGGCTTAGAGCATCTGCACCAATCACAATGCTGATGAATTACGCCACATCACAAAACGGGTAAATATCGAAGGCCGATCCCTTCTCTATGGCTTGCGCCCCGTCTGATCCCTTGTAAACTTGGCGCAATGTCTGATGGATCCGCTGCACCCCTCTCTGATTTGCCGCCTTGCCATGCGCATCTGCGCTTGGCTTCGCCCGAAGCCATGTCAGAATTTGCAGAGGCCCTCGCACCGGTTTTGGAGCCAGGTGATGTTTTGGCGCTTTCTGGTGATCTTGGCGCAGGTAAAACCCATTTCGCGCGTGGGGTGATCCGAGCCCGACTCGCGCAAATCGGACGCGTGGAGGACATCCCCTCCCCAAGTTTTACGCTGGTGCAAATCTACGAGGCCCGCCCCTGTGAGGTTTGGCATGTTGATCTGTATCGCCTCGGTGATCCGCGTGATGTGGATGAGTTGGGCCTTATAGATGCGTTTGAAACCGAAATATGCCTGATCGAATGGCCCGAACGGATGATGGCCGATCTGCCAACGCGCACAATCTGGCTTTCGTTCCTCTATGACCAAAGCGCGCCTGATCAGCGGCATATCAGGCTCTGTGCGTCCAAAGATCATCCCAAACTTCCGCAATTTTGTACCTTGGCCGAGAGGTATCCATGACCACGCTCTCACCAGAGGCACGCGCTTTTATCGACCGCACGGGATGGGGCATGGCCAAGCCAAGCCCAGTTGCAGGCGATGCTTCGGCGCGCAGCTATACCCGCCTGCATCTCTCAGACGACTATAGTGCGGTTCTGATGCAGACGCCCAAAAGCGAAATCAAAAGCCAAGCGGCGTTTCGCTATGTGGCCGCCTATTTGCGCGGCTTGGGCTTGTCGGCGCCCACAGTTTTTGGCGAAGATGTTGATGCAGGCTTCCTCTTGGTTGAGGATTTTGGCGATCAAACCTACAGCGCAATTTTGGATCAAGGCCTGACCCATGAGGTTGAGCTTTATCACACCGCGCATGATCTTTTGGCGGTTTTGGCGCGGACGGGCGCAATGGGTGGACTACCCATTTTGGCCGCCGCTGAATTGGCACGATTGACCACAGTCACCTTTGAAGAATTGCCCGAAGACCACGCGCTGAAATCTGAACAAGCCGCCTTTCAAAACGAGCTACAAGGCCTTGCAACATGGATCTTGCGGGGCGTGCCTGTGACGGTGTTGCGCGATTTCCATGCGGGAAATCTGATTTGGCTGCCTGACCGCACAGGGTTGCAACGTGCGGGCGTTATTGATTTTCAAGACGCACTCTGCGGCCCCAAAGGCTATGACCTCGTCTCGCTGATTGATGATGCACGGCGCGATCTGTCGCTTGAATTGCGCACCACATTGATCCGCGATCATGCGCATATTTTGAACATCAGCGAAGATGATATGATCCTGAGGACAAGCCTGCTCTCGCTGCAACGCAACTTCCGTATTTTGGGGCTGTTCCGCCGCCTCGCGCGGACTGGAAAACCAGAGTATCTGCGGCATATGCCACGGGTTGCCGCCCATATTCTTCGGGCTTTAGACCATCCAACGCTTGCGCCCTTGGCCACAACAGCGCGTGCGATCTGCGCGCATTATCTGCAATCCACCGCCGATCACGCCCCCCGCGGTGCAATGATCATGGCCGCAGGGTTTGGCACGCGTATGGGGGCGTTAACCAAAACCACGCCAAAGCCATTGCTGCGGGTGGCGGGACGGGCCTTGATTGACCATGCGCTTGATGTTGCGCGCGCGGGGCATGCCGCGCCATGCGTGATCAACACCCATTATCACGCCAATCAAATGCGCCACCATCTGCGCAACGCAGAGGTCATCCTCAGCGAAGAGCAGCCAGAGATTTTGGAGTCAGGCGGCGGTATTCGCCATGCCCTGCGCTACTTCTCGGATACTGCGATTTTTACACTGAATTCTGACAATGTTTGGACGGGCCTAAACCCCCTTGCCACGCTGTCTGCTGCTTGGCGGCCCACAGAAATGGATGCGCTGATGCTGCTCATCCCACGGGACAAGGCCACAGGCCGTCAGGGGGATGGTGACTTGGGCCTTGATGCATCGGGGCGGATTTTGTTTGACGATCCCCAAAAGCCCTATGTGTTCACAGGCGCACAAATCCTAAAGACCGCACCAATCGCCGCCATGGATATCCCCAAGTTCGGACTCCGGATGCTGTGGAAAACCCTTGCGCGAGAGGCGCGGCTGTTTGGTGTCATCCATCAGGGCAGATGGGCCGATGTTGGGCATCCAGAGGGGATCACGTCAGCAGAAGAATTGCTTGCCACCGAAAAGGTCGCCCTCACGTGAGCGGGCGAAACCTCTTTGCCACCCCCATTGGGGTAGAGTTTACCTCAGCATTGATTGCAGGGCTGGACGCACGGCTTGCAGGGCAGCCACCCGAGGCGATTGCGCGCGCGGAAATTTGGGTGAACTCCGCCCGAATGGAACGAAATCTGCGCGCCCAATATCTGCGCAAAGAGGCGGCATTTTTGCCCCGCATTCGGCCCTTCGAGGCCATGGCGCATCTGCCTGATTTGGGTGGTATGGCACAACCCGCCTCAGATTTGCGGCTGCGTTTGCATCTGGCGCAACTGGTCGGACGGCTTTTGGATGCAGCCCCTGATTTAGCACCGCGTGCCTCAATCTGGTCGCTTGCCGATAGCCTTGCCGATTTATTGGCGGAAATGCACGAAGAACGGGTCGCGCCCGAGGTGCTAGAGCGTCTGAATGTCGAAGGACATTCAGAACATTGGCAGCGCAATCTAGAGTTCATCAAAATCCTACGGCACTATTTTGAGGACAACCCCGAGCTGCTCACCCAAGCTGCACGCCAAAGCAGTTTGATTGATCGTTTAGCGCAATATTGGCAGGACAACCCACCTGACCATCCCGTGATTATTGCGGGCTCAACAGGGTCACGCGGGGCCACCGCGCGTCTGATGAAGGCGGTTGCAGGGCTTAATCACGGCGCGGTGGTTTTCCCAGGATTGGATTATGATCTGCCTCATGACATTTGGCAGGCGCTTTTGTCGGGCGATGGCCCCACGGGCGGCCTGACGGGGCAAGACCATCCGCAATACCGATTGGCAAAATTTGCGCATGACTTGAATGTGAACCCTTGGGAAATCCCCCGTTGGATTGAAACCACGCCCCATAATGAAAACCGCAATCGCCTTGTGTCCCTCGCCCTAAGACCTGCCCCACAAACGGATCAATGGCTTGAGGAAGGGCCAAAACTTAACGATCCCCAAAGCGCTCTGCGCGATGTGACCTTGATTGAAGCTGAAACCCCGCGCGAGGAGGCGATGAGCATCGCCCTCGGACTGCGTCGCGCCATCGAGGCGGACAAACGGGTCGCGTTAATATGCCCTGATCGGATTTTGGTGCGTCAAGCCTGTGCCATCCTTGCCAGATGGTCGCTCTATCCTGATGATTCTGCGGGCGTGCCCTTGGGGGAAACAGCAACGGGGCGCTTCTTGCGCCATGTCAGTGATCTGATGCTTGCGCCTTTGACGGGCGAGCAGTTGTTGATCATACTCAAACACCCGCTTTGTCATTCTGGCGGCGAAGATCGGGGCGCGCATCTGCGCCGCACCCGTGAGCTAGAACAAAAGATGCGGCGGTGTCTGTGGGCGTTCCCAAAACGATCTCAGATTATGGATTGGGCGGCTGAGCAAACCGATGATCCAGACCTGATGATCTGGGCGGACTGGGTTTGCCGTGAATTGATAGATCGGCCCGTCCTGCCACAATCAGGTGCGATGGTTGAGTTCGTGCGCGCCCATATCGCCTGGGCCGAGCGTTTGGCAGCGGGCCCTCAGGCCACAACCGAGGCCGAAGCATCGGGCGCACTTTGGCGCCAAAATGCGGGCGAAGAGGCGCTACGCCTGATGAACCGCTTAGGCGAAGAAGCTGATGCCGCAGGCGCAGTGAACTTGCGTGATTATCGTGACCTCTTTTCTGGCATCCTCAGCGAGGCTCTTTTGCGCAACCCCGTCCGACCACATGCAGATCTGTTGATCTGGGGGCCGATGGAGGCGCGGGTGCAAGGCGCAGATCTTTTAATCCTTGCAGGCTTGAACGAAGGGGTTTGGCCCAATTCAAGCGGCGCTGATCCATGGCTTAATCGCGCCATGCGGGCTGAGGCGGGGTTGCGCCTCCCAGATCGGCGCATCGGCCTTGCCGCGCATGATTTCCAACAGGCACTCGGCGCGCAAGAAGTTTGGCTCACCCGTGCAAAACGCGATGCAGAGTCCGCCACCATCTCGTCCCGATGGCTCAACCGCTTGGTGAACCTCCTTCGTGGCAGCAGCGATGCAAGCCGCGCGGCCTTGAGTGAAATGACCGAACGAGGCGCGTTTTGGTTAAGCCTTGCCGCAGAGATCGACAGACCAGAGACACAAGACCTAAAGCCACGCGCCAAACGACCTGCCCCGAAGCCCCCCGCCGATGCGCGACCAAAATCCCTTTCGGTGACGCGCATAGAGACCCTCGTGCGCGACCCTTATGCGATTTACGCCCGCTATGTATTGGGTCTGTATAAATTGGGCGAATTAAACGCCCTGCCGAATGCCGCAGATCGAGGAACCGCGCTGCACCGCGTGTTGGAGCGCTTTGTTGACCAATGCCGCAGTGCCGAAGATTTCGGCGACCTGACATCCGCCCGAACAAACCTTTTGACCATGGCCGATGAGGTATTTGCCATAGATGTCCCATGGCCCTCGGCCCAACGGATGTGGCGCGCCAAGGTCGTTAAATTCGCCGATTGGTTTCTTGAAGGAGAAGCGAAGCGGCGCCAAACCCAAACGCCTGAATTGCTTGAGGCCAAAGGATCTTGGCCCATTGCCGAGATTGATTTCACCCTCACAGGCAGTGCAGATCGAATTGACCGCGATCAAAACGGGAATTTATGGATTTACGACTATAAGACAGGATCCGCTCCAACGCCCAAGCAAGAAGCGAACTTTACGAAGCAACTTTGGCTTGAGGCTATGATGGCCGAAGCGGGCGCGTTTACGGGCAAACCTGAAACCGTTGCGGGGCATGGCTATCTTGCACTTGGGAAACAATCGGATGGCAGCGATTACATAACTGCAGATGATCTGCGCGGCATGTATGAAAGCTTCCTGACACTCATCCGCGCCTATCAGTCGCCCGACAAAGGCTATATCTCGCGGCGCGCTGTGTTTGATCAGAATTTTGACGGCGATTATGATCACCTCGCGCGCTACGGGGAATGGGACGAAACAGAGCTTCCACCACAGGAGGCAGATCCAGAATGACCCTGACGCCCCCAAAATTTGACAAAGCCACGCTGGCGCAGGTGATTTCAGCGGATCCTTTGCGCTCAACTTGGCTATCAGCCAATGCTGGCTCTGGAAAGACGCGGGTCCTGACAGATCGCGTATCGCGCCTCTTGCTGCAATCTGTGCCGCCTGAACGGATTTTATGCCTGACCTATACCAAGGCTGCCGCGGCAGAGATGCAAAACCGCCTTTTCTCGCAACTTGGCAAATGGGCGATGTTGGCCGATGCCGAGTTAATCAAAGCCTTGGCGAAATTAGGGGTAGCCAAAGACGTCCTTGGCACAGACACGCTCGCCCATGCCCGCACGCTGTTTGCGCGGGCGGTTGAAGCACCGGGCGGTTTGAAAATCCAGACAATCCACTCCTTTTGCGCCTCAGTTTTGCGGCGCTTTCCTGTTGAGGCGCACATATCGCCCGCCTTTGAGGAAATGGACGATCGCGACCAGACCGACCTCATCTCGGAAATCCTCGAAGATATGGCCACCGATACTCTTGGACAGGGCCGTATCGCATTGGATGCGGTCGCCCCGTTTGTGTCTGACCTCGATGGGCACGAACTGGCCAAGGCGGTCATCAACAAGCGAGAGGCGTTTGATCCTGCCGCCACAGAAGCCCAACTGCGCCAGTTTTTTGAGCTTGGAACCAAGACCTTTGCAGATCTGATCGCTGAGACGTTCATGGGGGATGAACAGGCACTTTGCGATAAATTGGCCAAGCTGTTGAGCTATGACAACAACAGGCAAAGAAAGTCCAAGATCACGCTAGAAACCTATGATTGGTCAAAACACAGCCTTGCTTCCATCGCTGCGATAGAAGATGTTTTCGTCAACGGATCAACGGCGAAAACCAATCCAGATCAGGCCAAAGGCGCCACAATTTTCAACACAGATGTGCGCAAGGCAATGGGGGATGATTTCCCTGCCCTCTGTGATTTCATGGAGCGCCTTGCAACAGCGCGGCAGACCCGCCGCGCCTTGACCATGTTTGAAAAATCAAACGCGCTTCATCAATTCGCGGCAGAGTTTCTCACCAGATATGATCGCGCCAAGGAACGGCGCGGTTGGCTTGATTTTGACGACCTGATCCGCCTGACCAATCGACTTTTGACCAAAACCAGTCTGGCCCAATGGGTGTTGTTCCGCCTTGATGGCGGCATCGACCATATGCTTGTGGATGAGGCGCAAGATACCTCTCCCGCGCAATGGCAGATCATTGCAAAACTGGCAGAAGAATTTGCGGCGGGCCAATCCGCGCGCGATGGTTTGACCCGCACAATTTTCGTTGTGGGGGACAAAAAGCAATCCATCTATTCTTTCCAAGGGGCCGATCCCGAAGGGTTTGATCGCATGCGCGATGAGTTTGATCATCGCCTTGCCGCGGTGCAGTCGAAACTCCATAAAAACGTGCTGAAATATTCATTCCGCTCGGCGCCAAGCATTTTGCAATTGGTTGACCGCGTGGCCGCCGATCAAGCCTATGCAGGTTTGGGTCAAGATGTGGAACACGCGGCCTATTTTAGCGACCTTCCCGGGCGGGTGGATATTTGGCCCGCAATTCCAAAAACCGAAAAAGCGGATATCCCCGAATGGGACAGCCCCGTGGATTTGGTTCATGACAGCCACCACACCGTGATTTTGGCTGATCAAATCGCTGATTTCATCGCGCAGAAAATCAATTCAAAGCAGATGATCCGCCTGAAAGGGGTAGACCCGCGTCCTGTGCGACCGCGTGATTTTTTGATCTTGCTGCGCAAGCGCAGTGATTTGTTTCACCAAATCATCCGTGCGCTCAAGTCACGGAATTTGCCCATCATGGGCGCGGATCGCCTGCGCATCAGCGCAGAACTGGCTGTGCGCGATCTCACGGCATTGATGAACTTTCTTGCGACACCAGAAGACGATCTTTCACTGGCCGCTTTTTTGCGCTCTCCCCTTGGCGGCTTGAGCGAAGACCAACTTTACGAGTTAGCCCATGGCAGGGCGGGCACGCTGTGGCAGGCGCTCTCTAACCACTCTGCTTACGCGGGGATCGTGTCCACGCTGCGGGAGTTGCGGAACAAGGCCGATTTTGAGAGGCCCTACGAGATTCTGGAAAATATCCTCACCCAAAAAGATGGCCGGCGCGCTTTGATTGCGCGGTTGGGTCAAGAGGCCGAGGATGGGATCAACAGTCTGCTGCAACAGGCGATGAGCTATGAGCGCCACGATGTGCCTAGCATTGCGGGCTTTGCTGCATGGCTTCGGCGCGGGGATGTGACCATCAAGCGGGACATGTCAGGGGATGATGACCAAATCCGCGTCATGTCCATTCACGGGGCCAAGGGTTTAGAAGCCCCGATTGTGATCCTGCCCGATACAGCGCGACAGAATAGTCGTGGCGGGGGTGGGGTTAATCTGCTTCAACCCAAAGACGGGCCACTGATTTGGGCGAATTCGTCAGACGACCTCGATGCCGATCTGCGCGAAGTCCACGAGGCGCGCAAAGCCGCGCAGAATGAGGAAGAAAACCGCCTGCTTTACGTTGCAATGACCCGTGCAGAGACTTGGTTGGTCGTTGCAGCCGCAGGTGATTTATCAGCAAAGTCGGGCGACAAACTATGTTGGTATGATCAAATTCGCGCCGCCGCAGAAAACCTGCCCAATGTAAAAGCCATAGACATGGCAGGGCAAGCGGGCCTGCGACTGGAGAATGGCAACTGGGATAGTCACGCTCTCGACACATCTGAACCCGCCTCGCCTCAAGGTGTTTCTGCACAGGTGAAAGCAGCCCTCGCCTCATGGGTGCGACAAGCCGCGCCTCCAAAGGCAAAAGACAAACCTGCGCTCAGCCCGTCAGATTTGGGGGAGACACCCGCACCTAGCCCGCAAGAGGCGGCCCTCAAAACCCAATGGCGCGATGCGGAGGCAGCCAAACTGCGGGGGCGGCGTCTGCATCTGTTGTTAGAGCATTTGCCCAAAACAACCCCCGCCGCATGGGCTGCAACCGCGCCCATGATTTTGGCGGCTGAGGGTGATTGCAGCCCAGAGGAATGCGCAGACCTCTTGAGAGAGGCAGAGCGCGTCTTGACCCACCCCAATTTGCGTGAGCTGTTTGTAGAGGATGCCTTGGCCGAAGTGCCGCTGACAGCCTTTAGCAAAACATTGAACCATCAGGTCTATGGCGTAATCGACCGCTTGATCCTGCGCAATGCAGAAGTGTTGGCGGTGGATTTCAAATCCAATCAAATCGTGCCGCAAAGCCCTGCTGAGGTTTCCGAAGGTTATTTGCGCCAAATGGCGGCCTATGGCGAAATGCTCAGGGCGCTATATCCATCACGGGTCGTGAAATTGGCCATTTTGTGGACAAGCGGGCCAAGCTTGATGGAACTGCCCGATGATCTGTTAGAACAAGCGCTGCAAAGAGCCGCAGGGAAAGGCGTGGGTTCTTGACGCGGGGCAACGGCATTCATAGGTTCCGTGTTAACCACTGGCATCCCAAGGAGGGCTATATCATGGCCACGACCGCAGTTACCGATGCGACCTTCGATAGCGAAGTTCGCCAATCCTCTATCCCCGTCATCGTTGATTTTTGGGCAGAATGGTGTGGCCCTTGCCGCCAAATTGGCCCCGCTTTGGAAGAGCTCTCATCCGAGTTTGAGGGAAAGGTGAAAATCGTCAAAGTGAATGTTGATGAAAACCCATCCTCGCCGATGGAGTTGGGCGTGCGCGGCATTCCTGCATTGTTCATGTTCAAAGATGGCGAAGTGATTTCAAACAAGGTCGGCGCAGCGCCTAAGGCCGCGCTTCAGAAATGGATCGAAGACACGATCTAATTCACCTCGCAGATGGGATCAAAAGGGCGCCTGATCTTGGCGCCCTTTTTCGTTACTCATAGCCCCGCATGGCAAGCTTGGTTCCGTCTGCGCGTATCCAACTGGTTGCGCTGCAAATCCGCAATGCGCGTGATTTCGGCCATGACCGCTTGCGGAAAGCTGAATGTGATGAGGCCCCAAAAAACCAGTCCACCGCGCATATCAGTCCAGCGCAATAAGCAACAGGATCGCCGCAACAAGCCCAGCGCCAACCATAACGCCGCGCGGCAGTTTGAATTCAACCTCTGCCTTCAGCCATGCTATAACAGTGGCTGTGGTGACTTGTTTTTCGTCCGTGTCGGATTTTGAAGCGTGGTTTTCCATATGTGATACCTTCCCAGAGTTTAGCAGTGATACAGATATGGGCAGGCCAAAACGCAACAAAAACACAATCGATTGCTAAATTCTGATAGTTTTTAGCTATAGATTTTTTCGCGCAAAATAAAAGGGCGCCCTGATGGGGCGCCCTTTCTCGTATGCCTCTGCCTGAAGGGAGAGAGGGAGGATCAGGCAGAGGTCGCGTTCTTTACTCAGCCTTTGGTGAAGTCAGGATAGGCTTCCATGCCCAACTCTGCCACATCAAGGCCACGGATCTCATCCTCTTCGGATGGGCGTAGACCCATGATGCCTTTGAGGATGATCCAGACAATCAACGAGGTGACGAAGACGAAGGCACCGATTGCCACGATACCGATGATCTGCGCGCCCCAGTTGCCTGTGTAGAAGGCCACGGCAAGTGTGCCCCAGATACCTGCTACGAGGTGAACGGGGATTGCACCCACAACATCGTCAATCTTCATTTTGTCGAGCATTGGCACCGCAAAGACCACGATGACACCACCCACAGCACCTGTCAGCAGGGCGCCGAACAAGGACGGGGCAAGAGGCTCGGCAGTAATCGACACGAGACCTGCGAGAGCGCCGTTCAGCACCATGGTCAAGTCAACCTTACCATATAGAACCTGCGTCAGGATCAGGGCGGCAACGGCACCTGCTGCTGCGGCCATATTGGTGTTAGCGAAGATACGGCTTACATCCGCAACGTCACCCACAGTGCCCATGGCCAACTGCGAACCACCGTTAAAGCCAAACCAACCCAACCACAGGATGAATGTGCCCAGCGTCGCTAAGGCGAGGTTAGAACCAGGCATTGGGTTCGTCTTGCCGTCTTTGAACTTGCCCAAACGGGGGCCAAGGACGATAGCACCTGCAAGTGCGGCAAAGCCACCTGCTGCGTGTACGAGGGTCGAGCCTGCGAAATCGCTGAAGCCCATTTCAGACAACCAGCCGCCACCCCACTGCCAAGATGCTTCGATCGGGTAGATGAAGCCAGTCAGCACGACAACAAAGACCAAGAATGGCCACAGTTTGATGCGCTCGGCCAAGGTGCCCGAAACAATCGAAGCGGTTGTGGCACAGAACATCAACTGAAAGAAGAAGTCGGAACCAACAGATGCATAATCCAATGCGGTATCTTCTGGGGACACGCCGACAGGCTCAAGCGAGGTTGGCGCGAAGGCCCCAAGCCAGCCGCCGATGCTCCAACCATCGCCTGGATACATCAGGTTAAAGCCAACCAACCAATACATGATCGCGGCCAAGGAAAAGAGCGCGATATTTTTGGTCAGCTGCATGGTTACGTTCTTGGAACGCACCAGACCCGCTTCCAACATGGCGAAACCTGCCGCCATCCAGAACACGAGGAAACCACCCATCAAAAACAGAAGGGTTGTCAAAATATAAGATGTGTGAAGCGCAGGTTCACCCGTAGCAACGGTGGCGTCCTGTGCAAGCCCCATCGAAGGCAGCGCGACCGAAGCGGCCACGGCGGCGAGGGGAAGGAGGAATTTGGTATTCATTGGAATGATGTCCTTCTTGTCGAAAGAGCGCTCAAAGCGCATCGTCGCCTGTTTCGCCCGTGCGCACGCGCAACGAAGACGCAACGTCCAGAACGAAAATCTTGCCATCGCCGATTTTGTCGGTTTTGGCGGTTTTGTGGATGGTGTCGACCACCTGGTCGACAAGACCATCAGCGACCACGATTTCCAGTTTGACTTTCGGCACGAAGTTCACGGCATATTCCGCGCCGCGATAGATTTCAGTATGACCAGATTGCGAGCCAAAGCCTTTGATCTCGGTCACCATCATGCCGCGCACGCCGATCGAAGTGAGCGCCTCGCGCACTTCTTCCAGCTTGAACGGTTTAATTGCTGCAATGATGAGTTTCACGTCATTTACCCCTTGCGGTTGATGCTGTCCCCTAAGGACGTCACGGCTCTCACAACACTGTGAGACGGGGGTGGCGACAATAAAACGGGCGGTTTCCAAGGGGCTGGAACGGGAAAAATGCAAAAATTTTGCGCAAATTTTGGTATATGCCCAATTATTAATCACATGATTTATGACTTCTTTGGCCCCTCCCCCCTCCACAAGTGAGTCGAAAAGGCCTATTTTGTAGAAAAATTGGCAGGTCAAAATGAGCAAAGCCCCTTCAGGCAGACGGGCCCTCGTGGCCCCGCGCCGCAATTCCGCTTCTGCATCACGCAGTGGCAGCGGTGCAGCTCATCCTGCGCGGCGCAGTTCCAAGAAGAAGAAAAAACCAAGCGGCAATCATTCGCTGCTTGGGCGGTTTTTCCGTTGGATTGGACGTATGGTGTTTGCCGTGGCGTGGCGTGGCACGCTTTTGCTTTCGCTGATCCTATTCGGCTTCACCTTGTACTATTACAGCAAGCTGCCCCCCGTGTCCGACCTGTTAGACGCGCGCGCGCGCGGCTCAGTGACGATGTTAGATCGCTACGGCGAGGTTTTCGCATGGCGCGGCGAGCAATTTGGCGGCGCAATCACACCTGACACTGTCAGCCCTCATCTCTTGCATGCGGTGATCGCAACCGAAGATCGCCGTTTTTACAATCATTTTGGCGTGAGCCCGCGCGGCATTTTGGGCGCAATGATCATTAATATGCGCGAGGGGCGCGGGCCCTTGCAGGGGCATGGTGGCTCAACCATCACGCAGCAGGTGGCTAAGCTGATGTGTTTGGGCACACCCTATGATCCAGAACTCTGGGACAGCGAAGCCGCCTATGAGGCCGATTGCCGCGAAACAACCATCGCCCGCAAATTACAAGAAGTGCCCTTCGCCCTCGCAATGGAGTGGCGCTACAGCAAAGATGAAATCCTAAGCATTTATTTCAATCGCGCCTATTTGGGTGCGGGCACTCGGGGGTTTGAGGCGGCAGCGCAGCGGTATTTTGGAATATCCGCCGCCGAAGTTAACGCACCCCAAGCCGCAATGTTGGCAGGGCTTTTGGTGGCACCTTCCTATTTCGCTCCCACCCGCAACTTGGAGCGTGCGCAAGAGCGGGCCAAAGTGATTTTGGGCCTCATGGCGCGCGAAGATTATTTGACGGCTTCTGAATTGTCCGCCGCGCGAGCCAACCCTGCCACGCTTTCGGATGCAGCCCGCGACAATATGGGCGGATATTTCGCCGATTGGATCATGTCCGAAGGGCCAAGCTTTCTGACACGCGACACCACAGAAGATGTGATCCTGCGCACCACCTTTGACCCCGCCATGCAGCGCGCCGCTGAAGACGCAATCAATGATGTCTTTACCAACCAAGTCCGCGAAGGATCAGAGGCGCAAGCCGCAATTGTTGTGATGAGCGCCGATGGGGCTGTGCGTGCCATGGTCGGGGGCCGCGATCTGCGGGGGGCAGGTTTGTTCAACCGCGCAACACAAGCACAGCGGCAGACAGGCTCCGCGTTCAAGCCCTTTGTCTACGCAACCGCGCTGGATTTGGGATGGCGTTTTGACGACCTTATTCTTGATGCGCCGCTGACATTGAACATTCCAGGCTCTGGCGCATGGTCACCTGAGAATTACTCGGGGGAATTTTATGGCGAGGTCACCCTGACCGAGGCCCTTCAAGCCTCGCTCAACACCGCTGCGGTGCGTTTGTCTGAACAGGTGGGCCGCGATTTGGTGCGGCAGGTGGCCAGTGAATTCGGCATAGACAGCGATTTGGCGGCTGGCCCTGCCTTGGCGCTTGGGGCTTCTGAATCAAGCCTCTTGGAAATGTCGGGCGCCTATGCAGGTATTTTGAATGGTGGCTCTGCGGTTACGCCTTATGGCTTGTTGGAATTGCGCCTCATGGGGGAGGACACTCCCTTAATGGGCCAAACAGGCGGTATTCGTGAGCGCGTGATCACGGATAATGCAGCGCGCCAATTGATCTATATGATGAACCAAGTGGTCGAAAATGGCACAGGGCAACGGGCCAATCTTGCCGATGTTGAAGTGGCGGGAAAGACGGGCACCACCAACTCAGCGCGGGATGCTTGGTTTATTGGCTTTACCTCCGATTATGTCGCAGGCGTTTGGATGGGTTATGACGATAACCGCCCTCTAACAGGTGTCACAGGCGGCGGATTACCCGCTGAGTTGTGGCGCCAAACAATGGAGCGTATCCAAGCAAATCAACCAGCCTCGCCTTTGCCAATGATTGACCCAATCGCCGAAGGCAGCCGCGGGCCAAATCGTGTGTTGAGCACCAATGAGGGCACAGGCCAAGTCCTAGACGGCGCGGCTGATCTCGCAGAGCAAATTTTGATGCAGGTTTTGGGCGGACTTTTGGGGCGCGGCGACCAATAATCAGCTGGCGTTGAGCGCCGCAATGAGGGCGTCAATGCTGCCGCCATTGGCATCGAGAATCGAGCGCATTTCTTGGCCTTCGGTGCTGCGAAGGTCGATGCCTTCAATCAAGATATTAAAGATTCGCGGCTGCCCAGATCCATCAGACACAAGCCAAATCACTTCGACAGGTGATTGCCCTGCAAGACGCGCGCGGGAGCGCACTTCGAAAAAGCTGCGGATCGGACGCGCACCCGTCACTTCGATTGAGCCGCCCTCAAATTCATGGAAACGCGCGCCGTATTTACGGGCAAGATACCCGCGCAAGGCCTGTGTGAACCCGCGCCGCTGCGCATCTGACGCACTGCGCCAATCCACCCCCAAGACAGTTTGGGCAATAATTGGCATATCCGCATAGCGATCCAAAATGCGCTCGAACTGTGCGGGCGAAGCCGCGGCACTGCCCGATGCAATGGCGTTTAAATCGGCGCTGACTGTCTGGATCAATGCAGCCGCATCGCCCTCGGTCATCGCGGCTTGCGTCATATGCGCTGTGGAAAGCGCAAAGGACGAGGCCGCAATCAAGGCTGTCAACACAGCACGGCGGTTTGGACGGTCAAACATAGCGCGGCCACCTTTCACTGTGCATAAGGATCCGCGTAGGGATCCAGATATGAATCAGCATAGGGGTCAGATGCGGATGCAGCCTCCCCGTCGCCACTCACGGTTTCCAAATCACCACTTGCGAAATCGTTCAACTCAAACCGTCTGTTCTGCAGATAAATTAGTCGTGACTGCGCATAGCTATCCGCGCTGTCATAAAGCACTGTATCAACTGTGCCGCGCAACGCGTAGCGCAAGCCAACAGTGTCAGCCACGCGCACCCGCCGCGCAGCAGACAGGGCATCATCACTGGGGCTGAGATGCCCCAAGGGATTCATGGCAAAGTCAACAATAAGCCCCGTTGCATCCCGTGTGGTTGACGGGCCGAACAAAGGCAATTCCAAATACGCCCCCTCGCCCGTGCCCCAAACATGGAGGGTCTCACCGAAATCGGCGGGTTGCACCTCGATCCCCGTCAGGGTTGCGACATCAAACAGACCGACCACGCCGATGGTCGAGTTGATCAAAAACCGCGCCCCATTGGTTGCCGCCTGATCCAAACGGGCCTGAAGAAGATTATTCACGAAATTCGAAGGCTCGCCCAAATTCGAGGCCATATTACCGATACCCGTGCGCACAGGCGCAGGGATAACCGTGCCATAGAACATCGAAACAGGGCGCAAAACAACCGTATCGACACCTTTGTTAACCGCGTGCATTCCGCGATTAACGGGTTCCAAAGGATCATTTGCGCTGCGGCTTGCTGCACCATCGCCCACGGTCGAGCAGCCTGCCAGAATGGCAAAAAGACCTGCGCCAAGCACAGCTCTTGCTCCCCGCTTTTGCGATGTAAAGGTCTTCACAGCCGCCACTTACCAAAATCCTATGAGTCGCATCATGAGGATAATAGATTATTGCTGCCTGTTGGCCAGCCCAAGGTCAGAAACAATATTTTTTAGATTTAATCACCAATGTGTGCCCATTTGGCCAAGTTATTTGCGGCTACACTAAAATGCATCGCAATTGCCAATTGGCGGCGGCTGTGGCAGCGGTAGGGTCAAAGCAATGTTATCACAAGGGATACTGCAATGAGCCAAACCTATGAAGCCCGTCTTGCCGAACTGGGCGTGACCCTTCCAGACGCGCCCGCCCCTGCCGCCAATTACGTGCCATTCGTGCAATCGGGCAACATGGTCTATGTATCGGGCCAAATCTCGATGAAAGATGGCGCGCTGATTACGGGCAAATTGGGTGCCGATCTTGATGTGACCGAAGGCGCGGCTGCCGCCAAATGCTGCGCCATTGCCCTATTGGCCCAACTTAAGGCGGCCTGTGGCGGTGATCTTCAGCGTCTACGCCGCGTGGTGAAACTGACGGGGTTTGTAAACTCTACCCCAGATTTCACCGATCAGCCCAAAGTCGTAAATGGCGCCTCGGATTTTCTGGTTGAGGCCTTGGGGGATGCAGGGCGTCATGCCCGCTCTGCGGTTTCCGCCGCGGCTTTGCCGTTGAATGTGGCGGTTGAAATCGAAGCGATTTTCGAAATCTCCGCCTAAAGCGGACTCGCGCTGCGCGGGTCTGCCTTGACCCGCGCGGGCCATGCGCCACATCTCATACTCTGACAACAGGGTCACAGCGCGCGCAATGAGCAACGACAATCTCACCATCGAAACGCATGATCGGATCAGCGCAATTGATGCTGAAGATTGGGATCGTTGCGCCTGCCCAGAAGCGCGCGATGGGGACAGGCCCCTCGACCCTTTTACAACCCACAGATTTCTTGCGGCGCTTGAAGATAGCGGCTCCGTTGGGACGGGTACAGGATGGCAGCCGCTCTATCTCAGCGTCAAATCTGAGGGAAAAATCATCGCCTGCGCGCCGATGTATGCCAAGTCGCACAGCCAAGGCGAATATATCTTCGACCATGCCTTTGCCGATGCCTATATGCGGGCGGGTGGACGCTATTACCCCAAGCTGCAAATCGCCGTGCCTTTTACCCCCGCCACAGGGCGGAGATTGCTTGTCGCCCCAGAAGCCGAAGGTGTTGGGGATCGCGCGCTGATCACGGGCGCGCTTTCGGTGATAGAAGATCACCACCTATCTTCGCTTCATATCACCTTTTGCACCAAGGACGAGGTGGCCGCCCATGCCGATGCCACCCTCCTGCCACGCAAGACCCAGCAATTTCATTGGCACAATCAGGGCTATCAAACCTTCGATGATTTTCTTTCCGCGCTCTCCTCGCGCAAGCGTAAGAACATCCGCAAAGAACGGGCAGAAGCACAGAATTTTGGGGGCGAGATTGTGCTTTTGACGGGTGATCAGATCGAACCGCATCACTGGGATGCATTCTGGGAATTTTACCAAGACACGGGCGCGCGCAAATGGGGGCAGCCCTATCTAACACGGCGCTTTTTCGATATCGCCCATGAAACCCTGCGCGACGATATGCTGTTGGCCCTTGCCATGCGCGCGGGGCAGCCCGTGGCGGGGGCGCTGAATTTCATCGGACGCGAGACGCTTTATGGCCGCTATTGGGGCTGTGTCGAAGACCATCCCTGCCTGCATTTTGAGTTGTGCTATTATCAGGCGATTGACTGGGCAATTGCGCAAGGTCTGTCACGGGTCGAGGCGGGCGCACAGGGCGGGCATAAACTGGCGCGCGGATATCTGCCCGTTGAAACCTATTCGCTGCATGCGATGCGCGAGCCCAGTTTTTCGCGCGCTGTGGCGGAATATCTCAAGGCCGAGGCCCGCGCGATGGAGGAGGAGATCGAGATCCTCACCAGCTATGGCCCGTTTCGGAAAACAGCCGTGGAGGAACAGGAATGAGCATTGCAAAACTGACCCAAGCCGAGCGCGATAGTGATCTGGCCAGCCTTATAGAAAACGGATGGTCACTTGTGGATAACCGCGATGCAATCGCGAAAACCTATCAATTTTGCAATTTTATTGCCGCTTTTGGTTGGATGACCCGCGCTGCGCTACAGGCGGAGAAACTGGATCATCACCCCGAATGGTTCAACGTTTACAACCGTGTCGAAGTGGTTCTGTCCACCCATGATGCAGGCGGCCTGACAGGTTTGGATATCAAATTGGCCCGCGCCATGGATCGCCTTGCAAGCTGAACGCCCTGCCCAACGTGAGGCAGGGCGCGCTTGTCTTTTAGATCGCCGCCAAAAGGGCTTCGCCACCTGAGATCTCGCAGGTACCAGGACTTTCCTCTGGATGAAATACTTTCACGATGCCGTCTTCCGCATAGAGCGCATAACGTTTTGAGCGGTCGTAAAAGCCCACAGGTTCAGCAGTAAAATTCATACCGACTGATTTGGTAAATGTTGCTGCTGGATCAGCAAGCATTGTCAAACCTGCGGCCTTTGCCCCAGTTGTCTCTGCCCATGCTTTCATCACGAAAGGATCATTCACAGAGATGCAGATGATCTCGTCCACACCTTTTTTGTCAAATTCTGCCTTAGTGCGAATAAAGCTCGGCACATGGGCAGAGGTGCAGGTGCCAGTATATGCGCCAGGCAGACCGAAGATCACAACTTTTCGATCCACCAATTTATCGGTCAAAGCGATAGTTTCAGGACCATTTCCACCAATTTGCAGAAGGGTTGCTGGTGGTAGTTTAGAGCCAACGGTGATCGACATTTTTTGGGCGTCCTTCGCTTGTAAAATTTCTGCGTAACTTTATAGGGTGAAGCCGAAACAACGCCAGACCAAATCTGACGAAGGGCGCGCAAATGGCAGGGATTGCAATTATTGGGGCCGGGCAGGCAGGGGCGGCGCTTGCCACCAAACTGCGCAGCGAAGGGTATGAGGGCGAAATTGCACTCTTTGGCCGTGAGCGCGTGCCCCCCTATCAGCGCCCGCCCTTGTCAAAGGCCTATCTCTTGGGAGAAAGCCCGAAAGAGCGCCTCTTTCTTCGCCCTGAAACCTTCTACGCCGATCAGAACATCACTCTGCATCTTGGGCAGACCATCACCGAAATTGATGCCGCAGCACAAAGCATCACCACGGCTGAGGGGGCGGATTTCTCCTATGACCAACTTGCCTTTACCACGGGCGCAGAACCCCGCCGCCTGAGTGCCGAACAAGGGGGCGATTTGGGTAATGTCTTGACCATGCGCAGCATGGATGATGCCGACAGGCTCGCGCCCCTATTGGAGAACGGCAAACACGCTGTGATTATCGGAGGTGGTTATATCGGTTTAGAGGCCGCCGCCGTCTGCGCCAAGCGCGAGATGCAGGTTACCGTGATCGAGGCCGCCCCACGTATCTTGGGCCGTGTCGCTTGTGAAGAAACCGCCACCTATTTCCGCGACTTGCATGAGAGCAATGGTGTCACCATCCGCGAAGGCGTGGGGCTTGATCGGCTCAGTGGCACCGATGTGGTGCAGGCAGTGCATCTCACCTCGGGCGAGACTTTGGCGGCGGATTTGGTTCTGGTGGGCATAGGGATCATACCTGAAACCCAACTGGCCGAAGCCGTAGGGGTTGCGCTGGATCGGGGGATCGCAACAAACGAGATGGGGGCAACCTCGCTTCCGCATATTTGGGCCGCAGGGGATTGCACAAGCCTAGCCTATCGGGGGGAACGTATCCGCCTTGAATCGGTGCAAAACGCGATTGATCAAGCCGAGGCCGTGGCCTGTAACATGCTTGGGGCTGCCACACCTTATGTCCCAAAGCCTTGGTTCTGGTCGGATCAATATGACACGAAACTGCAAATCGCAGGATTGAACACGGGCTATGATCGCATTGTCATTCGCGACAATGGCGAGGGTGCGCGCTCGCATTGGTATTATCAGGGCGACACGCTCTTGGCGGTGGATGCGATGAATGACCCCCGCGCTTATATGGTGGGCAAGCGATTGATTGAAGCGGGCAAAAGCCCTGATGCTGCAGCCATTCAAGATACAAGCGGCGATATAAAATCGCTCCTGCGCTGATGCGGATTATTGGCGGGACATTGCGCGGCAAGAAATTGGCCGAGCTTGGCGCGGGTGATCTGGCCGCACATTTGCGACCGACCTCTGACCGCGTCCGCGAAAGCCTGTTCAATCTTTTGATCAACGGGGCGCGCGGAAATCTTGTGTCAGAGGCGCGCGTCCTTGATCTTTTTGCGGGGACGGGCGCCTTGGGGTTGGAGGCGCATAGTCGCGGTGCAGGCTATGTGCAATTTGTGGAAAATGGCGCAAAATCAAACGCCATTCTGCGCGAGAATGTCACTGCCTGCCGCGCCGAAGCGACAACCCACATTCACCGAATTGACGCGCTGAAACTGGCGCGCGCGACATTGCCCCCCTCAACCCTCATTTTCCTTGATCCGCCCTATGGAAAATCCATGGGCGAAGCAGCCCTTGCCGCAGCCCTGTCGGGCGGTTGGATCGCGCCCGAGGCCATTGTGGTTTGGGAGGAAAGCACCCCCCCTGTTTTGCCACCAGAATTCACCCTTCTTGATCAGCGCAGCTATGGTGGCACGCTGATCACCCTAGCCCAAAGATTTTAATCATGCCCCTTTCCGCTGCCCCTCAACTTGTGATTTTCGACTGCGATGGCGTCTTGGTGGATAGCGAGCCAATCACGAACCAAATCTTAGTCGACAATCTGGCGCGTTATGGTTTGCAGGTGTCACTTGCCGATTGCATGACGCTTTTTGTGGGCGGCACCATGCGGGGGGTAGAGACCCGCGCGCGCGAGTTGGGGGCCGACTTACCCAAAGATTGGATTGATGAGATTTACGGCGATATTTACGCGCGCCTGCGCCAAGGCCTGCCATCCGTTCGCGGAATCGAAGCCGTGCTTGATCGGCTAGAGGCGGCAGATATTCCCTATTGCGTGGCCTCAAATGGCAGCGAGGAAAAGATGGAGATTACCCTTGGCGCAACGGGGCTTGCGCGCCGCTTTGAGGGCAATCGCTTTTCGGCCCATACGCTTGGCGTGGCCAAGCCTGATCCGCGCTTGTTTTTGATTGCGGCTGAGAAAATGGGGGGCGATGCCGCCCATGCCGCAGTGATCGAAGACAGCCCCACAGGCGCAAAAGCGGCCGCGCGGGCGCATATTCCCTGCTTTGGCTATGCGGAACATGATGACGGCGCGCGCCTTGCTGCGGAAGGGGCCTATGTGTTCCACGATATGGCAGATTTGCCTGCGCTTTTGCGCTTGCCTTAACCTTGTGCCTTTGGCCCCGATATGGGACAGAAAGGCCAAAGCAGCAAAAAAATAATCAGGCATGAGCAGCGCAGAGGCCCTTTTATCCCGTGTATTCGGCTTCCAAAGTTTCCGCCCTGGACAGGCGGAGATTGTCGAGGCCGTGGCCAAAGGTGAAAACGTCCTCGCCATTATGCCGACAGGTGGGGGGAAATCCCTTTGCTTTCAGCTGCCCGCCTTGATGCGTGATGGCGTCACTTTGGTCATTTCGCCCCTGATTGCATTGATGCGAGACCAAGTGCGGGGGTTGCGCGAGGCAGGGATCAATGCAGGCGCGCTCACCTCAGGCAATACCGCCGAAGAAACCGATGCGGTCTGGGACAGTCTGTCCAAAGGCGAATTGAAACTTCTCTATATCGCACCAGAACGCTTGGCCTCGAGCGGGATGGAGCGGCTTTTGGCAAAATCGAATGTCAGCTTGATTGCCGTGGATGAGGCCCATTGTGTCAGCCAGTGGGGCCATGACTTTCGGCCTGATTATCTGAAAATTGGCGCGCTCAGGCGCAGCCTTGATGTGCCGCTTGCCGCCTTTACCGCGACAGCGGATGCCGAAACCCGTGCCGAGATTGTCACGCGGCTCTTTGATGGCCAAGCACCACAAACTTTTTTACGCGGCTTTGACAGGCCAAATCTGAGCCTTGCCTTCGAGGTGAAAAATCAACCACGCCAACAAATCTTATCTTTTGCAGCAGCGCGCAAAGGACAGTCAGGCATTGTCTATTGTGGCACACGCGCAAAGACAGAAACCTTGGCACAAGCCATTCGCGAGGCGGGGCACAATGCCTGCTATTATCATGGCGGGATGGAGGCCGAAGATCGGCGCATCGTTGAAAGCCGCTTTGCCAATGAGGATGGTTTGGTTGTGGTTGCCACTATCGCCTTTGGAATGGGGGTCGATAAACCTGATATCCGTTGGGTGACCCATGCCGATCTGCCCAAATCCATTGAAGGCTATTACCAAGAAATCGGGCGCGCAGGTCGCGATGGCGCACCGGCGGACACGCTCACACTCTATGGCCCCGAAGATATCCGATTTCGCCGCACCCAAATTGACGAGGGGCTAGCCCCGCCAGACCGCAAAGCGGCAGATCACGCACGGCTGAACGCGCTTTTGGGTTTGGCCGAGGCAATTTCTTGCCGCAGGCAGGTCTTGCTGCGTTATTTCGGGGAAGATAGCGCGCCTTGCCAGAATTGCGATCTGTGCCAAACCCCGCCTGCGTTATTCGAAGCAGGCGAGGCCGTTCAAAAGGCGCTATCGGCCATTTTGCGCACGGGCGAAAGTTTCGGTGTTGGCCACCTAACCGATATTCTGGTCGGCAATCCGACCGAAAAAGTGCGTGAGCGCGGCCATGACAGTTTGCCCACATTTGGGGTCGGGCGCGAATTTGATACGCGCGGATGGTCAGCCGTTTTTCGGCAAATGATGGGCCATGATTTGGTGCGGCCCGACCCAACACGGATGGGGGCCTTGCGGATGACTGAGGCCGCGCGACCGATATTGCGCGGGGAACAGGGGATCACACTGCGCCGCGATACGGTGCAAAAAACAACGCGCCAACCGCAGGTCAAAACACTCGTTTCCGAGGATGATGCGCCCCTATTATCTGCCCTCAAGGCCAAGCGCCGTGCATTGGCCGAGGCGGGCGGCGTGCCACCCTATGTCATTTTCACCGACAAAACCCTGATCGAAATGGCGCAAACGCGGCCCCATGACCTTGACGCTATGGCACGCATCTCAGGCGTAGGCGCGGTTAAACTGGAACGCTATGGCGCAGATTTTCTGGCCATCATTACAGGGGAAAGCAGCGCCAAGCTGCATCCTGCACGCCGCAAATTGGCGGGGCAGGCAGGGGCTGATCTCTATGATCAATTGCTCGAATGTCAGGCGGGGCTGTATCACGGAGCAGATAACACCGAAAAACCCTTAAGCTGCACCGCTGCGCAAATCGCGAAAATTGCGCAAATGCGTCCGCGAGATGCGCAGAGCCTGTCGCGGATTCTGGATGAAAAGCGTATCGCACGATTTGGTGACGCTTTTCTCGAAATTTTGCGCATGGGTGGATAATCACCGCGCCTAAGCCTAAGTTAGGGTCAAGTTCTGGTTCAGGAGGTTTGATATGCTGGTCGTCATTTCCCCCGCAAAGCGTCTTGATTGGGCTGCGCAAGAGGCAGCCACAACCACACCTGCCTTTGCCGCGAACGCGCGCGAATTGGCGGCCGTGGCTAAGAAACTGAAGCCCGCTGATCTGAAAAAGCTGATGTCCATCTCTGACGATTTGGCAAAGCTGAACCATGAGAGGTACCAGAATTTTGAGGCCGAAACCGATCTGCGCCCCGCAATCTATGCTTTTGCAGGGGACACTTATACGGGACTAGAGGCGCAAAGCCTCTCTGACGATGGTTTGCGCTATGCCCAAGACCATTTGCGAATTTTATCGGGACTTTATGGTGTTCTGCGCCCGCTGGACGCCATTGCGCCGTATCGCCTTGAGATGGGCAGCCGCATGAAAAACGCCAAAGGGGCCAACCTCTATGCCTATTGGGGCGATCGTTTGGCACAAGCCCTTAACGAGCAGGCACAAGCCACTGGCAGCACATATTTGGTTAACTGCGCCTCGGTCGAATATTTCGGCGCGGTGGATGAAAGCAGCCTCGCCCTGAAGGTCATCACCCCCGTTTTCATGGAGGACAAACCCGCAGGGCCAAAAATCGTGAGTTTTTTCGCGAAAAAGGCACGCGGTGCAATGGCGCGGTTTATTGTTGAAAACCGTATCACCGACCCTGAAGGCCTCAAGGATTTTGATCTTGGCGGCTATAAATTCGCGCCAGAGCTCAGCACTGCAGAAAAGCCGACTTTCCTGCGGGATGAGGCCGCTGCAAAGGCGGCTTAATCGGCGGGTTTGTTCTTTTCGAAATCCGCCAATTGCGCGGCGCTCGCATCGGATTGATACTGCGCTTTCCAATCGTCATAGGGCATTCCGTAAATTGCTTCGCGGGCCGTTTCTTTGTCGATGGAAAGACCCTGTTCCTCAGCCGCTTCTTGATACCACCGCGAGAGGCAATTGCGGCAGAACCCTGTCAGGTTCATCATATCAATATTCTGAACATCTTTGCGGCTATCAAGATGCGCCAACAGGCGGCGAAATGCGGCGGCTTCAAGTTCGGTGCGGGTCTGCTGATCCATTCTGCCCTCTCCTTTATCTTACACTAAACTTGGGCATCCCGAAGGGCTTGGTCAAGCAAAGGGGCCAATCGCACGGCCCATGCTTTTTGATCCTCGGGGCGTTCAATCAAATCATTGCGCAATTCAATCAACACATGGGGTCGCCCTGTCTGTAGGCCATGGCGATCCATTGCATCCCCACCCAAGGCCCCTGAATATGGCTGGTTATCACCCACACAAAGATCCGCTTCGCCACGCAAGAGATCAAGCAGTGGCGCAGCCAAGCGCGTGTCTTGTGCATAGAGCACCCCAACCTGCCACGGGCGCAGGGCGCGACCGCGGAATTGCGGGGTAAAGGAATGCACCGCCAAAAGCACAGGGTTGGGCCGCGCAGCAATCGCTTGGGCCAAAGCGTTGTGATAGGGGCGGTGGAACTTCGCCAAGCGGCGCTCAACTTCAACCTCGTCCACATGGCGATTGGTCGGAATGATGGTTCCATCATACAGTTTCATCACCAAGGTCGGATCATCCTCGCCCCGATTGGGATCAATCACCAAACGTGAAAAAGTCGAGGCGAAAACGGGCGCATCCATCAGCACACCCAAATGGCGCGCGACACCCAAAGCACCGACATCATAGGCGATATGGCGCGCCATATCTTCGGGCGCGATTTGAAGATCACCACCGTTGACACAAGGCGGCACCGTATTGGACGCATGATCCACGGAAATTACCCAACGAGAGGGACGCATTTCCCCCTCGACTGTGACGGGCACAAAATCAGGATCCGATATTTGCAGGTTTGACTTAGCCATCGTCACGGAATGCTCACACTTGTTTGTCAGATTGGGGTTGAATATCAATCGAAGTGACAAAGGGCTAGGTCATCAATTCGAATTGAAGATAGATTGCTCTTATGCGCGCTTCGTCTATAAGAGGCGCAAGATGTGAGCGCTAACATTCGCGCAAAGCAGAACCAGACCAAGAGAACGGCCAGAGGGGAAGATCGGATGAAACGGATGCGGAATGTGAAAATTGTTGCCACATTGGGGCCTGCCTCCAGTGACGAAGCGACAATTGAGGCGCTGTTCGAAGCAGGCGCGGATGTGTTCCGCCTTAATATGAGTCATGGCACGCAGGACGACATCGCCGCCCGCCATGCAATCATTCGCCGTATCGAAGAAAAAACAGGCCGCCCCATAGCAATCTTGGCCGATTTGCAAGGGCCAAAACTACGCTGCGGCGTGTTTGAGGGCGATGCCGCGCAAGATCTCGAAGAGGGGGCTGCCTTCCGTTTTGACCTCGACAAAACACCGGGTGACGCGACCCGCGTTTGTCTGCCCCATCCAGAAATTTTTGAAGCCTTGGAAGTTGGCGCGCATCTTTTGGTGAATGATGGCAAGCTTAAGCTGCGTGTCACCAAATGCGGCAAGGATTTTGCCGAATGTGTCGCGCTCAATGCGGGCACAATTTCGAACCGCAAGGGCGTGAACGTGCCTGATGTGGTGCTGCCTTTGGCGGCGCTTTCGGCAAAAGACCGCAGTGATCTGGAATTCGCTTGCGAATTGGGGGTGGATTGGTTGGCGCTGTCCTTTGTGCAGCGTGCCGCTGACGTTGAAGAGGCCCGTGGATTGGCGAAGGGCCGTGCGGCGATCTTGTCGAAAATTGAAAAGCCCGCGGCCGTGAAGGCGTTTGATGAAATCCTTGCCGCTTCAGATGGGATCATGGTGGCACGCGGTGATTTGGGCGTGGAATTGCCAGTCCAAAACGTGCCGCCCATCCAAAAGCGTCTGGTGCGCAAATGCCGTTCTGCGGCCAAGCCCGTGATTGTGGCAACCCAGATGCTTGAATCCATGATCGAGAGCCCCGTGCCAACCCGCGCCGAAGTCTCGGATGTGGCAACCGCGATTTATGAGGGTGCGGATGCTGTCATGCTCAGCGCTGAGTCAGCGGCAGGCCAATATCCGATTGAGGCCGTTCGCACGATGGACGCGGTCGCGCGCGAAGTGGAAAGTGATCAAACCTATCGCGAAGTTATTGACGCGTCCCGCCGTGTGAACCGCGCCAGTGTTGCGGATGCAATCGTGGTGGCCGCGCGGGAAATCGCCGAAACAACCAACATCAAAGCGATTTGCTGCTTCACCCAATCAGGCACCACCGCCGCCCTTGTGGCGCGCGAGCGGCCTTGCGTGCCCGTGATTGGCCTGACGCCCGTCTTACGGGTGGCGCGGCGGATGTGTCTGACATGGGGAACAACCTGCGTGCTGACCGAAAAGGTCGAGCGCTTCAAAGGCGCCGTCATCAGCGCCGCGCGCGCCGCGCGCGAAGGTGGCTTCGCTGAAGCTACGGATCAGATTGTGGTGACAGCAGGGGTGCCGTTTAACGTGCAAGGCACAACAAATATTCTGCGGGTCGCCCCTTGTGATGAACGGCTGATTTATTCTGCCGATCCTGAGTAACTGTGAATGCCCCTCGTGAACCTATTTTTGGTGACAGGGACACTCTGCGCCGGGCTTGGCGCGGTTGCGGTGATCTCAGCTTGGGCAAATCGTAAACGAAACGTCACCGCGGCGGGCGTTTTGGGGGCAGGGCTGGCGATGCTGATTGCGGTTTATACCCTCAGCGGCCTTCCTATCGGATGGGCGCCATTTGCAGCAAGTTTTGTTGAGGTGGCGGCACTTATACTCCGCTGAAGAGGGGTTGCGCTTTCACCGTTTTGGGGGTAAGCGGCGCTCTCCAACGGTGCGAGCGGCCAAAAGTGGCATGCCGAATCGCGCTTGAACGTTGCCTAAGAAGGAGACGAAAATGCCCAAGATGAAGACGAAGTCGAGCGCCAAAAAGCGCTTCAAAATGACGGCGAGTGGCAAGGTCAAAGCTGGCCAAGCTGGCAAGCGCCACGGCATGATCAAGCGGACAACCAAGTTCATCCGCGACGCGCGCGGCACGACAACATTGTCGGCCCCTGACGCGAAGATCGTCAAAACCTACATGCCATACGCTCGTTAAGGAGGCGCTGAGATGTCCCGCACAAAAGGTGGTACCGTCACCCATCGCCGTCACAAGAAGGTTCTTGACGCGGCAAAAGGTTATTATGGCGCGCGTTCGCGCAACTTCCGCACTGCAACGCAGGCGGTCGATAAAGCCAACCAATACGCAACCCGCGACCGCAAGGCGCGTAAGCGTCAATTCCGCGCTTTGTGGATTCAGCGCATCAACGCTGCCGTGCGCAGCTTTGACGCCGATCTGAGCTATTCGCGCTTTATCAATGGTCTTGCAAAAGCAGGAATCGAAGTCGACCGCAAGGTTCTGGCTGATCTCGCTGTGCATGAGCCAGAAGCGTTTGGGGCGATTGTTGCACAGGCGAAAGCCGCGCTCTGATTTGCGCCAAAATTTGGTAAGTGAAACCCCTGCCAACGATTTGGCGGGGGTTTTTCTTTGCTGAACACGCAGCTAAAAGCCATTGCCCCTGTTGCAGGCCTTGCATTTGAGGGTTCTTGTGATAGCTCAAGCGGCAATTCTACGGAGACAAACCCATGACCGCATTTGATGACCTGCGCCACCTTTGGCTTGATCGCATTGCTCAGGCTTCGGACGAAGCCTCACTTGAAGAGTTGCGTGTGGCTGCCCTTGGCAAAAAAGGTGAGATCAGCCTGAAGATGCGCGAACTGGGGCAGATGAGCGCCGAAGAGCGTCAGGTGGCAGGCCCCGCGCTGAACGCGCTGAAGGATGAGGTCAACAGCGCGCTTGTGGCGAAGAAAACCGCGCTTGGCGATGCCGCACTGGATGAACGGCTGAAGGCAGAATGGCTAGATGTGACCCTGCCCGCCCGCCATCGCCGTCAGGGCAGCATCCACCCCGTGAGCCAAGTCACCGAAGAAATCACCGCGATTTTCGCGGATATGGGTTTTGCCGTGGCAGAAGGCCCGCAGATTGAAACCGATTTCTACAATTTCGATGCGCTAAATATTCCAGGCCATCACCCTGCCCGCGCGGAGATGGACACATTTTACACCCACCGCGCCGAAAGGGACGACCGCCCGCCCCATGTGCTGCGCACGCATACAAGCCCCGTGCAAATCCGTTATATGGAGGCCAATGGCGCGCCTTGCCGCATCATTGCACCCGGTCGCGTCTATCGCGCCGATTACGACCAGACCCATACACCGATGTTCCATCAGGTCGAGGGCTTGGCAATTGATAAAGATATTTCGATGGCCAATCTGAAATGGGTTTTGGAGGAGTTCTTCTCGGCCTTTTTCGGCACGGCAGTCAAAACGCGCTTCCGCGCCTCGCATTTCCCCTTCACCGAACCTTCCGCCGAGGTAGACATCCAATGCTCATGGGAAGGCGGCACGGTGAAAGTGGGCGAGGGCAATGACTGGCTCGAGGTGTTGGGGTCAGGCATGGTGCATCCAAAGGTGCTGCAAGCAGGCGGGATTGACCCCAATGAATGGCAAGGCTTTGCCTTTGGCATCGGGATCGACCGCTTGGCGATGCTGAAATACGGCATCCCCGACCTGCGCGCTTTTTTCGATTCAGACCTGCGCTGGCTGCGCCATTACGGCTTTGCGAGCTTGGATATGCCGAATTTGCATCGGGGATGAAGGGGATCAATCCCCACACCCCGCCCGAATAGCGCCGAAGGCGCCGGGCAAGCGCCTGCCCGCCCCATCGGGCTGGCGCTATGGCACCGCCTTCGCGCGCTCGGGGGTCGCCCGATCTTGAAACGATAAAGTGCTGACCCCAAAACGGATCAGCGCCACCCCACGGGCAGGCGCGCGCCCTCATTCCACCCTTCCAATCACGCGCGCCGTGGTTTAATCGACATCCGACCGCTTAAACGGAGGCCCACGTCATGAAATTCACGCTGTCTTGGCTGAAAACCCATCTCGACACCACCGCTTCGGTTGAGGACATCGCCGATGCGCTGACCGATCTTGGGCTTGAGGTGGAGGGGCTCGAAAACCCAGCCGCGAAATTGGCAGGGTTTCGTCTGGGCCGCGTCACCCATGCCGAACAGCACCCAGATGCGGATCGTCTGCGCGTCTGCACTGTGGCAACCGATGAGGGGGACAAGCAAATTGTCTGCGGCGCGCCGAATGCGCGTGCGGGCATCACTGTGGTTGTCGCGCGCCCAGGTGACTATGTGCCGGGCATTGATGTGACCCTTTCGGTCGGCAAAATCCGCGGGGTCGAAAGCCACGGGATGATGTGTTCCGAGCGGGAATTGGAGCTTTCGGACGAACATAACGGCATCATCGAATTACCTTCGGGCGAGGTGGGTCAAAGCTTTGCCGATTGGTTGGCAGAGCATGATCCAGAAAAGATTGACCCTGTGATTGAAATTGCCATCACCCCGAACCGCCAAGATGCGCTTGGAGTGCGTGGCGTGGCGCGGGATTTGGCCGCACGCGGGCTTGGCACGTTGAAACCCTATGAGGTCGCCCCTGTCAAAGGCAGTTACCCCTGCCCGATCTCGGTGACGATTGACGCCGATACGCTTGATGGCGCGCCGCATTTCACAGGCCGCGTGATCCGTGGCGTAAAGAACGGGCCATCGCCCGCGTGGTTGCAAGCGCAGCTCAAAGCCATCGGCCTGCGCCCCATCTCCGCCTTGGTCGATATCACCAATTTCTTCACCTATGACCAAAACCGACCCTTGCACGTTTTTGATGCCGATAAGGTCAAAGGCGGCTTGCGCGTTCACCGCGCCAAAGGTGGCGAAGAATTATTGGCCTTGGACGAGAAAGCCTACCGCTTCGGCGCGGGCCATATGGTGATTTCCGATGACAATGGCCCCGAAAGCATGGCGGGCATCATGGGCGGTGAAGAAACGGGATGCACGGATGAGACCGTGAATGTGTTTCTTGAATCGGCTTGGTGGGATCCTGTTCAAATCGCCTATACAGGGCGTGATCTGAAAATCCATTCGGATGCGCGATATCGCTTTGAGCGCGGGGTTGACCCTGAATTCACCCGTGACGGGCTTGAGGCGGCAACGCAGATGATCCTTGATCTGTGCGGGGGCGAAGCCTCGGATGTGGTTGAGGCGGGCGCGGCGCTGAAAACGGCGCGCAGCTACAGCTTGAACCCTGCGCGCGTGATCAGCCTTGTCGGTATGGACATCCCGCGCGAGGAACAGGTGCGCATCCTGACCGCGCTTGGTTTTTCAGCCAGCGGCAGTGGCGAGACGCTTGAGGTTTGGGTGCCCTCGTGGCGGCGCGATGTTCAAGGTGAGGCGGATTTGGTGGAAGAAGTGGCGCGTGTCGCCTCGCTCACCAAACTGGCGCCAAAGCCCTTGCCACGCCTCAGCACAGGCGTGACGCGCGCTGTCCTGACCCCAATGCAAAAACGTGAAGCCACAGGGCGGCGCACCCTTGCCGCTTTGGGGTATGATGAATGCGTCACCTATAGCTTTATTGATCAAAAATCTGCGACGCTCTTTGGGGGTGGCACGGATGCGGTGCGTTTGGAGAATCCGATTTCTTCGGAAATGAGCCATATGCGTCCCGCGCTTTTGCCTGGCCTTTTGCAGGCAGCAGCCCGCAATCAGGCGCGCGGCATGACAGATTTGGCCTTGTTTGAACTGGGGGCCGCTTTCCATGGTGGCGAGCCAGAAGAACAGCATACGCAGGCCGCTGGTCTTTTAATTGGGCAAACTGGCCCGCGTGACCCGCATGGGGCACGCCGCGCTGTGGATGTATTTGATGCCAAAGCCGATGCAGAAGCCGCCCTTTCTGCCATGGGTGCGCCTGCGCGGATGCAAATCATGCGCAGCGATGACCCATGGTGGCATCCCGGGCGGCATGGGGTTCTGTGCCTTGGCCCCAAGAAAATTTTGGGCGTTTTCGGTGAAATTCACCCCAAAATCTTGCGCGAGATGGATGTGAAAGGCCCTGCGATAGGGTTTGTTCTTTACCCAGCTGAAATTCCATTGCCCAAAAATACCACGGCCAGCCGTGGCGCCTTGGAAATCAGTGATCTGCAACCCGTAGAGCGCGATTTCGCCTTTGTCACCGATGTCACCACCGCTTCCCTTGATCTGGTCAATGCGGCCCTTGGCGCAGATAAGGCTTTGATCACCGATGTTAGCGTCTTTGACGAATTCATCGGCGGCTCACTTGGGGAAGGGCGCAAATCAATCGCGCTAACCGTTCGGATGCAACCGCGCGACAAAACATTGACCGAGGACGAAATCGAAGCCACTGCCGCCAAAATCATTGAAAAAGTGGGTAAGGCGACGGGGGCAACCTTGCGCGGTTAATCTGCGCCCGTTTCGCTGCAATGGCGGCGAAAGGCGGATTTTAGCAAATCAAATTTTGAGCGCAGTATGTCCAACTCAGCGCGCAGATCTCCCGCAATCTGCGGATCACAGACGACAGAAAACTGATCCAATACCGCCCCTGTCTCATGGCGGATGTCGACAATTTGCACCTGCGCCCCAATCAGACGTGCTGGCAGTTCAAGGCGCAGAACACAGGCGCGACCTGTGCCACGCGTGGCCGTTCCGGTGGCAATGACCTGCCCGTTCACAACAGCCTCAAAGCGCAATGCGTCCTCGGTCATATGGGCCACTGTGGCCTCATAAAACCCATCTTTCAGGCTCAACCGCGCAAGCGTCAGTTCCGTCATGCTTTGATCCCCTTACTCAAAGTTCGGCGCGCGGCATGCACACCACGAGAAAATCGCTCATCTGCAATAAGTTCATGCTGGGGCGCTCGAAAATCAGATCAATCCAGATATTTTCGATCCGTTTGTCGTTTACTTTGGAATAGGCCATATCGAATTCGGCACTGAGCCTGCCGTTGTGCCATTCCATTTTGCGCACCATTTGCTCGGAATTCGGGCCATGGATCACATTGACCCGCGCATAAAGGTCAATCGGGAAATCCATGCTGATATCGAGCGAAACTTGAAGAATATCCGACAGCTTAACGCTCGCCGCCCGCGCACGGGGCACATCAAGCGCCATGGATAAAAACGATCCATCAAACCGAAAAACTTCTAAGGAAATGGCAAAAGGGGCGCTTGCGTGAGGATCATTGCGCGGGGTTTGGCGCAAAATAATCTCTGATTGCGTGCAATCATGAAAAATCTTGAGCCCCCCTTTCAGATCAAAGGGGCTTTGCACCGCAACTGTGGTCGCGGGTTCAATCGGTTGAAACAAGGCATCAGGGCGATACCCCCAATGCGCAATTTCAGGCAAACCCTCTTGGCGGTCTTTTCCAATGGCGCGGCGGCGTAAATCCTGATTAGCCAATCGCGCCAACGCCATCAAATCACTTGCATAGGCGATGGCCTCAGCGCGGCGCTTTTGCAAATCCGATAGGGACAGTTTGCCAAGCCGCGCTTTCAAAGCCGCGATATCGGCGTTGAATTTTATCCATCTGGCCTGCGATAATGACGGCCGGCGCCAGAGCCCCATCCCATTGCCCTCAAGCTTGGCCCGCCCCTCCCAGTCAGAGGGGGGCCTTTTTCCAGTTTAGCAAAGATAGAGGTAAGGGGATTTTCTCTAATTGAAAAGCCTACGCAGCAATCCAATCGTATCAAGTGTGCGCACAACCGTGCGCGCGGCCCGTGCGGGTGACACGGTGCGGGTGGTTGGGCGGGTTGGCGCACTGCTTCCTGAACCATCGCCGCTTTGCGCGGTGGCTTGATCACTATCATACGGGCCATCGGGCAAGGGGGTTGGCTCCGCCTCGGCCAAAATCGCGGGCTGTAAACTTGTTTGATTATTGGTCGTAGCGATTTGACCCGCAAAGGCGCGCAACGTCTCAAGGCTTTGCGCCTCGGTGAGGTTACTGTCTTCGAGCGCAAGAACACTGAGCGTGGCGATGCGGTTGCCCACATCCATATAGACGCGCCAGTAATCTTCTTTCACACCCCGAATGCTGCTGGCCGAACTGTCGCGCGCATTCAAGAAGAACACATCGCCTTGGTGAAACATATCCAGAATTTCAACCGAATTTGGATCTTGGTCGCGGCTCAACAAGCCACGCCCTTGCTCGGAGGTGAAAAATGCAGCCATAGCAGGGATATTGCTGCGCAAACTGCCCTCTGGCCCTGCCTCGGAAATGGCGGCCGTCAGGATTGAGGGATGTTCTGGCTGTGGCAGGCGCGGTGAATTTCCAATAGCCGCGCAATTTCCCAAAAGCACAAAGGCGCTTATGCCGCGATCTTGGGTCGCCGCAGGATCTATGCAAAACCCATCAGGCCCAGTGACCACCAAGCGGTCACTGGTTACGGCAATTTCTGTATCCACATCTGGAAGGGGCCCCGCATAAGGCGCCCCACCGCCCGAGCAGCCGAAAAGAAAAAGGCCCGCACCCAAGAGGGTGCAGGCCTGAACGGATTTAGATGTCCATATAGACATGCTTCTCCTCTTTGCCGCCTGGATGCGTGACCGCCCCATAGCGCGCTGAACCCACCTGTTGCGCATATTTCCAAAGCGCACCTGTGGCGTAGATGGTTGGCTTTGCGCCTTGCCAATCGGCGCGGCGGGCTTCCAATTCGGCGTCAGACAGATCAACGCTGATCTCCCCATTGATCGCGTCAATCGTGATCATATCCCCGTTCTTCAAGAGACCGATTGGCCCACCATGGGCGGCCTCTGGCCCAACGTGACCGACACAGAAACCACGGGTCGCACCCGAGAAGCGGCCATCAGTGATCAGCGCAACTTTCTTACCCATGCCCTGACCAGACAGGGCCGCCGTGGTTGCCAACATCTCACGCATACCTGGCCCGCCAGACGGGCCTTCATTGCGGATGACAATCACTTCGCCCTCTTTGTAATCACGGGTTTGAACAGCCGCGAAAGCATCTTCTTCTGATTCAAACACGCGGGCAGGGCCTGTGAATACAAGCTGCTCTTTTGCCATACCCGCAACCTTTACGATGGCACCATCTGGGGCAAGGTTCCCTTTCAGACCGACCACACCGCCTGTTGGCGATAGGGGTTTCTCGATGGGATAGATCACGCGACCATCTGCTTCGCGGGTAATAATGTCGATCTCTTCACCAATGCTGCGGCCTGTTATGGTCAAGCAATCCTCATGGATCAGACCTGCTTTCCGCAATTCTTTGAGAACGACAGGAACGCCGCCCGCCTCATACATATCTTTGGCCACATATTGGCCACCAGGTTTGAGGTCGACAAAGTATGGGGTGTCTTTGAAGATCTCGCAGACATCAAACAGATCGAAATCAATACCCGCCTCATGGGCGATGGCAGGCAAATGGAGGCCCGCATTGGTCGAGCCACCCGTGCAAGCGACAACGCGCGCGGCGTTCTCAAGGCTTTTGCGGGTCACGATATCGCGGGCGCGAATGTTCTTTTCGATAAGCTTCATCACAGCTTCGCCCGAAGCCACGCCATATTGGTCGCGGGACTCGTAAGGCGCAGGCGCACCTGCTGAATTGGGCAGGGCCAAACCGATGGCCTCAGATACACAGGCCATGGTGTTTGCCGTAAACTGACCGCCACAGGCGCCTGCCGAAGGACAGGCCACACGTTCCAAAATAGCGAGTTGTTCGTCAGAGTAATTGCCCGCCTGATGCTGACCCACCGCCTCAAAAACGTCTTGCACGGTTACATCTTTGCCGTCCAACCGACCCGGCAGGATGGAGCCGCCATAGATAAACACCGATGGCACGTTGAGGCGCACCATGGCCATCATCATCCCGGGCAGGGATTTATCACAGCCCGCCAAACCCACCAGCGCGTCATAGCAATGCCCGCGCATGGTCAATTCAACAGTATCCGCAATCGCTTCGCGCGAGGCCAAGGAGGAACGCATCCCCTCATGCCCCATCGCGATCCCATCGGTCACAGTGATGGTGGTAAATTCGCGCGGCGTGCCATTTGCGTGCTTTACACCCAATTTCACCGCCTGCGCCTGACGGCTGAGCGCAATGTTACAAGGCGCTGCTTCGTTCCAGCAGGTGGCGACACCCACAAAAGGCTGCGCGATTTCGTCCTCGGTCAAGCCCATCGCATAGTAATACGAGCGATGCGGTGCGCGCGCAGGCCCTTGCGTCACGTGACGGCTTGGCAGTTTGGACTTATCGAATTTGCTCTGCGACATGGCAGCCTCCCTTGGGGTCGATAGAAATGTTACACTCGGCATAAACTTTGGGCCCCTGTGGCACAAGCGCGATTGGAAAAAGACCCATGAAACCTAAGTTTCAGACTATAGATGGGCCATTTATGGGTTCAAGCGGAATGGGGATTTAAAGCGCCGATGCTTCGGGGATTTTTTGCACCACAAAATCAGCCCAATTTGATGGTCGAGGCCGCGCGGGCGCAACCTGCGTTGTGGCGGGTGATTGTGGGCATGGTCAATTGCCTTTTGACCTATGTCTTGGGGCTGTTGGCCTATTTCTATGCAATGTCGCATCTGATCGGCACAAAATTCGAAGCCGTATGGACGGCTGACCCGCAAACATCTGGCCCGAGCCTGACGCTGATCCTTCTGGGCAGTTTCATGACAATGCTGGTTGGCCCGTTTTTTGTGGCATGGCTGCTGCATGATCGCAGCCCATGGTCACTGTTTGGCCCATTGCGCCAAATGCACCGACAGTTCTGGATTGCAGTGGCGGTGTTTTCTGCCCTCGCGACACTCAGCACGCTGATCCCTACCGAGTTTGCCCTTGTGAGAAGTCTGGGCCTAAATCAATGGTTGCTTTTGCTGCCTCTCGCCCTTGGGCTGATTGCCATTCAGACAGGGGCCGAAGAACTTCTGTTTCGCGGCTATATTCAAAGCCAACTGGCCGCGCGTTTCAAATCCCCAATCATCTGGGCGGTTTTGCCGTCCGTTCTGTTTGGTCTTGCCCATTTTGCACCAGAAGAACATGGCAGCGCGGCGTGGTATCTTGTGTTGGCCACAGGCATTTTCGGGCTTTGCGCCGCTGATTTGACCCATCGCTTTGGCACAATCGGGCCAGCATGGGGATTTCACTTTGCGAATAATGTGATGGCAATGTTGGCTGTTTCGCTGCCCGGTGCTTCGGGGGGGATTGCCCTTTATCATTTACCAATTGCAGCCAATGATGCCGAAGCCATGGTTCCCCTCATCTTGCGCGACATTGCTGTTACAATTGTGATTTGGCTTGGCATCCGTTTTGCCCTGATATGGCGTGAAAATGCCCATCGCTGATTGCAATCTGCCGCGCCATTGCCTATTGCGAGTGTAAGGATCGGCCAATGGAAAAGACCCAATGAACTGGATCACCAACTACGTCCGCCCAAGGATCAATTCGATGTTCTCGAAGCGCGATATGCCCGAGAACCTTTGGACGAAATGCGATGAATGCGGAACCATGCTGTTCCATCGTGAATTGAGCGACAATCTGAATGTCTGCACAAATTGCGATCATCACATGGTCATTACCCCGCGAGAGCGGTTCAATGCCTTGTTCGATAGTGGTATTTTCACCGAGGTCGAAGTGCCAAAGCCAATTGCAGACCCGCTGCAATTCCGCGACCAAAAGCGCTATCCCGACCGCATGAAGGCGGCACAGAAATCCACGGGCGAAACCGATGCGATGCTTGTGGCCGAGGGTGAAATGGGGCGCACGCCCATCGTGGCCTGTGCACAAGATTTCAGCTTCATGGGCGGCTCAATGGGGATGTATGTTGGCAATGCCATCATTGCCGCTGCCGAGCGCGCGGTTAAATTAAAGCGCCCTCTGATCCTGTTCTCCGCTGCAGGTGGCGCGCGGATGCAAGAGGGTATCCTCAGCCTGATGCAAATGCCCCGCACCACAGTTGCGGTAAATATGCTCAAAGAGGCCAACCTGCCTTATATCGTGGTTCTGACCCATCCAACCACAGGGGGCGTAACCGCCTCTTATGCGATGCTCGGCGATGTGCAGATTGCCGAACCAAATGCGTTGATCTGCTTTGCTGGGCCAAGGGTGATTGAGCAAACCATTCGTGAAAAGTTGCCCGAAGGGTTCCAACGCGCCGAATATCTGTTGGATCACGGGATGCTTGACCGCGTGACACATCGCACCGCGTTGCGCGATGAGTTGATCTCGATCCTTCGGATGCTGATGGGCATGGAACCCCCAGTAAAAGGGGATTTGCCCGCCCCAACTGAGGCTCCGCCAAACGAGGCGGAGGCAAAATAAAAGTGAGCACCCCCCGCTCGGATCTCTTGTTGGAGCGCATGATGGCGCTTCACCCAAAGATCATTGACCTAACGCTCGATAGAATGTGGCGGATCTTGGCCGCCCTTGGTGATCCGCAACAGGCGTTGCCGCCTGTCATTCATATCGCGGGCACCAATGGCAAAGGGTCGACCCTCGCCTATATTCGCGCAGGGCTTGAGGCGGCAGGGAAAAGCGCACATGCCTATACATCACCGCATTTGGCACGGTTTCATGAACGCATTCGGTTGGCGGGAACGCTGATTGACGAAAACCACCTATCTGACATTCTTGATGAATGTTTGGCGGCCAATGGCCCAGATGCGATTACCTATTTCGAAATCACCACAGCCGCCGCGCTTTTGGCATTTGCCAGAAATCCTGCCGATTACACGCTGTTAGAGGTGGGTTTGGGCGGACGTTTGGATGCAACCAATGTCATCGACAGCCCCGCATTAAGCGTGATCACCGCCGTTGATCTCGACCATCAACAATATCTTGGCGATACAATCGAGGATATCGCAGGCGAAAAGGCAGGCATTATCAAGCGCGGGCGTCCCATAATTGTTGCCCCGCAGCAAGAGGCCGCACTGGAGGTGATCGAAGCACGCGCCGCGCGGCTTGGCGCGCCGATCTATGCCTATGGCCAACACTGGCATGTTACGACCGAAGCAGGGCGATTGATTTTCCAAGATGAAACAGGCCTTTTAGACTTGCCGCTGCCCGCCCTTGCGGGCCCGCATCAAATCCAAAATGCAGGCACGGCCCTTGCCGCAATGCGGGTATTGGGTTTGGACGATGCGGCCTGCGAGGGTGCCATGCGCAACGTCACTTGGCCCGCGCGCATGCAGCGGCTGCGCCAAGGGCCGCTGTTTGACACTGCACCCGATGCTGAACTTTGGCTTGATGGGGGGCACAACCCCCATGCCGCGCTTGCCATTGCGGCCACGCTCAAAGGCTTGCCCCAGCGCGAGACGCATTTGATTTGCGGCATGCTGAACACAAAAGATGTGACAGGCTTCATGGCCCCGCTTGCGCCCTTCGCCTCATCGCTGCACGCTGTCTCAATTCACGGCCAAGCCGCAACACTGAGTGCCGAGGACACAAAGGCAGCCGCAACCCGTGCAGGTATAGAGGCCCAAACCTCACCAGATGTGATCAGCGCCTTGCGCGACATCTGCGCCACAACCCCGAATGCGCGGGTTTTGATCTGTGGTTCCCTTTACTTGGCGGGCGAAATTCTAAAAGAAAACGGCTAGGCTACTAGACAGCGCCTGCACTCTGGCCTAGCCCTATTTCATGCTCGCGATATTCCTCAAAACACTTCCATTTTTTGCGCTGATCGGTGTGGGTTTCCTTGCCGCGTATCGTGGGTTTTTCACGCAAAGCGCGACCGCCTATCTGACAAAATTCGTGTTTTACTTCGCGCTATCGGCCATGTTGTTTCGCTTTGCCTCGACCTTATCACTTGGCGATATTTTCGATTGGAATTTCATCGGGGCCTATCTGTTTGGATGTTTCGCGATTTATGCGCTTGCGACTGTCGTTGCCTTAATCCGAAAGCGGCCCGCTTCGGAAGCTGCGATTGAAGCGCAATGTGCCGTTATCGGGAATACAGGGTTCTTGGGCGTGCCGATGTTGGTGGTTTTGATGGGGCCTGCGGCAGCGGGGCCTGTCTTGATGATCTTGGCCACTGATTTGATCATTTTCTCAAGCTTGATCGTGATCATAATCACGGCAAGCCGCGATGGCCGCATGAGCCTGACAATTTTCCGCTCAATCGCGATTGGGTTGGTAAAAAATCCGATGATTGTGTCGATGGTCGCGGGGCTATCCGTCTCTGCCGCGGGGCTAAGCCTTCCTGCACCTGTGGATGAATTCTTGGCACTATTGGGCGCGGCGGCGACCCCATGTGCGCTCTTCGCAATTGGGGCGTCATTGGCAGGCAAATCAACCGAGCGGGCTTCGGTCGCGCTTTGGCTGTCATTCGCCAAGCTGATCTTACACCCTGCCGCTGTCGCCATTGGTGCGCTTATAATTTTCGAGGTTGATCCCTATGCGGCTGCAGTGATGATCGCGGCCTCCTCGCTGCCTGTGGCAGGAAATATCTATATGCTGGCGCAGCATTACAACGTGGCCCCGCAACGGGTGTCTGCCTCGATTCTGATGTCGACCGCCATTTCCATCCTCACTGTGTCGCTTGTGATCGGATGGCTGTCTCAAATGGCGGGCCTAAGCCTGCCTTGATCGCGAAAGGTTTGATCATGTCCAAGATTGAAGCGGTGATTTTTGACATCGGCAATGTGCTGATTGAATGGCAGCCCGAGCGGTTCTACGACCGCACCATCGGGGAAGCGCGCCGCCGCGAGATGTTTGCCACTGTGGATTTGCACGGCATGAATGACCGCGTGGATTTAGGTGAAGGGTTCCGCGACATCATTTATGAAACGGCAGAAGCCTATCCTGAGTTTCGCGCGGAAATTCGGATGTGGCATGATCACTGGTTGGAATTGGCAAACCCTGTGATTGATCATTCCGTGATGCTCTTGCGCCGCCTGCGTTCCAAGAATGTACCCGTCTTCGCATTGACCAATTTCGGGATCGAAAGCTTTGCCTATGCGCAAGAGCATTTCGATTTTCTGAACGAATTCGACCACGCCTATGTCTCTGGCCATATGGGGGTGATCAAACCCAACCCAACCATTTATCAAATGGTCGAGGATCATTGCAAAATCGCGCCAGAGGCGCTTTTGTTTGCAGATGATCGCCTTGACAACATCACCGCGGCCAAGGCGCGCGGATGGAATGCGCATCTGTTTACAGCGCCGCACGGATGGGCCGAAGTCTTGGTCGACCATGGCCTTCTAACCAAGGATGAAGCAGGACTATGACACAAACCCCCTTCCAAATCATCGGGCCTGACGCCGAAGCCAAGCTTGATTGGCTAAAACTTGGCGCTGCGTTGGAAGCGGGGCATATGCTACCGCGTGCGGAAATTTCGGATAGTTTTCTCTATCGCGGCAAGGACACGTTGCTTAATCGTGCCGCATGGATAGACGAGCTAGGCCTCTTGGTGAAATCGGCCACAATCTTTCCTGAGAACGCCGCGCAAAATTTGCCCGCTGTGAATGGCGGTGCGGCGCTTTACAGCGATAAGAATGGCCTTCTTGAGGCTTTGGTCGATTTCCATCTTTTGACCAAATATAAGACCGCAGGCGATAGCCTGTTTGCCGCGATGAAACTGGCGCGACCCGAGAGTAAAACCATTTTGATCGTTGGCGCAGGCACAGTTGGCCGCTCTCTGCGCGCGGCATATGGCGCGGGGTTTCCTGAGGCGCGCTTCCTGATCTGGAACCGCAATAAATCGCGGGCCGAGGCCCTTGCCCGCGATTTCTCCAATACGGATGTCGCCGAAAGCCTAGCGGATGCCGTGCAGCAGGCCGATATTGTCACCTGTGCAACCATGGTGACAGAGCCCATCTTGCAGGGTGAATGGCTCAAGGCGGGACAGCATATTGACCTCATCGGGGCCTATCGCCCCGATATGCGCGAGGCGGATGATGCTGCGCTCAAAAAGGCGCGCATTTTTGTCGACAGCCGTGCCACCACGATTGAGCATATTGGCGAATTGAAACGCCCCATCGCGACGGGGGTCATCACAGCAGATGATGTTGTGGCCGATTATTACGACATCGCCTCTGGCACCTTTGCGCGGGGCAATGACACAGAAATAACGCTGTTCAAAAACGGCGGCGGCGCACATCTTGACCTGATGACCGCCGCCTATATCCGTGACGCGGTGAAGGGTTAGGCGGCCAGCGCCCGCTCGCGCAGGGGGCTTTCTTTCACGGGCAAATGGACGATGGCCGAAAGCAGCCCCACGCCAACACCCACCCACCAAACCGTGGTATAGGTGCCATGCAGGTCATACATCCAACCGCCAAGCCAAACCCCGATGAAGCTGCCCAATTGATGGCTAAAGAACACGATACCATAAAGCGTGCCCATATAGCGCAGCCCATAAATATACCCCACAAGTCCTGAGGTGAGCGGCACTGTGGCCAACCACAACGCGCCCATCGTGACCGAAAACACAATCACGGTCAGGGGCGTGATCGGCATTAAAATGAACGCTGCCGCAATAATGGTGCGGCCAAAATAGATGCCCGCAAGCAGGTATTTCTTAGAATAACGTTTGCCCAAATAGCCCGCCAAAATCGTGCCACCAATATTGGTCAAGCCAATCAGCGAGATCGACACAGCCCCAAGCGCAGATGTGGTCGTGATACCCAAAGAATGTAGGAAAGATCCAGGCTCGATCGGGCCGCAAAGTTCGGTCACAAAGGCGGGAAAATGCGCGGTGACAAAGGCAAGCTGATACCCACAGGAAAAGAAGCCGATAAAAATCAGACTGAAAGAGGGATCGCGAAATGCTTTGCCCAAAATCGCGCTCATGCTTTCTTCAAGTTCTGCCTTGGATAGAGGCGCGGGCGCGCGCAGCATGGGAAGGAATAAAAGCGCGGCCAAAATTGCCGCTGCAAAGATCAAAAAGACGCTTTGCCATGGCATCACGGCCAACAGCGCCTCTGCCACAGGCGCACCAAAGACCTGACCTGCAGAGCCCGCCGCAGTCGCAATCCCAAGCGCGAGTGAGCGATGCTCATCCGATGCGGCGCGGCCCACAATCGCCAAGATCACGCCAAAGCCCGTGCCCGCAACGCCAAAGCCCACAAGAATTTCCAAAAGCTGATGCGCGCCAGGCGTAATTGCATAAGCCGAAAACACCAAACCCGCCGCATACATCAAAGCGCCAATGATAATGGCTTTGCGATCCCCGAATTTCTCAGCAATCGCGCCAAAAATCGGCTGCCCCACGCCCCAAGCAAGGTTTTGAATGGCAATGGCCAAAGAAAATTCGGCGCGCAGCCAACCAAATTCGTCTGCTATGGGAATTTGAAAAACCCCAAAACTTGCCCGAATGGCAAAGCTGATCATAATGATAAAACAGCCCCCGATGAGGACGGGGGTGAAAATCGAATTGCGCTGCATCTTCATTTGTCCTGTCAAAGGCCGCAGGCCTGTCATGCTGCGACAGAGATTGCGCCGCAAGCCCAAGGGCGTCAATGCTGATTGCGCACGCAATCCCTCTGGCCAGAGGGGCCAGAGATGTCCTATGAGGCCCTTATGTCGCAACATTTAACCGCCATATACGACACCCGCGTCAGCGAAGGCTTACTGCGCGCAGACCCCGCACAACGCGAGGTTTTGCACAGCTTTGAAGCGTTACGCGAAACGCTTGAGGCGCGGCCAAAATCAGGGCTTCTTGCGCGTTTCTTTCAGGAAAAACCGCAATCTGGCCAACATAGTCGCGGATTTTACGTCTGGAGTGGGGTTGGGCGCGGGAAATCCATGATTATGGATTTGTTCTTTGCACACACGGCGATTAACGGGAAACGCCGCGTCCATTTTCACGCCTTTATGCAAGAAATCCAATCAGCCCTGCACGAGGCGCGCAAAACAGGCACAGATGATGCGTTGAAACCCGTGGCTGAGGCGATTTCAAAAGACCTGCGCCTGCTTTGTTTTGACGAGATGCAAATCACCGATATCACCGATGCCATGATCGTAGGCCGCCTTTTTGAGGCATTGTTCAAGGCAGGGGTGAGCATCGTCACAACCTCCAATCGCCCCCCAAAAGATTTGTATAAGGACGGGTTGAACCGACAGCTATTTGTCCCGTTCATCAAGCTATTGGAGCAGGAATTAGAGGTGATTGAAATGCAATCACCCACCGATTACCGCCAAGACAGATTGTCAGGCGAAACCACCTATTTCACACCCATCACCGCCGCCACGCGCCAAAGCCTTGATAAGATTTGGCACGATCTGACCCATGGGCAGGAAGAACCCCTCGATTTAGAGATCAAAGGCCGCCATGTCGTCATCCCGCATTATTGGGCGGGCATGGCCCGCGCCGATTTCTGGGAGCTGTGCGGCAAACCTTTAGGCGCGGGTGATTATTTGGCGCTCACTGGGGCGGTGAAATTGCTGATGTTGGAAAACGTCCCGCGTCTTGGCATCGACAATTTCAACGAGGCAAAACGCTTTGTCACCCTCATTGATGCGCTTTACGAGGCAGGTATCCGCGTGATCCTATCTGCCGATGATGTGCCAGAACATCTTTACGCCGAGGGCACGGGCAGTTTCGAATTTGAACGCACCGCCAGCCGCCTGCGCGAGATGCAATCGGCGGATTGGGGCCAATAGATCGCGGCAGGGCTTGCAAAAACTGAACTGATCGGTTTACAATGGGGTCAGGGAGTATGCGCCATGAACATGCAAGCACAGACACGCAAAGGTCGAAAATTCGATCAAGTCATTGATGGCGCGCGTAATATTTTCCTAAGCCAAGGGTTCGAAGGGGCAAGTGTCGATGTGATCGCGCGCCAAGCGGGCGTGTCCAAAGCCACGCTTTATTCGTATTTCCCCGACAAGCAGGCGTTGTTTATGGCGGTTCTGAACCAAGAATGCGACCTGCAACGCCGCGCGCAAATGGATATCGAATTTCTGCAGCGCGATGTGCGCGATGCCTTGCACCATTTGGCCTATTCGATGCTTGAATTCCTGATGTCGGACGAAGGTGTCTCGATCTTCCGTGTCTGCGTGGCTGAGGCCCAAAGGTTCCCCGAATTGGGGCGTGCTTTCTATGAAACAGGCCCTTCAACGGCCATGTCCCATGTCGCGGGCTATCTCAGCACGCCAAAGGTGGGCAACATGCTGGATATAGATGACCCGATGAAGGCGGCGGATTTGTTCATGAAGCTGTGCCGTGGTGATCTAATGCTGCGCCGTCTTTTATGTGTCAGCAGCGAAGCAACCCATCAAGAAGTGTCCGAAGCGGCAGATGAGGTGGTGGCTACATTTATGGCACGGTATCGCAAGGGCTAATCTACAAGAGATTTGAACATCACAAGGGCGTCCACCAAGCCTTTGCTTGGATGATCAAAGGCTTGTGGCAAACGGCCCACAATCCCGAAACCTGCCTTTTGCCATGTCGCAACCGCGCGCCTGTTTTCGGAGACGACAAAGTTATACTGCATCCCGCGATAACCTTCGGCGCGGGCAGTCTGGAGCGAATGCGCCAACATCGCGCGCGCAATCCCGCGCCCCTGCGCTGCTGCAGCAGTGATGTAGCCACAATTGCAGATATGGGCGCCGCCGCCCGCCTGATTGGGACGGATGTAATAGGTGCCAACGACCTCACCCCCCTGTTCCGCTATGAACACGGACTTTTCGGGGGCCGTCCAAAAGGCCAAGGCATCGGCCTCGGATATGTCAGGGTCGACTGTATATGTATCACCCGCCCGAAACACAGGCAGCACTAGGGATACAAGCGCCGCATCATCGCGTGCCGTTTTTGGACGAATTGTGATTTCGGTTTTCGCGTTCATGTCGCGCAAATGGCCACGCCGCGCCCCAAAGCGCAAGATGGCAGCTTGCTATAACCCCCGATTCTCTCTATATGACGGATCAACAGGTGCTTGGGGGTCCAAACTCCACGCTCCACCCTAGATGCTTACGCGGGCCCTGTGGCCCGTTTTTTTATGTCCATAGGTCTTATGTCCAACCTGATCGCAAAATCGAGCATTGATCGCCGCATGGCTGAGATCATCACCCCTGTCATCGAAGATATGGGGTTTGAACTGGTGCGCGTGCGCCTGATGAGCGGCGAGACAAAAACCCTACAGGTGATGGCAGACCGCCCCGATGGCGGGATCAATGTTGATGATTGCGCCGATATCTCAACGGCGATTTCGGCAAGCCTTGATGTCGAAGACCCGATTGAGGGGGCCTATAACCTCGAAGTTTCTAGCCCCGGTATCGACCGCCCGCTGACGCGGTTGAAGGATTTCGATATCTGGCAGGGATATGAAGCCAAACTTGAAACAAGCGAAATGATCGATGGCCGCAAGCGCTTTAAGGGTGTTTTGGCAGGGATCGAAAACGATGAAGTGCTTATCAATGTTGAACAAGGTGGCGAGACGGTCACTCTTGGCCTCGATTTTGATTGGCTTTCAGATGCGAAGCTTGTTCTGACCGATGACCTGATCGCCGAGATGCTGCGCCAGCGCAAAGCCTCGGGGGTCATTGACGAAACCCAATTTGATGAAATCACGCAAGAGCCCGAAGAGGCGGAGGACTGAAAATCCATGGCTATTACATCAGCAAACCAACTTGAGCTGTTGCAAACAGCAGAGGCCGTTGCCCGCGAAAAGATGATCGACCCCGATCTGGTCATCGTGGCAATGGAAGAAAGCCTCGCCCGCGCCGCGAAATCGCGTTACGGCTCGGAATTGGATATCCGCGTTTCGATTGATCGCAAGACAGGCCGCGCGACATTTACCCGTGTTCGCACTGTGGTTGAGGAAATCGAAAACCATTTCATTGAAATGACACTGCGCGATGCGCGTGCCTATAAGGCAGATGCAGAAATCGGTGACGAGATCATTGACGAAGTGCCCCCTGTTGAAATGGGCCGTATCGCCGCGCAAAGCGCCAAGCAGGTGATCCTGCAAAAAGTGCGCGAAGCTGAGCGTGATCGCCAATATGAAGAATTCAAAGACCGCGCAGGCACAATCATTAACGGTGTCGTAAAGCGCGAAGAATATGGCAATGTGATTGTCGATATTGGCCGTGGCGAGGCCGTTTTGCGCCGTAATGAAAAAATTGGGCGCGAAAGCTATCGCCCCAATGAGCGCATCCGCTGCTATATCAAAGATGTCCGCCGCGAGGCGCGCGGCCCTCAGGTCTTCCTCAGCCGCACCGCGCCCGAATTCATGGCGGAATTGTTTAAGATGGAAGTGCCTGAAATTTACGATGGCATCATCGAGATCAGGGCCGTTGCCCGTGACCCAGGCTCTCGCGCGAAGATCGCGGTGATTTCCTATGATAACTCGATTGATCCCGTTGGTGCTTGTGTGGGTATGCGCGGCAGCCGCGTGCAGGCTGTGGTGAACGAGTTGCAGGGCGAAAAAATTGACATCATTCCATGGAATGAGGACGCCCCAACCTTCCTTGTGAACGCGCTGCAACCTGCCGAAGTGACCAAGGTGGTTTTGGACGAAGATGCAGGGAAAATCGAAGTTGTTGTTCCTGACGAACAGCTGTCTCTTGCCATCGGGCGCCGTGGTCAAAACGTGCGTTTGGCAAGCCAGTTGACAGGCCTTGATATCGACATACTCACCGAAGAAGAAGAAAGCGCGCGCCGTCAGGCCGAATTCGCCGAACGCACCAAGCTGTTCATGGACACATTGGATTTGGACGAATTCTTTGCCCAACTTCTGGTATCCGAAGGCTTCACCTCTTTGGAAGAGGTTGCCTATGTCGAGCAAGAAGAATTGCTTGGCATTGATGGTGTCGATGAAGCAACCGCAGACGAGCTTCAGGCCCGCGCGCGTGACTATATCGAAGAGCAAAATCGCAAAGCCCTCGAAAGCGCCAAGGCGCTTGGTGTCGAGCAAAGCTTGATCGATTTCGAGGGGCTAACGCCACAGATGCTTGAGGCGCTTGGCCAAGATGGGGTCAAAACGCTGGAAGACTTCGCAACCTGTGCTGATTGGGAATTGGCAGGCGGTTGGACAACCGTAAACGGCGAGCGCGTCAAAGATGAAGGCGTGCTTGAGAAATTCGATGTTAGCCTCGAAGAAGCCCAGAATATGGTCATGTCCGCCCGTTTGGCCTTGGGTTGGGTGACCGAAGAAGACCTTGCATCTGACCAAGAAGACGCAGGCGAAGAAGAAGAGTAAGCCCGATTTCAGGAGCCAAAACCATGTCCCGTGGCGGTGCCACCAAAACCAAAGACACGTCCGAGCGGCGCTGTATCGCAACAGGCGACACAGCGCCAAAGGCGGGGCTGTTGCGTTTTGTGGTCAGTCCTGAGAATGTGGTGACGCCCGATATCCTTGAACGCCTACCAGGTCGAGGCATATGGTGCAGCGCTGATCGCGCGGCGGTGGAATTGGCGGTCAAGAAAAACCTCTTCTCCCGCTCAGCCAAAGCGCAAGTGACTGTGCCAGATGATTTGGTGGGCAAGCTTGAAACCCTGCTTGCGCGGCGCATTGGCGATTTGATTGCCTTGGCGCGCAAATCTGGCGATGCCGTTGCAGGGTTCGAAAAGGTCAAAGATTGGCTTGCCACGCGCCCTGTGCGGGTGCTGCTGCAAGCATCTGACGGGTCTGAACGAGGCAAGTCCAAGCTTTGGACGCCTGAAGGCGCGCGTTACTTCGATTGCCTGACCGCTTTTGAATTAGGTTTGGCATTCGGGCGAGAAACTGTGATACATGGCGCGCTGGCGACTGGCGGACTCGGCGATCGTGTTGTAGAGGAAGCAGCAAAGCTGCAAGGGCTGAGGCCCAAAACCAGCTTGAACAACGGCAAGACCGTTGGGAAGGACAAGAAAGACGCATGAGCGATCAAGACGGAAAAAAACCACTCGGACTATCTGGCGGCGCCCGCAGCGGGCGCGTGAACCAGAGCTTTTCGCGTGGACGCACGAAAACGGTTGTTGTGGAGACCAAGCGCAAACGCGTGATGGTTCCCAAATCGGGTGCAGGCGGCAAAGACGATGGCACTGGTGATATGGAGGGGGGCAACACTTCCGCCAATCCAGAACTCGAACGCCGTATGAAGGCCGTAATGGCCGCCAAGTCCCGTGCGGCCGAAGAAGAAGAACAGCGCCAGCGCGAAGAGCAAGAACGCGAAGAAGAGCGTCTACGCCGCCGCGCCGAGGCCGAAGCCCGCGAACGCGAGGAGCGTGAACGCGAAGAGGCCATCCGCGCCAAGGAAGAAGAAGAGCGCCGCCGCCTTGAGGAATCAAAGGCCGCAAAGTCCCGTAAAGCGAACAGTGCCCCCGTGGTGACATCCCCCGCAGATCTGCCTGATCCTGCGGTCGCGGCTGCCCGCGCGAAATCGGCCGCAGCGCCTGCGCGCCGCGATACGGATCGGGACGACAAGCGCGAGCGCGTCTCGAAGGGTGATCGCGACAATGATGGCCGCCGTTCTGGCAAGCTGAGCGTCAATCAGGTTTTCTCTGATGGCGAAGGCGGGCGTCAGCGCAGCCTTGCTGCCATGAAACGCAAGCAGGAGCGTCAGCGCCAAAAGGCGATGGCATCCCAAGGTGACCGCGAAAAAATCGTTCGCGATGTGCAAATTCCAGAAACCATCGTGGTTTCCGAATTGGCCAACCGCATGGCCGAGCGCGTGGCCGATGTGGTTAAATCGCTGATGCAAATGGGCATGATGGTCACGCAGAACCAATCCATCGATGCCGATACGGCGGAATTGATCGTCAGCGAATTCGGTCACCGCATGCAGCGTGTATCTGACGCGGATGTGGAAGATGTGATCAAGGTCGAAGAGGACAGCCCAACCGAGCTGCAACCACGGCCACCCGTCATCACCATCATGGGCCATGTTGACCACGGCAAGACCTCGTTGCTTGACCGCATTCGCAAGGCAAATGTCGTCTCTGGCGAAGCAGGCGGGATCACGCAGCATATCGGGGCCTATCAGGTGCGCACCGAAAGCGGCGCGCTTTTGACCTTCCTTGATACGCCGGGTCACGCGGCCTTTACGTCCATGCGGGCGCGTGGGGCGAATGTGACGGATATCGTGGTGCTTGTGGTTGCCGCCGATGACGCGGTGATGCCGCAGACCATCGAAGCGATTAACCACGCCAAGGCGGCCAAAGTGCCGATGATCGTGGCGATTAACAAAATCGACAAACCCGCAGCCAATCCTGACAAAGTGCGCACCGATTTGCTTCAACATGAGGTGATCGTTGAGAAGATGTCAGGTGAGGTGCAGGATGTTGAAGTTTCCGCCGCCACTGGCCAAGGTTTGGATCAATTGCTTGAATCCATCGCACTTCAGGCCGAATTGCTTGACCTGAAGGCGAACCCTGACCGCGCAGCCGAAGGGGCCGTCATCGAGGCGCAGTTGGATGTGGGCCGTGGCCCTGTTGCGACTGTTCTGGTACAACGCGGCACGCTGAAACAAGGCGATATCTTCGTTGTGGGCGAGCAATGGGGTAAAGTCCGCGCGCTGATCAACGATCAGGGCGAGCGCGTTAAAGAAGCGGGGCCATCCGTTCCTGTTGAGGTTCTGGGCCTGAACGGCGCACCCGAAGCGGGTGACGTTTTGAACGTGGTGCAAACCGAAGCACAAGCCCGCGAGATTGCGGATTACCGTATCCAAGTTGCCAAAGACAAACGCGCCGCAGCAGGTGCTGCAACAACCTTGGATCAGCTTTTGGCGAAGGCCAAGGCGGATGAAAACGTCAAAGAATTGCCCATCGTGGTCAAAGCTGACGTTCAAGGTTCGGCCGAAGCCATCGTTCAGGCGATGGAAAAAATTGGCAATGACGAAGTGCGCGTGCGCGTTCTGCATTACGGGGTGGGCGCGATCACAGAATCCGATATCGGCTTGGCCGAGGCTTCGGGTGCGCCTGTCATGGGCTTTAACGTCCGTGCCAATGCCCCTGCGCGCAATTCCGCCAACCAAAAGGGAGTGGAAATCCGCTACTACAGCGTGATCTATGACCTTGTGGATGATGTGAAGGCGGCAGCGTCGGGTCTGCTTGGTGCTGAAATTCGTGAAAACTTCATCGGCTATGCCCAGATCAAAGAGGTGTTCCGCGTCTCTGGTGTTGGCTCGGTTGCGGGCTGTCTGGTCACCGAAGGTGTCGCGCGCCGCTCGGCGGGTGTGCGCCTGTTGCGCGATGATGTCGTGATCCATGAAGGCACGCTGAAAACGCTGAAGCGCTTTAAGGACGAAGTCAAAGAAGTGCAATCGGGTCAGGAATGCGGCATGGCCTTTGAGAATTACGATGACATCCGCAAAGGCGATGTGATCGAGATTTTCGAACGCGAAGAAGTCGAGCGTAAGCTCAGCTAAGCTGTTCGGAACATGACAAAAAAGCGCGCCCCGCGGGGCGCGTTTTTTTATGCCGATCCTTTGGCAACCTCAGGGTTCAACCGCCAAACCTCAAAATTCAAAGCGCCTGCAATAGTGACCCAAAGCAGATAGGGCGCAATCAACGCGCCTGCGACCGGATCAAGCGCCCAGAAACTGATAATTGTGCCGCAAACCGCAACCCACAGCGCGCCGAGGATGACCATACCCGCGCGAATGCGGCGCAAGCCAAAGAAAACGGGGCTCCATAACGTGTTCAGCGCGATTTGCAGCGCCCAAAATCCCATCGCATGGCCATTCTCCGCCACCAATGCCACGCGCGCCGCTGCATAGGCGGAGGCGATATAAAGCACTGTCCAAGCAACGGGAAAGAGCCAATTCGGCGGCGTGAAAAATGGCTTTCGTAAATCCCGATACCACGCGCCTGGGGGAAACATCGACCCCGTGGCCGCAGCAGCAGCGCAGGCGGCAAAAAATAATATGAAAACAGACCAATCCATGACGGGTCAGTTAGCGCGTTATGGGTTCGGTTCCAGTATGCGCCCGCGATCTTGCGCCTCTAATTGCGTCAGAACGGATATGACCTGATCACTCCATCCTGTGCGATCTGGTTGCCGCTTGGCGGCGGCATCGACCAAAAATCGGGTTTCTTCCAAAGGGGGGGCATAAAGCATCGGGCTGCGCGGCGCCAAAGTGATGATTGCGGCCTGAATCGCTGAATAGCTGAGCAACCCAAATTTTTGTCGCGCCGTTGTGAAAGCGCGTTGCGTGACACCATCATACCCGCGCCGCGCCACAGCAGCGCCAATCGCATCATAGCAGTGCCGCGCCGCCAAAATCCCCGCACGGCTGATCAAGGGCAGTTGGGACACACCCGCCTCGGAGCGTTCATAAAGCCTGCGCGCCTCAGCCAAGAGCCTGCGATTGATCCGCCGAAGGGCAGGCGAAATACGCGGATCGGAGAGAAAGCGATCAAGGTTAACACCTTCTTCCTCAAGCCAATCTAGGGGCAAATAAACGCGCCCCGCGCGGGCATCTTCGCCCACATCGCGGGCGATATTGGTTAATTGCATGGCGACGCCCAAATCACAGGCGCGCGCCAATGCATCGCCCGAACGCACCCCCATCAACACGCACATCATCGCCCCGACAGCCGAGGCAACCCGTGCCGAATAACCACGCAAATCTGAAAGCGTGTCATAGCGCCGCTCGGTCGCATCCCATGCGAGGCCCTCAAGCAGGGCTTCGGGCAAGGCGCGGGGCATTTCGAAATCCTGCACCACCGCAGCAAAGGCACGATCAGCGGGACAGTCGACAGGCCGCCCACGATAGATACGATCCAACCGATTACTAAGATCAAGAACGGCATGTGCCTTGTTCTGACTGAAATCCACTGCATCATCGGAAATGCGACAGAAAGCATAAAGTGCCAGCGCAGGATCGCGCACAGTGCGCGGCAAGATGCGCGATGCAATATCGAAGGAATGTGACCCTTCGGCAATTGCCCCGCGGCAATAGGCAAGATCCTGATCGTCAATCATTCTGCGGCCATCTTTATCTCATGGCCAGATGAGACGGAGACCGCATCTGGCACCAGTTTTGCCAACACTTCAGCCGATGAAATGACCCCAGGCAAACCCGCCCCAGGATGCGTGCCTGCCCCAACGAGATAGAGACCCTCCGCCTCCTCCGACACGTTATGGGGACGAAAATAGGCACTTTGCAGGATACGCGGCTCGATTGAGAAGCCAGACCCGTTGGGGGAAAGATAGCGACTTTCAAAATCTGCGGGGGTCAGCACCTCGGAGGCGGAAAGATGCGCGCCCAAATCAGGCAAAAGTTGATCTTCCAAAACCTGCTGCACCTTTTGGCGATAGGCTTCGCCCATCTTGGCCCAATCCACAGGATCATCAAACCCCAGATGCGGCACAGGTGAAAGGGCGTAGAACGTATCATCCCCCTCTGGCGCGCAGCTTGGATCAGTCACCGAGGGGCGATGAACATAAAGGCTCATATCTTCGCTAAGTTTGCCTTTGATAAAGATATCTTTGACCAAACCACGATACCGCGGGCCGTTGAGGATCGTATGATGACCCACATCCGCCCATTTGTTGCGCGTGCCGCGTGTTCCGAAATACCACACAAAAAGACCCATCGACCAACGCGCGCGGGTTAATTTTCCATCCGTCCAACGGCGGCGGGGGCGATTGCGCATCAAATGCTTATACGTATGACCCGCATCCGCGTTTGAGACGACAATATCCGCCGCAACAGTCTCGCCCGTGGCAAGGCGCACACCAGTGGCGCGGTTATCGTGAAAGGTGATTTCATCCACAACGTGATGAAAGCGAAGCGCGCCGCCTTGATCCTGAACAACGCGGGCCATGGCCTTAGCAATCGCGGCGACACCGCCCATCGCATAATGGACACCGAATTCTTTTTCGAGATGGCTGACCAAGATATACATCGAGGTCACGTTAAACGGATCCCCCCCGATAAAGAGCGGATGGAAGCTAAACGCCATCCGCAGTCGTTCATCCTTAAACCGCTTTGCCGCATGCGCATAAACCGAGCGATCCGCGCGCAGCATGCCGAATTTCGGCAAAACCTTGATCAAATCCCACAGCTTGTGCATGGAACGGCGGCCAAGATCTTCGAACCCAAACCAATAGCGCGCGGCGCTGTCCTGCAAGAACCGCTGATAGCCCTTGGCATCTTGCGGCGAAAGGCGCGCCACTTCGGCGCGCATCGCATCGGTGTTTTGGCTGGCGGTAAAATGTGACCCGTCAGGCCAACGGATTTCGTAAAATGGCTCAATCGGGCGCAGATCAACATCCTGATCGAAATCGCGCCCGCAAGCCGCCCATAATTCCCGAAACACTTGCGGCACGGTGACAATGGTCGGGCCGAGGTCAAAGCGATGCCCGTTTTGGTAGAGCGCAGAACCACGCCCCCCCGCCATATCCAATTTATCAATGACCGTGACGCGATAGCCCTTCGCCCCCAACCGCATGGCCGAGGCCAATCCCCCCAACCCCGCCCCAATCACAATCGCATGGGGGCGAGCATCGCCCGCATTTGGGGCAAAGCCTGATCGAGGATCGCTATGCACTCGGTGGTCATCCATCATAGGCCCTATCGTAAACTGTCTAGTTTAATTTACAACATGAATTCACAGCCAAAGCTGATCACGAATAACAGCGCACCAATAAAACAAAAGAAATCATGGAAATATATTGTTTTCTTTCCTTTATTGGCTAAATCTGTCACTATAAGTTGACAGATAAAAAGATCGACCATGCAATCTGTAACGCTAAGCTTATTTCGATTTGGAACCGTCTCCGCACGGATGTGGGCCTTTGCCCAAATGGCAACGGCACGATTCGCCTTGCGCCGTGAGGCGGGGATCGGGTTTTTCAAATTGCTTGGCTCAGGCACGGGTGAGGGATTTACGCCCATTCCGAATGTTTCGGTTTATGCCATCCTTGCCACTTGGCCCGACCATGTGACCGCACAATCTCAGATTGCAAAAAGTCCAACCTTCCGCCGCTATCGCGCACATGCAGTCGAAGATTGCACCCTGTATCTCACCCCCAGCACAGCGCGGGGGAAATGGGGTGGGCAAGCGCCGTTTGTGACCGATGCTGTGCCAACAAACGGCCCAATTGCGGCGTTGACCCGCGCCACGGTAAAGCCCCTAAATGCGCTGCGCTTTTGGCAGCGCGTCCCCGATATTTCGCAGGTCATTGGCGATGATCCTAACGTTCTGTTCAAGATCGGCGTTGGCGAAGTGCCTCTCCTGCATCAGGTCACGTTTTCAATTTGGCCAGACACACAAACCATGGCGCGTTTTGCACGCCATGACGGCCCGCATGCCCGCGCCATAAAAGCCGTGCGCGATGGCGCATGGTTCAAAGAAGAACTCTACGCCCGCTTTGCCCTAAAAAATATCGAAGGCACGTGGGAGGGCGGGTGTCCCCTGCAATCCCATATCCCGACCTATGAAAGGCCCATTATATGAGCCACGCTTTTCCTTTTTCTGCCATCGTAGGCCAAGATACGATGAAACAAGCCATGCTTTTGACCGCTATTGATGCGGGTATTGGCGGCGTTTTGGTTTTCGGGGATCGCGGCACGGGGAAATCAACCGCTGTGCGAGGCTTGGCCGCTTTGCTGCCTCCGATTGCGGCGATAAAGGGGTGCCCTGTGAATTCTGCCACTGAGGCGGACATACCTGATTGGGCCAATGTTGCGGATCGCGAGGTGGTCGAAAAACCCACACCCGTGGTCGACCTGCCGCTTGGCGCAACAGAGGATCGTGTGGTCGGGGCCTTGGATATCGAAAAGGCGCTCGCCAAAGGTGAAAAGGCCTTTGAAGCAGGGCTTCTTGCGCGGGCCAATCGCGGCTATCTCTATATTGACGAGGTCAACCTGCTCGAAGATCACTTGGTCGATCTTTTGTTGGATGTGGCGCAGTCTGGCGAAAATCTGGTCGAGCGAGAGGGCCTCTCAATCCGCCACCCTGCCCGATTTGTTTTGGTGGGTTCGGGCAACCCAGAAGAAGGCGAATTGCGGCCCCAACTTTTGGATCGCTTCGGCCTTTCAGTCGAAGTGAAAAGCCCAAAGGATATCGACACACGCATTGAGGTCATCAAGCGCCGCGATGCCTTTGATCAAGATCATGCCAAATTTGTGAAATCATGGGCGAAATCGGATGAGGCGATCCGCAAATCCATCATTGCCGCGCGCAAGCGCCTGTCAAAAATCCGCACAAGCGATGCGATCTTGAAGGATTGCGCCGCCCTGTGCCTTGAACTTGGGTCAGACGGGTTGCGCGGCGAATTAACCCTTTTGCGCGCCGCCCGCGCGCAAGCCGCGTTCGAGGGATCCTCCGAAATCACACGCGCGCATTTGCGGGCCGTTGCACCGATGGCGCTGTCACACCGCTTGCGCCGCGACCCGCTAGATGAGGCAGGCTCCACCACGCGCGTGATGCGCACAGTTGAGGCTGTGCTGCCATGACACCAGCACAGGACAGATGGGCCAGTTTCAATCTGGCCATCGCCCTGTTTGCGATTGATCCCGCACCCCTTGGGGGTATTTGGCTTCGGGCCCGCGTTGGCCCCGTTCGGGATCGGATTATTCAGGCTCTAAACAAGGCGTTAGAAACTGATTTCTTTCCGCGTATCCATCCAAATATCAGTGATGAGGCCCTGTTTGGCGGGTTAGACCTAAGCGCAACCTTGGCAACTGGGAGCCCTATTCAAACAGAGGGACTTCTCAACAAGGGCGGCACAGTGATCCTGACAATGGCCGAACGTGCCGAATCCGCGCTTTTGGCACGATTGGCGGGGGCGTTGGACGCTGAGACGGGCTTGTCGATTATTGCCCTAGATGAAGCCGCCGAAGAAGGCGAAGGGTTGGGGCATAGCCTCAGTGATCGCCTTGCGCTGCATCTGCAGCTTGATGCCATTCCACAATCGGCGGCGCAGGAAATGGAATTTGACAGCGCAGCTTTGGCCGAGGCGCGTGCGCGCTTACCCAATGTGCAACATGCGCCTGACGATTATCGTGATCTCTGCTTGGTGGCTGAGGCGCTTGGCGTCACATCCTTGCGCGCCGTTCAGCACGCGCTGCGCCTTGCCTGCCATTCAGCAGCCTTGATGGGGTCGGATCAGGTCGAACAGGCGGACTTGCAACTGGCTGTGGAATTGGCCCTTGCCCCACGCGCCACGCAAATCCCAGAACCAGCCCCGCCTGAACAAGCGCCCCCACCACAACCACAAGAACCAGAGGCGCAAGAAAACCCGTCCGACCCCGAAGATCCGCAAAAGGAGGGGGAGGATCTTCCCCCCTTTGAGGCGTTGATCGAGGCGGCAAAGGCCATGCTTCCGCCCGACCTCTTGGCACGATTGGCAGCACAGCGCGCCGCACGGCAAAGCAAGGGCAGCTCAGGAACGGGCAACCGCAAGAAAGGCAATCACCGTGGCCGCCCCGTTGCCTCGCGCAGTGGCGAATTGGGGGGCGGCGCGCGGATTGATTTAATGGCAACCTTGCGCTCCGCTGCCCCATGGCAAGGGCTGCGCGCCCAGACGGCAGCGCCCAAGCCGCGCGGCCTGCATATCCGCAAAAGTGACATCCGCGTAAAGCAGTTTGAACAAAGCTCTGACAGGGTGATTATCTTTGTGGTGGATGCGTCTGGCTCTAGCGCGATGTCCCGCATGGCCGAGGCCAAGGGGGCGATTGAGTTGATGCTGGCAGAGGCCTATGCGCGGCGCGATCATGTGGCCTTGGTTGCGTTTCGCGGCGCAGGTGCGGATATTTTGCTGAACCCCACGCGATCCCTCGTGCAGACCAAACGCCGCTTGCAAGACTTACCAGCTGGGGGGGGCACACCGCTTGCCGCAGGGCTGAAATCGGCCCTTGATCTAGCGGTTCTCACACGTGGAAAGGGAATGACGCCGTCCATCGCGGTTCTGACGGATGGGCGCGCGAATGTCAGTCTGGATGGCAGCGCAAATCGCGCGCAGGCAGGCGAAGATGCGCAGAATATGGCAAAGGCCCTGCGCGGTCGCGGTGTTCCCGCGATTGTCATCGACACAGGGCAACGCCCAACGAGAGGGCTGGACGATCTGGCCAAGGTAATGGGCGCGGCCTATTTGCCGCTTCCGCGCGCAGATGCCAAATCCCTCAGCGCCGCTGTCGAGGCGGCATTGCCAAGCGCATGAGCGGGCTTTCGGATATTCCAAGCAACTGGCCATGGCGCGCCCATAGCCAAATCATCGCATCCCATCCCCATCGGTGGCATGTTCAGATTATGGGCACAGGCCCTGATCTGGTTTTGATCCATGGCGCAGGCGCATCTACGCATTCTTGGCGGGCCATGATGCCACTATTGGCACAAACTCATCGCGTCATTGCCTTTGATCTGCCAGGTCAGGGCTTTAGCCGTGCTGGCACCCGCAGTCGGTCATCCCTGTCCTTAATGGCGCAAGACGTTTTGCGGTTGCTGCAGGGCCAAGGCATCACGCCCGAGGTGATTATTGGCCATTCTGCGGGGGCCGCGATTGCCTTGCAGCTGATGCTGCTTGCGCCTGATACTGCGCAAGGGGTCGTGGCGATTAACGGGGCGCTTGAGAATTTCTCTGGCGCTGCGGGTTGGCTCTTTCCGATCATGGCAAAAATGATGGCGATGAACCCGCTTACGGGGCTTTTCTTAGGCTCGGGGATGAGTGACCGCAGGCTAATTGCGATTCTGCAAACAACAGGCTCAGAACCTGACGCGGAAACCTTGGGCCATTATCGCGAATTGATGCGCAGGCGCGCACATATCGAGGCAACTTTAGCAATGATGGCGCAGTGGGATTTAGAGGCGCTGCACCGCAGCCTTCCCCACATCACTGCGCCAATCCTGTTCTTGCATGGCGCTAAGGATCAAGCAGTTGCACTAGAGGTCGCCAAGCGCGCCCAAGGGATGGTGCCGCAGGGCACCATGAAGGTGATTTCGGATGCAGGGCATCTTTTGCCTGAATCACATCCCGCCGAGGCGGTTGCTGCGATCGCCGACTTCGTCCAATCGCTTCGCAAAAAATGAAAAAGGGCAGATTAATATCTGCCCTTTTCAATGCCGTCACAAAACGATGCGGTTACTGCGCCGCAAGGCTTGCGAGATATGCATAGACGTTTTTCGCGTCATCTTCGTTACGAGCACGGAACGCCATAGCGCTGCGTGCGCGGTTGTCACCGGTTGCTTCTCTCAAAAAGGCGGTCGGGTCTTGCACATAAGCCACAAACGCCTCTTCCGTCCAAACAACCCCTGCTTCACCTGCCGCGGTGATAGATGGAGAATAACGGAAATCTTCGATCGAAGCCGCAGGACGACCTGCAACGCCGTAAAGATTTGGGCCTGTGCGGCCATTGCGGCCTGCCAGAGTTTCACCTGCATCGTTTGCCACCACGTGGCAGGCGACACATTGATTGAAGACACGCTCACCTGCAGCCGCATCACCCGATGCGCCATGGCCATCCGCGAAGGCGGACGTTGCAGCGCATAGTCCTGCGACTGCTGCGATGATTGCAGATTTTTTCATGGTTCTCTCTCCCTCGGTTAAAGGTAACCGCTCAGCAACCTAGCCCTTTTTCAAGCCGCTCCAAGGGCAATTTACAGAAAACTTGTCACATCTACGCGACTGCATGCGAAACAGCGCATTGTTTCCAGAGTGTTTTCAGGGCCAAAACGAGATATTCGATGTCCTCATCCGTGTGCAAAGGGCCAGGGGTAAAGCGCAGGCGCTCGGTGCCTTTGGGAACTGTAGGATAATTGATTGGCTGCACATAAATGCCGAATTGTTCCATCAAAATATCCGACAGCATTTTGCATTTCACGGGGTCTTTCACCATCACAGGGATGATGTGGCTGGCATTGTGGACATGCGGGATGCCTTCGGCATCAAGACGGGCGCGCAAACGGGCAACTTGGCGTTGCTGCATGTCGCGCTCATAGCTTGAGTTTTTCAGATGATGAATCGAGGCGCGCGCGGCCGCCGCAACGGCAGGGGGCAGCGCAGTTGTAAAGATAAACCCGCTGGCAAAGCTGCGGATGAAATCCACCAATGCATGGCTGCCCGTGATATAACCACCAACCACACCATAGGCCTTGCCAAGCGTGCCTTCGATCAAGGTGATGCGATCCATCAGCCCTTCGCGCTCGGCCACACCGCCGCCGCGCGGGCCATACATGCCGACCGCGTGAACCTCGTCAATATAGGTCATCGCGCCGTGCTTTTCCGCCACTTCAACAATCTCGCGGATCGGCGCAATGTCGCCATCCATCGAATAGACCGATTCAAACGCGACAATCTTGGTCGCATTGGCGGGCAATTCTGCCAATTGCCGATCCAAATCAGCGACATCGTTGTGCTTCCAAACCCGCTTTTCGCATCTTGCATGACGGATGCCCTCAATCATGGAGGCGTGGTTCAACGCATCCGACAAAATCACCGCATTCGGAAGACGGCTGCCCAAAGTCGACAGGGCGGCCCAATTTGAAACATAGCCCGAAGTGAACAGAAGGGCCGCTTCCTTACCGTGCAGGTCAGCCAATTCCGCCTCGAGCAATTTGTGGTGATAGGCATTGCCCGAGATATTGCGCGTGCCGCCTGCACCCGTGCCGCAGGCCTCGACTGTATCGATCATTGCCTTGATCACATCGGGGTGCTGGCCCATGCCCAAATAGTCATTCGAGCACCAAACAGTGACTTCTTCTTGACCTTCGCCGTGATTTTGGACGCGGGGGAAATCTCCACATTTGCGCTGCAATTCTGCGAAGACGCGATAATTGCCCTCTTGTTTCAGGGTGTCCAACTGGCTCTGAAAGAGTTTGTCAAAATTCATCGCACGTCCTCATTTTGCAAAATAGCGATCTGGGGGCCGTCTTGGCCATTGCTTTGGCGAGACGGAAGCATCCACCGCCACAGCCGTTCATCGGGAAGGGGTAGAACCATGAACCAATGCTCTAACAAAGCGAGCATGGTCAGGGCTGCCAATAGAGCGAAACCAATCTCTTGCGACATGGTTTGCGCGCTCCAAATCCGCTCCATCCAACAGGCCGCGGCAAAGCTGAGGCCCGTGATCGAGAGTGGAAACAGCCAATTCATCCGCGCGGTGCGAAAGTGACTTGGCAAATGGTTCAGGGGTTCGGGAATGAATTCCACATTGATTTTTCGCACCCCAAGATAAAGGTTCAGCTTGGCGCTGATCCGCGCGAAAAACAGAATTGCGAATGTCCACATCCCAAAGGGGTTCACCGCATCAAGGCTAAACAGGATCATCGTCACCATCATGAACACCAACAGAAGTTCATGATAAGCAATGGTGCCCCATGCGCGGATAAAGCGTTCCCACTCAGGAACCCCATCCCTCAGGCGGTTGCGGTTGGGGCCTGTGATGACACCCGTCAAAAAGGCAAGCTCGATCCACCCCCAAAGCGCGATGGCAGATAAAAACGCCACATAAACCCCTGCTAGGCTCTCGTCATAGCGGGATTCCAAGAACCCAACCGCCCCCAAGATCAAAAAGGGCAGGTTCATCAAAACGGCCCAAATTCGGGCCTGACGACCTGCCTGATCTGCGCGCCGCACAACCAAAAGGATTGCCCCTGTGGAAAACCACCACAGGAACAAGGCGACCAAGGCCGCCACCCAAGGATTATGCAGCGCAGCCGCGATCAATAGACAGGCTCCATCCGCGTGCTCACAGGCACGGCATGAGATTTGGCAGGGATCGTATACAGCGCCACAAAGGCCAGACCCGCACGAATGCTGGCGCCAATTCGCTTGAAGAATTTGCCATGCGCCTTGGCATCGGCCAAATCCGCATTGGCGGCTTGCAAGGCCGTCAGACCTTTCTGCCAACGGGGATGATCAATGTCCAAAGTGATTGGGAAAATCTGCTTTGAGATGTCACTGGTTTTGCGGAACACTTCGTGGCCATACCAATCGGTATCTACACCCAAAGCCTCGTGAAAAGCGGGGCGTTGGTGGTCGCGCACATACATCGTTGCGAACACGGCAGTGAGGAAGAATTTGATCCACAAAACATTCACGCCACGCGTCAGCTTGGGGTCAGTCTTCATCAACAGCGCGAATGCCTCGCCATGGCTAAACTCATCATTGCACCATTCCTTGAACCATTTGAAAATCGGATGGAACCGATGTTCAGGATGCGCTTCAAGATGACGGAAGATGGTGATATAGCGCGCATAGCCGATCTTTTCGGACAGATATGTCGCGTAATAGATGAATTTCGGCTGGAAATAGGTGTATTTCTTGGCTTGCGTCAGAAAGCCCAAATTCACCGCAATCCCAGCTTCCCGCAGCGCGTCATTGATAAAACCTGCATGGCGGGCTTCATCACGGGCCATCAACTGGAACAATGTGGTGATGTCCTCATTGCTGCCGCGCCGTTTCATTTCTTTGTAGAGAACACAGCCCGAGAATTCGGCCGTGCAGGAGGAAACAAGGAAATCAATGAATTCCTTTTTCAGCTTTGGCTCCATCCCATCCCAATCGATGTGATCCCAATCTTCGTTTTTCTTGAAATGGCCCTTATTGGGGTCGGATTTCATTTGATCAATCAGCTGATCCCAATCGCTGCGGACTGATGAAACATCAATCGCATTCAATTCGTCAAAATTGGTCGTGTAAAACCGCGGGGTCAAAAGCGTGTTTTGCATCGCAAGCGCGGTTGCGCTTTCACTATCAACCACTGCTTGTTCGTAATTGCGTGCCGCCAAAGCGTCTTCAACGGTGGTCGCATCTGCGGAATGTTTTGCTTGGACATTCATAGCGAAACCTCCTCTGAGAAACTAAATTCGCACAGCTCCATGAACTCGAAATCACCTGTCATTTTTGTCCAAAGCTGTTCGATTTTGCTGGCGCGGGTGATCGTGGCGGTGCGGGTTTCACACACCACTTCGCCATAAGGCGCCATCACCGGCGCGCCATGCACCAATACCTCGTCACCTGGATTAATGGTTGCGCCGTTCAAGAATTTCACATGCGCGTGCAGGCTTTCGAATTTGTGGCTCACCTCAACCTCGCAAGGGGCCGTTTCGGTCGTTCTGGTCATCCATCCCATGGGTCATTCCTCCATGATGCGGGCAAAAACCCGCTCGTTATCCGCGCCAAAGCCATAAAGCTCGGTGCGGAAATCCGTCAGATCATCGCGTAGGGCAAGGCGGCCATCAGCCATCCGAACCAAACGGATTGGATCGCTGCCAGATGCGCCAACAGCGCCGCGGCGGCGTTCAAGCACGCGATAAATCCCCGCGACAAAGCCACCTTCCTCTTTGCTCAAGGTGACAATCACATTGCCTTCGGTATCCATCACGCGTGCTGATCCATCCATAGAGCCGAAAATCTGGATCAACCGCTCTTCCACAACAGGCAGTTCATCCGCGGATGGGGGCATTGCCGCGAGCGGGCGATCCGTCAACTTGGCATAGGTCACGATGACAAGAACGCTCATGCACAGCACAAACATTGCGCGCACTAGAACCTTGGGCACCATTTCGCGGTCACGTTCGACCAGTTTATCTTCAGGGCTCATTGCCATAAGCAGATCCCCCTTATTCTGCCGCAACCGCGCCACTTGGCGCAGGATCACGTTTGACAACGGGTTGGCTGACCACGGTTTCTGCCGCCTCAGACAGGATCGCAGCCACGTTTTGCGCATCAGGAATGCAACGCAACGCAGGTTGGGTGTTTTTCATCACCCATGGCCGCACATGGGGCCATGTATTCAAATAGGATAACCGCACATTGGATGGCATCAATTCCAAGGCAATCGTGCCAGTCCCATCTTTGCGTAATCCCAAATTCGCATTGGCCACCTGACGGTAGGGTAGGTTCAACGTCATCGTCAAAGCCGCACCAATCCGCATGGCAACACGGCGGTTTGTGATGGTGTAAACCGTTGCTTTGGCTTGGACATAGGCCACACCCAAAAGCAGAACCGCCACAATCGCGCCAAGCACCAAGAAGAAGGATGCAGCAATCGCACTTTCGGCCCATGAGGTGACGGCAGCCCCAGATGTGGTGCGCCAAGCGAAGAGGAATAGGAAATATCCAACGACCCACCAGAAACTCAGCGCATCTTTCGCCAGAGCAAACCAATGGGGTGCGCCCTGCCAAAGAATTTCTTCTCCAGCAGGGGGCTTTTCGGGCAAACCACGAACAGGCTCGGTCTGAAAGTCGTCATGTGGCATGGGTCGTCCTCCTTTAGAGGTGGTAAGAAATTACAAAAGCGGGTCTGTCCGCTCTTGGGAGGCGTAGAGCGTGCCGCCACCGTAGAAGCCTGAAATTTTATCTTCCTCAAGCAAGGTCACTTGATTGGGTGACTTGGTGGCAGGGACTTTGGTGAACTGCTCTGCAAAGATCGAATTGACGACAACGCGGTCAGATTTGATCTTGGCCATCTGGATCGGAACCAAGCGGGCGGTTCCATCAGCAACTTCAACCTCAAGATACCGCACCAATTGCTCGGGCGCATCGACCCACATATCGGTCACAGTGCCTGCTGCAGCGCCATCCCCCGCGATAACCGTAAGGCCACGCGGATCACGACCCGCTGAAACGCGGTAATCGTCCATCTGCCCCATAGGGACAATTTTTGGATGACCATGGCCGTCCAATTCGGGCAGGTCACGGCGCTTTGCCCAGCTTGCAGGGCCAACACCATCAACCATTGGATCGCCAGTGGGCTCAAACGGATAGCCATTCGCAGCATTGGTCTGACGCAGGGCCAGATTGTCACGCGCTTGCACATCCTTGCCTGGAACAGTGACTTCACCGCGGCCATGCATCAGTTTGAATGTCTTTTCCTTTGGCAAAGGAAAAGGTCCCTGATTGGCGGCAACGCTGCCATCATCATTTTCCAGCGGATAACCTTCCCGCATATTTTCAGTTTGCAGATAGTAAATCAGTAGGGCGAAGAAGACCCAAAACAGCCAAATAGACAGGCTGGCCAGATCAAAATTGCCGAAAAATGCATTTTCCATGGATTTTATCCTCCTAGGTTCGGCGGTTACGTGGGCAGGTCGGCGAGCCCGATCTTGCCGGCCTCCCCGCGCGAGTATGTGCTTTGCGTCCGCACAAGCGGGCCCAAAGCGACAAGGGTGAAAAACAGAAGCAAAATTTCGAAATGATAGACGACCGAATAGCCCGTGGCGGGGCTATTCAACGCCTCGCCCAAGCCGCCAGAGATGGCGATCTGGTTAATCGTGTCACGCAGGCCGCCCCCGATTGCGATGGACAAACCTGCGGCCGTTGCCTGAGCCGCGCCCCATGCGCCAAGCGCCAAGCCACGACCCGCGCTGCCCTCGGCGGGCATGGTCATTGCGGCGGTGAGCGTTGAAACTGAAAACAAGCCGCCGCCAAAACCAATGAGGCAGGCGCCCAAGAAGAACATAAATTCAGACGCCATCGGATTTGCAAAAATCACAGCGGAAAACGCGGCAAGCCCCGCCAATATCCCGCGCGCACCCATCCGATAGGGGTTTATGCCATCTGACAGCCAACGCGCGGCCAACGCGAAACCAACCAAGGCCCCCGCTGACCATGTCGCGGTCAAAAGCGTTGTTTTCGATACGCTCAACCCAAGGATTTCGCCGCCATAAGGTTCGAGCAAGACATCCTGCATGTTGAAGGCCATAGTGCCAAGGAACACCACAACCAAAAGCCTGCCCGCAGGGCCGCCACGCGCAAAATCGCGCCATGCATCGCCAAAACTTGGCGCAGGCTCTTCCCGCTCTGCCTTGGTCATCGGGCGGACTTTTTCCTGCTTCCAAAGGGCAATCATATTCAGCACCAAGGTCGCAACAGCCGCGCCTTGCACGACACGGATCAGGGTCAAGCCAGAGAAATCGCGCAGCAGCCAGCCAATCACGAGGGCTGAAATCGCCATGCCCACCAAATACATGACATAGAGCAACGCCACGACCCGTGGCCGTGTGTCCTCGGTCGCGCGATCGGCAGCCAAAGCAAGCCCTGCGGTTTGGGTCATATGCATCCCCAACCCCGTCATGACAAAGGCAAGCCCCGCAAGAACCTCACCCGCAAAGGGCACCTCGTGCACAACATCACCACCCAAAACCAACAGGCTTGCGGGCATGATCGCGAGACCACCAAACTGCCAAAGCGTGCCAAACCATAAATAGGGGATCCGCTTCCACCCCAACGCGCTGCGGTGGTGATCCGATTTGTGACCCAAAAAGGCACGAAACGGCGCAATCAACACAGGCAAGGCGACCATGATCGCCACTAATGTTGCGGGCAATGACAGCTCTACGATCATCACGCGGTTCAGCGTGCCCAAAAGCATGACCCCCGCCATCCCAACCGAGATCTGAAACAGGGAAAAGCGTAGCAATTGTGCCAAAGGCAGCGCGTCACTTGCGGCATCTGCAAAGGGCAAGAATTTTGTGGAGATGCGAGACAAGGCGCTCATTTCACATACTCCAAACAAGAGGAGATATAAAATCCGCGCGAGACGCGCGCGACCTCGGAAATTGAGCCTGTTGCCCCTGTTTGTGACGTATGATGACGCAAATATTTTGCCGTGTGCGGGATCATCACAGGCGAGCGATCCGAGCGCGGGAACAATTTTCCCAAACCCCAAAAGGCCATTAGAAACGCTGTGCGCGGCGCAACGGTGAACACCACCTTACCAGAAACGCGCGGACAGAGCTGCGCCAAGGCGCCGCCCAAATCTGGCGCCTCGTAATAGATCATCGAGTCCATCGCGATCACATGATCAAAGCTGCCCAAATCAGGGGACAGCATATCGCCTGCGCGGAACTCGACCTGAGATTGCAAAGTTTCTGGAAGGCGCTTTTTCGCGATTTCAACCAAAGAGGGCGAGATATCAATCGCGACTACATATGCACCCCGCGCAGCCAGTTCAGCGGTCATCTGCCCCGCACCACAGCCCGCATCCAAAATGCGCAATCCCGTCAAATCCTCCGGCAATTGCCCAAGCATTATCGCGCGCATCTGATCACGCCCTTCGCGCACAGTTTGGCGCACGCGCGAGACAGGCGCGTCCGAGGTCAGCCGCTCCCATGTTTTGGTAGCGGTTCTGTCGAAATATTCTTCAACACGGGCGCGGGTCGCGCCATATGTCGGCGTTGCGACCATCAATCAAACCCTAGCAATTCGAAGATACGCCGATCCTCCAAGGGTTCAGGCGCAAGTGGTTCTGTGCCAGCCCAAAGCGTTTCAGCCAAACGGATATATTCTGCACGGCATTGCACGATATCCTCGTCATCGGGCATCTCGAACAATGTCTTTTTCTTGAGGCGGGAACGGCGAATGGCATCCACATCAGGCATATGGCCAATGCGGCGGAACCCCACCTCTGCACAGTAACGATCCACCTCATCGGTGTCGCGCGAGCGGTTCGCGACACACCCCGCAAGGCGGACGTTGTAATTCTTGGATTTGGCCTGCACTGCCGCAATGATGCGGTTCATCGCATATATACTGTCAAAATCATTCGCTGTGACGATCAAGGCACGATCTGCGTGCTGCAAAGGGGCCGCGAAACCGCCGCAGACCACATCGCCCAGAACATCAAACAAGACGACATCCGTATCGTCTAACATGTGGTGCTGTTTCAGCAGTTTCACTGTTTGACCCACAACATAACCGCCGCAGCCCGTGCCAGCGGGAGGGCCGCCCGCCTCGACACACATGACACCATTGTAACCCGTGGTCACGAAATCCTCGGGGCGCAGTTCTTCGGCGTGAAAATCGACATCCTTCAAGATATCAATCACAGTCGGCTGCAAATGCCCCGTCAGGGTAAATGTGCTGTCATGTTTTGGATCACAGCCGATTTGCAAAACACGCTTGCCCAATTTGCTGAACGCAGCAGATAGGTTTGAGGAGGTTGTGGATTTGCCAATCCCACCCTTGCCATAAACCGCAAAGACCTGCGCGCCTTCGATCTTCAGGCTTGCATCCTGATGCACCTGCACAGAGCCATCCCCATCCTCGCCCTTGCGCAAAATTGGGGGGGTGGCCAAGCCCCGCTTGGCCAGTCCTTCGGCCTCTCGCGCGTTCGCGCGGGCGGCTGGGGGATTTTTATGGTCAAGCATTGTGGTCTCTCCTATTCCGCTGCAACATCCAGGCCTTCGAGTCGGTCTTCCAACTCATCGGCACTGGCCTGAAGCGCGGCCAAAGTTTCATCATCGGGCTGCCAGTAATTGCGTTCAAACGCCTCAAGAAGGCGGTTTGCCATCCGCACAGAAGCCTGCGGGTTCAGCGCCGACAAACGCCGCCGCATCTCTTCATCCAGCACAAATGTTTCGGACAGGCGTTGATACACCCAAGGTTCGACCTGTCCTGTGGTCGCCGACCACCCAAGCGTGTTGGTCACTTGCGCTTCAATCTGGCGCACGCCTTCGTGGCCATGTTTCAGCATCCCCTCGAACCATTTCGGGTTCAGACTGCGCGACCGCGTCTCAAGCGCCACTTGGTCTTGCAGGCTGCGCACGATGCCCGCACCGCGGGTTTGATCGCCGATGAACACGGGCGCATCGCAGCCTTTTGCGCGTTTAACAGCACGCGAAATGCCGCCCAAAGTGTCGAAATAGTGATCAACCGTGGTGACGCCCAATTCGACCGATTCAAGGTTCTGATAGGCCAAATCAACATCGCCCAAAGCGGCCTGAAGGAGGCTTGCGTTTTTCTTGGCTTTCCCGTCACGGCCATAGGCAAAACTTTTGCGGGCCTCATAGGCATCGGCCAGTTCGTCCTCTTCACCCCATGCGCCACTATCGACCAAGGCGTTGACATTCGACCCATAGACCCCTTCGGCGTTTGAGAACACGCGCAAGGCAGCGTCTTCGATATCGCAGCCCATTTTCTGCGCATAATCGAGGGCATGGGCGCGAATGAAATTTTCTGCGCAAGGTTCATCCGCCGTTGCGGCCTTGTAGGCCGCCTCTGCCAACATCCGTGTCTGAAGGGGGAGAAGGTCGCGGAAGATACCCGACAGCGTCATCACAACGTCAATGCGCGGACGGCCCAATTCGGCAAGCGGGATCAAATCAGCCCCGCAGAGGCGCCCATATCCATCAAATCGGGGGGCAGCGCCCATGAGCGCCATCGCCTGAGCAATCGGCCCACCATCAGATTTAATGTTATCAGACCCCCAAAGAACAATCGCCACCGAACGGGGTAAATCACCCGCCGCATCGAGCAAACGCTGCGCTTGTTTCGCACCGTCCTGCATCGCAAACGCGGTGGGCATACGGAACGGATCAAAGGCGTGAATATTGCGCCCCGTTGGCAAAACATCAAGGCTGCGGATGAGGTCGCCACCTGCAACAGGCGCGATATAGCGCGCCGATAGGGCGCGCATCAGCGCAGGCAATTCGTGATCCTCTTGCAGCAATTGATCGACCCGAGCCAGCGTTTCAGGGTCTGTTTCGGCCATCACGCGCAAATGTTCCGCCCGCTCCGCATCCCCCATGGGGCGGCCCATAACATGCAAGCCGTCTGGGATCAGCGCCGTTTCCGTTTCAAGCAGGGTCAACCACAGATGATCGGGGTCACTGCCATCCAAATCGACCGCTTCGGCCTGCATCACAATCAGCGCGGCAAGGTCGGCGCGCTCATGCGCATCAGGGGCAAGACTGCGATAGCGCGACAGGCTGTCTTTTAACTCGGACAGGCCCTTATACAGACCCGAAGCCGCCAAAGGTGGGGTCAAATGCGTGACTGTAACGGCATTAGAGCGCCGCTTGGCCAAAGTTGCCTCGGACGGGTTATTTGACGCGTAAAGATAAATATTCGGCACTTCGCCAATTAAACGATCAGGCCAATCACGCGCGCCAAGCCCCGCCTGTTTTCCAGGCATGAACTCAAGCGCGCCATGCATGCCAAAATGCAAAATCGCATCTGTCTTAAACGTGTTGCGCAACCAAAGATAAAATTGCGCAAAGGCATGGGTGGGCGCAAAACCTCTCTCAAACAACAGGCGCATTGGATCACCTTCATAGCCAAAGGTGGGCTGCACACCGACAAAGACATTGCCGAAATGGGCGCCTAAAATGAACACACCGCGACCGTTTGATTGCACCTTACCAGGCGCGGGACCCCACGCCGCTTCAATCGCGGCCAAGGGGGGCGTGTTGCGCAAGATCGTGTCTGCATCAACAATATCGGCTACATTGGCCTCTTGCCCATATTGCGCCGCGTTGCCCTTAAGAACCGCGGCGCGCAGATCATCGACCGAAGCGGGCAGGTCGACCTGATAGCCTTCGGATTTCAGGGTCGAAAGCGTGTTATAGAGACTTTCAAAGACACTGAGATAGGCCGCGGTTCCCACAGCGCCCGCGTTGGGCGGAAAACCAAAGAGAACAACCGAAATCCGTTTGTCGCGGTTCGCCTTACGCCGCAAAACCGCCAGACGTGCAGTTTTTTCAACCAATGACGCGATACGCTCATGGCACGGGGCCATCGCCTTTTGACAGGCACTGGCTTGGCACATATGGCTGCACCCTTGGCAGCCTTCCGCACCATGGCGACCACCAAAAACAGTGGGATTTGTCGCGCCATCAATCTCGGGCAGCGCAACCAGCATCGTAGTCTCAACTGGGCCAAGCCCACCACCTGATGCGGCCCATTGGCCCAAAGTCTGAAATTCAATCGGATGCGCCGCGATATAGGGCAGATCGAGATCGCGCAGCACCTCAACCGCCGCCGCGCTGTCATTATAGGCGGGGCCACCAATGAGGCTAAAGCCCGTCAACGACACCATCGCATCAACGCGGTCATTCGTGAAATACTCGGAAATTGCAGGACGGCCATCCAACCCACCCGCAAAGGCGGGAACCACGGCCAAACCTGCGGCCTGCATTTGACGGATCACGCCATCATAGTGGGCGGTGTCAGACGCCAGAATGTAAGAGCGCATCATCAACAAGCCGACTGTCGCAATCGGATTTTCAGGCTGGGGCAAATCAGCAAGATCGGTGGTGATGCCATTATGCGGCAAGTCAGGGTGATAGAGCCCAAGTTCTGGGTAATCAATCGGCGCTTCAGCCTCTGCACCATGAAGATCAGATTGGCTGGAATAGCGACCCACCAAGAAGCGGATCATTTGCTCGACATTATCATCCGAGCCACCCAACCAATATTGCATCGTCAAAAACCATGCGCGCAAATCCTGCGCCTTGCCGGGAATAAAGCGCAGAATTTTTGGCAATCGGCGCAACATGGTCATCTGCTTATGCCCAGAATTCGCGTTTGGTTTGGATGAACCACGCAGCTTTTTCAAAAGCTTCATCGCGCCTGAGGCGGGCTTGAGCATATCCAACTCGCCCATACGGGTCAGCGATACGACCTCTTTAGCCGAGATCACCCCAATCATCGCATCACAGGCATCACGGCGGGCCTGCAAGTCGGGCAAGATTGCGGTGATATGTTCCTCAATGAACAAAAGATTGGCGACAATGATATCGCCATGGCGCACAGCCAAACGCGCCTCTTCCAATGCGGCGGGGTTTTCAGCCCATTCGGCACTGGCATGGACGGAGACAGACAGCCCTGGAAACTCGCCCGACAACCGTTCGCTGGCGCGGGCGGCAGGGCCTGCCGCGTGGCTATCCAACGTGACAATGACCACGCGATAGCCGGGGATATGATCGCCATCACCGCGCATAATGGGCCTTCGCCTCATAAAGCGTATCTACGCTGATCTCAGACATGCCGCGCTCGGCTGCGAATTTTTCGGTATTCCGCTTGGCCTTACCCCGCACAAAGAACGGGATTTTCTTCAATTCTTTTTCCGCACAAGCGAGCCAAACCATGACATCGGAACCCGTGTCTTGTGCGCGCTCGTGAACCTCGGGCGTAGGGGCAGTGGCGGCCACAGCCTTACCCCCGTGGTGACTGGCGCCTGCGTCATCATGGAATTCGAAATCCTCGCGAAACATGGTCAGCAAATGTTCCTCAAGACCCATCACAAGCGGGTGGATCCATGTATCGAAAATGACATTTGCGCCTTCCCATCCCATCTGGGGCGAATAGCGGGCAGGGAAATCTTGCACATGAACCGGGGCCGAGATCACGGCGCAGGGAATACCCAAACGTTTGCCGATATGGCGCTCCATCTGCGTGCCAAGGATCATCTCGGGCGCGGCTTCTTCAATGGCTTGCTCAACGGCCAGATAATCGTCACTGATCAGGGCCTCTAGACCAAACTCTTTGGCCAAGGCACGGATGGCGCGGGCAAATTCGCGATTGTAGCAGCCAAGCCCAACCACCTCGAACCCCATCTCATCACGGGCGATGCGGGCGGCGGCGTGCACATGGGTCGCATCCCCGAATAGAAACACGCGCTTGCCCGTCAGATAGGTGCTGTCGACTGACTTGCTCCACCAAGGTTGGCGCAGGCGGGTTGTGTCGATTTTTGGCTCTACACCGCAGATTTGGGCCAGTTCATTCACGAAATCATGGGTCGCGCCTACGCCAATCGGCACAGTTTTTGTGTAAGGTTGATCGCAGACCCGCTCAAGATGCCGTGCCGCAGCCTCAGCATGTTCTGGATACATCAGGATATTGGCATGGGCCGCGCCCAATCGCGCGATATCCTCAGGCGTTGCACCAAATGGGGCAACAACATTCATGGCAATGCCCATTTGTGCCAGAAGATGTTTGATTTCTTCAATATCGTCTCGATGCCGAAACCCAAGCGCTAAGGGGCCAAGAAGATTGACCGAAACCTCTGCACTGCGCGGCATGGGTTTGGCCAAGGCTTTTACGATTTGAAAGAACGTCTCATCGGTGCCGAAGTTTTCTTTGCGCTGATAAGACGGCAGTTCCAATGGGATCACAGGGATGGGCAGACCCATGGTTTCCGCCAAACCGCCGGGATCATCTTGGATCAATTCCGCGGTGCAAGAGGCCCCCACAATCATGGCTTTAGGCACAAACCGCTCATAGGCCGCGCGGCAGGTATCGCGGAAGATACCCGCGGTATCTGCGCCCAAGTCGCGCCCCTCAAATGTTGTATATGTGACAGGCGGGCGGTGGTCGCGCCGCTCAATCATCGTGAATAACAAATCCGCATAGGTATCACCTTGCGGCGCGTGCAGCACATAATGCAGACCGCGCATCGCGGTCGCGACACGCATGGCACCAACATGGGGTGGGCCTTCATATGTCCAGACGGTCAATTTCATCGCGCGGCCCCCTGCTCGAGGATCGCGCGACGGCGCAAGGGGCGTGAAAAGAGCCCTGCCAAATCCCCCGCCTGTTCGTAGAAATGGACGGGGGTAAAGACCAGCTCAATCGCCCATTTTGTGCTCAGACCTTCGGCCTCAAGGGGATTTGCCAAACCCAGACCGCAAACCGTCAAATCGGGTCGCGCAGCGCGCACGCGGTCAAGTTGGACATCAACATCCTGCCCTTCTGAAATGCGCGGCCCCTCAGGGATCAACGCCAAATCAGGGCCAACCAAGCCACGATGGATATAGGGTGCGCCGATCTCAACGGCCTCCATTCCACATTCACGGGTCAAGAAGCGCGCGAGTGGGATTTCCAACTGGCTGTCGGGCATGAAGAACACGGATTTCCCACGCAAAGCCGCGCTTGCATTCTCAATGGCCTTGCGGGCGCGCGCGCGGGGGGCATCCGTAACACGGGCAAATGTGGCATCATCTACGCCAAATTCATCGGCTATGGCGCGCAGCCATAGGGTTGTGCCCTCCTCCCCAAAGGGAAACGGCGCCGTAATCCGCCGCGCGCCGCGCCGCTCAAGTGCGGCTGTCGTGTCACCCAAAAACGGTTGGAGGCAAGCAAAGACGGTATTTTCACCAATCGCGGGCGCACCCTCAGCGCGCGAGGACGGCAAAACACGGATCGGGCCAATGCCCATCTCCGATAAAAGCGTGATGGCCTGATCTTCGACCACATCGGGCAAGGCGCCAACCAAGACCAATTCCCGCGCTTGGCTATCCTTCAGAACAGGCACCATCGCGGCAAGGCATGCATCCTCGCCTTGGGTAAATGTGGTTTCAATCCCACTGCCCGAATAATTCAGCACCCGCACATGGGGGGCGTGGGCGGTCGTCAGACGCTCGGCCGCGCGGGCGAGATCCAACTTGATCACCTCAGAAGGACAAGATCCCACAAGGAAAAGCTGCTTGATATCAGGACGGCGCGATAACAGCCGTGCAACCTCGCGATCCAATTCGTCATTGGCATCTGCCATACCCGCCAAATCGGTTTCTTCGAGGATTGCTGTGCCAAAACGGGGTTCGGCAAAAATCATCACACCCGCGGCAGATTGCAAAAGATGCGCGCAGGTGCGGCTGCCGACAACAAGGAAAAACGCATCCTGCATTTTACGGTGAAGCCAGATGATGCCCGTGAGGCCGCAGAATACCTCGCGCTGTCCGCGCTCTTTTAGAACGGGCGCATCGGCGCAGCTTTGGGCCTTGATTGGTGCAGGGGTGTTCATCTGTCCCCCTCCAGCCGTGCTTGGCGCAGCTTATAGAGGAACTGCGCCGCGTTGATTACATAGGCCGCGTAGGCCGCGAGCGCGATCCACATTTGCTGAACCGCAGGCACCCCTTGGATCAAAGCCGCCACATAGGCTAAATGCAATGCGATCACGAGAAAGCTGACCACATCCTCCCAAAAGAATGCGGGGGCGAAAAGATATTGGCCAAACACCACTTTTTCCCAAATCGCGCCTGTCACCATGATGGTCAAAAGCACCGCCGTTTTGGCAATGATGGAATATGTGGCGAGGTCATAGCCCGCGCCAGTGATCAAGAATCGTCCGACCAGCGCAAGCGATACAAGAAAAACAACAAACTGAATCGGCGCAAGAATCCCCTGAACCAATGTCCAGATGGTTGCGTCACGCCTTGCGCGCTCATCCACGCTGTAAAGCTTGCGTGACGGGCTTGCTGTCAGACTATCCGATGGCATTTGTCTTTGATTCCAGTCTGTCAATTAAGGAAAGGCTAGCCCTCAAAGGGGTAAAGTGTCAATTAAAACTTACAGTCTTGAACTTGACAGTCGCCAGTTTTGCAAGGGCAATGGCCCTGTGACACGAGCGCTAATTTCCCAATATTTTTTGCATCCAAGGCGCCCATCGGCGCTTTGGCGCTTGTTGACGCAAGGGAATTGTCAATTTTCTTTGACAGATGCGGTCGTTTGCGAGACACTTGCCGGAGAAACAACTGCCCTTGAGACAGGGCAGCGGTTGTGCAACACACGCGGCAGACAGATGACGGGCCGCGACTATAGCGGCCAATACAAGGAAAAAGATCGCCCCGATCTTTTAACACAGGCCAGTAAGACTGCCTTCTCTTCAGTCTTGTTGGTGGTGAGGAGCCGAATGACCCAAGACGGTGACGCTACGTCCCGCAAAGGGACGGAAAAACGCACGGCAGAAATTACTTCGCTGGCCAAGGCCGCGATTTCTGTTTTGGCGCGTCAATCAGCACCCACCCCCAAGGGCCTCGCGCGCCGCCTTGAAACCTTATCAGAGGCATTCATCTCGCCCGAAGAGGCGCATCGTCACGATGCCCTCACCAAGCTGGCCCACGAAGGTGTCAGCATCGAGGATACCATTGACTATGTCATTCCCGCGACCGCCCGTTTGATGGGGTTCCGATGGGCCAATGACAGTTTGAGCTTTGCCGAGGTTTCCATCGGCTCGGCCCGATTGCAGGAAACAGTGCGTGGACTGACCACGCAGCAACGCCGCGAAATTGTCAAAAACCGCGGCACGATTCTATTGGTTGTTCCGTATCCTGAGCATCATACGCTCGGTGTATTTGTTGTTGCCGATCAGCTTAGACGGCGTGGTTACGATGTTCATATTTCCGTGTCTCAACACGCACGGCAGGTTGCCGAGCGGGTGAAGCGTTTTAAATATGACATGATAGGTGTCACGGCGGCTGGACGCAGAACGCTTGCATCCGTAAGGGATTTGGTGGAAATAATAAAGCAGAGCGTTCCTCGTATAACGCCCGTCATCGTGGGGGGGTCTATTATTGACTCTGGCCTCGATACGGTCGGCATCACAGGGGCGGACTTCGCGACCGCTGATATCGAAGCTGCGCTTGAATTTTGTGGGCTAACAAAAACAGACGTTGGGCCCGCCGAAGCGTTGCAAGGCACTGAACGAAACGATGCGACCGAGAACAGGTAACGGAAACGGACGGAACGTCGTATGAACACGCGCGGCACAGATTTTTGGGATCAGCCCGCAGGCTCGCCTATCGCGCCTGAGCATTTTAACGATATTGTTGCGACTGCGGCGGATTTAGCGATTGTGCTAGACACATCTGGTCTTGTGCGTTCGGTTATCACCAATCCCCTGAACCCCAGTTTGGGCCGTCTCGACCATTGGAAAGACCGCGATATTCGCGAATTCATGGCCGAAGATTCGCTATCCAAACTAGAGGCACAGCTCGAGGCCTATCGGGGCGGCAAGAAAAACAAAGTCGAAGCGATTGAGGTCAATCACTACGACAATGCCAGTTGGGAATTCCCAATTCGCTACACGCTCCACAAAACGGGGCGGGATGATATTATTCTCATGCTTGGCCGCGATCTGCGCCCAATTGCAGAATTGCAGCACCGCTTGGTCAAAGCACAGCTTGCCCTTGAAAAAGATTACGAAACCCACCGCGATTACGAAACACGCTACCGCGTGATCATGGAAGCCGCGCGCGATGCGCTTATTTTGGTGGATGTGAATTCTGGTCGGATCACCGATCTTAACACCGCCGCCGCGCAGGCGCTGGGTGGCACAGCTGATAGTCTAACTGGCGCCACCTTTGCCACTGAATTTGAAGGCAAACGGCGGGTTGAATTCATCGAAACCTTGGTGGCGCGCGCAGGTGACAGCATCGGTGGGCCGATGATTGTCACGACCAAGCGACAGAATAAATCTGTATCGCTTTATCCATCGCTGTTCCGTGCTGCGGGCGACAATACATTGCTCTGTCGGATTGAAGTTGATGGCACCTCTGAGGTGATCGCTGCCGAGCTGTCTGAGGCGATGGCAATCCTCTATCAACATGGTGCAGATGCGATTGTCTTTACAGATAACCACGGCACCATAAAATCTGCGAATGACGCGTTCCTTGGCCTCTGCGATACAGCGCGGCTGAGCGATATTCGCGGAAAATCCCTCAGTGAGTTTTTGATCCGTGGCAGCGTTGACATGAAAGTGTTGATCGACAACGCCTCGCGCGCGGGGAAAATGCGAGTTTATTCCACGCGGCTTGAGGGCAGCTATGGCTCAGAGCTTTCGGTCGAGATTTCTGCAACCCACATGATGGGTCAATCCATGGGCGGTTTTGCCTTTGTGATCCGTGACACATCTCGAATGGAAGTTGTGCGCGAGCCAAGCTCACCGCTTCCTGCAGGCGCGCCTGTAGGTGATGATGCGATGCGCAATGTGATGGACTTGGTGGGCTCCGCACCCCTCAAAGAAATTGTCGCAGCAACCACCGATGTGGTTGAGAAGATGTGCATCGAAACCGCCGTAGAATTGACGGATAACAACCGCGTTGCAGCCGCCGAGATGTTAGGCCTGTCGCGTCAGTCACTCTATGTGAAACTGCGCAAATACGGGCTTTTGAACAAGAACAGCCAGTAAATCCCCCCTTAAAACTTGGGCATAGCGCGTCTTTTGGCGCGTGCGTCAAGTATAGTTTACACTTGCCGAGTCGCTTACTGTCAGTGTAACTTGACAGTATGAGCGTAACGACCGACACGCATACCCGCCAGACCCCGCGTGCCTTTCCTGAACCACGCGCCGTCTTGACGCTCCTTAAACCCATTACATGGTTTCCCCCAATGTGGGCTTATCTTTGCGGCGCAACTTCTACAGGAGCGGCAACTTCAGGCCATTGGTTGGGCTTGGCTTTGGGTATTATCTTGGCGGGGCCGATTGTCTGCGGGATGAGCCAAGCAGCCAATGATTGGTGCGACCGACATGTGGACGCGATCAACGAACCCTATCGCCCCATCCCTTCGGGGCGCATCCCTGGGAAATGGGGATTGTGGATTGCAATTTTCATGTCAGGCGCCGCCGCCATCATCGGGCTTGCGCTTGGCCCTTGGGGATTTGGCGCAACGCTTGTGGCGATCGCCGCTGCTTGGGCCTACTCCGCCGAGCCTGTGCGCCTGAAAAGATCTGGCATTTTGGGGCCTGGATTGGTTGGTCTGTCCTATGAAAGCTTGCCTTGGTTCACGGGCGCTGCGGTTTTATCGGCAGGTGCGCCGTCTTGGCCCATCGTGATAACGGCGCTTCTATACGGGATTGGCGCGCATGGGATCATGACGCTCAACGATTTTAAGGCCTTGGAAGGCGACCGCCAAATGGGCGTGAATTCGCTGCCCGTAACCCTTGGCCCACGCCGCGCCGCATTGGTGGCGGCATGGGTGATGGCCATTCCCCAACTCATCGTCATTCTTTTGATGTTCCACTGGGACAGGCCTTGGTTCGGCTTTTTCATAACGGCCTCGCTGTTGGCGCAAATCGCCGCGATGCAGGTTTTGATGCAAAACCCAAAAGAACGCGCGCCTTGGTATAATGCCACAGGCGTCTCGCTTTATGTCTCTGGCATGATGATCGCGGCCTTTGGCCTGCGCGGCTTGGGGGGATAGCGGCATGAGCCTGACATGGGTGCAGATTATTCGCGTTGGATTTATTCAGCTGTGCCTTGGCGCGATTGTGGTTTTAACAACCTCGACCCTAAACCGCCTAATGGTTGTGGAATTGGCCCTGCCTGCGATCCTGCCTGGCCTCTTGGTTGGACTGCATTACGCCATTCAAATCACTCGACCCCAATGGGGTTATCGCTCGGATACAGGCCGTTCGCGTAGCCGTTGGATCATCGGGGGCATGGCTATTTTGGCGAGTGGCGCAGTTTTGGCGGCTTATGCGCTGTCGCTTTTTGCAAGCCATTACATGCTCGGCCTATCCGTCTCCATCTTGGCCTATGTGATGATCGGTGTTGGGGTTGGGGCATCTGGCACATCACTTTTGGCGCTTTTGGCAACCGCAACCGACCCTGTACGCCGTCCTGCTGCGGCCACCATCACATGGCTTTTGATGATATTCGGCATTGCCGTAACCGCTGGAGTCGCTGGTCAATTCCTCGACCCCTATAGCCATGCGCGACTGATGGCTGTGGTCAGCGTGGTGTCATTTGGCGCGGTGGGTCTGACGATTTTGTCGATCTGGGGCATTGAAGCCACGGTCACCGCCCGCGCTGAGGAACAATCCGCACCCTTTTTGGAGGGCTTGCGCGAAATTTGGGCCGAGCGCAAAGCGCGCCATTTCACGATCTTCGTGTTCCTCAGCATGTCTGCCTATTTCATGCAGGAATTGATCCTAGAACCCTATTCGGGCCTCGTGTTTCACTTCACCCCAGGTCAATCAACCTCCCTCTCTGGCGCACAAAATGGTGGCGTGTTTTTGGGTATGGTCTTAGTGGGCGTTGCGGGAACCGCGCTGCGCCTTGGCAGCCTCCGCCAATGGGTGGTGGGTGGGTGTTTAGGGTCTGCTGCCGCGCTCCTCGTGATTGCATGGCTTGGTCAAATCGGGCCAAGCGCACCGCTTTTGCCCGCTGTGGTGGCCATGGGGTTTTTCAACGGCGTTTTCGCTGTTGCGGCCATCGGATCTATGATGGCGCTTGCAGGCGAAGGCCGCACCGCCCGCGAAGGCACAAGAATGGGCCTTTGGGGGGCAGCCCAAGCAATTGCCGCAGGGTTTGGTGGTCTGATCGGCGCCGCCCTTGTTGATCTGGCGCGCCCTGTGATGGGCGATGCCGATGGGTTTGCTACCGTGTTTTTATTCGAGGCCGCGCTTTATATCGCATCCGCCCTTATGGCGGCACGCGTGATTGCAGGGCCCGCGCAACCAAGACTTTCCACGCCCCTTTCAGTGCCAGGAGAATAGAATGGATTATGATGTTGTAGTCGTAGGGGGTGGCCCATCAGGGGCGACCGCCGCACATGATCTGGCGCTGTCTGGCCATCGTGTTGCTTTGTTGGATCGTGCGGGACGGATCAAGCCCTGCGGCGGCGCAATCCCACCCCGCTTAATCGCTGATTTCGACATTCCAGACGCGCAGATCGTTGCAAAGATCACAACGGCGCGGATGATCTCACCAACAGGGCGCAAAGTGGATATCCCGATTGAAAACGGCTTTGTCGGCATGGTGGATCGGGAAAATTTCGATGAATTCCTGCGTGTCCGCGCTGCCGATGCAGGGGCTGAGCGTTTCACAGGCACCTACACAAAGATTGAACGCGATGCACAAGGCACACATGTCATCTATCGCGACAAAGAAACAGGCGACACCCGCCGTTTGACCTGTGCGGTGGTCATTGGGGCGGATGGCGCGCGCTCGAACGTGGCGCGGGACGAGGTCAAGGGCGGTGATCGCATTCCTTACGTCATTGCCTATCACGAAATTGTCGAGGCCCCCGAAGGCGGCACCGATGCTTATGACCCGGATCGTTGTGATGTGGTCTATGACGGACGGATCAGCCCTGACTTCTATGGTTGGGTTTTCCCACATGGGAAATCCGCATCCATTGGTATGGGGTCGATGGATAAAGAGGTTGATTTGAAAAAAGCCACCGCTGATTTGCGCGCGTTTTCACATCTGGCCAATTGTAAAACCATTCGCCGCGAGGGGGCGCCTATTCCCCTCAAACCGCTTGACCGTTGGGACAATGGGCGCGATGTCGTGCTTGCGGGCGATGCAGCAGGGGTGGTTGCCCCCTCTTCGGGCGAGGGAATTTATTATGCCATGGTGGGTGGCCGTGTGGCGGCCACAGCCGCCGCAGCAAAGCTGCAATCAGGCCGTATCAAAGACCTAGATCTGGCGCGGCGGTTGTTCATGCGCGAACATAAGGGCGTGTTCAAAGTTTTGGGTGCGATGCAAAACGCCTATTACCGATCCGATGAGCGGCGTGAGCGGTTTGTCAGCCTGTGTCACGATATTGATGTGCAGCGCCTGACCTTCGAGGCCTATATGAACAAGAAACTGGTCAAAGCGCGGCCTTTGGCGCATATCAAGATCGGTGTTAAAAATCTGGCCCATTTGACGGGTTTAATTTCTGCGACACGTGTGTAGCGATGGATGATGTAATGATCCCTGCATGGATCGGGGATGAGCTAAAACCCGTAGACAAGCTGTTGGCGCATCAGTGCGGACTGCGTCATAAGGCGATTTCCGTCTTTCTGATGCGCGGGACAAAGGTATTGATGCAGCGGCGCGCCTTGTCCAAATACCATACACCTGGACTTTGGACGAACACCTGCTGCACCCACCCACATTGGAACGAAGATGCACTTAGCTGTGCGCAACGCCGATTGGGCGAGGAACTGGGCCTACCCATCATCGCGTTGGAAAAACGCGATCGCGTGGAATACCGCGCGGATGTTGGCGGCGGGCTCATCGAGCATGAACTTGTCGATATATTTGTCGGCGCGTTGCCCCCTCAGATTGAGCCAACACCCAATCCCGATGAGGTGGTCGATATTGCTTGGATGGATCTCGATGGTCTATCCGCCCGCGTCAAAGCAGCGCCGCAGAGCTTTACCCCTTGGCTCAGGATCTATCTTGAGGAACACGCGGCAAAGATTTTTGGCGCTGACGCAAAGGTCTAGCGTTTCAGTTTTGCGACTTTGCTGTCTTGCTCAAAATTCGGCGCGGCGATGCCAAGCGCGGCCAAGCCTGCGCGCATAATATCATCAGCCGCCAATCCCGCATCGCGATACATCGCCTTGGGGCTTGCATGTTCAATGAACCGATCAGGCAAATGCATGGTGCGGATAGACACGCCACCATCCAAGCGCCCTGTGGCGGCAAGATGATGTAAAACTATGGCACCAAACCCAAGTGCAGAGCCTTGTTCGACTGTGACAATAGCCTTGTGATTGGCGACCAGATCATTGACCAAATCTGTATCCAGCGGCTTGGCAAATCTTGCATCCGCGATGGTGACAGAGATACCGCGCGCGGCCAAGGCGGCGGCAGCTTCCTGCACTTCGGACAAATGCGCCCCAAGGCTGAGGAGGGCAATATCACTGCCTTCTTGCAGAATGCGGCCCTTACCAATTTCCAATATCTGCCCGTTTTCAGGCATGGCAACGCCAGTGCCCTCGCCGCGCGGATAGCGCAGCGCAATTGGCCCATCGTTATAAGCCACAGCGGTCGCGATCATATCGACCAGTTCTGCCTCATCCGCGCAAGCCATCACCACCATATTGGGCAGCGCCGCGAGATAATTTATATCAAATGCGCCCGCATGTGTCGGGCCATCGGCGCCCACCAATCCTGCGCGATCAATCATAAAGCGCACGGGCAAATTTTGCAGCGCCACATCATGCACGATCTGATCATAACCGCGCTGAAGGAAGCTGGAATAAATCGCACAAAATGGCTTCAGGCCACCTGCAGCCAGTGCGGCGGAAAATGTCACCGCATGTTGTTCAGCAATACCCACATCGAAAATACGATGGGGCATGGCCTGCTGCATCACGTTCAGACCCGTGCCGCCTGGCATGGCGGCTGTGACACCCACAACTTTTGGGTCATTTTGCGCCTCAGCCAAAAGACGTTTGCCAAACACGCCCGTGTAACTGGGCGCGTTCGCAGTAGCCTTTTGTTGAACACCGGTTTTCGGATCAAACTTCGCCACACCATGATAACAATCGTCCGCCATTTCGGCAGGCGCATATCCTTTGCCCTTTACTGTCACCGCGTGGATCAAAACAGGACCTGTTGCATGGGTTTTCGTATGGCGCAGCGTCTCAAGGAGCGCGCCCATATCATGACCATCAATCGGTCCGATATAGTCGAAACCTAGATGCTCAAACAGGTTTTCCTCATGCGGCAAGTCGCCAATTTGCGCTTTTACCAACTCTCGCGCGCGGGTTGCGCCCGCACGAAATGGCTCGGGCAAGAGGGGCACCATACCATCGGCAATATCCTTTAATGCCGAAAGCGGCGAATGTTTCGCCAAATCTTGCAGATAGCGGGACATGGCCCCAACTGGAGGCGCAATGCTCATATCATTGTCATTCAAGATCACGAACAAGCGCCGCCCTAAATCGCCCGCGTTGTTCATGGCTTCATAGGCCATGCCTGCTGAGATCGAACCATCCCCGATAACGGCAATCGCATCACCAGTGGCCTCACCCAATTCACGCGCCATGGCAAAGCCCAGCGCCGCCGAAATTGAGGTTGAACTATGCGCCGCACCAAACGGGTCAAAAGCCGATTCACTACGTTTTGTAAAACCTGACAAACCGCCCTCTTGACGCAAGGTGCGGATGCGATCACGCCGACCTGTCAGGATTTTATGCGGATAACATTGATGCCCGACATCCCAGATCAGCTTGTCATAGGGGGTGTTGAACACGGCATGGATTGCCACGGTCATCTCTACGACACCAAGGCTTGATCCCAGATGGCCGCCCGTTTCCGACACAGCGGAGATCGTTTCGGCCCGCAACTCATCCGCGAGGCGAGCCAATTCGTCATCACTCATGCGGCGCAAATCTGCGGGGCTATGAATGCGGTTAAGAAGCTCGGTCGTTGGTCGTGTCATCTTTCCAGCCCTCCCAAGCCAGAAAAAACCACGGGTGGGGAAACCCCAAACCCGTGGCAAGGCGCACCTACGAAGGGACGATAGGTGAGTTCTGATGGTCTGATCTGTTCCGCGATATAGGGTCTATACCGCAGAACAGGGTTTTATTTTGGCCGCAGCCAAACATCACTGAAAGGCCGAATAGTCAGGCTCGCCTGATGTTGTGGCAAGCTCAGGCCAATTCGCGATCACGTTCAAGCCACGCAGTGGACGCTGCTGCCCTTGGTGACAGGTGCGACAGGCCAGTTTAGGCACATCACCATGTACAGGCCCAAGTCGTTCTGCAGGCAGAACATCGGCCAATGGCAGGACGTAAAGGTCAAGCGCCTCTTGCACCATCTGAATGCCAAGCGTTGCGGTCGCCCATTGTGGGGTGACCTGTGCCGCATCGTAAAAGGCCCGCGTGTTGTGACAGAAGGTGCAGTTCACGCCCAAAGAATTCGCAATATAATTCATGAAGGCATAAGTGCGTTCTGCATGTTGAATCAGCGGATCTCCTTCCATCTGCTGCACGCGCGAAGCTAGATCATGCACACCGATGCGGTTATACTGGCCATCTTCGTTCAAGAGCAGGTAGGTTTCCAGATAATCCGAGGGCAATGATGTCGAGTTTGACACCATCGTCACGCGGTTCTGGTTTGCTGACCAACCGCCTGCGTTTTCATTCACAGGCGACACTTCGAACCAGATATTATTTGGCACGGGCTGACCACGGTGACAGGTGTAGCAGGTGACACCCACTTCCGCATTGGCGTTAACGTGACCCCCCCAGAATTCATTAATATTCTGGGTCATCTCGATCATGTTCCGCGCCACCACGGTTTGGTAGTTTTCCTCGCCTGCAAAGAGGTCGGGGATGCCTGTCCAAATACGCATTGCCTCGACCAATCGATCATAATTCTCAGGTGTCAAATAACCCAAGGTTGGCTCTGCATCTGCACGCACGATACGGATCGGACGCGCATTGGCTTCGGGAACAATTGGCTCGGTGGTGTAGAAATTATCCGCGTCAGGATAAGAGGCCGCCAAGTCAGCTTGGAATTCAGGCACACCCATCCCTGTCCCGCGCGGGCCAGTTTGCAGCGTGTCTGTTTTGAACGGCTGACCGAAATTCACCAGCATTGCTGCTACAAAGACCGCAGCTCCGGCCGCACCAACTAAAATGGCAGGGCCAAATACATTAGTTGGATTTTTCTCGTTCCATTCGTTGAACCATTTAGGCAACATCTTAGTTTCCTCCCGTGGTTTGACCAAGGAAGCCCTCGTAGCTACCGTAAGCTTCATAACCATAGGGCGCGAGATACTCTGGTGCAAAATTATGCTCCTGCGCCCAGATGAACCAATTATCCACCACGGTTCCTGTCAAAAGGATGCCGATGCCACCTGTGATCGGGGTTAAGACCGCAAACCACCAAGCCCAACGGTGAATCCCCTCCATTGTGGCGTTAAAGCCCATCGTCCAGCGCCAGAACAAAGCAGCGCGTTCGGATGCCGTGCCACGATCATAGATCTGTTCCAATTCACGGTCGCCACCAAAGCGCGACACCGCCAGAATGGTCGCGCCATGCATCGCAAAGAGCAGAACCGAACCATAAAGGAACACAATCGAAAGTGCGTGGAACGGGTTATAGTAGAGGTTCCCGTAACGGATTGAGAAGGCTGTCGTCCAATCAAGGTGTGGGAAAATGCCGTAAGGTACTGCCTCACTCCACTGGCCCATCAAGACGGGACGGAACAGACCCAACACAAGGAACAACCAAATCGCTGCCAGAAAGGCCCAAGCGATATGTTTGCCCATCTTATGCTGTTCAGCCAAAAGATAGGTGCGCAACCACCAAGACATCACCGAAACAAGCAGAAAGAAGCTTGCGATGATATACCAGCCGCCTTCGTTCAGCGGTGGAATGCTCAGACCATATTCAGGCCCAGGAGGTTCAAGCGCCAACCAGAACAGTTGACGAATAAACTCGGGGATCGACCAACCCACTTGGGACAGCATGTTGAGGCCAACGATGTTGAACCACAGCAAACCTGTCGCCAAGCTGATCGTGCCTGCCCAACCCAGATAAACGGGGCCAAGCTGCGCGTTGCCAATCAAACCTGCGAGGGTCGAGAAGGAGGCCGACTTCGTGCGCTCGGCCGCCAAGTTGTTTTCATTGTCCATCCCCATCTCGGGATGGCCCTGCACCTGCACCTGCGTGAAGATGTTTTGATATTCGAAATAGGCCATGGTTTACATCCCTCCCGAAACCGCGTGGATCGGGCTTGGATCTGGCCAGATCGGCAGTGTCAGCCACCAATTCCACCATTCAGGCCAACCGCTTGTCCAAACGGGGCCAGAGATCACGATACAAACCGCGCTCCAGAAACCAGCATTCAAAGCCAGCAACAGACCCAGGCGGTGGATGCCCAAAGTGCCGATGGAATAGCCGATGAAATCACGGAAGAACGTGTCTTCGTGATCAGGGCTTTTCGCTTCTTCACCTTTTTCAGGGTTCGCCGCGGATAGGATCAAACCACCATGCAGCGCCAAGGCAAAGGTCGTGGTGAAGAAGAAGGTCACCGCGATCATATGGGCTGGGTTATAGTGGAAATGCAGATAGGAATACCCAACGTTGGATACCCAATCGAGGTGGCTAAAGATGCCGTAGGGGAAGCCATGTCCCCATGCGCCAAGCAACAAGGGGCGCACAACAACCAATGTCACATAAGCCAAAATCGCGAAGCTAAAGGCAAATGGAACATGATAGCCCATGCCAAGCTTTCGGCTGATTTCAACTTCTCTTAAGGCCCAAGATACAAAGGCACCAACGGCGCAAATCGTGATGATTTGCCAAAGGCCGCCTTCGAGCAGCGGGGCCATGCCCAACCCGTATGAGAGGTCAGGTGGGGCAATATTGATCGTCCAAGGGTTGAACGTGCCTTGCATGGCCGCCCCCCAGAAGATCAGGATGGTTCCAAGGGCAGCGAAGAAGATCGTGGTCACCCCAAAGAAGCCCACATAGAAAGGGCCAACCCAGAAGTCGAACAGATCGCCGCCAATCAGCGTCCCTCCGCGGACGCGATATTTTCTTTCGAAGCTTAGCAAAGCCATGCGTCTGTCTCCGCGTTTGGCGGCTTTGGATCATCTCCACTTAGCCGTCCGTTATTGGTCGGTTAGCTGCGGGCGGGCAGCCCGCCCGCAGCGATGTCATAAGGCATATCAGGCGCGCCGCAGGCGGCAGGCCTAACTCTTACATGCCTGCTGCAGCTGCACTCTCAAACCAGTTGAGACCCGAGCTCAGAACCACCAAGTGGATCATTGCAGCGAGCAAGAAGAGAAAGACGCCCTGAGCCACGAAGACGCGGCGCGGGTCGAAGATCAGCCAGATTTTGTAAAATTTGGACATGTCTTACTCCTCAGCCGAACCACGGGCGCCAGATATACGTGGCGATATGAGCAAGCAGGGCGATACCTGCGAACAGCCAAAGGCCGCTCATATACACCGAGTGGAGCTCTTGCGCCTGCTCGTCGGTCAGACCTGTAAAGGACAGATCGGTGTTACCAGCCATGAACTTTCCTCCGGAACGTTTGACTAGTGCCGCACACCCTGCGGCCGGGCCCCGACAAAACCTCATTGTCTTGTCGGCATTCCACCCACGCGGGTAGTCACCCCGCATTGGCGAACTTGTGTCGGCTCCGGTCGTCACGCCGAGAATTTTATCGTCTCACCTATGCGCCTCGACTGGGTCTAATCAGTCTCGAACGGCGGCTGAGTGAGAGGATCAGGCCGAAAAAATCATCGGCGTGATAATCCGCGCTTGGCTCCAAGCGCGCTTTACGGGGCCTTTTTCCGTCAAGCTTCCTGTGCGCAGCGCAGCCAAGCCCCAAGTGAGCGTGGCAAGCGGCAAGGTCGCGAGAAAAATGATCCCGAAGTAAATCATGAACTCCGTTTTGGGCGGCTTTGACCGCGCAATCTGGGTGTTGGAGCTAATATCTGTCATTATACGCCTCCCTCGTTCAGCGTCTCAAAACGGCGCGGCGCGAGTTGCGCCACCGTTTCTTTCACGACCCGCTCAGCCCCGCTTTCAAGCGCGGCTTTTTCTGCGGCATCGCGTAAAGTTTTGGCTGCCGAAATCCGTGTCAAAACGGGGTGTTCGGCAACAATTTTGTCGAGCAACGCCTGCGCATCAGCGTCCCATGGGAAATCGCGGCGCAATGTTGTCGGGGTTGCTTTGGCGCTGTCCATCTCGCTGCCAAGCGGAAGAATATGGAACAAGGCATCAAACAGGCTGTTGCAGATTTCCTGCAAAAGATAAGTGGCGCCTGCATATCCCATGAAGGGCGTGCCCGTGGCGCGGCGGATCGCGGCGCCAGGGAAACTTGCAGGGATGAAAGACGGGCGAGGGCCATGGCCCGCGCTCATTTCCGCGAGATACATCTTCTCGTTGATGGATCCCATCAAGACCAAGGGACGCTTTGCAGAAATCAGGCTGCGCACTTCGTCATTGTTGGTTTTTTTGCCTGCTGTGCGTGCCACGGCAAAGGCACAGGGCAACCCAAGATCACTTTCAAGGAAATGCCGAATGCCGCGGGTATAGGTTTCATTCGCCACGATGCCAAAATTGGCCGTTGCGAAGAAATCTTGCGTGACCGACCGCCACAGATCCCAAACAGGCTTGAGGGTCGAATGCTTTTCGCGGGTGATAAAAGGCTCGGGATCTAGGCCCAGCATCTCGCCCAATTGGCGCAGGAATTTCGTGGTCGACTCAACCCCAATGGGCGCTTGCAAATAGGGCTTGCCCAAAACCTCGGCCAAACCGCGCCCAAATTCGCGATACATCACGATATTGGCATCCGCGTTAACCAAGTTGCGCATTTCGGCCAAATGGCTGCCCAATGGCATGACCATATTCACTTCGGCCCCGATACCTTCCACAAGGCGGCGAATTTCGTGCAGATCAGAGGCCATATTAAAGGTGCCATACATCGGCCCAAGAATATTGACCCGCGGCGCAGACCCTTCTTCACGCTGTTTCTCGGGCGGCATACGCCCCTTGGTCATACCAAATTCCGTGAAAATCCACGTCATGGCACGATCTGCGGCCTCCCATTGATCCTCATCAATGGTGCGCGGCAAAAAGCGTTGAATATTGGTGCCTTGCGGTGTGACCCCCCCGCCAATCATCTCGGCAATCGAGCCCGTGACAACAACGGCAGGAAGCGCGGGGTCTAGCGTGCCCCACGCGCGTTTCATCGCGCCCTCAGTGCCATCACGGCCCAATTCTTCCTCGCCAAGACCCGTGGTCACAATCGGCAATTCATGGGGTGGCAACGCATCGGTGTAATGCAGAACCGATGTGACGGGCAGGTTTTCACAACCCACTGGGCCATCGATGACCACCTGCAATCCTTTGACGGCGGTAAAGGCGTAAACCGCCCCCCAATATCCGCCCGCGCGATCATGATCTTGGATCAACATCAGATCATCTCCTGCGCTTTGGCGGCACGGGCCGCTTTGTCGAGTTTTTTCTGATGCGTGGCGCGGAAATCAGGCCGCTCATTTGGGCTGCCTTCCCAAATGCCTGCTGTATCCGCGTGACCAACACCTTCAAAGAAGGCGCGCATATGATCCATACGATCTTTGTTTGACATGGCAGCGTTGACCACCTGCGCCAAAGACCCTGCACCCGCTGGCCCCATCAAAGGACGCGCGGAAATCAAATTGGTGAAATACAGGCTTGGGATGCCAAGCTCTTTTCCCTTCTGCACAACAGGGGTCGTGCCGATGGCAAGATCAGGCTTGATTGCTTCCATCGCGGCGCAGTCATCTTCGAGACTTGCGCGGAATTTAACCTTAACGCCCTTAGCTGTTAGCCAGTCCAAATCAGGCTCTGACCAAGGTGTTTTCGGGCAGGCCGTGCCAACATAGGGCACATCGGCCCCACTTTCGATCAACAGGCGCGCGACCAAAAGCTCTGACCCCTCATAGCCCGACAAGGTGATCGCTCCGTTGATCTTTTGGGCGGCAAGCGCACCTTTGATCGCGGGCAAAAAGGCGTTTTGTGCAGCAGCAATCTGATCCGCTGCAACACCATAAGCCGCACCAATCGCAGACAGCCATGCGGCTGTGCCGTCATATCCAACGGGGGCGCTGCCAATAATCGTGCGGCCTGCGGCCTGAAATTCTCGGATGGCGGATGTGTAAAACGGGTGGATTGCTGCCACCACTTCGCTATCCAAGGCAGAATAGAGCTCGCGCCACTCACGGCAGGGAACGACCGGACCTGCCGCCAGACCGAGCGGCGCGAGCATCCCACCAATCCCAATGGGATCAGCTGGGAACATCTCGCCCAACAGGGTCACTGTCGGGCGATCTGATTTGCCCGAAACAGGGGCTTGGACGGGGCCAGCCTCCACCTCTTTACGGGCATAATTCAACATAGCGCCTGCAAGCACATCTTTGGCTTCGGCATGGGTGGGAATTCCAAATCCTGGCACATCAATGCCCACGATCCGAACACCGTTAATCTCCTGCGGCAGGAGACGCAGCGGAACACCAGAGGCGGTCGGAACGCAAAGATTGGTCACCACAATCGCGTCATAGCGCGCGGGATCTGCCATCTCGTGAACGGCATCCCGAATATCCTCGAAGAGCTTGCCCGTAACCAAACTTTCCGAGTTGAAAGGCACATAGCCGACTGAACGGCGCGCGCCATAAAAATGGCTGACAAAGCTGAGGCCATAGACACAGCAGGCCGAGCCAGACAAAACCGATGCCACGCGGCGCATCCGCAACCCTACGCGCAAACTGCCAAAGGCAGGGCACATGCTTTGGGGTTTGTCATGCGGCCCCTGCGGGTAATCGCGGGCATATTGATCAAGGATTTCGGATTTCCCCGCCATGCGCGCGGCGGCTTCCATTTCGGCCGCCCCTGCATGGCAACCCATACCCTGCCCCAATTCGGGCGGGGTCTGCCCATCCGAAGCGGCAGATGCATCAGCGCGATCTTGGCCGAGGATTACCTCGACCTCATCGGCGGCATCATATCTCACTTCTTCGGACATTCTTCCTCAAACCTCGTCATAAATTACTTCAAGCGACTTTTTCGGCGCGGCGTTCTTGCCGCGCATATCGGCTTCGGTTGCAGGCTCTAGGACAATGCCCGCACCTGTATCCTTGCCATCGAAAAGGCCGATCAATTCATCTTGGCTCAGTGCCGTTGGTCGCAACGGCGGCGCTTCGCCGACATTTTCACCCAAAGCCGCAAAAAGCGCGCCCCATTGGCTTTGGTTCGTCCCAACGATTTGGTAATTCGCAGATTTCTTGCGCAGATCATCATCCGCAGGGATCGAGGCCAAAACGGGTATATTCACCGCATTGGCAAAGGCCTGAGCTTCGCCCGTGCCGTCATCTTTGTTGATGACCAAACCCGCGACACCCACATTGCCGCCCATTTTGCGGAAATATTCCACCGCCGAGCAAACATTGTTCGCCACATACAGAGATTGCAGATCATTTGATCCAACCAGAATCACCTTCTGCGCCATGTCACGGGCAATCGGCAGGCCAAACCCGCCGCAGACCACATCGCCCAAGAAGTCGAGCAGGACATAGTCAAAATCCCAGTCGTGGAAGCCTAGCTTCTCAAGCAGCTCAAAGCCGTGGATGATCCCACGCCCACCACAGCCGCGGCCAACTTCTGGCCCACCAAGCTCCATCGCGTAGACACCGCCACGCTTGAAGCAGACATCTCCGATTTTCACCTCCTCGCCTGCCAATTTCTTTTTGGTCGAGGTTTCAATGATCGTTGGGCAGGCTTTGCCGCCAAAAAGCAGGCTGGTCGTATCGGATTTCGGATCACAACCAATCAAGAGAACCCGCTTTCCTTGCTCGGCCATGATATGGCTGAGATTGGCAAGGGTGAAACTTTTACCGATGCCGCCTTTCCCATAAATCGCAATGATCTGCGTTTTCTTGGTGGGTTCGCCCTGAGGCACTTCGAGGGTCGGCTCTTGCTGCGCCTCATCGCGCAGGCGGGCATCGAAATCCTTGAGATTGGGAACATCGAGGGTCATTCTGGCTTCTCCCAATTCAAAATCATTTTCAGACAAGCGGCATCTTCAAAGGCTTGAGGATAGGCGAGGCTTGCCTCTGCGGCGGGCAGTTGATGCGTGATCAAACCACCAAGGCTGAGCTGTCCCGCTTCGATCAAATCGCGGGTAGCGACCAAGTCGGAGCGCGTCCATTCCGCCGCGATCCGCAGCCGCGCCTCACGCATGAAGGCGGGCGGAAAGGCGAATTCGAGAGATTCGGGATAGAAACCCGCCAAGACGACTTCACCGCCCTTGGTCAGGCGCCCGATCATTTCATCCAACAACGCCGCCACGCCCGAAGCATCGTAGATGCAGCGATAATCACGGCGCGTATCATCGGTGGAATTGGTAACGAGATATCCCTCTGCGCCTGTAACACGGGCAGGATTAACCTCCCATACAGTCGGGACGGGGCCGCCCAGCGCCAAAGTAAGACGCGCCAAGAGACGACCAAATACGCCATGTCCCACGATCAGATCAGGTAAGTCATGGCCCGCGAGCGCATGATAGGCTGTGGCAGCCAAAGCCAAAAGCGCGCCTTCAGGGCCGCTTGCACGATCAATACGCACGGCGCGCTCTGGCGCTGTAACCAACATGGAAGACGCGCCACCAAACAGGCCACGCACATCGCCGTAGCAATTCGCGCCCGGAACAAAAACATGATCACCAACCGAAAATTCACAATTTTTCGGTGTTGAAACGACCTCACCAGCGGCTTCATAGCCGGGGATCAGGGGATAACCCATGCCTGGGAAGGGCGGCATGCGGCCAGACCAGAACAGTTTTTCGGTTCCAGTGGAAATGCCAGAGTGACACACGCGCACAACCATATTCTCAGGCGAAGGCGCCACGAGGCTAACCTGTCCGAGCCCTATTTTCTTTGGCCCTTCGAGTATGACGGCGGTCGCGTGCACTGTCGCACTTCCCCTTGGTTTTCGGATCAAATCACGCCTCAAGACGCAATGAGATTCCACTTTGAGTCATGTGTCAGTTTAATATTACAGCACTGTATGTCAATTAAAATGGACAGTTTATACAAAAAGATTGTCAGCTTTTGTTGACAGTCTTTTCAGCTGTAACGATCCGCGTCACAAATGGACGCCCCGTTTTGACGGGCGAAACCCGCGCAAACCCTGCTTTCGACAATAATTCGCCGATTTGGGCGGCACTGCGGACTGTGCCTGTGCCCATCGCCATACAATAGAGCGCGAAATACGCATCCGCGCTGCGATCTGGCGTTTGCCCGCCTGACATCGGCTCGGCGATGACGATCTTACCGCCTTCGGGCAAAGCGGCGTGAACCGATTTTAACAATCGAAGGACGGTTTCATCTTCGTGATCGTAAAGAACGCGGATGAGGGTAATAAGATCTGGCCCAATTGGCAAAGGATCATCGCGGAAACTGCCCGAGACAATCGTGGCCCGCGCGGCAATGCCTGCGCGCTCAAACCGATCTTGGGCCAGTGCCGCCACCTGCGGCAAATCAAAAAGGGTCACTTGAACATCTGGATGGGCCTTGGCGCAGGCCGCCAAGAACACACCCGTGCCACCCCCGATATCCATGACGTGCTGCGCCTTCCCAAAGGACAGACTTGAGAGGATTTCGTCACTTACAAGATTTTGCGTCTCTGACATCAAATGCGAATAGCGCTCTGCCGTAGCAGGATCTTCCGCGGCGGCGGCCCCAAAAACATAGGGCCAAAACCGTGCAAGGTCTGGGTCTGTTTCCCCCCGAAAAAACCCTTCGGCAGGGCCCAAATCGCGATATAGAATATCGTGGTGCAAGACCATGTCGCGCAGGCCACCCACGCCATTGATCGCGGCCCCTAACCGCGCCAAGGCATAGCGCCCATCCCGCAAACGGGTCAAAAGCCCAAGACTGGCTGCGGCCTGACATAAGACAGAAATCCGTCTTTCGGGCGCATCCAACTTCGCGGCCAATTCGGAAGGATAAGCAGGGCGGGCGCGCAAATGGCGTGGCAGATCAAGCGCAACAAAAGCCTGCAAAATCTGGCTATAAGTAAAGCCTGCCACCAAATCAAAGAGCCGCTCGCCATCCCGTTTTGCAGTCGCACGCGTAAAGAGGGAATGCGCGGCCCATGATTGAAATGCAGCCGAACCCACCAAATTCAAATAGCGCGCGCGCCATTTATCCCAAAATTTTGGGCGCGGTTCGTCACTTGGGGAAATAGCGGCCATATCTCATTCGGCCGCGTGATGTGCGGGCAAAACAGGCGTAAGCCGCTCTGCATATACGCGCACCATGTCACACAGCGCCGCTTCACCCGCACAAGACGGGATCGAGGCAATCGCGCCAGATAAAATATCCTCCAACCGCGAAACAGCGCCGCGCACGCCCAGTTGTGAAACAGCATTGGGTCGCCCGTTGAGATCATCCTGACCTACAGGCTTACCCAAGGTTTTTTCATCGTAAAGCGCATCACGCAGATCATCGGCAACTTGGAATGCCTCACCAATCCGAGCGCCCAGTTCTGTCCAAGGTTCGGGATCTTCCCCCGCAGCAGCGGCACCCATTTTGGTGGCGGCAACAAACAGCGCGCCTGTTTTCGACCGATGATAAGCGGACAGGTCTATCTTATCTTCGCTTTCCCAGCCTTGGCCTGCGCAAATTCCATTGGGCATGCCTGTGGCTTGGCTTAGGATTTTGATCATCTCAACTGCCCGCAGTGGATCATCCACCGCGGCACGAGCCAAGACCTCAAAGGCCAAAACAATCAACGTATCACCCGCGAGAACCGCAATGGGTTGCGAATAGGCGATATGCACCGTGGGCTTTCCGCGCCGCAAATCCGCATTGTCAAAACAGGGCAGGTCATCATGAACGAGGCTGGCGCAGTGGATAAGCTCAATCGCCGCGCATGCCGCATTGGAAAGATTCGGCTTATCATCCCCACAGGCCTTCGCCACAGAAAGCGAGATTGTCGGCCTGATCCGCGCACCGCCCGGATTGACAGCATGATCCAAGGCTTGCGCCAATTTGCGCGGTGCAGGCTCTTTCATGGCTAAAGAGAGGGCAGCAGAGATCGCTGATTCTATGCGGGCGGACAGGGACATGGTCACTCAGCCTTCATCGAGGTTTGCGCGGAGGATCCCACGCATATGTAAATTAGACTGGACAGTTTACGGGAATATGTCAACAATATCTGACATAATCTCGAGAGTGGCCCTAATGAAAGACGCAACACTGTGACCCGCCCTATTGCACCTGTCAGGCCCCGCGCCGTGGTGATCGGTGCAGGTATGGGCGGTCTTTCGACCGCGCTGCGCCTCGCGCATGCGGGAAGTCAGGTCACAGTCTTTGATGCGATGCCCCATGTCGGCGGCAAAATGCGGCAAGTGCCATCTGCTGCGGGGCCGATTGATGCGGGGCCAACAGTGGTAACGATGCGCCATGTGTTTGACGATCTGTTTCAAACATTAGGTTTGAGGCTTGAGGATCATGTGACCCTAACACAGGATGACATCCTTGCCCGCCATTTCTGGCCAGATGGCAGCGAGTTAGATTTTCATGCTAATCTCGAAGAAACGCTTACAGCTATTGATCACTTTTCAGGTTCCAAGGCACGCGGCGAGTTTCTCAAATTCCACCAAGATACGGCCGCGCTTTTTTCAGCATTCGAGGGGCCAATGATGCTGCGCGCTCATCCGCGACAAGCGGATTTGACGCTCACGGTCTTGAAATCACCCCATCTGATGCGCGCAATGGCCCCGCACCAAACTTTGGCGCAAGCGGTTTTTAAGCGGTTCAGCGATCCCCGTTTGGCACAAGTTTTTGCGCGCTATTCCACTTATGTCGGCGGCAACCCTTATCTTAGCCCCGCGCTGCTTTCGCTGATTTGGCAATCCGAGGCGGCGGGTGTGTGGCGGGTCAAAGGCGGCGTGCATCAACTGGCCCGCGCGATGCAAAATATCGGGCAATCCATGGGTATCGAGTTTCAGCTTGGGCAATCCATCGAGGCCATTACAAAAGATGCGGATCATGTCACTGGCGTCACCCTTTCAGATGGTCGGCATGTTGCGGCAGATATTGTGGTGTTTAATGGTGACCCGCGCGCGATTCATATTGGGCTTTTGGGCCAAGACCACGCGCCGCGTGTCACCCGCGCACAGGTCGAACCGCGCAGCCTATCTGCCTATGTTTGGAGTTTCGCCTCCCGCGCTTGGGGCAAGACCCTGGCCCATCACAACGTATTTTTTGGTGATGACCAACGCAGCGAATTTGCCCCTATCGAAAATGGTGCGCTGCCGCGTGATCCAACGCTTTATATCTGCGCTCAGGATTCTGGGCTCCACTCTAACACAGATACGGCGCTGCAAAGATTTGAAATTATCATGAACGGCGCGCCGACCGAGGCCCCAACAGAAAGGGAGGTGGCCGCATGTCGTCATCTGACATTCCAAACATTAGCGGATCGCGGGTTGATCTTTCCCGACCCGATCCCCGACAGCGCATTGATGACACCACAGGATTTCGCAAGGATGTTTCCCGCCTCGCGCGGATCCCTTTACGGGCTGAGCCCACATGGAATGACGGCAGCATTGAAACGGCCACGGGCGCGGACCTCTCTCAAGGGTCTATACTTGGCGGGGGGCGGCACCCATCCGGGGGCGGGAATTCCGATGGCCTGCCTCTCAGGACGGCACGCGGCCGAGGCGATCTTGACGGACCATGCTTTAACCTTGCCGTCCCGCCCAACGGCTATGCGTGGTGGTATATCGACGGCATAAGCGATGACGGAACCAAGGCTATTTCGATCATCGCCTTCATCGGTTCAGTTTTCTCGCCGTGGTATCGTTGGTCGGGGCGCAAAGACCCCGAAGATCATTGCTGCTTGAATATTGTCACCTATGGCAAAGGCGGCCGTTGGACGATGACAGATCGGGGCCGAGATGCGCTAGAGCTTTCGGAAACAGAAATGAAAATAGGCCCTAGTCACCTGTCTTGGGACGGTTCAGCCCTCACCATTCATATTGATGAACGCACAACACCACATGGCGGGCGGTTGCGCGGCAAAGTGACACTAACCCCACGCGCAGTGACGAATGTGGAATTGCCGCTCTGCGATGATGGTGCGCATATTTGGCGCCCTTTCGCACCCGTTGCCGATATCCAGGTTCGTCTCGAAAATGCAGGTTGGTCATGGTCTGGGCATGGATATTTTGATGCCAATTTTGGCACTCGCGCCTTGGAGGAAGATTTTGATTACTGGACATGGGGCCGCTTTCCAACGCGAGAGGGCGCTTGTTGCTTCTATGATGCAACGCGCTGCGATGGCAGCAATCTTGCGGCCGCCATTGCCTTTGATGAAACGGGCACGGCATCACCCGTTGATGCGCCGCGCACTGCAAGGTTTAAATCCGCATTTTGGGGGGTGCGCCGTGAAACCCGCGCGGATCCAGATTTTGCCCCACATGAGGTTCGGCCCATGTTGGACGCCCCATTTTACAACCGTGCCATGGTGCGAACCAAAATCAATGGTGAGACCGTGACAGGGGTTCATGAATCGCTTGATCTTAATAGATTTCGCAAAACATGGATGATGCCGATGCTGGCCTTTCGTGTGCCCCGCCGCAAAAATTGGCCGAAGCGGTGGTTGTGATCTGATCGTGCCGCTTCCATATTGGGCGGAACATGAAAGGGTAAACATGTCGAATAGTTTTCCAGATTGGCATGGCACAACCATTATCGGTGTGCGCAAGGGTAACGAGGTTGTGGTTGCAGGTGATGGTCAAGTCAGTCTTGGCCAAACCGTGATCAAAGGCACAGCACGCAAAGTCCGCCGCCTTTCCCCGGGCGGGTATGAGGTGGTCGCAGGATTTGCAGGATCGACAGCAGATGCATTTGCCTTGCTTGAGCGTCTCGAAACAAAGCTTGAGGCAACACCAGGCCAATTACAGCGCGCCAGTGTTGAATTGGCGAAAGATTGGCGCACGGATAAGTATTTACAAAAGCTCGAGGCGATGTTGATCGTCACAGATGGATCCGAGCTCTATGTCATCACGGGCGCAGGCGATGTTTTAGAACCAGAACACGGTATTGCCGCGATTGGGTCGGGTGGAAATTACGCATTGGCCGCGGCCCGCGCGATGATGGATAGCGATAAATCCGCCGAAGATGTGGCCCGTCGCGCAATGGAAATTGCGGCTGATATTTGCGTCTATACCAATGGCAACCTCACAGTAGAGCGGATCGCAAAATGACCGACCTGACCCCTCGCGAAATCGTATCGGAATTGGATCGTTTCATCATCGGGCAAGCCGATGCAAAACGCGCAGTGGCGGTTGCCCTGCGCAATCGGTGGCGGCGCAAGCAACTTGGGGATGATTTGCGCGATGAAGTTTACCCAAAAAATATTCTGATGATCGGGCCGACTGGGGTGGGTAAAACAGAAATCAGCCGCCGTTTGGCGAAACTTGCCCGCGCCCCGTTTCTCAAAGTTGAGGCGACAAAATTTACAGAGGTGGGCTATGTTGGTCGGGATGTCGAGCAGATCATCCGTGATCTGGTAGATGCCGCGCAAATTATGGTGCGCGACTATATGCGCGAAGAGGTTACCGCCAAGGCGCACAAAGCCGCCGAAGATCGTGTGATCGAGGCGCTTGCGGGCGCCGATGCGCGCGACCAAACCCGCGAGATGTTTCGCAAGAAACTCCGCTCAGGGGAATTGGACGACACTGTTATTGAATTGGAAGTTGCGGATCAATCCAACCCAATGGCCATGTTTGAAGTTCCAGGTCAGCCCCAGATGGGGCCAATGGGCGGCGGCATGAACCTTGGTGATATATTCGGAAAGGCCTTTGGCGGGCGGAAAATCCGCAAGAAGATGACTGTGGCGGCGAGCTATGAAATCCTTATCGGTGAAGAAGCTGATAAGCTTTTGGATCAAGAAACCGTCACGAAAGAGGCCATTCGGGCCGTTGAAGAAAATGGCATCGTCTTTATTGACGAAATTGACAAGGTCGCCGCGCGCGCAGAAACCCGCGGGGCGGATGTCAGCCGCGAAGGGGTGCAGCGTGATCTATTGCCTCTGATAGAAGGGACAACAGTCTCAACAAAACATGGGCCTGTGAAAACAGACCATATCCTGTTCATTGCCTCTGGTGCATTTCACATCGCAAAACCCTCTGACCTGTTGCCAGAACTTCAGGGGCGCTTGCCCATTCGGGTGGAATTGCAGGCACTGACTGAGGATGATTTCACCCGCATTTTGACAGAAACCGATAATGCCCTGACCCGCCAATATTCCGCTTTGATGGCGACCGAAAACGTGACTGTTGATTTCACCGAAGATGGGATCAAAGCCTTGGCCAAAATCGCGGCAGATGTGAATAAATCGGTCGAGAATATCGGTGCGCGGCGCCTTTATACCATGCTGGAGCGTGTTTTCGAGGAGCTGAGCTTTACCGCGCCTGACAGAAGCGGCGAAAGCGTGGTCGTTGATGAAAAATATGTGCAAACCTATCTCGCCGACTTGGCAGGTAAGGCCGATCTTAGCCGCTATGTGCTATAGTCTCTATTTCCTGAGATAGACATAGAGCGCACCCGCCCCGCCATGGCGAATATGCGCCTCACGAATATCAAGGATATAGCCCGCGATTGATGGGTGGCGCAGCCACCGTGGCACGTTTTGCCGCAATACCCCACGGGCGGGCGCAATCGGGTCATAATGGGGGCCGCTAGACAGATTGCCCTTACCCGTGATTACAAGGGCCAAACGATATCCACGCGCATGGCAGTCAAGGATAAATCGCTGCAACACAGGATGGGCTTGGGCCTGTGTCATGCCGTGAAGGTCAATTTTCGCCTCTGGCTGCAACTTTCCCCGCACCATGCGGCCATGCAATTTTTTATCCATACGAACGGGGCGCTTTTCAGGCGGGTTTTGCGGTTTCTCAGATGGGGCTGTCAGCCCAATGTCAAAGTCACTGAGATCCAACTTTGGCGTAAAATCGACAATCTCACGTGGGGGAATGGCCGCCGTGTCGGGTTTCGCAAGATAGAAATTGACGGCGGCACGTTTCAATGGCTTAGCACTGCGTGCAACGCGATCCCATAAAACGCGGTCTTCGCTGCTTAGGTTTTTTGGTTTTTTTGCCATGGCTTATCCTGCCCATCCATTGGGCAAATCATGACCCTTGGGCCAAAGCACGGTCAAGCTGGCGGGTTCATTTATTGCGCCCGCACTCCTGCCCGCAGCATCACCTGATCCACAGAAAATATCGGCCCGCTGTGCGCCTTTAATGGCAGAACCACAATCTTGGGCAAAATAAATCCGCGCCGCACGCGTCTCGCCCGCAACCATGACGGGCAGACCATAGGGGATATATGCGGGATCAATCGCAAGCGAGCGGTTCGCGGTCAAAACCTGCCCTGTGGCACCGACCGCGCCATTTTTGTGACGCGGTTCAAAGAAGATATAGGAGGGGTTTTTCTGCAAAAGCGCGTCCATTTGGTCGGGATGGTGCCTCAGCCAATCTTTGACCCAATCTGCGGTGATCTGTTTCGCACTGATTTCGCCCATCGCGACCAATTCAGCCCCAATGGAACGATAGGGATGTCCGTTTTTTGCCGAAAACCCAAAGCGGCGCGTCTCACCATCTGGGTAGGTCACGGCAACAGATCCTTGGATATGGCAAAAATACTGGTCTATGCGCGAATTGAGATAGACCAGTTCCAATCCTTGCCCCGAAAGCAAATTGCCCGCTTCGATTTCGGCGCGTGTCGCCCAAATCTCCGGCATATCTTTTGGGGCGGCGTAGAGCGGGAACCTGTATTCAGCATCTGGCGCGACGCGGGCGGGCAAAACGGGTTCGTAATATCCCGTGATATGTCCTGCAAAGGCGGGGCCAAATCTGAGAGGCTGAAAATTTGATTGAAAAAACGCGCGGGCCTGTGAGGGGCGAACACTGCGGGCGGCTGTCACAAGATCAGCTATCGCCAAATCCGTTTGAGATTGGAAAATTGAAAGGATTTCGGCGTAATCCTCGTCATCCCAGCCCAAAAGATCGGAAAATCCTATGGGTTGGGGATAAGTCACCACGCAGTCCTTACGCTAGGATCAGCCGCCTGTGGCAACCAAAACCCAATTTGGATTGCGGCTGCCCATTTCGCGGGCGAAGGTCCAAACGTCCCGCTGGCGTTTGATTTCGGTTGCGCTGCCTTCGACAATTTCACCATCGGAGTTGCGCACCACAGAGGTCAGTTCTGCAGCGAAGCGAACCGTGACCTCACCCTCGCGCGAGGTGGCGTCAAACTGGGCTTCTTGAACAGCGATATCATTGAGGCCCACAAAGTTTGCTTCAATCTCAAAGCCTTGCGCACGGCGCGCTTCGATAACCTCATCAAAGCTCTCGGCAACCTCGGGGGATAGGAAATCGCGCACTTCCGAAATATCGCCACGTTCAAACGCCATGAGAATCATTTCATAGGCGCCGCGCGCACCAGTCAAAAATTCTCCCACCGCGAAACTGGGCTCTGCGGATTTCATCGCGGCCAAGGCACGGGCGCTTTCTGATCCTTCGGGAACATGATCGGTGATATCCCGATCAGGGCCGCCCTCGATCACCTCAAAATTACGGGATTGTGCAGATTTTGAGGTTTTTACGACCTCGGGCGATTTCTCAAACCCCTCACGCGTGCCAAGAACGGCGCGCAACCGCAGGATCAAAAAGATCGCGATTGCCGCGAGAACCAAAAGGGAAAGAAATGATGAGTTCATGTGGGTCTCAATCCAATTTTGATACCGGCTAATGTTGCCGCAGGGGTTTTAGACTGCGCTTGAGGTTCATATGTAGGGAGAGAAGGGGGCCAAGTCCATGAAGCTGGGCGCGGTTTTACCGACTATCTGCGGGAAAGGCTGAAAAAATGTGGTTATTTGTTCTTTTTCTAGCGATTCCGCTGATTGAGATTGGCTTGTTCATACAAATTGGCGGATTTATTGGGTTATGGCCAACCTTGGCTGTGGTCGTTTTAACGGCAATTTTGGGGACATGGTTGGTCAGATCACAAGGATCACTGGCGCTGTCGCAAATCCGCACCAGCTTTAACGAATTAAATGACCCAACCGAGCCTCTGGCCCATGGGGCGATGATCCTAATTGCGGGCGCCCTGTTGCTAACACCTGGATTTTTCACCGATGCGATTGGATTTTCCTTGTTGGTGCCGCCCGTTCGACAATTTTTGATCCTTCAGGTCAAATCACACATAAAAACCACCAGTTTTCAAAGCCAAGCCAATTTTCGCAGCCAATCTGGCACAATCATAGATGAAGATGGCGAGATCTTAGATACAGACCCGCATGACCCATCGGGGTGGACACGGCATTGAGGCTTTTGGATCGGGCTGTTAAGACGCCTTAAAATTTGCCTTTGGGAGATGAAAGATGTCGAAAAAAGATGCGGATGCAGCGCAGGACAGCGCAGCACAACAACAACCCGTAATGCCGCTAATGAAAATCTTGGGACAATTCGTGCGAGATTTGTCGTTTGAGAACATCGCAGCGCAAAAATCGGTTCAAGGCGCGGGTCAGCCCGACATTCAATTGCGTGTCGCGCTCGATGGCGGAAAGCGGCCCACGGAAAAGCAGTATGACGTCATCGTAAAAGTGACGATTGAAGCGAAAACCAAAGGGGACGCCCCTGAACCAATCTTTCGCGTAGACCTTGATTATGCTGGCATTTTTCACATCGACAACGTGCCCGAAGAACAGCTCCACCCGTATCTGATGATCGAATGCCCTCGGATGCTTTTCCCGTTCATCCGCCGCATCGTTTCAGACGTCACGCGGGACGGTGGGTATTTACCACTGAACCTCGACACAATTGATTTTGTTGCGCTTTATCGCAATGAATTGGCCCGCAAAATGACCGAACAAAAGGCTGATGCCTAAGCGTTAACGCATCCAAACAGCCTTGTCGCCCATCTCGGAGATGAAGTCTTGATGGGCGACGGTTTCCTCATCTGTCAAACGCGGCTTAAGGGGTTCTGGCCGCGCAGAGGCGCGCCGCATTGGCCGCACAACATCACGATCTTTATCCTGATCATCTGGCGAGAGGGTAAAGTCAGGCTGCTTGCCCCCGATCAACTCGAGATAGACCTCGGCCAAGATTTCCGAATCCAAAAGCGCGCCGTGTTTTTCGCGCATAGAATTATCGACACCAAAACGGCGACATAAGGAATCAAGACTTGCGGGTGATCCAGGGAATTTGCGCCGCGCTATAGCCAGCGTGTCGATCGCCTGATCATTCGGCAAAAGCGGTTTGTTCACCCATCCAAGTTCTGCATTCAAAAACTTCATATCGAAGCTTGCATTGTGAATGACCAATTTTGCATCACCGACAAAATCCAGAAAATCTTGCGCAATGGCGGCGAAAACTGGTTTATCGGCTAAAAACTCATCACCCAATCCATGAACATTAAACGCCTCTTGGGGCATTGCGCGTTCAGGGTTGATGTATTGGTGGTATGTCTTGCCTGTTGGCAGGTGGTTCCACAATTCAACCGCGCCAATTTCGACAATGCGATGGCCTTCGGACGGCTCAAACCCTGTGGTTTCGGTGTCTAGAACAATCTCGCGCATCACGTTGCCCTTGCCGTTAAATCGTTGATCAAATCATGCACGGCTTTGCGCGCGCCCTCAAAGCTATTTGTTTCTATCACATAATCCGCGCGGGCAATTTTTTCAGAACTTGGCATCTGTCGCACAAGAATTTGATCAAATAGCTCAGGATCCATTCCCGCCCGTGCCATGACGCGGGCTTTCTGCGTTTCGGCATCAGTTGTCACAACCAAAACGGCATCCAGCCATTGATCCGCACCTGTTTCATAAAGAAGCGGAATGTCACAAACAATCAGTGACTGTTCCGCATGGTCATCAATGAATTTGGCCCGATCTGCGGCGACAAGGGGGTGAATAAGAGATTCAAGCTGATTAAGCGCGTTCGAGTCTGTTTTGACCCAATTTTTCAATGCCGCGCGATCCACCGCATCATTTTGGATCAACCCCATATTCAACGCTGAAAGCGGTGCCACCGCAGCGCCTCCTTTGGCATATAGTTTGGCCACTGTCGCATCGGCATCCCACACAGGAACACCCGCCTCACGAAACATATCTGCGGTGGTGCTTTTGCCCATCCCGATTGAGCCCGTAAGACCAAGAAGAAAACTCATTTCGCCAAAACCGCGCGGCGCAGGTCATCGGTTACAGCGGGTTCTTTTCCGAACCATTTCGCAAAACCAGGCGCGGCTTGGTGCAAGAGCATCCCCAAACCATCAACTGCGACTGCGCCCATGGCGCGCGCTTGTTTTAAGAGATCCGTTTCAAGAGGGGTATAAACGATATCGTTCACAATGGCGGTTTTTGGTAAATTACTCAAATCCGCCGCAAGGGATGGCTGGCCTATCATGCCCAGGGATGTGCTGTTCACCAAAAGCTTACAATCCCCAAGAAGGTTTGGAAGATCTGACACCTCATGCACAGAAACACGATCCCCAAATCGGGCAGATAGGTTTTTTGCACGATCAAGATTACGGTTCAGCACCCGCACCTGCGGTGTGCCTGCCTCTAGCAAAGCATAGATGACCGCCTTTGCCGCCCCGCCCGCGCCAAGAATAACAGCAGGGCCATCCTTTGCATCGAATGCGGGCGCGTTTTGTTGAATATTGGCAAGAAATCCGTAGCCATCGGTGTTATCAGCTTCGATTTTACCATCTTTGTGAAAGGTTAGGGTATTGGCGGCGCCAATCGCACGCGCGCGATCAGTGACAATATCGGCCAAATCCAAAACAGTTTCTTTATGGGGAATCGTCACATTTGCGCCAACAAACCCCATCCGCGGCATCGCAGCCAGAACCTGTTCTAAGTCGCCAGATGTTACATGCAGCGGCACATAATAGCCCGAAATCTGATAGGCCCTCAGCCAAAACCCATGCAACATAGGGGATTTGCTGTGACCAATTGGGTCACCAATAACGGCTGCAAGCGGCACCGATGCTGTCATCTTTCTATAAACCCTCGCAGTGCCAAGAAGTTCAAAACCTCGGTTAATGGCAGGCCCAAAACATCGAAATAGCTGCCCTCGACCCGAGAAAACAGGCGAATGCCCTCGGATTCAAGCATATAAGCGCCAACTGCCTGTGCGATATCGGGCCAATTGCGGGCAAGGTAAGCGTCAAGATAGCTATCACTAAACTCTGCCATAAAGAGACGCACGACACCGATATGGCGCCAAATTGGTTGCGCCTCGTGATAGATCACCGCGGCGGACATAAGTTTGTGCGATTTTCCACGCAGCATCGTCAATTGAGCGCGCGCGTCTTCCAGGCTGGCTGGTTTTGATAGAATATTACCCTCAAATTCCAGAATCTGGTCGCAGCCAATAACAACAGCATCAGGATTTTTTTGGGCAAGTTTGGCGGCTTTAGCCTCGGCCAATTGATCTACCAAATCACGCGGCGGGGCACCTTCGGCCAACAATGATGTCTTTAACAACGATTCATCGATTCGCGCATTTTCTGCGATAAATGACACCCCAGCATTCTGCAAAAGCTGCTGTCGGACTGCCGATTGGGACGCCAAGATGATTTTTTGCATTGGATAATTCCGTGGGAAGTCTTGGGGATAATCCCTTGGATCAAGTGATGACATAGTCACATGCACCGTTTCAACCACAGGTCATTGTGACATAGCGGAAAATTATATGTCGTTTATCCACGGGTGTAATTTCTATCCGGGTGGGTCGGAGAAGATGCGACAAACACGGAGATATTCCAAAGTTTCCCACAGCTTTGCATTCGAAATTTTTCGCTAACTAATTGATATTGTGTATTTTTATAAAATTTCGATTTATGGGGGTAAATATCATCCCCAACGGAGATCCTGTTGATAAAATAATGATAAATAAGTTTCCAAGGTTTTGCACTGCACAACCAAATCATTATCCTTTTCTTAAAATTATTATTTTCTTTTTTAACATTGGCAAAATTCTACGCGCTAACCCGCAGATTGACTTGAGTTCCATCTGTGCGTAGAAGACAGGCTAAGCGATCGTCCGATCACTATCCTTCCCTATTGTGCAAAAGCCCTTAAACGCGATGCGTCTCAAGAGGCATATGGAACTCTCATGACAGTTAACTCTTTAAATCTTGCTGATCTAAAGGCAAAATCACCTAAAGATCTTCTATCCATGGCAGAAGAGCTGGAGATCGAGAACGCCTCCACCATGCGCAAAGGCGACATGATGTTCGCCATTCTCAAAGAGCGCGCAGAAGAAGGGTGGGATGTTTACGGCGATGGTGTGCTGGAAGTTTTGCAAGACGGGTTTGGGTTCTTGCGCTCGCCTGAGGCAAATTACCTTCCAGGCCCAGACGATATTTATGTCTCCCCTGACATGATCCGCCAACACAGCTTGCGCACGGGTGACACGGTCGAGGGTGTGATTGCCGCACCACGCGAGACAGAGAATTATTTTGGCCTGACCAAGGTTTCCAAGATCAATTTTGAAGTGCCAGAAAAAGCACGCCATAAGGTTGCCTTTGATAACTTGACGCCGCTTTATCCTGATGAGCGGTTGAAGATGGAGATCGAAGATCCAACGATCAAGGATCGTTCCGCGCGCATTATTGATTTGGTATCGCCCATCGGTAAAGGCCAGCGTGCCCTGATTGTTGCACCGCCACGCACGGGTAAAACCGTGCTTTTGCAGAACATTGCGCATTCTATCGAAACGAACCACCCAGAATGTTATTTGATTGTTTTGCTGATTGATGAACGGCCCGAGGAAGTGACGGATATGCAGCGGTCGGTGAAGGGTGAGGTTGTATCCTCAACCTTTGACGAACCTGCAACGCGTCACGTTGCGGTGGCTGAAATGGTCATTGAAAAAGCAAAGCGGCTTGTCGAACATAAGCGCGATGTTGTTATTTTGCTCGACTCTATTACTCGTTTGGGGCGCGCGTATAACACCGTTGTCCCATCATCGGGTAAGGTGTTGACAGGCGGCGTTGACGCGAACGCTCTGCAACGCCCTAAGCGTTTCTTTGGTGCGGCTCGTAACATTGAAGAAGGTGGATCGCTGACAATTATCGCAACCGCCTTGATCGATACAGGTAGCCGCATGGACGAAGTGATCTTTGAAGAATTTAAAGGCACGGGTAACTCGGAAATCGTGTTGGACCGTAAGGTGGCGGATAAGCGCGTCTTCCCAGCTATGGATATTTTAAAATCTGGCACCCGTAAGGAAGACCTGTTGGTCGATAAGGGCGATTTGCAGAAAACCTATGTCTTGCGCCGCATCTTGAACCCAATGGGAACAACAGACGCGATTGAATTCCTTATTTCTAAGTTGAAACAGACCAAAACGAACTCGGAATTTTTCGACTCTATGAACACCTAAGATGTCAGGCTTAATTGCGGATACCATCTTCGCGCTCGCCTCGGCCAATGGTCGGGCGGGCGTTTCCGTTATTCGGGTATCGGGTGCGGAGACAGTCGATTTATGCTCCAAATTTCTCGGCGGCCTTCCAGACGTTGGTCAATTTCGGCTTCGACCCTTCAAGGACAAAGGCCAGATTATTGACCATGTTTTGGCGTTGCGATTTCAGGCGCCGCATAGTTTTACAGGCGAGGATGTGATTGAGCTGCATTGCCATGGCAGCCCCGCAGTTGTGAAAGCCGTTCTTGCGGCTTTGTCAGAAACTGGCCGCGCCCGTATGGCCGAACCTGGCGAGTTTACCCGCCGCGCCCTTGAAAATAACAAGCTTGATCTCGCTCAGGTTGAAGGTCTGGGTGATCTGATCAATGCAGAAACAGAGGCGCAAAGACGCCAAGCCAGCCGTGTTTTTTCGGGACATTTGGGAAAGCTGGTTGAGGCGTGGCGGCAGCATTTGTTGCGCGCGACAGCACTTATTGAAGTCACGATTGATTTCGCGGATGAGGATGTGCCCACTGATGTGACCCCTGAGGTGCAGGGCCTTATCACGCAGGTGGTGCAGAGTTTGGATGTCGAAATTGCGGGCAGTTTGGTGGCTGAACGCATCCGTGACGGGTTTGAGGTTGCTATAATCGGTGCGCCAAACGCAGGGAAATCCACGTTGTTAAACGCTATTTCTGGGCGGGACATCGCCATTACCTCAGAAATCGCGGGAACAACCCGCGATGTGATAGAGGTGCGCCTTGATCTTGGTGGCCTGCCTGTGACGTTACTCGATACCGCTGGGATTCGTGATAGCACGGATACGATTGAATCCATCGGTGTTGAGCGAGCAATAAATCGCGCAAAATCCGCAGATTTGCGGGTTTTTCTGAAATCTAACCCAGACGAACAGCCGCCCTTTGATTTGGGTGCTGATGATATATCCATATTGGGTAAGGCCGACATGCAGAGCGGCGGCGGGATTTCTGTGTCAGGACAGACGGGTCAGGGCGTGGATGAGTTGATCGCGCTAGTTTCAGCGTGCTTATCGGATCGCGCCGCGAACGTTGCCACCGCAACGCATATGCGCCATCGCCAAGCGATGCTTGATGCGCGGCAAGGTCTGGCTGATGCGTTGATTGCCCTCGGAAAAGGCGACAGTCACACAGACATTGCAGCGGAATATGTGCGATATGCTATAAGAAAGCTGGATTCGCTTATTGGCCGTGTCGATGTTGAAATGGTCTTGGGCGAAATCTTTTTGCAGTTTTGCATCGGTAAATAAGAAAAGCGGAGTGTTTCACGTGAAACATCATGATTTCGATGTTGTTGTGATTGGGGGTGGCCATGCAGGTGCAGAGGCCGCTCATACAGCTGCGCGGGCGGGCGCAAAAACCGCGCTCGTCACATTATCCTTCGATAATATTGGGGTTATGTCCTGTAATCCAGCCATTGGCGGCTTGGGTAAAGGCCATCTGGTGCGTGAGATTGATGCCCTAGGGGGCGTTATGGGTTTGGCTGCGGATCGCTCAGGTATTCAGTTTCGCTTGCTGAATCGCCGAAAAGGCCCCGCGGTTCAGGGCCCGCGCACACAATCTGACCGCAAACTATACCGTGCTGCGATGCAAGACCTGCTCGCCCGAACCAAGAATTTGACAATTATTGCAGGCGAGGTAGCCGATTTTCTTGGCATAGACGGGGCCGTGTCAGGCGTTGTTTTGGCGGATGGTGCCGAGATTTCAGCGAAATCGGTGGTTTTGACAATAGGCACATTCCTGCGTGGGGTTATCCATATAGGCGATAAAAGAATGCCTGGCGGCCGAATGGGTGATAAGCCTTCGGTTAAATTGGCGGAGCGGATCGACAGTTTTGCCCTGCCACTTGGCCGCTTGAAGACAGGAACGCCGCCACGTTTGGATGGGCGCACGATTAATTGGGATATTTTGGAAACCCAACCCGCGGATGATGACCCCGTTCTATTCTCTTTCCTATCGGATAAGCCACATGTGCGCCAAATTGCCTGCGGTATTACGCATACCAATGAAAAAACGCATGAGATTATCCGCAACAACCTAGGCCGGTCTGCGATGTATGGCGGGCATATTGAGGGGATCGGGCCACGGTATTGCCCCTCTATTGAAGATAAGATTGTGCGCTTTGCCGACAAAACCTCGCATCAAGTGTTCCTTGAGCCTGAAGGCCTAGAGGATCACACTATCTATCCAAACGGGATTTCAACCTCACTTCCCGCTGATGTTCAGGTGGATTATGTTCGCTCGATGGTTGGGTTAGAGGCGGTTGAGATCCTTCAACCTGGATATGCGATTGAATATGACTTTGTAGACCCCCGCGCGCTTGGGGCCGATTTGCAGGTTAAGACTGTAAAAAACCTTTATTTCGCAGGTCAAATCAACGGCACAACGGGATATGAAGAGGCGGCCGCACAGGGGTTTGTGGCGGGTGTTAATGCAGCGCGTTCCGCGCAGGGGCGGGATGCCGTGATATTCTCGCGCCGTGAAAGTTATATTGGCGTGATGATTGATGACTTGGTGACCTGCGGTGTCAGCGAACCCTATCGCATGTTCACCTCGCGCGCCGAGTTTCGTCTTTCTTTACGCGCGGACAATGCGGATCAACGTCTTACACCGATTGGTATTGATCTCGGCACAGTGGACGAGACGCGCAAGCGTTTATTCGAAGATAAGATAGCCCAGATTGATGCCTGCTACACCGTCCTGCGGAACCATAATCTGACGCCATCTGGGGGAAAGAAACACGGGCTGAATATGAACCAGGATGGTCAGCGCCGCAACGGGGTGGAGCTTTTGGCCTTCCCGGACATAGATTTTTCCGATCTTGAGGCCATTTGGCCCGAATTAATCGACTACAGCGCGGCGACAAAGGCGCAGATCAACCGAGAGGCACAATATGCCGCTTATATTGAACGCCAAGAGCGCGATGTTCAGGCGCTTAAGCGGGACGAGGCGCAATTAATCCCCGAGACTCTTAATTTTATGGAGATCGAGGGGCTATCAACAGAATTGCGGCAGAAATTGACCAAAGTGCAGCCTCGCGATTTAGGGCAAGCGGGCCGAATTGATGGCATGACCCCAGCCGCCTTGACGTTGATCCTGACAAAACTGCGCCAAATTCAACGGAAATCCGCATGACCGAAGGAGACGCGCAGGCATATCTTAGCACCTTTGTTTCACGTGAAACATTGGATCGCTTGCAGATTTACGTTGATATGTTGGTGAAATGGCAAAAGGCGATCAATTTGGTTGCCCCTGCAACATTAGCTGATGCGTGGTCGCGCCATATCGTAGATTCTGCACAAATCTTTCCATTGGCGGCAAAATCCAGTGGAAAATGGCTAGATATGGGCAGTGGCGGCGGTTTTCCTGGGTTGGTTTGCGCGATTATTGCAGCAGAAAAATCCCCAGACCTTAGCTTTCATTTCATTGAATCCGATTTGCGCAAATGCGCGTTCTTGCGGGATGTCGCGCGTCAGGTCGGGATACCTATTAATGTGATGTCCCGCAGGATCGAAGACGCGCCACCCCAAAATGCCGACATCATTTCAGCCCGTGCGCTTAGCGATTTATCCAAGCTTTGCACGCTGTCCTATCGCCATTTAGCAACAGATGGCCAATGTTTGTTTTTAAAGGGCCAATCTGCCCCGCAAGAAATCGACACCGCAAAGGAATCGTGGCAGATGTCGATCAAGACTCATCCGAGCGTAACCAGTGACGACGGTCAAATCATAGAAATAAAGGAATTACGCCGTGTCTGAACGCGCCTCTCCACGAATTATCGCGATTGCAAACCAAAAGGGCGGGGTTGGAAAAACAACCACAACAATCAATCTTGGCGCTGCATTGGCCGCAATGGGCAAACGCGTTTTGCTGATTGACCTTGATCCGCAGGGCAATGCTTCGACTGGGTTGGGTGTCGAGGATCGCGATCTCTCAAGCTATGATTTGCTGATTGAGGGCGCGAAACTTGCGGATGTGACCCAGAAAACCAAGGTTGATGGCATTGATGTTGTCCCCGCAACAACCGATCTCAGCTCGGCTGATGTTGAACTCAGCGATAATGAAAAACGTATTGTCCTATTGCGTAATGCGTTTAGCGCGGCGGATTTACGTGCCTATGATTATGTTTTCATGGATTGCCCGCCATCCCTAAGCCTTCTGACAGTAAACGCTTTGGTCGCTGCGGATTCTGTGTTGGTGCCGCTTCAGGCTGAATTTTTCGCATTGGAAGGTTTGTCACAGCTCATGTTGACAGTGCGCCAAGTGCGTGAAGGTGCAAATTCGGAGTTGCGCATCGAAGGTGTGGTTTTGACGATGTATGATTTGCGCAATAACCTTTCAAAATTGGTTGAAGATGATGCACGGCAAACCTTGGGGGAATTGGTTTATGAAACCAAAATCCCGCGCAATGTTCGCCTGTCTGAAGCGCCATCCTTTGCGCAAACTGTTTTGGATTATGATGCAACCTCAACAGGCGCGCTTGCCTATAAGGCGCTTGCAGAAGAAATCGTGGCGCGCCACGATGCGGTAAAGTTGCGCTAGGAGAAGATAATGAGTAAACGGGATAAACGCGGTTTGGGGCGTGGTCTGTCTGCGTTGATGCAAGACATTGATGTGGGTACGAGCCCAACCCCGAATGCCGCGCTAGCGCAAGATATCGAGGGATCGCAGCCTGCCCCAGCGCGCCGTGCGGATACCAAACTGCCGATTGAACGTATTCGTCCCAATCCCGAACAGCCGCGCCGTAATTTCACCCCAGAAACACTGGAGGAGCTTGCCGCATCGATTAAGGAAAAGGGCATTATTCAGCCTCTTATCGTGCGCGCCGATCCAAACCATGATGGTGATTATCAGATTGTTGCTGGCGAACGCCGCTGGCGCGCTTCGCAAATGGCGCAATTGCATGAATTGCCCGTCATTATTCGGGATTTCACAGATGTTGAGGTTCTCGAGATCGCGATTATCGAAAATATTCAGCGCGCTGATCTGAATCCAATCGAAGAAGCAATGGGGTATCGGCAGCTGATTGATCGTTTTGGCCATACCCAAGAAAAACTGGCTGAGGCGATGGGGAAAAGCCGCAGCCATATTGCAAACTTAATGCGTCTTTTGCATTTGCCTGATGATGTGCAGGCCATGCTACGCGAAGGGCGCCTGTCAGCGGGTCACGCGCGTGCCCTGATCACAACGCCTAATGCCTCGGAACTGGCACGCGAGATCATTACCAAAGGGTTATCGGTGCGCGAGGCGGAAAAACTAGCAAGCACGGCAGGCGATAAATCTAAATCTCCGCGCCCAACAGCACCAAATAAAGACGCTGATACCCGCGCGATTGAGGCGGATTTGTCAGCCGCCTTGGGGATGAAGGTGGATATCAGTCATGATTCAGGGTCTGGGGCTGGTAAGATCTCAATCAGCTATAAAGATCTCGAAGCCTTGGATGAGCTGATGCGCCGTTTGGGGGGCGGGGCCTAGGCCAATAAGCCGCGCAACACGCCATTCAGCACGGGCCGCCCAGACGGAGTGCAACTCAGCCTGTCGCCATTTAGGTCGATTAATTCTAAATCTTTGAATTCATTCAACTTTTCTAAATTAACTGCTATATTTGATAGGTTTTTGATCCGTGCAAGAGATACGCCTTCACTGAGGCGTAACCCCATCATTAACGCTTCAACAGCTTGATCATACGAGGAAATTTCTTCCCGTGCGGTTTCACCTGAACCCGTTCGGTTCACTTGATCCAGCCACAGATTTGGCGAAAGCGGTGTCGCTGTCGCGTATTTCACGCCGCCGAGCGTTAAACGCCCATGGGCCCCAGGCCCTATGCCGAGATAATCGCCGTAGCGCCAATAAACCAAGTTATGCCGAGACTGCGCCAAATCGCTGGCATGGTTGGACACCTCATATGCCGGCAATCCCGCACTATCGCAGAGTTCTTGGGTCACATCATACATATCAACGGCCAAGTCTTCATTGGGTAGGCCATTGAGCTTGCCGATCTTGGCACGTGCGCCAAAGGCGGTGCCCTCTTCGATTGTGAGCTGATAGGCGGATAAGTGATCTAACCCTAAAGAGAGGGCGCGGCGCAACTCCGTGCGCCAATCCTCTAGGCTTTGATGCTGCCGCGCATAGATCAAATCAAAACTGACACGGGGAAAGATGCCGCGCGCAATGTCAAAGGCGCGCAAGGCTTCCTCGGCGCTATGCAGGCGACCGAGTGCTTTGAGATCAGGGTCATTTAGGGCCTGGATGCCCATAGACAGTCTCGAAACGCCCGCTTCGTGATACTGTTTAAATCGACTTGCCTCCGCAGAGGTCGGATTGGCCTCTAGGGTAATCTCTAGATCATTTGCCGCGGGCCAGTGCTGTAAAATCCGCGCGATAATGGCGTTGACCAGATCCCCATCCATCAAAGATGGCGTGCCGCCGCCAAAAAACACCGACTTTAGAACGCGCCCGCCGCATTCAGCGGCCAATCGATCAATTTCACTCAGATAGGCATGTTTCCAGCGTGATTGATAAATGGACTGAGATACATGCGAGTTAAAATCGCAATAGGGGCATTTGGCCTGACAGAAGGGCCAGTGGATATAAATCCCAAAGCCGCCATTTTCCCAATCGTCACGCTTGTTCAAACAGGCTCACCAATTTCGCAAATGCATCAGCGCGGTGACTGATTTTGTTTTTTTCCCAACGATCCATCTCACCAAAGGTGATGTCATAGCCTTCGGGTTGGAAAATCGGGTCATAGCCGTGTCCTTGGTCACCCCGCATTGGCCAAACCACCTGACCCGCCATAACGCCTTCGAATATCTCGTCATGGCCATCGGGCCATGCAAGGACAAGCGTGCAGCAAAACCGCGCGAGGCGTGGATGTGGGGCGTTTGCAGCCTCTAGCTCATCATGGGCGCGCTGCATGGCCATTACAAAATCGCGCCCGTTCGGCGTTTCGGCCCAATCAGCCGTGTAAACACCAGGTGCATTTCCAAGCGCGTCAATTTCAATACCGCTGTCATCGGCCAAAGCGGGAAGACCTGTTGCCTTGGCGGCAGCATGGGCCTTGATCCGCGCGTTCTCGATAAAAGTTGTGCCTGTTTCTTCGGGTTCGGGCAGATCGTGATCCTTGGCGGACACGGTCTTGATGCCAAATGGCGTCAAAAGCGCAGATATTTCCTCAAGTTTGCCTTGATTATGGGTGGCCACAAGCAATGCGTTTGAGGTGAATTTCCGCATCACGCAACCGCCGCGTTTTGCGCCAAAACAAGCTCTGCAACGCCTTTCTGAGCAAGTTTTTGCAATTCTGCGAATTCATCCAAGGAAAAAGTCGCTGACTCTGCGCTGGCTTGAATCTCGATCAGCTTACCTCCGCCGGTCATAACAAAGTTACTATCGGTTCCAGCCTCTGAATCTTCGGGATAATCGAGATCAAGAACAGGTTGGCTCGCGTAAATGCCGCAAGAGACGGCGGCAACATTATCCAAAATCGGGTCAGATGTAATGGCGCCAGAGGCAAGCAGCTTATTCACAGCAAGTCGCAATGCGACCCAACCCCCTGTGATAGAGGCGCAGCGCGTTCCACCATCCGCCTGCATAACATCGCAGTCGATGGTAATTTGACGTTCACCCAACGCGGAGCGATCCACGCCCGCCCGTAATGCGCGACCAATGAGACGCTGAATTTCCTGTGTGCGGCCCGATTGTTTGCCAACCGCAGCCTCACGCCGCCCCCGCGTATGCGTGGCGCGTGGTAGCATCCCATATTCAGCGGTGACCCATCCCAAACCAGAATTTTTCAAAAAAGGCGGCACGCGCTCTTCGATTGTGGCGGAACACAGAACATGGGTATCGCCGCATTTGATCAAACACGACCCTTCCGCATGGCGCATCACGGCAGTTTCAATAGAAATTTTCCGCATTTCATCTAGGTTTCTGCCTGAAGGACGCATAAATATCTCCTTGTGATCCACCTCTGTGGGATAGTCGCAGTAAAGGGGCAGTTGCAAGCAGGATTGACCATCTGTGGCCCATGCGGGGAAATTAGGTGATGATTTGGGGCTGAAGAATGAGTGAAACATCACAAATTCTCGCTGAGTTGAACGAGAGATCGCGTGAAGTTTTTCGCCGCGTGGTCGAGGGCTATCTTTCCACTGGTGAGCCCGTTGGATCACGCAGCCTGACCCGCAATATGACCGAACAGATTTCAGCCGCCACTATCCGAAATGTGATGCAGGACTTGGAATATCTCGGCCTGCTCGACAGCCCGCATATTTCGGCGGGGCGTGTTCCCACCCATTTGGGACTGCGCATGTTCGTGGATGGGTTGCTTGAGGTTACCGAACTCGGCAAAGACGACAAAACCCACCTTGATGCGACAGTTCAAAGCAATTCCGACACGGTTTCAACGGCTTTGGATCGGATTGGCAAGGCATTGTCGGGCATCACCCATGGCGCCAGTTTGGTGCTTGCCCCGAAACACGAGGCGCCGATCAAACATGTTGAGTTTGTATCCCTCTCAACCGAAAAAGCCCTTGTTGTTTTGGTGTTCGCCGATGGCCATGTTGAAAATCGGCTATTCACCCCACCGCCTGGATTGACGCCAAGTGCGATGCGCGAGGCTGCGAATTTTGTGAACGCATGGGCAGAAGGGCGCACCGTTACAGATTTGCGCGCGGTGATGGAGCAAGAGGTCAAAACACGCCGCCGCGAGATTGATGAAATTGCAAAATCGCTAATTGAACAGGGTTTGGCGATTTGGGAAAATTCTGGTCATCGGGGCGAGCGCCTTATTGTTCGCGGGCGGGCGAATCTGTTGGACAATGCGCCAGAAATTGCAGATCTCGAACGGATCAAATCCTTGTTTGATGATCTCGAACGCAAGCGGGACATCGCGGAATTTCTTGATTTGACCGATCGCGGCGATGGTGTGCGCATTTTTATTGGGTCTGAGAACAAGTTATTCTCACTTACGGGTTCCTCTTTGGTTGTCTCTCCCTATATGAACTCGGAACGGAAAATTATCGGCGCTGTGGGCGTGATTGGGCCAACGCGCATCAATTACGGTCGGATCGTGCCGATTGTGGATTACACGGCACAGTTGGTTGGGAAATTAATCTCTGATCGTGCATAAGAGGTGAAAGATGGCAGAGCCACAGGAAGAGCAATTCCTTGATGATATTGAAGCGCCTGAGGAGGATATCGACCTTGCCGAAGGCATTGGCGAAGATGTTGATACCAGCCCCGAAGGCGTTATTACTGCGCTGACTGAGGAGCGGGATCAGCTGCGCGATCGTTTGTTGCGCGTCATGGCGGATTCCGAAAATCTGCGCAAACGTGCCGAGCGGGATCGCCGTGAAGCCGAGCATTATGGCGGCACCCGTCTCGCCCGCGATTTGTTGCCTGTTTATGACAACCTCAACCGCGCTTTATCGGCTGTTGGCGATGAGCAACGTGATGTTGCGGGCAGTGTGATCGAAGGTATTGAGCTGACCTTGCGCGAGCTTCTGAATGTTTTCTCAAAACATGGCGTGACAGTCGTGAAACCCGAAGAGGGCGACCAATTCGATCCGCAAATGCATCAGGCGATGTTTGAGGCCCCCGTTCCAGGCACGACAGCGGGCCAGATCATTCAGGTTATGACCGAAGGATTCCTGTTGCATGATCGCCTTTTGCGCCCTGCGCAGGTGGGTGTGTCATCAACACCGAAATCCTAATCTTTCATCAACGCCTTTAGGTCGTAAATCAAATCAAGCGCCTCGCGCGCCGTCATCTCATCTGGATGCACGGCGTGCAGGCGATCCTCAAGCGGGGATGATTTGGGGGCCTGTGGCGCAGGCTGTGCGGTAAAGAGCGGCAAATCATCAATCAGCGATTTCTGCGCGCCGCCCTCACGATCATTCTTTTCCAGTTTCTTCAAAACTTCTTCGGCGCGATGGATCACCGCAGGCGGCAATCCTGCAAGTTTCGCGACCTGAACCCCATAGGATCGATCCGCGGCGCCTTCGCGTAATTCGTGAAGAAAGACAATCTCACCTTCAAATTCTTTGACCGCCACGGTTGCATTGCGCGCGCCCGATAGGGTGCCCGCAAGCGCGGTTAATTCGTGGTAATGGGTCGCAAACAGCGCGCGGCACTTATTAACATCATGTAGAAATTCCAACGTGGCCCATGCGATCGACAGCCCGTCATAGGTGGCTGTCCCGCGCCCAATTTCATCAAGGATAACTAAGGCGCGATGATCGGCTTGGTTCAAAATCGCGGATGTTTCTACCATCTCGACCATGAAGGTCGACCTGCCGCGCGCAAGATCATCAGAGGCCCCAACCCGACTGAAAACTTGGCTGACCAACCCCAGTTTTGCCGATCTGGCAGGCACGAAACCGCCCATTTGAGCCAAAATCACAATCAACGCGTTTTGCCGCAAATAGGTTGATTTACCCGCCATATTGGGGCCAGTCAGCAATTGTATGGCGGCAGCATCACTCAGCGGCGATAGCGCGCAGTCATTTGGAACAAAGCGATCTTTGCTGCCGCGAAGCGCGTCCTCAACCACGGGATGGCGACCTGCGACAATATCAAAATCGCGATCTTTTGTGATCTCTGGTCGCACCCAATCTTGTGCCCGCGCGATATGTGCCAAGGCCAGATAAAAATCCGCTGATGCGAGGGCAAATGCTGCACGCATGACGGGATCAAACTGTGCTAAAATCTCGTGGCGCAGTGCCTCAAAGATTTGCTTTTCAATCTCAATCGCCCGCGCGCCAGAATTAAGGATCTTTGTTTCGAGTTCTGACAAGTCGACTGTGGTAAAGCGCACCGCATTGGCCGTGGTCTGGCGATGGATAAACTGTTCGGACAGGGGGGCCGATAGCATCTTTTCCGCGTGGGTGGCGGTCGTTTCTATGAAATAGCCAAGCACATTGTTGTGTTTGATCTTAAGGGATGGAATGCCTGTCGTTCTAATATAGTCGGCTTGCATTTTTGCGACAATTCCACGCCCCTCATCCCGAAGGGCGCGCATTTCATCTAGCTCAGGGTGATAGCCTGACGCAACAAATCCCCCATCGCGGGCGAGTAAAGGCGGCTCCTCAATCAGGGCATCTGTCAGCAGCCCAATCAGGGGTTCATGACCGACCAAATCAGTCACTAAATTGCGCCATAACGAGGAAAGTTCGATCCCACCAAGCTGTGCTGCCACCTCCTGCGCTTGGCGCAGACCCGAACGGATTGCGGCCAAATCCCGTGGACTGGCCCGATCCAAGGACAGGCGCGACAGCGCGCGTTCCATGTCAGGAACTTTCCGTAAAATCTCGCGCAGTCTTTCCGAAATCGAAGAATTCGACAGCGCGAAGGTCACCGCATCATGTCGGGCTGTGATTTCATCAAAATCTGTGGACGGGGCGGAAAGGCGCCGCTCCAACAAACGCCCACCTGCGCTGGTCACAGTTTTGTCGAGCACGGCCAAAAGACTGCCTTTGCGCCCGCCCGACAGCGATTGTGTAATTTCCAAATTTTTTCGCGTTGCGGCATCAATCAACATCACCCGCGTCAAAGATTGCCGCTGTGGCCGTTGCAAGCGGGGCAGATTGCCTTTTTGCGTGATGTCCAAATAATCGGCCACCGCCCCCATGGCGGAGAGATCAGGACGTTCAAACTGGCCAAAGGCCTCTAGGCTGCCGACTTTGAACAAATCGGTGATCCGTGTTTCTGCGGACCCGCTGTCAAAGCTTGACGGTGCAAGGCGTGTCACGCTTGCGCCTGTTTCTTCGATTAAGGCAATGCGGCTAGGATCAAGGTTTTCCGAGATAAGAATTTCGCGCGGTGCAAGGCGTGCCAATTCTGGGCCAAGCCGCGCGGGGGTTACAGGCATCACCCAAAACCCCCCAGTCGACATATCGCACCATGCAAGCGCGGCTGATCCGTCCCGTGATTCAAAATAAGCCGTTAGATAATTGTGACGCCGCGCGTCCAGCAGGCTGTCTTCGGTCAAAGTGCCCGGGGTGACAACGCGCACAACATCGCGCTTGACAACCGATTTTGACCCGCGCTTTTTCGCCTCGGCGGGGTCTTCGAGCTGCTCACAGACGGCAACGCGAAATCCTTTGCGGATCAATGTCAGCAAATAGTTCTCAGCGGCATGGACGGGGACACCGCACATAGGAATGTCTTCACCCAGATGTTGGCCGCGCTTTGTTAGGGCGATGTCCAATGCCTCGGCGGCGGCGACAGCATCATCAAAAAACATCTCATAGAAATCGCCCATGCGGTAAAACAATAACGCATCCGCGTGGCGGGCTTTCACCTCAAGATATTGCGCCATCATTGGCGTGACTTGGCCTGTCATTCCTGCCCCCTTCTTTGGGCTTACCCTACTGTCTCTGTGGCATTGTTTGAAGGGACAAAAGAGATGCGTTGTCGCCACGGTCAAGGGATTGTACACCGAATGAAAGAGGAGGCGAATTTATGGCAAATAAACCAAAGGTCACGCGTGAAGAGGCTTTGGCCTATCACTTGGAACCCCGCCCTGGGAAAATTGACATTTCCGCGTCAACGGCGATGTCGACCCAACGGGATCTCAGCCTTGCCTATTCGCCAGGTGTGGCCGTTCCCTGCGAGGTGATCGCACAAAACCCCGAAACCGCTTATGATTATACGACCAAGGGCAATCTGGTTGCCGTGATCTCAAACGGGACGGCTGTTCTAGGTCTTGGAAATCTAGGCGCACTCGCCTCAAAGCCCGTGATGGAAGGTAAAGCGGTCTTGTTCAAACGCTTTGCCGATATCAACTCGATTGATATCGAGCTTGCCACGGAAGATGTCGATGAATTCGTGAACGCCGTGCGCTTGATGGGGCCCACCTTTGGCGGGATTAATCTTGAGGATATCAAGGCCCCCGAATGTTTCATGATTGAACAGCGTCTCAAGGAAGAAATGGATATTCCTGTCTTTCATGATGACCAACACGGAACAGCGGTGATCTGTGCGGCGGGTTTGATCAACGCGCTGCATTTGACGGGCAAAAAAATCGAAGATGTCCGTATCGTTTTAAACGGTGCAGGCGCGGCAGGGATCGCTTGCCTTGAGCTGCTGAAATCCATGGGGGCGCAGCATCAGAATTGTATTATTTGCGACACGAAAGGTGTGGTTTACCAAGGCCGCACCGAAGGGATGAACCAGTGGAAATCGGCCCATGCGGTGAAAACCGATTTGCGCAGTCTTGAAGACGCGATGCGCGGCGCTGATGTTTTTCTTGGTGTTTCGGCAAAAGGGGCGGTCACGCAAGACATGGTCAAATCCATGGCCGAAAACCCTGTGATTTTCGCCATGGCAAATCCTGATCCAGAAATCACGCCAGAAGAAGCCCACGAGGTGCGCCCGGATGCGATCGTGGCCACAGGGCGCAGTGATTACCCCAATCAGGTGAATAACGTTCTTGGTTTCCCGTATTTGTTCCGCGGTGCGTTGGATATTCACGCCCGCGCCATCAATGATGAAATGAAAATCGCCTGTGCGCGCGCCTTGGCCGAACTTGCGCGCGAAGATGTGCCTGATGAGGTCGCAATGGCCTATGGTGAAAAGCTGTCTTTTGGCCGCGATTACATCATTCCAACACCTTTTGATCCGCGATTGATCTATACGATTCCGCCCGCTGTTGCGCGCGCGGGTATGGATACGGGCGCAGCGCGGCGGCCAATCTTGGATCTCGATGCCTATGCCAATGATTTGCAGGCGCGGATGGATCCGACCTCCTCCATCATGCAGGGCATTTATGCCCGCGCCCGTAATGCGCAGGCGCGTATGATTTTTGCCGAAGGGGATGATATTCGCGTCTTGCGCGCCGCGGTGGCCTATCAGCGCAATGGTTTGGGCAAGGCACTGGTCGTTGGGCGTGAGGCTGATGTTGCGGAAAAACTCTCAGCGGCGGGTTTGGCGGATGCCGTGCGCGAGCTTGAGATCGTGAATGCCGCAAAAACGCGCCACTTAGATGCCTATAAAGATTTTCTTTACAACCGCCTGCAACGTAAAGGCTTTGATCGGCATGACATCCATCGACTGGCCGCGCGGGATCGTCATGTGTTCTCGGCTTTGATGCTTGCACATGGGCATGGGGATGGTCTGGTCACAGGGGCCACACGAAAATCTGCGCATGTTTTGGGCTTGATCAACCATGTTTTTGACGCCTCCGCCAAGGATGGCGCGGTGGGTATCACAGTGCTGATGCATAAGGGCCGTGTTGTTTTGGTGGGCGACACGCTTGTCCATGAATGGCCCGAAGCCGAAGATCTGGCCCTGATTGCCAAGCGCGGTGCAAATGTTGCGCGTATCTTGGGCCTTGAGCCGCGTGTCGCTTTTGTCAGTTTTTCAACATTCGGCTACCCGGTCTCTGAGCGCGCGGTGAAAATGGGGGATGCCCCTGCGATTTTGGCGCGCGAAGGGGTCGATTTCGAATTTGATGGTGAAATGGCGGTGGATGTTGCGCTTAATCGGGACGCGATGCAGCAATATCCATTCTGCAAACTCTCTGGCCCTGCCAATGTTTTGGTTGTTCCTGCGCGTCACTCCGCCTCGATTTCCGTGAAATTGATGCAAGAAATGGCGGGGGCTACGGTCATTGGCCCGATTTTGACAGGGCCAGACCGGCCTGTGCAAATTTGTTCAACTGTTTCCACCGCCAATGACATTTTGAATATGGCTGTCATGGCGGCTTGCGAAATCGGAAAATAATAAAAACCCCCGCAACACCGGGGGTTTACGTTAGTTTTTCAGATCATCGAAAAAGCTTTTGACCTTGTCGAAAAAGCCTGACGCGTGGGGGTTATTCCCCTTATTCAGGCTTTCCTCGAATTTCCGAAGCAGGTCTTTTTGCTCGGAATTCAAGTTCACAGGCGTCTCAAGCGCCAATTCGATATACATATCACCTGTGCCATTGCCGCGAAGTGCGGGCATACCTTTGCCGCGCAAACGCATTTGGCGACCAGATTGGGCGCCTTCGACCACCTTCACGCGGCTACGTCCGCCATCAATGCAAGGTACCTCGACATCGCCACCCAAGGCAGCGGTGACCATCGACACGGGCACGCGGCAGTAAAGATCAACGCCATCGCGTTTGAAAATTGGATGTTCGGCGACTTCGATGAAAATATAAAGATCACCCGCTGGCCCGCCGCGTAGACCTGCTTCGCCCTCGCCCGAGCGCCGAATGCGTGTTCCTGTTTCAACACCAGGGGGCACTTTGATGGAAAGATGACGATCTTTTTGTTCGCGACCCGCGCCCCCGCATGATCGACAGGGGTTTTTCACAATTTGACCCACGCCTGAACAGGTGGGGCAAGTGCGTTCCACGGTGAAAAAGCCTTGTTGCGCGCGGACTTTGCCCATGCCTGAACAAGTGGGGCAAGTGACGGGTTCAGATCCGCCCTCTGACCCGCTGCCAGAGCAGCTTGAACACATTATGGCCGTGGGAACGGTAATCTCGCGGCTGAAACCCGCATAGGCTTCTTCCAAGGTGATCCGAATATTATAGCGCAGATCAGAGCCGCGCGTGCTGCGCTGACGCCCACCGCGGCCACCGCCGCCGCCCATGAAATCGCCAAAAAGGTCTTCGAAAACATCGGAAAAGGCGCTGGCGAAATCCCCGCCTGCGTGAGGGCCGCCCGCACGGGGGCCGCCTGCCATACCGCCATCAAACGCCGCATGACCAAAACGATCATAAGCCGCTTTTTTATCGGCATCTTTTAGAACTTCGTAGGCTTCATTCGCTTCTTTGAACTGCGCTTCCGCATTCGGATTGTCAGAATTGCGGTCGGGGTGCAGTTCTTTCGCCTTTTGACGATAGGCTTTCTTGATTTCTTCAGGCGAAGCGCCACGCGCCACACCCAAAACATCATAATAATCGCGCTTCGACATCGGTAGACACCCTTTTCTTAACGCATAGACCAGCCAAGGCGCGCCCCAGCTGGTCTATCGGGATTAAATTTCCCGATTAGGAGCGCTTTCTGTCGTCCAGATCTTCGAAATCGGCATCTACGATGTCATCATCGACACCAGATGGCTCATCACCGCCTTCGCCATCCTCGGCTTGGGCTTTGTAAATCGCCTCGCCAAGTTTCATCGCGGCTTCGGTCACGTTTTGGATGCCAGATTTGATCTTGCCCGCATCATCGGTCGCGATCTGTTCTTCCAAGTTTTTGATGGCCAACTCGATTGCTTCGACTGTGGTCGGATCAACCTTGTCGGAGTGTTCTTCCAAGGATTTCTGGGTCGAGTGGATCAGGCTTTCCGCTTGGTTCTTGGTCTCTACCAATTCCTTGCGCTGCTTATCGGCATCAGAGTTTTCCTCAGCCTCTTTGATCATGCGATCAATATCCTCATCGCTGAGGCCACCCGATGCTTGGATGGTGATCTTTTGCTCTTTGCCTGTGCCTTTGTCTTTCGCAGAAACCGAGACAATCCCGTTCGCGTCAATGTCAAAGGTCACTTCGATTTGTGGCATGCCGCGCGGTGCCGGTGGGATATTTTCCAGATTGAACTGGCCCAACATTTTGTTGTCAGCGGCCATTTCCCGCTCGCCTTGGAAGACACGGATTGTCACCGCATTTTGATTGTCCTCAGCGGTCGAGAAAATCTGGCTTTTCTTGGTTGGGATGGTCGTGTTGCGGTCGATCAGACGGGTAAAGACGCCGCCCAAGGTTTCAATCCCCAGGCTTAGTGGGGTGACGTCCAAAAGAACAACATCCTTCACATCGCCCTGCAAAACGCCCGCTTGAATGGCCGCGCCCATGGCTACAACCTCATCAGGGTTCACGCCTTTATGGGGTTCCTTGCCAAAGAAGTTAGACACTTCTTCGATTACCTTAGGCATACGGGTCATGCCGCCGACCAAAACCACCTCGTCAATATCACCTTTTGCGAGGCCCGCATCTTTCAATGCGGCCTGACATGGTTTCAGCGAGCGTTTGATCAGATCACCCACAAGGCTTTCCAATTTCGCGCGGGTCAGCTTCAGCACAAGGTGCAAGGGCTGGCCGTTTGACCCCATCGAGATGAACGGTTGGTTGATCTCGGTCTGGGTCGAAGAGGAAAGCTCGATCTTTGCTTTCTCCGCCGCTTCCTTGAGACGCTGAAGCGCCATTTTGTCTTGCGTCAGATCGACATTGTTTTCTTTTTTGAATTCCTGCGCGAGGTAATTCACAATCGCCATGTCGAAATCTTCACCGCCAAGGAACGTGTCGCCATTGGTGGATTTTACCTCAAACAGGCCATCATCAATCTCAAGAATTGTGATGTCGAATGTGCCCCCACCAAGGTCATAGACCGCGATGGTCTTGGTGTCTTTTTTGTCCAACCCATAGGCCAACGCGGCCGCTGTTGGTTCGTTGATGATGCGCAGCACCTCAAGGCCTGCGATTTTACCCGCGTCTTTGGTCGCCTGACGCTGTGCATCGTTGAAATAGGCAGGAACGGTGATCACGGCTTGCGTCACATCTTCGCCCAGATAATTCTCGGCGGTTTCCTTCATCTTGGTCAGGATTTGTGCAGAAATTTGGCTGGGGCTGAATTTCTCGCCCTTTACCTCGACCCATGCGTCACCATTGCCGCCGTCAATGATATTGTAGGGAACAAGGTTCTTGTCCTTTTCCACTTCAGCATCGGTCAAACGACGCCCGATCAGACGTTTTACAGCAAAAATTGTGTTATCAGGATTGGTAACAGCTTGGCGCTTTGCCGATTGACCCACCAGACGTTCGTCATCGGTGTAGCCAACAATCGATGGGGTGGTGCGCGCGCCTTCAGCGTTCTCAATCACGCGCGGTTGCGCGCCGTCCATAATCGCAACACAGGAGTTTGTGGTGCCGAGGTCAATGCCAATTACTTTAGCCATCTTTTCTGGTCCCTTTTCTTCAAGCGAACATGCGGCAACGGCCCGATCTCGGCTCCGTCACTGCTTATGTATAGGCCGTTCAGAACAGCCTGTTTCGGTGGCTATATAGGCAGGCACATCGCCCCCTGCAAGCAGCGCAACGCTAGGAATTTGGGAAACATCACAAGGAATTCTACGAACTTCTTGGCTAGCGCCCCATATCCCACGACATTGAGGCCCGCTTGGTTGTGAAAAACTCAGCCATCAGGCCAACAATCAACAGGCCACATAAAGCGGGTATTCCCAATTCGTATGATGCGGAAAGTAATTCACAAACACGGCGCCGCGCATTTGTTCGACAATGTGAAATAATGGGTTCCAATCAAACATCGAAATGATGAATCCCAGCACCATATTAGCGACAAACATCTTGCCTGACGCGACCATATTGATCCGCATATAGGCCTGTTGCGCAAATTGCGTTACTTCGGGCGACCATGGGCGCATCGCGCGAAACACCAGCCCAACGCCAAAGCCAGAAAACCACGCCAAAAGGTAAATCATTAAAGCGGCTTTCCAGTTGTGGAAGGTCACCGTGCCGCTGAACGTGTGCAGCGCGAATAAAATCACCAAGAGCGAAATGGTTTGCACGTAAAATGCCGAGATCAGTGAGGATGCAATCGCCACAATTGGATTCATCGGCCCATGTTGCATCAGGGATGAGGTGCCGCCTTCTGCGGCTGAGACAGCAGCCACCGCGCGGATATGGCAGAGGTATAAATAAATCCCTGACAAGAGATACATCATGAAATCGCCGCGCAGTTTCGCCTCGCGCGCGCCGTTGAAATAGAACATCAGATAAAATCCGCCGACAAACATGCCCGCCTGTAATATGCTGGTCATGATGGCCCAAACGGCGTTGCGGTGCGATGAACGCACCTTTTGAACCGAGGCGTGATAGGTCACCTCAAGCATGGAAAAAAGGCTACGCCTCATCGTGTTCGTTTGTCGCGCTTCAAACATGGATGCTGGCCTTGATCCATAGATGTCGGTTTGTTTGGCAAGATATATATGATCTACTTGCCCCATCCAACGAGATTAGGATAACCGCAAACGGCCATTTAAGGCAATCTGGTTAAGGAAATTGTTACAAAATGGATTTTGACAAGATCGAGCGCGTGTTTCGAAGCCTGGCCTTGGGGGCAGGCGAAAAAATCATGGAGGTTTATGCCTCGGATGATTTTGGTGTTGAAAGCAAATCAGATGACAGTCCCGTAACTCGCGCTGATCAGGCGGCGGATGCCTATATCTCTGCGGGTCTGCGCGCAGCCTTTCCCGATCTTGCGCTTGTGACCGAAGAACAGGCTGAAACCCATCGGCAATCTTTGCGGGATTTCATCATTGTTGACCCGCTTGATGGCACAAAGGAATTTGTGCAGCGCCGTGGGGATTTTACGGTCAACATTGCCCTTGTTTTGGATGGCCGCCCTAAGCGTGGTGTTGTTTATGCGCCCGCGAAGCAGCGATTGTTTTACACCCGTGCGGATGGCCAATCGATTGAGGAATTTACGCCCTATAACCACGATGAAATTGGCCCGCAGAAATTGCTTTCCGTGGCAGAGGCCGACAATAGCGCCTTGCGCGTTGTCGCCTCGAAATCACATCGCGATGCCGCCACGGATGCCTATATCAGTGCCTATGAAATTTCAGATTTACGCAGCGCAGGCTCATCCTTGAAATTCTGTTTAGTTGCTTCGGGTGAGGCGGATTTTTATCCGCGTCTTGGCCGCACGATGGAGTGGGATACGGCCGCGGGCGATGCAGTGTTGCGCGGTGCGGGCGGCCAGATGGTGGAGTTTTCGACCCATCAGGAATTTACCTATGGCAAGGCAGGTTTTGAGAATAGCTTCTTCATCGCTTATGCCCCAACCGTGGAGTTGATCGAGCCATGAGCGTCATTTGTGTAATACCCGCGCGGTATCAATCTTCACGCTATCCGGGCAAACCCTTGGTGCAGTTGCGCGGGGTTTCGGGCAAATCTATGAGCCTGATTGAACGCAGTTGGCGCGCCGCTTGTGCCGTAAGCGGTTTTGACGCGGTCTATGTGGCCACGGATGATGATCGTATTCGAGACGCGGCCCAAGGTTTTGGCGCGCAGGTTGTGATGACCTCGTCCGACTGTGTGAATGGGACGGAGCGCTGCGCAGAGGCCCTCAATAATCTTGGACAAAATGTTGAGATGGTGGTGAACCTTCAGGGGGATGCGCCGCTGACGCCTGCATGGTTCTTGGAGGAGTTGATCACAGGCCTGCGCTCTGATCCGTCTGCGGACATTGCTACGCCCGTTTTGCGCTGTGATGGTGAAACCTTGGCCGCATTCAAAGCGGATCGTAAGGTAGGCCGCGTTGGCGGAACCACGGCCGTTTTTGGCAGCGCGCACCAAGCACTCTATTTTTCAAAGGAAGTGATCCCCTACACCACGGGTATTTCTGAGGACGCTGAAGAAACCCCCGTCTTTCATCATGTGGGTGTTTACGCTTATCGCCCCGAGGCTCTATTGGCCTATCCGACCTGGCCGACAGGGCCGCTAGAGACACTTGAGGGGTTAGAACAATTGCGCTTCCTCGAGTCGGGTCGCCGTGTGTTATGTGTCGAGGTCGAAGCACAAGGGCGCAAATTCTGGGAATTGAACAACCCTGAAGATGTGTCACGGATCGAAGCCATGCTTGCGGAGATGGGCCAAGAATGAGCCAGCCGCGCGTCAGCGTGATCGTGGTCAGCCACGGACGCCCTGATCTCTTGTGCCGCGCCGCGCTGTCTGTATTTCATCAAAACCACCGCCCTGTGGAATTGATCATTGTGGCTGATCACGTGGGTTTGGCGGCGATTTCGATTTTGCCCTTTGCAAGCCGCATTAAGCGGGTTTTGTTCGAAAATGAAAATATCTCAGCCGCCCGAAACATCGGGATTGATCATGCGGCGGCGGAATATATCGCCTTTCTAGATGATGAGGCGGTGGCCGAGCCGATGTGGCTGTCGCTGATGCTGAATGAGATGTGTCAGCATCCATGGGCCGCGCTCACGGGCACTGTTTTGGGGCGGAATGGAATTTCGGTGCAATGGGGCGATGTTCGCTTTGATGAATTGGGGCGGGATCAGCCCAAATCTGGCTCAGGCCCACGTAAATTACATGGCACAAATATGCTGTTCAGAGCCGATATTTTGCGCCAAATAGGCGGCTTTGATGAGGCCTATCGTTTTCTTAATTACGACACAGATCTTGTGATGCGATTGCATCATACTGGGCATGAAACGGGCTATCTTGATGGGGGATTGATCCATCATAGTTTTGCACAAAGCGCGCGCCGATCTGCCCGCCGTGCGCCGAAAACCCTGTTCGAGATTGGTGCAAGCTATGCAGGATTTTTGCGCCGCTATGCACCCCCAGCGTCAATGGATGCTGCATTGTTGGATTTTGAATATACGCAAAAACGGCGTATTGATCGGTTCGTGCTGTCAGGGGATCTGTCGCCCTTTCGTATTGCGCGCCTTTTGGCAGAGCTGCGTTCAGGGTTTGAACAAGGGCGAATGCGGCCCCTCATGCTGCGCCAATCCTTTGACCAAGCCCCCCGTTTTAGCCCTTGCGCGATGATGATCCACAGCCGCCTGTCATTCTACATGGCGCGTGGCGTGATCGTCACCGCTTGCGCATCCAAGCGGCGCAGCATGCGGCAGCGGGCGAAAACACCTCCTTGTTTCTGTTTCATCCAACCGCCGTTCCGCATCGGGTGCGGTTTCATCGCCAAGGATATTGGGAACAGGTCGGGGGTCTTTATGGCCCGTCCCTCCGTGATCAAAAGCGGGTTGTCGTGTGGCAACTTGCGGACCGTGTTCAGGCCGAGACGGCGCGCGTTGCCACGGCACGGGGTCTTCCATGAAATCATAGGCGCATCACACTGGCCCCTATGATTTAGCGAGAAAATTCGTTACACAATTCCTCAATACATACCAAGTTGGGGTGAGGCGGCATGTCTTAATGGGCTTGGGTATAAAAATTGGCCAGAGAGAGCGAAGATGAAGAAAAAAATTACAAAAGCAATTTTTCCCGTTGCAGGACTAGGCACGCGATTTTTGCCCGCGACCAAATCAATCCCGAAAGAGATTATGACTTTGGTCGATCGTCCCTTGATCCAATACGCGATTGACGAGGCGCGCGCGGCAGGGATCAAGGAATTCATCTTTGTTACATCGCGCGGAAAAAGCGCGCTTGAGGATTATTTTGACCACTCCCCCGAGTTAGAGGCGACCCTGCGCCGCAAGGATAAAAATGATCTTTTGGATTTGCTGAAAAGCACCAATATGGACAGCGGCGCGATTGCATATTTGCGCCAGAACCGACCCTTGGGATTGGGCCATGCAGTGTGGTGCGCGCGGCGCCTGATTGCGAATGAACCTTTCGCGGTTATTTTGCCTGATGATGTTATTGCGGCTGAAACGCCATGTTTGCAGCAGATGGTTGAAGCCCATGCGGAAACTGGCGGCAATATGGTTGCCGCAATGGAGGTGCCCGCAGATAAGGCCTCTTCTTACGGGATCTTGGACGTGAAGGAAGATCATGGCGCGATGGTGTCGGTCAAAGGCATGGTTGAAAAGCCGAATGAAGGCACCGCCCCTTCAAACCTTGCCGTGATTGGGCGCTATATTCTGACGCCTGAAATCATGACCAATTTGAACAAGATCAAATCTGGTAAGGGTGGTGAAATTCAGCTGACCGATGCAATTGCGCATGAGATCGAAAATTCTGACAATGTTTATGGCTTCCGCTTTAAAGGTCAGCGTTATGATTGTGGCTCAAAGGCGGGCTTCTTGCAGGCCACGGTGGCATTTGGACTGTCGCGCCCAGATCTTTGCGATGAATTTGGCGATTTCTTGCAAGATTTGATGTCGATTCGCGCCGCAGCCCAGTAAACGCCACCTCATGCATATTTTGCCAGACGTGACGCGGCTGGTGTCGCGGATCGGGCAAAGCCAGTTGACGGGCGTGGATCGTGTAGAGCGGGCCTTCCTGTTGATCCTGCTTGGGCCAGCCAGACTGCGATTTTGCAAGGCATGGCGCAGGTGAAACTGCCTGAGCTCTTGTTGCGGGCCGAGGAATTGCCAAATGCCCTTCCTGCTTTAGCAGGGCAAGATCAGGCCTTCGTTCTGCCCAATTCCTGCGATCCAATTTCGCTTTCCGAGATATACACGACTGAAATTGAGGAGGTCTGCGCTGAGGCCTATCGGCGCGACTATGTCAGTTTTGGATTTGGGGCTTGGGCTTAGGCCGCTTGGCTTTCTGCGCCGCCTGTCAACAAGGCGTGCAGTGTCATTGGGTCAGAATTTGCCCGCAATTTTTCGCAAAGTTCCGCATCCCGCAATGTGCGCGACACGCGTGCTAGCGCCTTGAGGTGATCCACGCCCGTATCGGCAGGAGCAAACAGCGCAAAGACCAGATCAACAGGCTGTCTGTCTGCGGAATCAAAGTTGACGGGACGTTCGAGACGGAAAAATACGCCTGTGATTTTCGTGAGCGCCGACAAACGTGCATGGGGCAAGGCCACGCCATGTCCCACGCCTGTTGGCCCTAGGCTTTCACGCCCTTGCAGAGCTTCGAAAATTTCCGAGGCGCTGACGTCAAGCAAACCTTCAGCCACATCTGCAAGAGATTGCAGAAGCCGCTTCTTGCTTGTCACATCAGAAACAACCTTCACGCCTCGCGGCTCAAGGAGCATCGAAAGTTCCATTCGCGTGTATTCCTTACCCGTCAGGGTCATTATTTCGGTCTAGCGGGGATCAATCCAGCCGATATTTCCGTCTTCGCGGCGATAGACGATGTTTACGCCTGCGCTCGCTTCGTTTCGGAATACCAAGACAGGGGCGCCCGCCAATTCCATCTGCATTACAGCCTCACCCACAGAGAGCGAAGGGATTTTAGTTTCGGTTTCTGCGATGATGATGGGCTGCAAGGTGTCATCCGCATCATCTTCGTCTTTGTCTGTTGACGCGAGGATATACGAGGCCGCAGCGAAATGTTCAACGGGTTCTGCGCGTTCGCAGTGATGATCTTTCAATCTGCGCTTGTATCGGCGTAGTTGCTTTTCCATTTTCTCACAGCACTTATCAAAGGCCGCGTAGATTTCTGTATCGCTGCCTTTGGCAGATGCGCTGAGTCCAGTGGAAAGGTGAACATTGGATTCGCATACGAACTCATGCCCACTTTTTGAGAAAACGACATGTGAATCCGTTGGTCTTTCAGCATATTTTGCAACTGCCGTGCCAAGCCCGTCTTTCACATATGTTTGGAGTGCTTCGCCAATATCGATTTGTTTCCCACTGATTTGATAGCGCATGTTACCTCCATTACGTAAAGATAGCGTTGAAGCGAGGTTGCAACGCTACACTATAAAAGAAGATGTCAGGGATACCGCCTGCCCAAATCTTTTTCTGCCTGCGGTCAGCAGCGCGACAGGAAATAAGAGGGTTTTGGCTCTGTCAAACATCACCCCTATTTGGCGACGAATCCCCGCCATCTGTCAACGTAAAGCAGAAGATGATCAGCCGATTTTGAAATTTTGACCCAAATAGACGCGGCGCACATTCTCGTCTTGCACGACATCTTTGGAGGTGCCGCTCATTAAGATTTTGCCGTCATGCAGGATATAGGCGCGATCCACGATCTGAAGCGTCTCACGCACATTATGGTCGGTGATCAAAACACCAATGTCGCGCGTTTTGAGGTCGGCAACAAGGCTGCGGATATCAGTCACTGCAATCGGGTCAACGCCCGCGAAGGGCTCATCCAGCAACACATAGCGCGGGTTTGACGCCAAGCAGCGCGCGATCTCCACCCGCCGCCGTTCCCCACCTGACAAGGATAGGGCGGGCGCGCGGCGCAAATGTTCAATCGAGAAATCGCTCAGCAAATCTTCAAGGCGTTTGCGCCGTGTTACGGCGTCTTTCTCGGATATTTCTAAGATTGATAGAATGTTTGCCTCAACCGATAGGCCGCGGAAAATCGACATTTCCTGTGGCAAATATCCGATGCCCGCCCGCGCGCGGCGATACATTGGCAACCGCGTCACATCGTGGCCATCCAACATTACTCTGCCACCATCAGGCGTGACCAAGCCCGCGATCGCATAGAAACTGGTGGTTTTGCCCGACCCGTTTGGGCCAAGCAGGGCCACGACCTCGCCTCTGCGCAATTCCATGGAAACATCACGAATGACGGGTCTGCGGCGATAGCTTTTGCGGAGGTTTGAAACGATCAAACCCGCTGCGCCCTCTTCGACCTTTAATGTCACCCGCTTTGCCATGACTTACTGGTTTGCCCCCTGCAAAGTTGTGCGCACACGCCCATCCACCGTGCCCTGCCCCGTGGCAATATCCAGTAGCATCCGCTCACCCGCAATAACACCGCTTTGTTGACTGACCAAAACATTGCCAATCATTTCCATTTCGTTGCGAGCTACGAAATAGGTGGCGGTTTCAGCCTCGGCTGCGTCCACACCGCGGGTAATCAAAACCCCGCCCAGAGCTTGCACTTGGTCGATATCGTTTTGACCGCCGGTTTTGGCATTGCTTTGATAGAGGACGTGGATTTCAGCAGCTGAGATGCGCAAATCGCCCTGCACAGCGATCACATTGCCGCGAAATATTGCATTTCCGCTGGTGTCATCGACCTCAAGACTGTCGGAGACAACTTCGATTGGGGCGCTGCTGTCATGCGGGGTGCCGCCAAAGCCCACTTGCGTCTGCGACTGCGCAGGTTGGCCTATGGCCATCAAGAAAATAGCGATGAAGAATTGCCGCATATGCCCCCCTATTTCCCCTCGTATAGCAGCCGCACGCCACCCTGAAAATGCACAACCTGATGATCTGACGGGCCAGTGATTGCCATTTGCCCCGCTTCAAGGCGAATCCCGTCCGATGTGATCAAAACCGCCACGGGCGCAATAATGTCACCAGATGCGGCATTTATAGATAATTCCTCAGTATCTAGCCTATAGCCTTCGGGTGATGTTGCAACAATATTTCCAGTTAAACGCGTGTCAGCGGTTTGGCTATTCCATAAGGCTTGATCGGCCGTGATTTGATCGCGCCCGCCCGTTAACCGCGTTATTTCTGCCGTTACATTGGTGGCAAGAATTTGATTGGTATCTCCATCACTTGGCTCTGCGGAAGATGCGATCAATTCCACCGCATCGCCAGATCCTGTAACCATCGCAAAGCGGGGGTTGGTCATCCCTTGCTGGCCCAATTGGTCATCGGCGCTTCGCGTGGCAAGAGGTAACGCTTGATTCGGATCAGGGCGCCCCGAAAACAGAAACATTAGAGACAACACCACCAAAGCAGCAAGCGGAAGAACCAACTTGCTGAATGTTATGATCCGAGAATAGGTGGCACCTTGGGGCATGGGGTTGGATCAATGCGCAAAGATGTCAATCTCTGGCCATCCCGCCAAATCAAGCTTGGCACGGGTTGGCAGGAAATCAAAACACGCCTGCGCCATCTCTTGGCGGTTCTCACGGGCGAGCATGGCGTCAAGTTTATCCTTGATCTGGTGCAGATAAAGCACATCCGAGGCCGCGTAATCCTTTTGGGCATCGGTCAAATGGCTTGCTCCCCAATCAGAGGATTGCTGATATTTTGACATATCCACGCCAATCAATTCTTGAGCGAGGTTCTTCAGCCCGTGCCGATCTGTGAATGTGCGCACCAGTTTTGAGGCGATCTTTGTGCAATAGACAGGGGCGGCCAAAGCACCAAAGCGATGATACATTGCCGCGATATCGAAACGCCCGAAATGAAATAATTTCAGCTTGTTCGGATCCGTCAAAAGCGCGCAAAGATTTGGGGCTGCTGTTTGATCCTGGGTGATCTGCACCAGATGCGCATTTCCATCCCCGTCAGACAATTGCACCAAACACAGGCGGTCACGATGTGGGTTTAACCCCATTGTCTCGCAATCAATCGCCACAATCGGCCCCAGTTTCAGGCCGTCAGGAAGGTCGCCAAGATAAGTATGGATGGTCACGTGTCTAGCCTTTCACGGGCGGATATGGTGATGCCCTCTTGCGGCCATCTTTGCCCATTTCCCATCTGATTACGAATAAAAATTGGGTATAGGCGGCGCCCATTGGGGTCAAGGCAATGATCTGTGAATTTATGCTCAGTGATGCAGAGGTTACAGGCTGAGGAAGATGAACGCGATATAGCCAGCCACGACCAGAGACACGAGGCCAACGGCGAGCGATCCCAAATCCTTGGCATTGCGTGCGGCCAGCGACCATTCTGGAGAAATGCGATCAACAACTTCTTCAATGGCTGTGTTCAGCGCCTCTGTCGCGAAAAGCATTAAGAATAAACAGCCAAGTGTAAAAAATTGCGCAGACGCCGCGCCAGAAAAACCAACCGCCCCAATCGCAATTTGAGCACCTCATCGCACCCTTTGAGACGAAATTAGATAGTCCCGAACAAGTCGCGCGCAAAGCATAGCACGGCATCACCAAACGGCGCAGCACTGTTTACCCAGACATGGCTGAACGGATTTTTGCAGGGCTCAATGCGCTCATTCCCGCGGTGGTGGATAACGCTCTCATCAAGCAGTCCAAACGGATCCCCACGCATCCCTTGCCCTATGTGCCGTCAGAAA
>NZ_JBBLYO010000002.1:0-588993 GCF_037830315.1 Roseobacter sp. HKCCD7870 | reverse complement strand
ACAAAGGCCTGATGTCTTCCATGCTCACTCGGGCCAAGGAAAATGGATATCGCGTACTCTGCATTACATTGGATGTCCCCATTCAAGGAAAACGTGACCAAGATATCCGAAATGGTTTTACCATTCCTTTGAAACTAAATCCTTCAACGCTTCTTGAAGTGTTGGCGCGCCCAACTTGGACCTGGAATTTTTTAAAAGATGCATTGATACGAAAACAAAAAATTTCATTTGGAAATTTTGAAGGCCATCTCAAAATTAGTAAGTATAAAACTAATGCGCAACTTATTGTGGAGTTGTGTGATGCTTCTGCAGATTGGAATACCATCCGTGAAGTCATCGAAGAATGGAACGGACCCGTTGTCATTAAAGGGATCCTAGATCCAGAAGATGCTAAATTAGCCATCCAAGCCGGAGCACATGCAATCGTTGTGTCGAACCATGGAGGAAGGCAACTTGATCAAGTTCCATCAAGCATCTCAGCCCTACCCAAAATCGCAGAGGCAGTTGCAGGACGCGCAGAAATTATACTCGACAGTGGCGTGACACGAGGCACCGATATTGCAATTGCTTTGTCTTTGGGAGCGAGCGCTTGCATGATTGGCCGCTCATGCTTGTGGGGATTAGCAACAGATGGCCAGACAGGCATATTAAAAGCTATCGAAATTCTTAGGCAGGAACTCGATACCAGTATGGCTCTTCTAGGTGTTACGGAGTTACATCAACTAAAGGGAAGAGCTTGTTTAAACCTAAGTGGACCAACCTCGGACACGAAAAACACAAACTTGTAATCCAGAACACGGTGAGTGTCCGTTTGAAATTAACCCATATGGCTGGGGTTACATTATTCAAAAGAACAGCTGATTTGGCCCAGAACTCCGAAATCAGCAAAAACAGTATCTCCATGAGATATCTCAAGCGGAAGCATGCAGGTGCCAGTGGTTATAATTTGACCAGACTGCAAACCTACTCCTATTTTTGAAAGCTCATTCGCGATCCAAGTTAGGGCTAGCCGAGGATCTCCAAGAACATTCTTACCAACACCATCTCTGACTATATGATCTCCAACTCTGCCAGTAACATGGTGTTCAGAAAGATCTAAGCCTCGCCACAGATCGGGCGCTTTGGGGCCCAAGATAAATTGATGACCACACGCATTATCGGCAATCAACTGTTCTTCCCCAGCTCGTGCGAAATCTGTAAAGCGAGACGCAGGCATTTCCAGAGCCAAAAAAAGCTCTGACACCGAACTCATAACTTCTTCCAAACTGTACGCCGATGTCCTTGGAGGTAAGCTGTGTCCCAGTTCGAACGCGAATTCTGGTTCTGCAACTCGCATGTTGTTGCCAACAAGCGGAAGAACATCACCATCATAGGATACCATTGACTCAATAAGACGGCCCGCCATGGGGCCATTTACACCAATGTGGTTTTGTCCTGCTGAGCTCGTCGCTGCAATCTTCCATCCGAATAGTGCAGCCTGAGACTCATGTTCCAGTATCTCTTGGATCGCGTACCCATCCATCCGCGTTGATGGCCTATAATGAGGGGGAAGAGCAGAAATCGTAGAACCCGACTGCCAAGTTGAAACCAGCAATTGAGATGCGCGTCTAATTGCGTCAGTTTCCATTTACTTCAAACCCATGAACGCTGAATACCACTTCAACCAATATAACAACGCCAGTTACTGGTTGTCATTGTGAAACTTTTGGCCAAATTTCTTGCCAATGATTTGAAGGAAACCTGCTATTTCATCAGGCGCCGATTTTTGACCAGATATCCACTGATAGAGGTCTTGATCCGCCTCCTCAAGCACCGCCTCAAACTGATCGAGCGTGGCATCATCAGCGGAGGCCAAATGCGCGTCTGCCCATCCGCCCAAAATCAAATCCATTTCTTTGATACCACGATGCCATGCCCGCATCCTAAGACGCTTGAGACGGATTTCACGTGTCTCTTGGTGAGCAGATTGTGACATAGACAGCCTCTCAGCTTGCGGCGATTTTGCTATTCTCTACTGCCCGCCCGCCTCATCTACCAGAGTTTGGCGCAATCTTTTTTCAAGCCGGCCCAAAGCATCGGATAGCTGAGCTTGCTCCGCGCGAATGCGCCGTAGGTCTTTCAGGATTGCACTTGTGTCTTCGCTTATCGCAGATGCCACAAATGGGCCATCAATTCCATCACCGCGACCTGTCAACAACCACATAATCGACACGCCTAAAACTCCAGCCAACATTTGTAACTTGTTGGCGCGCGGTTCGGCCTGATCATTTTCCCATGAGCGGATGGTCTTGGCTTTTACACCCATGCGCCGTGCAAGTTCAGCTTGGCCTATATTAGCAGCCTCACGCGCGCCCGCCATACGATCTCCAAATGTGGCTGTATCTTCGTCATACCAGCTTGCATCTGTCTGCTGTTCATGGGTGATTACATCATCGCTCATCGCGGAGGCTCCTTTTCAAATCGGCCAACTTGTTTTCATGCTGCACAGCGCGCAGCTCCCACTGTTCAACCTAAAAGGAACAAAAGCGCAGGAAATGCATATATGCGGCACTTCGCCCAACAATTCCGCGCTTGAACAGCCTTGCGCCAAACCCTAAAGCTGTGCCGCAGTGAAGTAAACCGCAGGCCACCGCCTTTGATGCGTGCGCCGTAAAACTGGAGAAATCCAATGGCCTTTTTGTCCGACACGCTTTCGCGGGTCAAACCCTCCCCCACCATCGCCGTCTCCAACCTCGCCGCAGAGTTGAAGGCGCAAGGCAAAGATGTGATTGGGCTTGGCGCCGGTGAGCCTGATTTTGACACCCCCCAAAACATCAAAGACGCGGCCAAAGCCGCGATTGATGCGGGTCGGACCAAATATACTGCGGTGGATGGTATTGCCGAACTCAAGCAGGCGATCTGCAAGAAATTCGAGCGGGAAAATGGCCTAAGCTATAAACCCTCGCAAGTGTCGGTCGGCACGGGCGGCAAACAAATTTTGTATAACGCGCTGATGGCCACCTTAAACCCCGGCGATGAGGTGATCATCCCTGCCCCTTATTGGGTGAGCTACCCCGATATGGTTCTGCTTGCAGGCGGCACCCCTGTGATTGCAACGGCCACGATTGAAACGAATTTCAAACTCACACCCGAGGCGCTTGAGGCGGCCATCACCCCTAAGACCAAATGGTTCATTTTCAACAGCCCCTCGAACCCCACAGGTGCGGGATATACCCGCGCCGAGTTGAAGGCGCTGACCGATGTGTTGCTGCGCCATCCTCATGTCTGGATCATGTCGGATGATATGTATGAGCATCTGGTCTTTGACGGCTTTGAATTCTGCACCCCCGCCGAAGTGGAGCCCGCCCTTTATGAGCGCACCTTGACCTGTAACGGCGTCTCTAAGGCCTATGCGATGACTGGGTGGCGGATCGGCTATGCGGCAGGCCCCGAGAACCTGATTGGCGCGATGCGCAAGATCCAAAGTCAGTCCACCTCGAACCCCTCATCGGTTAGCCAATGGGCCGCTGTTGAGGCGCTCAATGGCCCGCAGGATTTCTTGGCGGATAACGTGGCGCTGTTCTTGCGCCGCCGCAATCTGGTGGTTGAGATGCTGAACGCGGCAGAGGGCATCACCTGTCCAACACCAGACGGGGCATTTTATGTCTATCCGTCCATTGCAGGGTGTATCGGCAAGACCAGCCCCGCTGGCAAAAAGATCGAAACGGATGAGGATTTCGCAACAGCCCTTCTCGAGGAAGAAGGCGTGGCTGTGGTCTTTGGGGGGGCCTTTGGCCTATCACCCAATTTCCGCGTGTCCTATGCGACATCGGATGACAATCTACGCGAGGCCTGCAACCGCATCCAACGCTTCTGCGCAGGCCTGAAATAATCTTTGCTCTGTGAACACTCCCCCACCCGCAGCAGCGCCACAAGCGCCTGCTGCGGGTGGCACACAAATCCCCCATAAATCAACGCCACAGCGCAAGGTCACTTGACCTTTTTATCAAAGCCGCGCAGGGTCATATTGCTGTATAACTGGGGTAGCTGTGTCGTTGGGGGGCCATGGCCGAGCTACCTGAATTTTATTTCCGAGTGCGTGAAAACACGTCATCGGTGTTTCGGGTCGATACCGAAAACCACTACCGCCGTATTGAAATGCACGAGATTGCCATGGTGAATATCCGCAATGGCAATATCAAAGCGCATGGCGCGCATGAGTTAACCGCAGACGAGACCACCGCCATAACCCAATGGATGGAGGCGCGCCGCGCCCCGCTCAAGCGCCGTGACCTCGAGGATATTCACCGCACCATCGACCATCTCAACGAAACGGCACATTGGGCGCAATCCCGCGCCGATGATGCGGATCTCGAGGATTTCACTGATCGCTTGCTTTTGGCGATGCATGATCTGCGCAGCGTTTTGGTGCGCAAGAAAGCCGAACGGGTCAATCGCGATCAGTCGCGATAATAATTCGTCACCAAATCCAAATCTTTGCGCGGCCCCGTAATACGACATTGGCACTGCCAATGCTGCGGAAGTGCCTCAAACTGATAGCGCAAGATGTAGAGATCAGGGGCGCAGTCATGGCGCGCAGGATGATCCGCGGCGCGAATGAGGTGAAAGGGGCGGGTGTCGTCAAAATCCACTTGCCAACCCTCTGAGACGCGTCGCCAAATATAGCGCCGCTCCGCCTCTAAGATTTGACCCGCGCCATAGTTCAAACGCCCTGTCTCGTGATAATGCAGGACACCATCCTCAGCGGAGGTGAACAGTGCATGCCCTTCGAAATGACCTTGCATTTCTGCGCGGTGGTCGTGGATCTCGCGCGCGACCCGCCACGCGCCTGCCAGCGCGTCACTTTCTGGTATCAAGGCGTAATGATCCAATTTGGCTTCCCTCATGGTCGCAGGCAGTCGAAAAGCGGTTTCCCCTTCTGTGACATTTAGATTAGAAGGCGCGCAACCCCTTTGAAACTGCATTACAGAAGGTTCGCCCATGATCCCCCGCTATGCCCGCCCTGAAATGGTTGCCATTTGGTCGCCCGAAACCAAATTCCGCATCTGGTATGAGATCGAAGCCCATGCCTGCGATGCGCAGGCCGAGCTTGGCGTGATCCCCCACGAAAACGCCGCCGCCGTTTGGAGGGCCAAGGATGTAGAATTCGATGTGGCCCGCATTGACGAGATTGAAGCCGTCACCAAGCATGATGTGATCGCCTTTCTTACCCATTTGGCCGAGCATATCGGGTCTGAGGATGCGCGGTTCGTGCATCAGGGCATGACCTCATCAGACGTTCTGGACACCACTCTGAACGTGCAGCTTGTGCGCGCGGCGGATATTTTGCTGGCTGATTTGGATAAGGTCTTGGCCGCGCTCAAAACCCGCGCGATAGAGCATAAAGACACCGTTCGGATTGGCCGCAGCCACGGCATTCACGCAGAACCCACCACAATGGGCCTGACCTTTGCCCGCTTCTATGCGGAAATGGATCGCAACAAGGCCCGCCTGCAAGCCGCGCGTTCTGAGATCGCCACGGGTGCGATTTCAGGCGCGGTTGGCACATTCGCCAATATCGATCCCGCCGTTGAAGAGCATGTCTGCAAAATGATGGGCCTTTCGCCGGAGCCGATTTCAACCCAAGTGATCCCTCGCGATCGTCACGCGATGTTCTTTGCCACGCTTGGCATCATTGCAAGCAGCATTGAGAATATCGCAATCGAAATCCGTCATATGCAACGCACCGAAGTGCTTGAGGCAGAAGAATTCTTTTCAGCGGGGCAAAAAGGTTCCTCCGCAATGCCACACAAGCGCAACCCAGTTTTAACGGAAAACCTGACTGGTCTTGCGCGGCTTGTGCGTATGGCGGTGATCCCCGCGATGGAGAACGTAGCGCTTTGGCATGAGCGGGATATCTCGCACAGTTCGGTTGAGCGCGGGATTGCGCCTGATACCACCATCACCTTGGATTTCGCATTAAATCGCTTGGCAGGCGTTGTCGAAAAACTCGTGATCTATCCCGAAACCATGCTTGCCAATATGAACAAGTTTAAGGGTTTGGTGATGTCGCAGCGCGTGCTTTTGGCATTGACCCAAGCCGGCGTCAGTCGCGAAGACGCCTATCGCCTTGTACAACGCAACGCTATGAAGGTGTGGGAGCAAGGGGCTGATTTCAAAGCCGAACTTCTTGCAGATGCCGAGGTGACCGATGCACTCAGCGCCGCTGAAATCGAAGAAAAATTCGACCTAAGATATCACACTAAGCACGTGGATACGATTTTCAAGCGTGTTTTCGGTTGATTTAAAGCACAACTTCTGAAGATTGCTACCATCGTTTAGAAATATGGGGCCCAGCCGAAATAGGCTGGGTCTTTTTATTCGTGCTTGGTCTACACTAAATGTATTTCTGAAATATCTCTGATCAGTTGTTTGGCTGTCAATCATGATTCAGATTAGTAATGTAGGATGCATTAAGCGCCTCTGTGATCCGGAGAAACGACTTGGATTTAAACCTTAAGAACAAAAAAGTACTCATTACTGGCGGATCCCGCGGCATTGGGCTGGCTACAGCAAAAATTTTTTTAGAGGAAGGCGCTACTGTCACTATAGTCGGCCGAAGTGAAACAAACCTCGAAGAAGCGAGAAGTCAACTAGAAGCAATTTCACATAGCGTTAGCACTGTAAGCGCAGACCTCTCATTCGAGAAACAAAGAGAAGCACTATACGCCTCGCGCGACGACTTCGATATCTTGGTCAATAATGCAGGCGCTATTCCCAGCGGCGGCATACAAGATCTCAGCATGGATGAGTGGCGTAAAGCATGGGATTTGAAAGTCTTTGGATATATCCATTTATGCAAGCTCTTTTCTGCAGCGATGATGGCTCGAAAGAGTGGTGTCATAGTTAATATCATCGGAATAGGCGGCAGACACACCACCCCATCCTATATCTGCGGCGCCGGAGGCAACGCTGCACTGATAGCGTTCACACAAGCTTTGGGAGCAGAAACTGCGAAGAACGGTGTGCGTACCTACGGAATAAATCCGTCTGCAACTGCTACAGACAGAACAATTGAGCTTCTAAAGCAACGTGCTAAGCGTGAAACTGGCAATGAAGAAAAATGGAAAAATTTCATAAACACGGAGACATTGCCATTCGGGCGCCTGCAGAACCCTGAAGAGATAGCAAACATGGCCGTCATGTTGTGTTCAGATAAAGTACAGTATCTCTCTGGAACCGTCATTGACTCAACCGGTGGCTTTCAGTGGTCTTGAAAACATAAACCGCTCCGGCGGAGAGTTGGCTCTTTGGTTACCTGTGCTTTCGCATGTAACACTGGACTGAAAATTTCTATGCAGTAAGCCATAAGCATAAATCAACGAAGTGAAACAAAAATGAAAAACACCGTCGTAAATAGCTGGAATGAATGGGATCCACTGAAACATGTGATTGTCGGAAGAGCCGATGATTGTCACATCCCGCCAGAAGAGCCCGCACTTGACGCGAAAGTTCCTGAAGACAGCGACATGCGCGGCCAATGGGGCCGTCGCCCTCAAGAAACAATCGATAGAGCCAATGAGCTACTAGACAACTTCGCTGGACAATTAAAAGCTCGAGGCATACGCGTCGATCGGCCGTCACCGATTGATCACTCTCTTCCAGTTACTACGCCAGATTTCCACACTGACAGTCAGTTCGGCTGCATGCCTCCCAGGGACGTATTGCTGACTGTAGGATCGGAAATTCTAGAGGCGACAATGTCCTATCGCTGTAGATGGTTCGAATATTTAAATTATCGTCCGCTACTAAAAAAATATTGGGAAGAGGACCCAAACTTCAGGCACGAGGCCGCTCCAAAGCCGCGCCTAACGGACGCTGATTATCATCCAGATTATTTGTCGGAAAAAATTGGTGATGCGAAAAGGTTAGAGTGGGCCGCAAAGAAATTCTTTGTCACTACTGAAGAAGAACCACTGTTTGACGCTGCAGATGTATTGCGTTTCGGAAAAGACTTGGTTGTCCAACACGGATTTACGACCAATCTAAAAGGCATTGAATGGATTAGGCGCCACTTCCCAGAACACCGGGTGCACACTGTTAATTTTCCAGGTGATCCATACCCAATTCATATAGATGCGACTTTTACGCCTCTACGTCCTGGTCTAATTTTGAACAACCCCCAGCGCAGACTTCCAGAAGAACAGAGAAAAATGTTCTTTGATAATGATTGGGAAATTGTAGATGCCGCCCAACCGGCACACAACACACCCCCACCGCTCTGCTATTCATCAGTTTGGTTGTCGATGAACGTCTTAGTTTTGGATCCAAAAACAGTTTGTGTCGAAAAATCTGAAGTTTACCAAGCTGAACAAATGGATCGCCTGGGTATGGAGGTAGTAGAAGTCGAACTACGCGATGCCTACGCCTTTGGCGGTGGGCTCCACTGCTGCACTGCAGACGTTTATCGTGAAGGCTCATGCGAAGACTATTTTCCAAATCTCAGCGCGTGATCCAGCGGAACTACTGTAGCCTGGAATAGGTGCCTCAAATGATAAATCATTTGGGGCAATGCTATTATTTGAAGGTTGGCGAATGGGAACCTACATTTTTTTCTGGTCGCGCCTAAGACCCAATTTCACTGCGACTAAGCTTTGTTAGATTAGACTTATCCCAATCTTTTCTGGAACCCACATGTTTTATTAATCATTTTTTGAATATTCATTAGCGGCTAGTGTAACCTAAAATAATCAACCATTAAGATCGCACATAATCCTAAAATGGGAAACAATGTTAAACCCGTTCCAGAGACCCGGAGTAAAAAACTCTCTTTCATGAAGCCGAAACAAACGCCATGAAGGAGACGTCCGAGTAGAAATGTTCCCCCATAGTAATGCAATGCAAAGGAAGAATGACCTCCCTGCTCAGCGATCAGAAGAGTGCGTTGAGCTTTTACAGCTTCACCAAAATGAGTGAATGCACTTTAGAAACATCATATAGTTGCTGACTTGAATATCGTCACAACTTGTGGTAGAGTTTACATGCTGGCATGGCATTGAACAGTGTTCCTCTTCCCTTGATCGTAGCGCCATGCCAGCACTCGGAATCAGGGCATCAGTTGTCCGCCATTGACCTCGATTGTTTGCCCGATAATGTAGCCAGACAGAGCCTGTGAAGCTAAAAACAGGAACGCCCCCACACAATCTTGTGCTTGACCAAGGCGCCCTTGCGGAACAGTTTTCAGCATTGTGTCAAGTTGGGCTTGGGTTGAATAGCGTTCATGGAAGGGCGTTGTAATCACGCCTGGAGCGACGGCATTTACACGGACCCCGTACTCAATCCACTCCTTGGCCATACCGCGGGTAACGTTAGATACGAATGCCTTCGACGAACCATACAGACCGGCACCTCCACTGGCTCCATTGCGCGCTGCGATTGAAGTCGTGTTAATTACGAACCCCCCCTCCGCTTTAAGATAAGGCAATGCAGCCTTTGATGCGACGATTATGGATCGCGCATTTAGATCCATTATTTCGTCATAGTCCTTATCACTTGCCTCAGCATACGGCACGCGGCGCACCATACCGCCTGCGTTGTTAATCAAACCGTTTATTCCGCCCAGACGCTCTGCGACATCTTTCACGGCGGCAGCCAGTTCTTTAGAGTTACCGGCATTAGCCCTTACCAATTCAACTGAACCACCAGATTTACGAATATCTGCGGCCAGCTGATTGGCCGCATCTTCAGAAGAAAAATAGTGCAAGCCCACTTTTGCACCTTGCTGCGCAAACGCTTTCGCTAACTCAGCTCCTATTCCGGTCGATGCACCTGTTATCAGGATTTTCTTGCCCTCGAATTCTGAAAAATTCACATTAAATGAAGTCATCGTTTTACCTTTGAACAAAGATGCCTTTATCTAAACGTATAAAGAATTGGCTCCCTGTCTATTGAAATATTTAGGCCCCCCATGACGAATTTACTTAAAAATAAAATAAATAATTTAATTAAAGACACATATATTGTATCATATGAGCTATTTAAGGTCATGATACCGACTATAATTGTTATTAAAGTCCTCGAAAGTTTTGGTGCAACCTCATGGTTGACTATTCAGGTTGCTCCTTTGCTTGGAGTCATAGGGCTACCGGCAGAAGTTGCACTGGCGATTACCACTACATTGCTGACCAACCCCTACGCAGGACTATTGGTCTTATCTTCTAGTCCTGAAGCACTGAACCTAACTGTAGCGCAAACAACCATTATTGCTTCATTCATGCTCTTCACTCATGGGCTAATCGTGGAGGCGCTAATCTCGCGAAACGCAGGCTTGCGCATTCTACCAACTGTTCTCATCCGCGTGGGAGGGGGATTCATATTTTGCTACCTCCTACACCTCTCTTTCTTAAACTTAGGGCTATTTCAAAACCAAGCGAGCCTTCACCTCCCAACGATGGTGTCTGACCCTACGCTGCAGCAATGGATTTTGGACCAAATTTTTGGGCTACTCTTTATCCAAGCCATTATCATCGTATTGATGATTGCAATTGAAATTTTAAGATCAGTCGGCGTTGAAAAAATCATCCAGCTGATACTATCGCCCTTTCTCAAAATATTAGACATTGGAACGAACGCCGCAACTATCGTCATAGTGGGCCTCACCCTTGGACTCGGGTTCGGAGGCGGGCTCATGATCAAAGAAGTTAAGCAAGGGACAATCCCGATACGATCCGTCGTCGGCGCGTTAGTTTTGATAAATTTATTTCACTCAGTATTCGAGGATGTAGGCCTCATGATGCTGCTTGGACCATCGCTAACTACGATTTTGCTAGTGAGAGCAATTTTCGCTTTTGGCTTTAGCTACTCAATAATGCGTCTGACCTCTCTTCTGCCTGATCCAGTATTCCAAAAATTAATGTTCAACCAAAGGGCTATGCTGTCATCGAGTGTAAGCAAGATTTCCTGACCACATGCCACTATGATACTAAGCTATTCTCAGCTTCAAGTTTGTCCCAATCAAAAGTTACACCAATGCCAGGGAGCTGCGGCGCAACAGCCATGTGGTCTTGATTAAGCTTTAACGGCTGATGCGTGTACGTATCGATGGGAAAGGCATGAACTTCCAACCAGCCTGCATTTTCGCGTCCACACAACAGACTAACGTGAAGTTCCTGCATTCCATGAGTGCAAACACTTATTCCGTTACGCTCGGCCAAAGCCGCCGCACGCAACCACGTTGTGATACCACCGCAAGTGGCCACATCTGGTTGAAAAAAACTGAATGCCTTAGTTTTCTCTAAAAGTTCAAAGTCGTGAATTGAGTGGCAGTTCTCGCCAATTGCTAGCGGGAAGCCAGTTTGTTCACTTATAATCCTGTATCCGTTTAAGTCATCAGGATCGATCGGTTCCTCAAACCAGGTAATATTGGCATTTTCAAACTGTCGGATGGCAGAAATTGCTTGGTCGACAGACATGCCATAATTTGCATCAACCATAAAGGTCGTGTCTGAACCAATTCGCTCTCGCACCGCATATATTCTCTCGATGTCTTCTTCCAGGTTCTCACGACCAATCTTAATTTTTACGCCATTGAACCCGATTTGAATGGCCTGGTCCATATTGGACAAAAGTTTTTCAAGGGGGAAATTTAGATCGATGCCACCCACGTAGGCCTTACAGGTTCGGCTTACGCCACCAGCCATTTCACACAGAGATAAATTGCTTAGTTTGCCACGAATATCCCACAAGGCGACATCAACTGCTGCAATCGCAAAGGCAGAAACACCGCCTCGTCCCACATAGTGAATATGCCAACGCATTTGGTCATGTAATTGCTCAATTTGAGTAGCATCTTTGCCAATCAAAAACGGCGTCAAATCATGCTCAATCATGGCCTTGATCGCGTGACCACCCCATCCGCCAGTATAAGAATAACCAGTACCCTCACTGCCGTCATCCAACTTTACAGTAGCCGTAATCAGCTCAAAATGGGTGTGATCTCCGTGCTTCGCATCTGACAATACTTCTGCCAACGGCAACCGGAAAAGCCGGGGTAATACGCTTACAATCTTTGCCATAAATTACACCTCAATAAAAAACTGATCGATGAGCCAAACGTTATAGTATGCGCACAGTTTTACTAGGGTGTTTGAATTTTCAGTTGAAACTATCTGCCGCGCAATACTGCACCTGGGTTCATGATGCCGTGCGGATCAAGAGCGGCCTTAATCGCTCGCATCGCGGCCAATTTGGCAGGGTCGCCATAGCGTTCAAGGTCATCCACCTTAAGCCGCCCGATCCCATGTTCGGCAGATACGGATCCGCCCATCTCATGCACCAAATCATGCATGGCGCGCTTGATCACATCCCGCTCTGCCAGATGGTCCGCCCGGGTTTTGCCTGGCATCGGGAAGATGTTGTAATGCAAATTCCCATCCCCCATATGGCCAAAGCAGTTATGGCGGAATTCCCCGATCTGGGCGATGCGAGCGGGAATGTCGGCAATGAATTGCGGCACCAAACCGACGGGCAAGGAAATATCATGCGAACTCACTGAGCCGATGCGCCGATTTGTTTCAGGGATATTTTCGCGCAGGGCCCAGAAATCATCCCGCTGCGCCATGGATTGGGCAATCACCCCGTCACTGACCAAATCTGCCTCAAAGGCGCGGGCAAAAAGTCCCTCTAATAGCGCGGCGGGATCTTGACCCGCACCAAGGCCCAAATCGATCAGCACGCACCACTCGGGGATCTCATCAAAAGGTTGGCGCAAATCTGGCCCAACCTCGGCCAAGAAATCAAACCCTTGGCGGTGCATCAATTCAAAGGCCGAAAGCCCCTCGCCCACCACATCCTGCGTCATTCGCAACAGAGACAGGGCCGCGCTAGGATCAGGCACAGCCATCAGGGCCGCGCCTTGCGCCGCAGGCTCAGGAAAAAGCCGCAAACTGGCCGCTGTGATGATGCCCAATGTGCCCTCTGAGCCGATCAGCAAATGGCGCAGATCATAGCCCGTGTTGTTTTTGCGTAGAGGCGACAGCCCGCGAAAAATGCTGCCATCGGGCATCACTGCCTCAATGCCCAAAACTAAATCCCGCGCATTACCATAGCGCAGAACATTCACCCCGCCCGCATTGGTCGCCAAAAGGCCGCCAATGCGCGCCGATCCTTGGCTTGCAAGGCTTAAGGGGAAAAGCAACCCAGCCTTTTTTGCGGTCGCGTGAATATCAGCCAAGATGACACCCGCCTCAACGGTTAGGCTGCGCCCATCTTCGTCCATCGCGCGGATCGCGCGCATCCGCTCCAGTGATAAAATCACGCCATGATCAAAATTTTCAGACAGCTGCCCACCGACCAAGCCCGTGCCGCCGCCATAGGGGATCACCGCCACCCGATGCGCCGCACAGGCGCGCAGGGCCAAAGCAACCTGCTCGGTAGAGCGCGGTGCCAAAACAGCCGCAGCTTTGCCCTGCCACCGCCCACGCGGTTCTTCGAGATAGTTCGGGGTCGCATCGCGCCAGATATCTGCGGGCAAATCGCCCTTCAACGCGTCAAGTTTTGATGAAGCTGTCACGCCTGTCCCCCTTACACCCACAAAGCCTTAGCCCACTTCGGTGCGGCCACGGCGGTCACTGCGCAAATTGGCGTAAAGCACATGATTGCGCCAGCGCCCATTGATCTGCAAATAGCTTTGCGCGACCCCCTCATATTTATAGCCGCATTTCTCCAAAAGACCACGGGAAGGGGTATTTTCAGGCAAACAGGCGCTTTCAATGCGGGAGAGATCAAGACGGGTAAAAGCATAGTGGATTAAGGCCACCACCGCCTCGCGCATATATCCGTTGCGCGCATATGGCTGCCCAATCCAATAGCCAATCGTTCCCGCCTGCGCGGGGCCACGGCGAATATTGTCCAATGTGACCGCGCCAAGCAGGCGTTGGTCTTCGCGGCGGATCAAAAACAGCGGCAGCGCGCTTTCTTCCGATGAGGCACGCTGTGCCCAATAGACCCGCGCAGAAAAGCTTTTGCGGGTCAGATGATCCGATGACCAAGCAGGCTCCCATGGCTGCAGAAAGGCGGCTGACGCCTCGCGCAATCCCGCCCAGTGGCGATAATCCTCATGCAGAGGCAGGCGCAAGGTCATGCGCTCGGTTTCAATGGCAAGTTTCGGCCGCCGCCTCAGCATCAAGCCGCCAAACGCTGCGTCAATTGCGCGTAATCAGGCGCTTTGCTGACGGGCCCATAAAGCGCCAAGGCAAGCGCACCGCTTTCGGCAATCCCTGCGCCAAAGTCACGAATATGCGCAAGGCTGACCGCATCAATCCGCGCCACAGTTTCCTCTAGGGGCGGCACACGATCCCAGATGGCCAAAACCCGTGCTAGACGTTCAGCGCGGGAAGATGGGCTTTCCAGCCCCATCAAAAGCCCCGCTTTCATCTGCGCGCGCGCGCGATCAAGCTCGGCTTGGTTCAAATCACTCGCGGCGCGCTTGATCTCATCCATGCTCAAAAGCGCTAAATCCCCCACATCCTTGCCGCCCGTGCCTGCGTAAATGGTGAGAAGGCCCGTTTCATCAAAGGCCCCCACTTGGGCAAAAATCGAATAGCACAGGCCACGCTTTTCGCGCAGTTCTTGGAAAAGGCGCGAGGACATGCCCCCGCCAAGCGCGCTTGCGTAAATCTGCGCGGTGTAGATGTCGTCAGACCGATATCCAGGTGTTTCAAAGGCCATCGCAATATGGGCCTGTTCCAGTTTCTTGACCTTGCGGAATTCTCCGCCTGCAAATTGCGCCAAAGGTGCCGGGGCCGCGCGGCGTGAGGGCAAATGGCCAAAATTCTCTTCGGCCAGTCGCACGATCTGCGCGTGATCGACCGCGCCTGCGGCCGATAGGATCATCTGATCGGGGCCATAATGTTCGGTGACGAATTGGCTGAAATCCTCGCGACCAAAGCCGCGCACCCGCTCACTGGGGCCAAGAATGGTGCGCCCAAGCGGTTGGTTGGGATAGGCCGTTTCCTGAAGCCAGTCGAAAATCACATCATCAGGCGTGTCATTCGCCTGACCGATTTCTTGCAGGATGACGCCCCGCTCCACCTCGATCTCGCGCGGATCAAACACAGGGTTCAGCACGATATCGGCAATCATATCAAGAGCAAGGGGCACATCTTGCTCCAGCACGCGCGCGTAATAGGCGGTGACTTCGCGCGAGGTATAGGCGTTGATATAGCCGCCTACATCTTCGATCTCCTCGGCGATTTGCAGCGCGCTGCGCCGTTTCGTGCCCTTAAACGCCATATGTTCGAGGAAATGCGCGATGCCGTTTTGCTCGACCCGCTCATGGCGCCCCCCTGCGGACACCCAAACCCCGATTGCCGCGGATTGAAGCCCCTCCATCCGTTCGGTGATCACCCGCAACCCGTTGGAGAGTTGGTGCATTTCAACACTCATGCGGCCACCTTTTCGCGGATCAACGCCTCAAGGGCGGCAAGGTCATTTGGCACGCGCTGCACCCGTTCGGAACGCTCGAACAAATCTGCCATATGGGGCGGCAATGCGGGGCGGATGCCCGTTGCCGCCTCGACCGCATCGGGGAATTTCGCAGGATGCGCTGTGGCCAATGTAACCATCGGGGTCGTCCCAAGGTGATCTTGGGCCACATGAACCCCAACTGCGGAATGGGGGCAAAGCAGCTCGCCCGATGTTGACAGACAAGATGTGATCATCGCGGATGTCTCATCCTCGCTCGCACGACCCGAGGCAAAGATGTCCCGCAAAGCCTCAAGCGCGCCTTGGCTGATGTCAAACCCGCCTTCGGATTTCAACGCAGCCATGGATTGCACCACCGCGCCTGCGTCACGGCCATACGCATCAAACAATGCCCGCTCAAAGTTGGACGACACTTCGATATCCATCGAAGGGCTGATTGTGGCCTGCACGCCGCCCATATGATAGCCGCCCGTGCGCAAGGCGCGATCCAAAATGTCATTGCTGTTGGTCGCCACCACAAGACGATCAATCGGCAGACCCATTTGGCGCGCGATATAGCCCGCGAAAATATCGCCGAAATTGCCAGTCGGCACAGTAAAGCCGACGGCACGATGTGGGGCGCCAAGGCTGACTGCGGCGGTGAAATAATAAACAACCTGCGCCATGACACGCGCCCAGTTGATCGAGTTCACCCCTGCCAAGCGCACCTCATCGCGGAAGGTGAGATCATTAAACATATCTTTGAGCCGCGCCTGCGCATCGTCAAATGTGCCGTCAATGGCCAAAGCATGGGCATTGGCCTCGGTGACCGTGGTCATTTGGCGGCGCTGCACCTCGGACACACGGCCATGGGGGAACAGGATGAACACCGACACCGCATCAAGCCCGCGAAATGCCTCCATCGCGGCAGAGCCTGTATCGCCTGACGTTGCCCCCACAATGGTCACATGCTGCCCGCGTTTGGTCAGGCTATGCTCAAACATTTGCCCAATCAGCTGCATCGCAAAATCTTTGAACGCCAAGGTGGGGCCGTGGAACAATTCCATCAGGAAATGATTGGGTGCCAATTCCTTGAGCGGGGCGCGGCTTGCGTGGCGAAAGCCCTGATAGGCGCGGGTGATGATATCGCCAAATTCACTCTCGCTGAATGTATCGCCCACAAAGGGGCGCATCACGCGAAAGGCGACCTCCTCATAAGGCAGACCCGCCATTGCGGCGATCTCCGCATGGCTCAACTGCGGGACGCTTGCAGGCACATACAGCCCCCCATCACGGGCAAGCCCCGTCAACATGGCGTCCTCAAATGTCAGTTCAGGCGCTGTGCCGCGTGTCGAGATGTAGCGCATGGTTATTGTCCCTTCAAAGCGTTCTGTGCCTGATACGCCACAGAAGATAGGCTGTCATCCCCAACCATACCGCTGCAAGCGAAAACCATGTCACCGCATATTGCAAATGGTCATTGGGGATGGCGGATGTGTCCACGGGCATCGGTGTCAGGTCTGCCTCTGGCGGGGTGCCATCACGCAGCACCGCAAGATAGGGGTCTGTGCCAAGCACCGCGGCCATATCCGCCAAATCGCGCGCGAACCAGATATTTGCGGCGCGGTCATTATCGGGGGTCGAGCTGTTGCGGTCATCTGGCCAATGCAGGTTGCCCGTGAGGGCAAAGCGGCCTTCTGGCGCAGAACGCATCTCAGCGGCTACGGGCAAAAACCCACGATCCAAAAGGATACGGCGTCCCGTCAGATCATCCTCAAACCCTGAGATCAGGCGATAGCCCGCCCCCACGCCCTTGCGGCTGACCAAGACGCGCAGCGTGTCCTCTGCCCCGCGGATAAACTGCCCCTCAAGCATCACAGGCAAATACCGATCACGGATCGCATCTGGCGCGTCAGGCAAGGTCACCGCTTCGGCAACAATCCGCGCCTCGATATCGGCCAACACGCCCTGTTTCCAAGACAAACGTTGGGTCTGCCAAACGCCAAGCGCAATCAGGATAGCGGCCCCCGCAACCCCGAATGACAGAACCGAGAAAATCGCAAAACGCGAATGTGTCATAGCACCTCTCATCGATGGCGGGTCGAACGAGAAACGGCCCGCCTTTGTGGTGGCGGGCCGTTCCAAAATCAGGTGATCACGCGGGATCAGCTCAGCCGCCAATGCCCCAAATATAGACTGCGGCAAACAAGAATAACCAGACCACATCAACAAAGTGCCAGTACCATGCGGCCGCTTCGAAGCCGATATGTTTCTCTGCGGTGAAATGGCCGCTGCGCACGCGCAGATAGCAGATGAACAGGAAGATTGTGCCGATGATCACGTGCATCCCGTGGAAACCCGTTGCAAGGAAGAAGGTCGAGAAAAACTTATCCCCGCCGAATGTCCAGTCTTTGTGCGCTAGCAACTCCCAATATTCAAAGGCCTGCAGACCCGTGAAGAACAAGCCAAGCGCGACGCCGATCAAAAGGCCCCATTCAACATCCTTACGGCTTTCGTTGTGAACCAACGCGTGGTGTGCCCAAGTCACCGCCGCGCCCGACAGAAGCAGCACCAGCGTGTTGATCAAAGGCAGGTGCCAGACATCCATCTGATAGAAACTTGGCTGCACATATTGCGACCCGAGATATTCGTTCATCGGGTATATCGCGTGCTTGAAGAAGGCCCAAAACCATGCAACGAAGAACATGGCTTCGGACATGATGAACATTATAAAGCCATAGCGCAGGCCGATCCGCACAACGGGGGTGTGATCGCCTTGGTTGCTTTCCGCGACCACATCCGACCACCAGCCGAACATCACGTAAAGGACAGCCACAAGGCCCATCAGGAACATCCACGGGCCAGAGCCATGCATCCACAGCACGCCGCCCGTGAGCATTACAAAAGCCCCAACGGCGCCAATCAACGGCCAGAGTGAGGGCGAAATGATATGATAATCATGGTTCTTTGCATGGGCCATCTGTTTTGGTCCTTCGCTTTCGGTCATTCAGTTGTGCCGCTCAGGGCGGCAAGGTCTTCGGTTATATCCATAACATGAAATGTATAGGACAGGGTAATTTCTTGTGTTTCATAGGCCTCGTCATCCTCAAGGATTTCGGGGGCTACGAAAAAGGTCACGGGCATTTCGACCCGCTCACCTGGTTGCAGCACCTGCTCGGTGAAACAGAAGCAGGCGATTTTCGCAAAATAAGCGCCCGCCGTATAGGGCAGCACGTTATAGCTCGCAGTTCCTGCCACCACTTCATCGGTCGGGTTATAGGCCTCGTAAAACACCAAGGCTGTTTCGCCTAGGCGGACATCAATTTCGCGCTGCATGGGGCGGAATTCCCACGGCATGTCGCGCGCGGTGCTTGCATCAAAGCGCACAGTGACGATGCGATCAGACACCACCGCGCTTTCAGTATCTGCAACTTGCGTGGTGCCGCCATAACCCGTGACACGGCAAAAAAGATCATAAAGCGGCACAGCCGCCCATGCCATCGCCCCCATAAAGACAATGACACCAAGCAGGCTGTAAACAGTTTTACGGTTTTGCGTCATTGCTGCGTGCCTCCTGATTGCCCCTCTTGCGCAGGGGTCATCGACACGCGCGGTTGATGATCAAAGGCCTCCATCTTCGAGCCTTCACGTATTTTTGCCACCGTCATCCCAAAGACGATCACGCAAAAGGCAACAAGGCTCAGCCCTACGCCGATATTGCGGCTCAGGCGGCGCTTGTGCATATCGCTTTGTTCACGGATCGCCATAGCTTACCACCCCCCCAATGACAGACCTGCGGCGCGCAGGGCAATATCGCCCAAGATCGCGCAGAAATGCAGGAAAAGGTAATACAGGGAAAAGCGGAAGAATTTCTTTTCAGTCGCATAACCATCGGCCTCTGCCACATCTTCGCTGCGAGCACGGATATCCCATGCGCCCTTCAAGAAGATCAGGTTCAGAACCACCGCTGCCGCCATGTAGAGCGGGCCGCCGATTTGCGTCACACCAATGGCAAGCGCCACAGGCGCCAAGAGCACAGTGTAAATCCAGATATGGCGGCGGGTCGCTGCGCGCCCATGGGTCACCGTCAGCATCGGCACATCGGCCTTGTGGTAATCCGATTTCATAAACAAGGCCAAGGCCCAGAAATGCGGCGGCGTCCACATGAAGATCAAGCCGAACATCAGCATAGAGGCCAGCGAAACATCACCCGTTACAGCCGCCCAGCCCACCATTGGGGGAAAGGCCCCTGCCGCGCCACCAATGACGATATTCTGCGGGGTCGCACGTTTCAGCCACATCGTGTAAATCACAACGTAGAAAAAGATGGTAAAGGCCAAGAGCCCCGCCGCAACCCAATTGGTCGCAAGGCCAAGGAACACAACCGACATGACCGAGAGTGCAAGACCGATCTGAAACGCCTCTTGCGCGGTGACACGCCCAGACGGCACAGGGCGCGAGGCGGTGCGCTTCATAACGCGGTCAATATCGGCATCATACCACATATTCAGCGCGCCAGACGCCCCTGCACCAATCGCGATGAACAAAATGGCACAGAAAGAGATGAACAAAGACTGCACCTCAGGGGCCGCGATAATGCCAACAAAAGCGGTGAACACCACCAAAGACATCACACGCGGCTTAAGCAGCAGCACATAATCCCCAAAGCTTGCTTCTTTGGGTTCCAGTTCAGCGGGTTTCGCCGATTTGGTGGTGATATCAATGGATGCATCGCTCATCTGCGGGCGCGTCCTTTGGGGGGGTTATTTGCGAAATCGCCAAGCCACCTGATTGCGCGGGTGGCTTGGCAGAAGCTTTCCTGCGCTTATTGCGCCGCGGCCAGTTCCACAACCTGTGGCGCACGCGCATCTACGGAGGCGAAATCACTGATCTCGCCGCGCGTCCATGCGTCATATTCCTCAGGGGTCACTGCGAAGACGGTGATCGGCATGTAGGCGTGGTTCACGCCGCACAGCTCAGAACACTGCCCGAAATAGATGCCTTCACGGCCAGGCTCAACATTGAACCACAGCTGCGCAAGGCGGCCCGGGATTCCGTCCTGCTTCACACCGAAGGCGGGAATTGTCCAAGAATGGATCACATCCGCGCCCGTGACCTGAACCACAACATCGCGGCCTGTTGGCACAACCATTGCCGTGTTGGTGGCGAGCAAATATTCATCCCGCGTGTAGCCGTATTCGGCCAATTCATCTTCGGCCAACATGAAGCTGTCAAAAACAATGTCATGCTGCGGGTATTCGTAGCCCCAATACCACTGATAGCCTGTTGCCTTGATCACCACTTCGCCATCAGGAATGGTCTGCTGCTTGAACAACACAGGCAGCGAGAAGCCGCCGATCACAAACAAGATGATCATTGGCACGACTGTCCAGATGATCTCGATCTTGCGGTTATGGGTGAAGGTTGCAGGTTTTGGGTTCGCACGGCGATTGTGGCGCACGATGGAATAGACCATCAATGCGGTCACGAAGATAACAATCGCGGTGATAATCACCAAAAGCAGACTATCCAACATGCGAACGTCATGCGCCAATTCGGTCACGCCTGTTTGCATATTCACACCACCCAGATGGGGTGCGCCGATAATCTCCAAACCATCGCGCAACGCCTGCGCAGATGCACCACCCGTCAGGGCAAATGTTGCCGCCGCTGCGGCCCAAAAGCTTGAGAGCTTGGTACGAAGTGCCATTGTCATGTCGTCCTGTTTTTTCGTGATGCCCGTTTAAGGTCTGTGACATCCCGTTGCGTTCAAAGCTGCAACAACCATATAGAGGGTTACATTACAAGACATTGGATAAAAATGTCTCACCCTTGGGAATGTTGATTTGGATCATTTTAACGGCTCACATCGGGTGGTTATGCTGCCGCCGCGGCGGCGGAACGCAGGCCAAGTGCCCAATTTTGAAAGGAATTTGCGTGTCTGATCGTGCCAGTAGCTTCCGTCCCTTCGAGACATCCCTCGACCAAGAGGCCGCCCTGCGACTGTTGCGCGCAACCCTGACAGGGGCTGAAGACGGAGAGTTATTTCTCGAAAGAAAACGATCTGAGGCCTTGGTTTTTGATGATGGGCGGATCAAGACCGCCTCCTATGACGCAAGCGAGGGATTCGGGCTGCGCGCGGTCTTGGGGGAGGTTTCAGCCTATGCCCATGCTACCGAGTTAAGCGAAGCGGCCCTGTCCCGCGCCAGTGACACTGCCCGCATGGCCATTCGCCAAAGCGGCGGGATCATGGCCGCCCCCCCACAAGGCACCAACCGCCACCTCTACATGCCCAATGACCCAATGGATGGCAGCAGCTTTGAGGCCCGCATTGATCTATTGGGCGAGATTGACGCCTATACCCGCGCCCTTGATCCGCGCGTTGTGCAAGTGTCTGTATCGCTTGCCGCCTCGCATCAAGAGGTCGAAATCCTCCGCCCTGAGGGACAGGTGTTGCGCGATGCACGGCCGTTGGTGCGCTTGAATATCTCGGTCATTGTTGAGGCAAAGGGCCGCCGTGAAAGTGGCTCGGCAGGCGGTGGGGGGCGGTTTGCGATTGACCGCGTCATGGCCCCTACGCATTGGCAATCGGTTGCACGTGAGGCCCTGCGCATGGCCTGCGTGAACCTCGACAGCGTCCCTGCCCCTGCGGGCGTGATTGATGTGGTGCTGGGGCCAGGCTGGCCAGGTATCCTACTGCACGAGGCTGTGGGGCATGGGTTAGAGGGGGACTTCAACCGCAAAGGCCAATCCGCCTTCGCAGGTCTGATGGGGCAGCAAGTGGCGGCCAAAGGCGTGACTGTTTTGGACGATGGCACGCTGCCTGATCGGCGTGGATCCATTTCGATTGACGATGAGGGCACACAAAGCCAAACCACCCCGCTCATTGAGGACGGAATTTTGGTAGGCTACATGCAAGACCGCCAATCCGCCCGCCTGATGGGTGTGGCTGCGACAGGGAATGGGCGGCGCGAATCTTATGCGCACCCCCCGATGACGCGGATGACCAACACATATATGCTTGGCGGCGACAGCGCGCCTGCCGATATTTTAGCGGATTTGAAAGACGGGATTTATGCGGTTGGCTTTGGCGGCGGGCAGGTTGACATCACCAATGGCAAATTCGTCTTTTCCTGCACCGAGGCCTATCGCGTGCAAAACGGCCAGATCGGGGCGCCTGTCAAAGGGGCCACGCTCATCGGAGATGGGGCAACTGCACTGAAACAAATCCGCGCGATTGGCAATGATATGGCCCTAGATCCGGGCATGGGGAATTGCGGCAAAGCGGGGCAATGGGTGCCTGTGGGAGTCGGTCAACCCACATTGATGATTGGCGGTCTGACAGTCGGCGGTTCAGCCTGATCCTGCATTAACGCCTTCTCAACCAAGCTGCGTCTAGGGTTGCGGCATGACAGATCATGCCGCCCCTTCTGCCCCTCTCCCTGCCCCTCTCCCTGCACCGTCCGATGACACGGCCGAACGCTTGGCGCGGCTGCGGTTGATCCGCTCGCCAAAAGTTGGGCCTGTGACCTATCGGCGATTGATTGCCGAATATGGATCGGGGGCCGATGCCTTGGCGGCCCTGCCACAGATCGCGGCCAAGGCGGGTGTGGCAGACTATGCCGCCTATTCCAAATCTGCGGCACAGGCCGAAATTCGCGCGGCGCAAAACTGTGCGGCCCGCGCCCTGTTTTTGGGTGAGGCGGCCTATCCTGCAACCCTCGCCGCACTGTCCGATGCCCCGCCTTTTCTGTGGGCCATTGGCGACCTTGACCTGCTCACCCGCCCAATGGTCGGCATGGTGGGCACGCGCAATGCGTCAGCGCTTGGGTTGCAGATGGCGCGCGCGGTGGCACGCGACTTGGCCCAAGCGGGGATTGTGACCGCCTCAAGCCTTGCCCGCGGCATTGATACAGCCGTGCATCACGCAAGCCTCAGCACAGGCACGGTCGCGGTCATGGCAGGCGGGGTGGATGTGATCTATCCGCCCGAAAACGCCGAACTTGCCGCGCAAATCGGTTTGCGTCTGTCTGAGATGCCGATGGGCCGCGCGCCCCAAGCGCGCCATTTCCCAAGACGCAATCGCATCATTTCAGGGCTATCGCGTGGCATCGTGGTGATTGAGGCCGCATCAAGATCAGGGTCGATGATCACCGCGCGCATGGCCGCTGAACAGGGGCGCGAGGTGATGGCCGTGCCGGGGCATCCGCTCGACCCTGCGGCAGCGCGACATCACCCATCACGACAGCCCCCACGCAATGACCCTGTCGTTCATCGGGGCAGGCGCGGTCAGCGAGGATCATCTGGCGCGCGTTAGCACAATGCCCAGCGCCGATCTCGCCCGCCATTTGACCGAGTTGGAGCTTGCAGGTGGGATCACCCGCAGCGCAGGCGGCATGGTGGCGCGCAGTGATCATAGCGCCGCAGTCCCTGCCGCACAGAGACACCAAACCGCAGCCTAGATGCCACAAAAATAGGGTGATTGTGACAGGGGTGCATTGACAAACCCTGCACAAGACCAAATGTTGCGCGACCTAAGACCGATTACATTTCCATAAAAAGTTAGGTTGCCACTCATGCCCGTTGTCATTGTCGAATCGCCCGCCAAGGCCAAGACGATCAATAAATATCTGGGCGCGAATTATACGGTTTTGGCCTCCTACGGCCATGTACGCGACCTGCCCCCCAAGGATGGCTCAGTCGATCCTGACGCAGGGTTTGAGATGAAATGGGAGGTCGCCACAGATAGCAAAAAGCACATCAAGGCGATTGTGGATGCGCTGAAATCTGACCCCGATTTGATCCTTGCCACCGACCCTGACCGCGAGGGTGAAGCGATTTCTTGGCACTTGCTTGAGGCGCTGACGCAGAAAAAGGCACTTAAGAAAGACACGCCCGTGCGCCGCGTTGTGTTCAACGCAATCACGAAAACCGCTGTGACCCAAGCGATGGAGGCCCCGCGCGAGGTCGATATGGAATTGGTCGATGCCTATTTGGCGCGGCGGGCGTTGGATTATTTGGTGGGGTTCACCCTCAGCCCCGTTTTGTGGCGCAAATTGCCCGGATCAAAATCAGCAGGCCGTGTGCAATCCGTCTGCCTGCGTCTGATCGTTGAGCGCGAAATGGAAATCGAGGCCTTCCGCGCCCAAGAATATTGGTCAGTGCGCGCGGGCCTTGTGACGCCGCGCGGACAGGGGTTTGAGGCGCGTTTGACCCATTTTGGGGGCAAGAGGTTGGATAAATTCGACTTGGCCACGCAATCCTCGACCCAGATGGCGGTTAGTGCGGTGGCAAGCCGCGCGCTCACTGTGAGCAGTGTCGAGGCGAAACCCGCCACCCGCAATCCAAGCCCGCCGTTTATGACCTCGACCCTGCAACAAGAGGCCAGCCGCAAATTCGGCATGGGCGCGCGCCAAACCATGAGCGCGGCTCAGCGCCTCTATGAGGCGGGGCATATCACCTATATGCGAACAGACGGGATCGACATGGCCCCCGAGGCGGTGATGTCCGCCCGCGACACAATCCGCGCGCGATTTGGCGAAGACTTCCTGCCGAAATCTCCGCGGATGTATAAGAACAAGGCGAAAAACGCCCAAGAGGCGCATGAATGTATCCGCCCCACCGATATGTCCATGGGGCCAGAAAAGCTGCGCATCACGGATGCGGATCAGAAAAAACTCTATGAACTGATCTGGAAACGCACCATCGCAAGCCAGATGGAGGCCGCCCGCCTTGAGCGCACCACGGTTGATATTTCCTCAAACGATGAGAATGTCGTGCTGCGCGCAAGCGGTCAGGTCATCCAGTTTGAGGGTTTCCTCAAGGTTTATGTCGAAGGGCGCGATGACAGCGATGAGGAAGACGCAAATCGCCTGCCCAATATGGCGGTTGGCGACAAGCTTGGCTTTGATCAAAGCAGTTTGATGGGCGATTTAACCAAGGCCTTGGATGGGGCCACAGCCAGTGAAAGTGGCGGCCTGCGCCTCTCGGAAGGGGGTATCATCGACTCTTCAGGCGCGGTGTTTGGACAGCGTCACTTTACTCAACCGCCCCCCCGCTACACCGAGGCCACCTTGGTCAAGCGTATGGAAGAATTGGGCATTGGCCGCCCGTCCACCTATGCCTCTATCGTCACCACGATCCAAGATCGCGGCTATGTGCTCAAAGATAAGGGGCGCCTGATCCCCGAGGATAAGGGGCGCTTGGTCACCATATTCCTCAGCAATTATTTCCAGAAATATGTGGGCTATGATTTTACCGCGGATTTGGAAAACCAACTGGATGAGGTCAGTGCAGGCGCGCGCGATTGGCGCGATCTGCTGACCCGTTTCTGGCGCGATTTCAAAGCGGCGGTCGATGAAACCGCCGAGTTGCGGATCACCGATGTTTTGGAAAAAATCAACGAGGTGTTGGAACCGCACCTCTTCCCACAGCGCCCCGATGGTGGTGATCCACGCCAATGTCAAGCTTGTGGTGAAGGGCGTCTTTCGTTGCGCACAGCGCGCTCTGGTGGGGCGTTCATCGGCTGCTCCAATTACCCTGAATGTCGCTATACCCGCCCCCTCGCCCCCAATGGCGAGGAAAGCGAGGGCGATAAAATGCTGGGGGTCGAACCCGAAAGCGGACAGGCCGTTTGGCTGAAAGCAGGGCGGTTTGGCCCTTATGTTCAATTGGGCGAAGCGACCGAAGACAGCCCCAAACCCCCGCGCGCCTCACTGCCCAAAACATGGCCCCCTGCGGGCATGGATTTGGAGAAAGGGCTGCATCTCTTGTCATTGCCCCGCGCGATTGGTGCGCATCCTGAAGATGGCGTTTTGGTCGAGGCGGGCATTGGCCGTTACGGGCCTTATGTCAAGCATGGCAGCCTTTACGCCAACCTGCCCGAGGTGGATGAGGTGTTCGAGATCGGCATGAACCGCGCGGTTGAGGTTTTGGCCGCCAAGGCCGCTTCGCGCGGTGCAGGCCGTGGGGCCACGGCCGCCCCTCTCAAAGAGTTGGGCGAGCATCCTGATGGTGGGGCGGTTCAGGTGATGAATGGCCGCTATGGGCCTTATGTGAAATGGGCCAAAATCAATGCGACCCTGCCCAAGGGCACAGAACCCGAAGCCGTCACGATGGAGGAGGCCTTGGCGCTGATCACGGCCAAGGCCGCCAAAGGCGGGAAAACCCCGCGCAAGGCCGCCGCCAAGAAAGCCGCGCCCAAAGCCGCTGCCAAAAAGAAGGCAACCCCGAAAAAGGCTGCGGCGAAAAAATCATGAAGGACGCCCCCTACCAGCCCCCGCATTGGCCACAATTGGCGGAATTTTTGCGCCTGCGCAGATCCACCCCTGCGCAGCTGCTCAATGCCCCCGCCCCTGAGGGGGCGGTGTTGGAAGATATCCTCACATCCGCCCTGCGGGTGCCAGATCACGGAAAATTGGCGCCGTGGCGCATCATTGTGCATGGGCCAGAAAGCCGTGCGGGCTTGGCCGCGCTCACCCGCGAATTGGGCCATGGCGCAGGCCGCGTGGCCGAAAAGGTCGAAAAATCCGCCGCGGCATTTGACCAGTCCCCTCTTGTGGTCGCGGTTCTGTCTCACCCCGTTGCGCATGATGCAATCCCCCTGTTGGAACAGCAACTATCGGCAGGTGCGGTTTGTCTTGAAATGATGCATGCCGCGATGGCCCACGGGTTTGGCGCAAATTGGCTAAGCGGTTGGATGGCCTTTGATCCCGAATTTTTATCCCGTGCCTATGGCATTACAGCGCCGCAATTCGTGGCAGGGTTCATCCATCTTGGAACGCCAAGCGCTAAGGCCCCAGAACGCCCCCGCCCCGAGATGGGCGATATCGTCACATATCGCGATTAGGGCGTGACCCTGCCCTTGCGCCATGATGGGGCCTGCCCCACCTAAGCACAGACCTGCCCCAAAAGGAGCCATCTCAACATGGCCGCATTACTTGCTGATTTCCTAAAATCCATTTTGCAATTCCGCGACAGGCGCTTTTTGCGCGTTTTGTTGATCGGCGTGGTGTTGACCATTGCGTTGCTGGTTGCGATCTCAGCGGCGGTTCTGATTTTTTTGGGATGGCTATTGCCTGATGCAATCACCCTGCCCTGGATTGGCACAATCAGTTTCTTTGGGGCGGCACTCTCATGGGCGGCCGTGCCATTTTTGATCTTGCTGTCATCGGTGATGATGGTGCCTGTGACCTCGACCTTTACGGGGTTGTTCTTAGACGAAATCGCAGATGCGGTTGAAGCAGAACATTACCCCCAGCTGCCACCCGCCCGCCATGTGAAATTGGCCGAAGCCATCGGTGACAGCCTACGATTTTTGGGCGTAATCCTATTGGCCAACACATTGGCTTTGGTTCTTTATTTCACGCCCTTTGCCCCCTTTGTGTTCTGGGGGTTGAACGGGTTTCTCTTGGGGCGCGAATATTCGCAGATGGTGGCACAGCGCCGCCTCGATCGCGCATCAGCGATTGAATTTCGGCGCAAAAATCGCCTGACATTTTTTGCAGGCGGGGTCATGATGGCAGTCCCCTTAAGCGTGCCAATCTTGAACCTTATCGTGCCCATATTGGGGGCTGCGACCTTTACCCATGTGGCCCATCGGGTGGGCCTGACGGGGGCGCGTCAATAAGTGCTGTCGCCCATGCCAAAGAGGGCAAAGAGATTAATATCTTCGATAGAGACACGACCCGATAAAATGATCCCCGCGATCGCGGCCCAGATCAGCGTGGCAATGGCTGTGTTGATCAACAGGTTGCGGCGCAGATTAAAGCTTGAGGCGGGTGCAGATTGCGATGTGCCGCGCGCAGCCTCGCCCTCATCCCCTTGGGTGCGCACGAAAAACGGCAATGTCAGAAACAGCGACATGAACCATACAATCGCATAAACCACGAGGCCTGTGACAATACCCATTAGACCTGCTCCAATTCGACCAATGTGCCTGTGAAATCTTTGGGGTGGAGGAATAACACCGGCTTACCATGTGCCCCAATTTTCGGCTCCCCCGTGCCCAAAACGCGCGCGCCACTGGCCTGAAGCTTATCGCGCGTCGCCAAAATATCTTCGACCTCGTAGCAAATATGGTGAATGCCGCCTGAGGGGTTTTTCTCTAGAAAACCCGCGATGGGGGAATTTTCGCCCAAAGGATAGAGCAACTCAATCTTGGTATTGGGCAATTCGATGAAGACCACCGTCACCCCGTGATCAGGTTCATCCTGCGGCGCGCCAACTTTTGCGCCAAGCGTATCACGATATTGCGCTGACGCAGCCTCGAGATCAGGCACAGCAATGGCCACATGGTTCAATCTACCGATCATTTTCATCTCCTTGGGTCACTCGCCCCAAGATATGCCTGCGCAAAATCCTGTGGGCAAGAGGCGTGTGGTCGCGCCCCGTTTACCCTTCGGTAACCGCGACAGGCTGTAATCGGGGAAGGGACTCACAAATTCGAGGTGCCTGAAATGGATGAGTTCAAATTGCCGCCAACCCGTCAGGCGAAAATGCAGGCGCTAAATCCGCTGATGGGGCTGACCATTTTAATCGTTGAGGATAGCCGATACGCCTCGGAATCGCTGCGATTGCTGAGCCTGCGTTCGGGCGCGCGGATCAGGCGGGCCGATTGCCTGTCCTCCGCGCGGCGTCACCTGCAGGTCTATCACCCCAGCGTGGCCATTATCGACCTCGGTCTACCAAATGGGTCTGGCTTGGATTTGATCCAAGATTTGGCCATGGCAAGCCCCCGCTTGCCCGTGATCTTGGCATGTTCCGCCGCCGACCCCCATGACAGCGCCGCCGAGGCAAAGGCCGCAGGTGCCGATGGGTTTTTGGCCAAACCCATCGAAACCCTAGCGCATTTCCAAGAAACAATCTTGCGCCATTTGCCCCCAGATTTGGCCCCCAAAACCCCCCATGCTGTGGCAGGCGACACCGTGATCCCTGACCCTATTGCCTATCGCGAGGATTTGACCCATGCGATTGATCTCTTGGATCAGCCAGACCCACCCCTGCCCTATCTGCACTCCTTCTTGATGGGCATCGCGCAGGAGGCTGGCGATCGTGAATTGGCCGAAGCCGCGCGCGGCCTGATGCGCGACACCCGCGCGGCGCTGCACCATGCTCTTACACAAAAAATCGCGGAAATCAGCCCACGACTATGAGCCAAGCGTGGGGTCGCGCGCCACCCGCACCAATCCCGTCAGGTCAGAAAGACGTTCGATCTGGCGCCCTGTCGCATCGAAATTCTGCGGTAAAAGCCATTCGGTAAAGGCCTCTTTCAGCGCGGGATATTCCGCATCAATGGCGGCAAACCATGCGGTGTCACGATTTTTGCCTTTGACGATATTGTCTTGGCGAAACACCCCTTCGTAACTCAGCCCCAAACGCTGCGCCGCGCGGCGCGAGGGCAGGTTGCGCGCATCGCATTTCCACTCAAAACGCCGATACCCCGCCTCAAAGGCCCATGACATCATCATAAAAAATGCTTCGGTCGCGGCGGGGCTTTTTTGCAAGGCGGGGCCAAGGCATATATGCCCCAATTCAATCGATCCTTTCTCAGGCGCGATACGCAAATAAGAGGCCACGCCCATCACCTGGCCCCGCGCCATGTCGCGGATTGCGTAAAACACAGGATCTTCGCCCGCCTCAAAGCCGCGCAAAAAGCGATCATAGGCGGCGGCAGAAATGAAAGGGCCATAGGGCAGAAACTGCCACAAATCTTCCGCGCTGTCATAGGCCCGAAACAGCTCATCCGCGTGCAAATGCGCCCTGAGCCGTTCAAGCCGCGCATAGCGCCCTTGCCGCTGTTGGAATTCGGGCCGCGCGGGCGGCACATATTTTGACAAATCCTGAATCGTAACCCCCATCAAAACGCGTAAAGGCCCCCGCCCATCAGGGCAGAGGCCGCAAAAATTGGCAAGGGTGAAACGGAATCAGTCGCGCGGCAAAAACCGCAGACCCAATTCCATCAGCTGATCTGGCATCGGCTCGGAGGGTGCATTCATCATCACATCTTCCGCGCGTTGGTTCATCGGGAAGAGGATCACCTCGCGGATATTCGCCGTTTCCGCCAAGAGCATCACGATGCGGTCAATCCCCGCCGCACAGCCGCCATGAGGCGGCGCGCCGAATTGGAACGCATTGACCATACCACCAAAACGGCGGCGGACTTCGTCCTCACCATAACCTGCAAGTTCAAACGCCTTGAACATGATCTCAAGCTTGTGGTTTCGGATCGCACCCGACACCAATTCATAGCCGTTACAGGCCAGGTCATATTGATATCCCAACACCTCAAGCGGGTCACCCGCAAGTGCGTCAATCCCGCCTTGGGGCATCGAGAACGGGTTATGGCTGAAATCAATTTTGCCCGTTTCCTCGTCCTTTTCATACATCGGGAAATCCACGATCCACGCAAAGGCGAAGCGGTTCTCATCAATCAGCCCCAATTCGCGGCCCACTTCGGTGCGCGCGCGCCCTGCAACGGCCTCGAAATCCGCGGGCTTGCCTGCCATAAAGAACACCGCATCACCGACACTAAGACCCAATTGCGTGCGGATGGCTTCGGTGCGTTCAGGGCCAATGTTTTTGGCCAAGGGGCCTGCGGCCTCCATCGTGCCATCCTCGCCTTCGCGCCAGAACATATAGCCCATTCCAGGCAGGCCTTGACCTTGCGCCCATGAATTCATGCGGTCACAGAATTTGCGGCTGCCGCCTGTGGGGGCAGGAATGGCGCGCACTTCGGTGCCACCCTGCTCAAGGATTTTTGCGAAAATTGCAAAGCCCGAGTCTTTGAAATGCTCGCTTACAACTTCCATTTTGATCGGGTTGCGCAGGTCTGGCTTATCGGTGCCATACCACAGCGCGGCATCTTTATAGGAAATCAGCGGCCAGTCTTGATCGACCTTCTTGCCGCCACCAAATTCCTCGAACAGGCCTTTGAGCACGGGTTGGATCGTATCAAACACATCTTGCTGTATCACAAAGCTCATTTCCATGTCGAGCTGATAGAAATCAGTCGGCGAGCGATCCGCGCGCGGGTCTTCATCGCGGAAACAAGGGGCGATTTGGAAATATTTATCAAAGCCCGAAACCATCAACAGCTGCTTAAACTGCTGCGGTGCCTGTGGCAGCGCGTAAAACTTGCCAGGATGCAGACGCGAAGGCACAAGGAAATCGCGCGCGCCCTCAGGGCTAGAGGCCGTGATAATTGGGGTCTGGAATTCGCGAAAGCCTTTGTCCCACATCCGCTTGCGAATTGAGGCCACAACATCAGAACGCAAGGTCATATTCTTTTGCATCACCTCGCGGCGCAAATCGAGATAGCGATAGCGCAGGCGGGTTTCCTCAGGATATTCCTGATCGCCAAAGACCGTAAGGGGCAATTCATTCGCCGCACCCAGAACCTCGAGATCCCGAATAAAAACTTCGATTTCGCCTGTAGGAATTTTTGGGTTCACAAGGCTGGCATCACGGGCCTTCACCTCGCCATCAATGCGGATACACCATTCCGCACGCAGTTTTTCAACCTCTGCAAACACAGGGCTGTCGGGATCACAGAGCACTTGTGTCATCCCATAATGGTCGCGCAGGTCAATGAACAAAACCCCACCATGATCGCGCACCCGATGAACCCAGCCCGAGAGGCGGATCGTTTGACCGACATTTTCCTTAGTCAGGTCTGCGCAGGTATGGCTGCGGAAAGCGTGCATCACGAAATATCCTATCTTTTGACCTTGTTTTTGGCCTGTCATCTCTGTGCCGCCGATACACATTGAGCGGGGCGCGAAGTCAACCCCAAGCAGCGAAAAGCCCGCGACTACACTGCGCGGGCTTTGGCGTCATTTTGAGGCCTGTTGGCTCAAATTTGTTTTTCTGGCATCTGCACTACCAGACCATCAAGCGCATCTGTTACCTTCAGCTGGCAGGTCAGGCGCGAACGCCCCTCGTCTGGTTTATAGGCGAATTCCAGCATGTCCTGTTCCATCGCGTCCATGCTTGGCAGTTTTGCTGCCCAATCAGGATGCACATAAACATGGCATGTTGAACAGGCGCAGGCGCCGCCGCAATCAGCCTCAATGCCAGGAATGCCATTGTCGCGCGCGCCTTCCATCACGGTCAGCCCGTTTGGCACATCAACGACGTGCTCGGTTCCGTTATGTTCGATATAGGTGATCTTAGCCATAAACGCGCACTTTCTTACTGTTAACCTCGGATCCTGCCTAGGTAGCGTTCCCTGATACCACTTTCTAGCCCCGAAATTTATGTCATGCAGGCGCACTTGCATCTCAAGGTAAGTGTTCTATTTTTGTTCTCAAATAGGATATCTGCCATGGAACCCGATCTCGCCCCACGCTTTTGGCCCAAACCGCCCGATTGCCTGCCCCATCATTTGCTGCATCTGCCCCCTGAGGGGGCGCAGGTTGCGGTGGCGGGCTTGGTGGTGCTGCGCCAAAGACCAGGCACGGCCAAAGGTGTGATTTTCATCACCTTGGAAGATGAGTTTGGCACCTGCAATTTGATCATTTGGCAGAAAATATATAAGCAGTTTCGTCGTGCTGTCATCGCAGCGCGCTTAATGCGCGTGACGGGGCGGCTGCAACGGCAAGCGGGCATCACCCATATCATAGCTGAGCAGATCGAAGATATATCGCCACTACTGGACGAGATTGTTTTGCATCACACCGCCACCTAGAGCGCCTAAGCTTGCGCGAAGCCATTCAAAGCGGTTTGCCTATATTGCGGAGAAATAAGAATGACCTTGCGGCATGGTTGGGTGACATTTGGATTCTCGGGCTGTGCCATGAGCAAACCTTTCCAGATTGAGCCGACACCTCGTGTTCAAAATGCACCACATATTGCAAAAGGAACACGCAGATCAGGCCAAACGGGTACCCGCGCTAGAAATCGGTTGGCGCGCCGCCCTCCTCCTTGCGCTTGGCGACAAACGTGTCCAATTCCTCGCGAATTGCAGGATCAATCGGCGGATCTTTTGCTTCGGCCAAGATTGCCTTGTAAATCCCATGCGCGCGCTCGGCGCTCCAAACGGCCCCATCTTTTTCCCAAGCCTCAAAATTGCGCCAATCAGAATGAAACGGCTGATAAAAGGCAGTGCTATAGCGGGCTTGGGTATGTGCAGTGCCAAAATAGTGGCCACCAGCCCCAACAGCTCGCATCGCATCAAAGGCAAGTTCGTCATCACTGGTCTGGGTCAAAACGGGGTCAAAATAGCGTTGGAATTGTTGCAGCAATTCGCAATCCATCACGAATTTCTCGGGGCTTGCAATCAGCCCACCTTCCAGCCAACCCGCGGCATGATAGACCATATTTGTGCCAGATTGCACCGCCGCCCAAAGGCTTTGTAGAGTTTCGGCTTGTGCCTGCCCATCGGGCACATTGGCGGCGCAAACCCCGCTGGAGCGCAGAGGCAGCCCATAAAAGCGAGCCATCTGCCCTGTCATCTGGGTGGCACGAATATATTCAGGTGTACCAAAGGCAGGCGCACCTGATTTCATATCGACATTTGAGGTGAACGTGCCAATCACCACAGGCGCGTGCGGCGCGATATATTGCAACAAGGCAATCGCCCCCAAAGCCTCGGCGATGGACAAGGACACAGCCCCCGCAAGGGTCACAGGCGCCATCGCCCCCGCCAAGGTGAAGGGTGTAACCACCACAGGCTGCCCGCGCCGCGCCATACGCATCGCCCCGTCCAACATTGGATAGTCATGTTTCAGCGGGCTGACCGAGTTGATATTGGTGTAAAACCGCGGTGTCGCCTCGAATTCCTCATGGCTTAGACCTGCGGCGATCCGCACCATCTCCATAGCGTCTTCGACCCGCTCTTTGCCAAGGCAGTAGGTATGCACCACCTTGTCAGTCGCGATGAGCTTTTCATGCAAGCAATCCAAATGGCGGATTGAGGGATGAATATCTATCGGCTCAACGGGGTAGCCGCCTGCAAAGTGGATACAGTTAAAATATTGCGTCAATTTAATGAATTCGCGAAAGGCCGCAAAATCGCCGGCCCGTTTGCCGCGTGCCATATCCCATGCATTGGGGGGGGAGGACACATTGCCAAATAGAATATTCCCGTCGCCAATGGTCAGCTGACGCGCAGGGTTTCGCGGCGTCACTGTAAAGCTTTGAGGCGCATGCGCTACCATCTCGATCACAAAATTAGGATCAAAAAAGATCGTCTCGCCCTCTTGGCGACAGCCCGCCTGCACCAATATTTGTCGCGCCTCAGGGTGCAGCATCTCAAGCCCGAGCTCAGACAGAATCCGCAGAGCGTTGTTGTGGATGGCCAAGACACCCTCAGCCGGCAAGGGTTCGGTTGGTTGATCTATGTTTTGCGGAATACGCCACGGCATTTGCGCAATCGCATGTTGGCTGACACCTTGATGCTTGGCGCGCGCGCCCCCGGAACGGCGGCGTTTTGGATCAACTGTGGTTTCGGTCATAGGATCAGGTCCTACAAAAAGGAAGATCAAAGCCCCTTTAGACTGCCCGCGCGAGGGCGGGAAAAACCCGACGAATTCCGACCAAACACCCCGCCATTTTGACGCGAATAGACAAACGCAGCTTCAATGCCCCAGCCAAGCAGGAAGATGGCCAATGTCTGGCAACACGGCGTCAGCATGCGGCACGAGCGTGCCATGATCGGCAAGGCCCGTGAGAACGCCCACTGTCGCCATGCCAGCGGCGCGGCCCGCCCGTAAATCATGCAGGCTATCGCCCACCATCACAGCGCGCGCAGGCGCAACACCGCAGACCTGTGCGATATGGGCGCACATGGCAGGGTTAGGTTTCGCACCATGCCCACTGTCGCACCCGATGACTTCGTGGAAATAGGGGCGGATTTCATGGGTTGCCAGATGTGCCTCGGCCTCGCCCTTTTGCCCGTTGGTCGCCACGGCCAAAAGATAGCCCGCCTTCTGCAAACCCGTAAGCAGCGACGCCAACGGGGCCGCCTCGACCATGACAGCAGATTGTGCAAGCTGATTCAGCAGTGCTGCGATCTGCTGCGGGGTAAAATCGGCTCCGAAAAGCGGGGCCAGGTGGTGAGCAGTCTCATCAAGCGTGCCCGCAATAGCGATACTATCGGGCAAAAAAACGCCCCGATCGGGATCAAAGGACAAGCGATCAGCGAGGGTGCGAAATAATGTTTCATCGTCGTCCGCTAACGCCAATAGAGCCGATTTCGCCCAATTGTTCCAAGATCTAGAAAAGTCAAAGAGTGTTCCGTCTTTGTCAAAAATTAGCAATTTAAAGTAATTTTGTTGCATATTTTTATAACCCTCAAGGACGACGATGAATTTATGTCCAGTGGGTGGCGGAGCGCCCGAGCATGACCTGCCTTAGGGTGACAAATTCATCTGGACGGAGGCCAATCGCCCCCGCCGCATCAACCACCCAAGCATCGTTTTGCGAGATAAATTCCACCACGGCTGATAAAAATGCATGATCGCCTTTCGCGACAACGCTGCGCATATCTTCGAGCGACAGGCCAGATGCGCCCAAGAACTGCCCCGTGAGCGCGTCATCAGACGAAAGCCACACAAAGGCTGCAATCGCCTTTTCCTGTGCGATTTCTTTCTTCATTCCAAGCATTCCGGGCGTATCTAGAGACATTGTTAGCCATTCCTCTTGTATGACTTCAGATGTCAATTCGGCCATGCAGAGCTTAAGGCAATACCGTATGCCACATTTTAGGGGATGAGCACGAAGACTGTCAGCAACTCCACAAAGATAGAGGTTAAAAGCGCGATGATACTTTGATCTTACACGATGGTCGAAATGGCACAAGTCATACCACCTCCCCCTGAGGCATCAGTCGAAATGTGCTATTATTTCATCGCGCAAAATCTCTGCGAGGAGATCCACATCTTCAGGCGTAAAGGTCAAAGGTAGCCTCAAATCAATCAACCCTGCCAAAATGTGATCTGTTTTTGCCAAGGTTTGCGCAGGCGCATAGCGCCAACTGTCATAGCGCGAGGTAAAAGCGACTGGCTCTGCAGCGCCAAACCATTTGAGCTCAACACCCCGCCGCGCAGCCGTTTGGACAAATGCAGTGATTTTGTCGGGCGACCAATCAGGCAAAAGGAATTGAAAGGATGATCCGACATAATCCTCGCGCGGATCGCGCTTGCTCAAGCGCAGATGGGGCAGATTGGCAAGCCCCGCCTCCATCCGCTCGTAAAGCTTGCGCCAACGTGCCACCTGACGCGGCAGATCGGCCAATTGCGGGCGCAGGATGGCGGCGCGTAAATTATCCATCCGCCCCGAAACATTGGGCGTCTCAAAACGCGCTTGGGCAAAAGCCTCGGGCGGAGGGGCGGCGCGGTGGCGCGAATAAAGCATATAACTGCCCGACAGCAGAATGGCCCGCGCCATCACATCGGCATCATCACTGGTGAGGAAACCACCTTCGCCTGAGTTGATGTGTTTATAGGTCTGGGTGGAATAGCAGGCGATTTTGCCATGCCGCCCTGAGGCCAGACCATCCCATTTCCCCCCCATTGTGTGGGCGCAATCCTCAATCACAGTGATGCCCGCCGCATCGCATATTTCCATCAGGCGGCCCATATCGCAGATATGCCCGCGCATGTGGGACAACAGCAACACGCGCGCACCGCTGGCTTGGGCTTTGGTGTTCAAATCCTCAAGATCAATTGTTAAGTTTTCGGTCACCTCGACAAAGACAGGCACAGCGCCCACCGAGGCGATGGCACCGGGCACAGGCGCAAGCGTAAATCCGTTTGAGAGAACCAAATCCCCCTGCCCCACGCCAATTGCACGCAAGGCCGCCCCCATTGCATAGCCACCCGATGCCACGGCAAGCGCATATTTCGCCCCTGTCATCGCCGCGAATTCCTCCTCCAAAAGGGCGGTTTCGGCAATCTCATCAGGGGCGGTGTTATAGCGGTGCAACCTGCCCGTTCGCAAAACCCGATTGGCCGCCTCAATCGCCGCCTCTGGGATTGGCTCTTGTTGGGTGAAAGACCGGGTGAAAATGGGTTTGTCGCTCATAGCGCACAGGTTAGGGTTCTCGCGCGGCAGGTCAATTGAATTCACGCCGATAAGACCCGCTCAATCAGCGCAGGCAGATCGCTGTAATGATCCAAAATCGCCTCAGGGCTGAGCCGTGCAATATCGCCCCCCTCTGGCCCGAAGCCCACGAGAATAGAAGGCACCCCTGCCGCGCGCGCCGTTTCGCGGTCAGTGACTGTATCCCCGATCAAACAGGATTGCGGAAAATCGCGCACATCCGCCCCCAAATCCACGCCAAAGCGCCGCTTGGCCGCACGGCGCAGCGTTTCATGATAGGGGGCCACATCTGGCTTTCGTGTGGGCAATGTATCGGCCCCGACCAAAGCATCAAAAAGATCAGAAACACCCAATTTTGCGACCAAATCCACGGCCAGCGCCTCGGGCTTATTGGTGCAAATCGCCGTTGCATAGCCTGCGACACGCAACGCCTGCACCGCCTGAACTGCGCCCTCATAGAGCCTTGTATGCGTGTCAATCGCGGCCCCATAGGCCGCAAGCAGACGGGGATAGCCCGCCTCGATGAAGGCCTCCTCCTGTGGCAGGTCAGACCTACCCTGCGCCGCAAGCCGCGCATAGGAAAGCTTCAACATCGCCCGCCCGCCCCGAAAGGCACAAAGCGCGTCTTTTGGATGAGACAACATCGGGGGCCATCCCGCCTCTGCCACCGCTTGATTGGCCGCAGCAAGAAGATCGGCGCTGGTATCGGCCAAAGTGCCATCCAAATCGAAAACGATAATATGCGCGCCCATTCCGTCCTCTTGCCTGAGATTTGCCCCGCTTATGACCTAAAGGCGGATTTTCGCCAAGGGCCGATGGCACATCGTAACAAATCGAAAGAGGAAGTGACCACCTGCGGGCTTTGCAGATCAAGTGAAGAAGGTTAAGAGAACACCAAACAGGCATAAATCCCAAAAGGCACCCTCATGAGCAAACGCCCCGTTGCCCTGATCATTCTGGCCGCAGGCCAAGGGACGCGGATGAATTCCGACCTGCCCAAGGTGCTGCATCCTTTGGGCGGCGTTCCGATGATTGAACACAGCCTTGCCAGCGGCCTCAGCCTTGAGCCTGCGCGGGTTGTGGTGATCACAGGTCATGGCGCGGATCAAGTTGAGGCGGCCTTGGCCGACCACCCTGTGATCTGCATTCGCCAAAATGAACAATTGGGTACAGGTCATGCCGTGGCGCAGGCCCGCGCCGCTTTGGCGGATTTCGCGGGCGATGCGGTGGTGTTGTTCGGCGATACGCCTTTTGTCAGCGAGGACAGCCTGACCAAATTGATCGCGGCCCGCGCTGATCATGATGTGGTCGTTTTGGGATTTGAGGCAGACACCCCTGCGCGCTATGGCCGCTTGGTGACCAAGGGCACGGCCTTGCATAAAATTGTCGAGGCCAAGGATGCGACCCCAGACGAGCTTGCTATAACCTTGTGTAATTCTGGCCTCATGGCCGCAGATGCCGCGCAATTATTCGACCTTTTGGAACAGGTCGATAACGCGAATGCAGCGGGCGAGTATTACCTGACAGATGTGCCTGCTTTGGCGCATAAGGCGGGCCTGAAAGCAGGCTATGTGACGTGCACAGAAGCGGAAACCTTGGGGATCAATAGCCGTGCGGAACTGGCGCGCGCCGAAGGGATTTTTCAAGCCACCCGCCGCGCCGAGATGCTAGACTTGGGCGTCACCATGCACGCGCCTGAGACAGTCTGTTTTGCCCATGACACCTATATTGGCCGCGATGCGGTGATCGAGCCATATGTGGTCTTCGGCCCCAATGTGACTGTTGAATCGGGCGCGCATATCCGCGCCTTCAGCCATCTTGAGGGCGCGCATGTCTCGCAAGGGGCGGTTGTGGGGCCTTATGCCCGCCTGCGCCCTGGTGCTGAAATCGACAATGGCGCGCGGATCGGCAATTTCGTTGAGGTAAAATCAGCGCAAATCCAAGAAGGGGCTAAGGTCAACCACCTGTCCTATATCGGGGATGCGACCATCGGCGAAGGGGCCAATATCGGCGCAGGAACCATCACCTGCAATTATGATGGCGTGTTCAAACATCACACCGAAGTGGGCGCGCGGGCCTTTATTGGGTCAAACACGATGCTTGTGGCCCCTGTTACCATTGGTGCGGATGCACTGACCGCATCAGGTTCGGTGATCACCGAAAACGTGCCAGAGGGAGCTTTGGCGGTGGCGCGTGGACGGCAAGAAAACAAAGCGGGGCTTGCCACACGCCTGCGTGCGCGGCTGCTGGCACTGAAAGAAAAGACCAAAAAGGGGTAAGGGCTATGTGCGGGATCGTTGGCATTTTGGGCAGCCACGAGGTTGCGCCCACATTGGTTGAGGCGCTTAAACGTCTGGAATATCGCGGCTATGACAGCGCAGGCATTGCGACTGTGCAAAATGGTGCGCTTGATCGCCGCCGCGCGGTGGGTAAGCTTGTGAACCTGTCGGATGAATTGGTGCATCACCCTTTGGCAGGCAAGTCTGGTATCGGGCACACCCGTTGGGCCACGCATGGCGCGCCCACTGTAACCAATGCGCATCCGCATAAATCGGGGCAGGTTGCGGTGGTGCATAATGGCATTATCGAGAATTTCCGCGAATTACGCGCTGAATTAAAAGACCGCAATTTTGAAAGCGAAACCGATACGGAAACCGTCTCTCAGCTTTGCGCGCATTACCTTGCCCAAGGTCTAAGCCCCGCTGAGGCCGCACGAAAAACCTTGTCACGGCTTGAAGGCGCGTTTGCGCTTTGTTTCCTCTTTGAGGGCGAAGATGATCTGATGATCGCCGCGCGCAAAGGGTCGCCCTTGGCCATTGGTCATGGCGATGGTGAAACCTATGTCGGTTCGGATGCAATCGCGCTTGGCCCCCTCACCCATGAAATCACCTATCTTGAGGAGGGCGATTGCGCCATCCTGACCCGCAGCAGCATCAAGATTTTTGATGAGGCGGGCCACGCTGTCAGCCGCGCCAAAACCCGCATTGAACAAGGGGCCGCCGTAATCGACAAGGCGGGTTATAAGCATTTCATGGAAAAAGAAATCCATGAACAGCCCCGAACCGTGGGCGAGGCCCTGGGGCGCTATGCCCCCAGAGGTGCGCCCGCCTTCCCCGAAGCCTTGGATTTCGCCCAATTCGACCGCGTTGTGATGGTGGCCTGCGGGACAGGCTATTATTCCTGCCTGACTGCCAAATACTGGTTCGAACAGGTGGCAGGCATGCCTTGCGATGTCGATATCGCATCGGAATTCCGTTATCGTGAACCGCCCGTGGCGCCCCGCACCCTTGCGCTTTTCGTCAGTCAATCTGGCGAGACGGCCGACACATTGGCGGCCCTACGATATATGCGCGGACGCGCTGCCATGGTGGCAAGCCTTGTCAATGTTGGCACATCGTCCATCGCCCGCGAAAGCGATCTGGCCTTGGCCATTCTAGCAGGGGTTGAGGTCTCGGTGGCCTCGACCAAGGCCTATGTGAACCAATTGACCATCCTTGCGCTGATGGCGGTGCAGGCCGCGACGCAGCGCGGCGCCCTGTCCGCCCGTGAGGTGCGGGATCACATCCAAAGCTTGGAAAAATTGCCCGATCAAATGCGACAAGTTCTGACGATGGAGGGCGAAATTGCCGATCTGGCCGAAGGCTTGAGTGATGCAAAATCCGCGCTGTTTCTGGGCCGTGGCGTGATGTATGCCACAGCCCTAGAGGCGGCATTAAAATTAAAAGAAATCAGTTATATACACGCCGAAGCTTATGCGTCAGGTGAGCTAAAACATGGCCCGATCGCCCTGATTGATCGTAACCTTCCTGTGGTGGTATTCGCGCCGCATGATTCGCTGTTTGATAAAACCATCTCAAACATGCAGGAGGTTATGGCGCGCCACGGCCAAGTGACACTGGTCACCGATGAGATGGGGCGCAAAGCCGCCGCTGAAGGCACCGTTGTCACATTGGCCCTGCCCTCAACCACGTCGCTGAGCGCGCCCATCCTCTATGCCTTACCCGCGCAGCTTTTGGCCTATCACAGCGCGATTGCCAAAGGCACCGATGTGGACCAACCCCGCAATTTGGCAAAATCGGTCACGGTGGAGTAGCGCTTCCACTTGCGCCCGCCTGCGTTGGCGCGTAAAGCCTCGGCGCAACTTTATAAGTGGGAAGTGCTATGCCGCTTTTGGTCATGAAATTCGGGGGCACATCAGTGGCCACTCTTGATCGCATCCGCCGCGCCGCAAAACGGGTGGGGCGCGAGGTGGCCAATGGGTATGATGTGATCGTGATTGTCTCGGCCATGTCGGGCGAAACCAACAAACTTGTGGGATATGTAGGCGAAACCTCGCCGCTCTATGACGCGCGCGAATATGATGCGGTCGTCTCCTCGGGCGAGAATGTTACAGCCGGCCTGATGGCGCTGACCTTGCAAGAAATGGATATCCCCGCGCGGTCATGGCAAGGATGGCAGGTGCCCGTCAAAACCACCTCTGCCCATGCAAGCGCGCGGATTGAAGAAATCCCAACCGATAACATCATGGCCAAATTTGGCGAAGGGATGAAGGTTGCCGTGGTTGCGGGGTTCCAAGGCATCAGCACTGAAGGGCGTATCACCACATTGGGCCGTGGCGGGTCAGACACGACTGCCGTGGCCTTTGCCGCCGCTTTCGATGCCGAGCGCTGCGATATCTACACAGATGTTGACGGGGTCTACACGACCGACCCGCGCATCACCAACAAGGCTCGCAAACTTGAGAAAATCTCGTTTGAAGAGATGCTTGAGCTTGCAAGCCTCGGTGCGAAGGTTCTGCAAACGCGCTCGGTTGAACTGGCGATGCGCTACAAGGTGCGCTTACGGGTTTTGTCGAGTTTTGAAGAAATGGATGACAGCGCGGGCACATTGGTCTGTGACGAGGAGGAAATCGTGGAAAGCAAAGCTGTGGCGGGCGTGGCCTATTCGCGCGATGAAGCAAAAATGACCCTGACCGAGGTCGAAGATCGCCCGGGCATTGCAGCCGCTATTTTCGGCCCCCTCGCCGAGGCCGCGGTCAATGTCGACATGATCGTGCAAAATATCTCGGAAGAAGGCAAAACTGATATGACCTTCTCGCTGCCGATTGATCAGGTCAAACGCGCTGAAAAGGCCCTTGAAGAGGCGAAAGCCCGCAATGAAATCGGCTTTTCCGAATTGCTGATCGACAGCGATGTTTGCAAAGTGTCAATCGTAGGGATCGGGATGCGCAGCCATGCAGGCGTGGCCGCGAAGATGTTTGCAACTTTGCGCGATGAAGGCATCAATATCAAAGTCATCACCACATCCGAAATCAAAGTTTCGGTTCTAGTGGATCGCAAATATCTGGAATTGGCTGTGCAGGCCCTGCATGACGCCTTCGATCTAGATCGCACAGCCTGATTTCACCTTAGGCTGATTTTACGCTGTTTGCTCGGGCCCGTCTTTTGGCGGCCTTGGTTTGTTGACTTTGTACCAGCCCCGCCACAGAGGCGTTTCTTACTGCTATTACGTACACGCAAATTCGCTGGGCACGAACGACTAGTTTTTATAGAATGAGGCTAAACAATGCAGCCGCACGATTTTTGTTTAAGCAGGCGTTGCTGAACTCGACGGAAGTAGCAAAAAAGGCCCCACACTTATACATACGGAGAAGCCGTTTAATCTTTGTATCAATTAAAATCCCGACAAAATTTAAGCATGCATTTTTAAAATTATAAATTTTATCAAATGATTGCGGCGCGATCTTTAGGTAACTTCTGAAGGGAATGGTGCGGTCGAGAAGACTCGAACTTCCACGGGAGTTACCCCACAGCGACCTCAACGCTGCGCGTCTACCAATTCCGCCACGACCGCACTGTCTGACGCTGAATATGGCGCTGTCTAGACCAAGCAGGCGCCGTGCTCAAGGGTTAAAATTGTGGATTTTGGCCAAGCTGATTTTTCTGTTTAGTATGAATCGCCTACCTGCTATTAAAGCAAGGGTATGACTGAAAGGGGATGATCGTGCCTCTCGTCTCCCGCATACATCATTGCAAAGAAATTATTAAGTTAAAGAGCCTTAAATTGGTTGATTGGATAATATCAGAGAAGCTGACCGATTATGAGGATGCACTTCGCGTTATGGAGGCTCGCATCGCAAAAATTTTTTCAGGGGATGCAGCCGAAGCGATTTGGCTGCTGGAGCATCCACCGATTTACACCGCAGGCACTTCGGCCAAGCCCGACGATTTAACTGACCCTGATCGCTTTCCTGTCTACGAGGCGCGCCGCGGGGGGCAATATACCTACCACGGCCCAGGTCAGCGGGTTATATACGTCATGCTAGATCTCAACAAACGCGGTCGTGATGTTCGCCGTTTTGTCGAAGATCTGGAAAATTGGGTGATTGACACGCTTGCAAGCTTTAACTTGCGCGGGGAAATTCGAGAGGGGCGCGTTGGAGTCTGGATTGCGCGGCCCGACAAAGCCGCCCTGCCCGATGGCAGCCCGCGTGAGGACAAGATTGCAGCCATCGGGATTCGCTTGCGCAAATGGGTGTCCTTTCATGGCATCTCGATCAATCACGATCCTGAACTGAGCCATTTTGAGGGAATCGTGCCTTGCGGGATCCGTGATCACGGCGTGACAAGCCTTGTGGATTTAGGCCTACCCGTGAGCCTAGATGACCTTGATGTCGCTTTGCGCCAAGAATTTGAACGGCGCTTTGGGCCAACGCAGGACGCGGATCTGGCTGACCCAGCTAACCCCTAAAGATCATTGCAACCGCCCCCTTTTCCATTTTCGTAAGATTTCGGCGCGAAACTTGCTGATCTGGCATGAGGCAATTTTTCCCACCTAAAAGGCGTGATCGCAATTGATCGCACGCGCGAGGCGCACTAGAACGGGGGTCAGTGGAACGTCAAAGGGACGGGTGGCCAGACCCCTGCCCCTCATAATTATGAACAGGAGACAGACATGGCCGATGCAGCCATTTCTGGACATGATCACGAACGGCCGGGCTTCTTTACCCGCTGGTTCATGTCCACAAACCATAAAGATATCGGGATTCTCTACCTCATCACTGCAGGTTTGGTGGGTCTCGTATCGGTTGCTTTCACCGTTTACATGCGCCTCGAGTTGATGGAGCCTGGCGTTCAATACATGTGTGCCGAAGGCGCACGCGTCTTGAGCCAAGCTGCTGCGGGCGAATGTACCCCTGATGGGCATTTGTGGAACGTGTTGATCACGGGCCATGGCGTATTGATGATGTTCTTTGTTGTCATTCCTGCCCTGTTCGGTGGTTTTGGTAACTTCTTCATGCCGCTGATGATCGGCGCGCCTGATATGGCCTTCCCTCGCCTTAACAACTTGTCCTACTGGCTGTATGTTGCAGGCACATGTTTGGCCTTTTGCTCCGTATTTGTAGATGGTGGTGCCGGACCGGGTTGGACCTTTTATCCGCCCATATCATGGCAAGACGCCCCTACTAGTCGCGCTGTAGACTTCGCGATTTTCGCGGTTCATGTGTCTGGTGCAAGCTCCATCTTGGGCTCGATTAATATCATCACGACCTTCCTCAACATGCGTGCACCTGGCATGAGCCTGTTCAAAGTGCCTTTGTTTGCATGGTCGATCTTCGTGACAGCTTGGTTGCTGCTTTTGTCGCTACCCGTTTTGGCGGGTGCAATCACCATGCTTCTCACTGACCGTAATTTTGGCACAACTTTCTTTGACGTGGCAGGCGGCGGTGATCCACTGTTGTTCCAACACATCTTCTGGTTCTTCGGCCACCCCGAAGTTTACATCGTGATCCTGCCCGCATTTGGTATTGTCAGCCATGTGATCGCGACCTTCTCGCGCAAGCCCGTCTTTGGATATCTGCCGATGGTTTGGGCGTTGATCGCGATTGGCGGCTTGGGCTTTGTAGTGTGGGCACACCACATGTATACAACGGGCATGACGCTGAACCAGCAGGCCTATTTCATGGTCGCAACCATGGTAATTGCGGTGCCAACAGGCGTCAAAATCTTCTCATGGATTGCAACGATGTGGCAAGGTTCGATAACCTTTGAAGCACCAATGCTGTTTGCGATTGGCTTCATCTTTCTCTTCACCGTTGGCGGTGTAACTGGGATTGTACTTAGCCAAGCCGGCGTTGACCGTGCCTATCACGACACCTACTATGTAGTAGCGCACTTCCACTACGTAATGAGCTTGGGTGCCGTATTCGGTATCTTCGCAGGCATCTATTACTGGATCGGCAAAATGTCAGGTCGCCAATACCCTGAATGGGCGGGCAAGCTGCATTTCTGGTTGTTCTTCATCGGCGCAAACCTGACCTTCTTCCCACAGCACTTCTTGGGTCGTCAGGGCATGCCACGCCGCTACATCGATTATCCTGATGCATTTGCAACGTGGAACTACGTCAGCTCGATCGGTGCGTTTATCGCATTCGCGTCCTTCCTCTTCTTCCTTGGCATTGTCGCCTACACGCTGCTTGCAGGCCGCAAACTGAGCGAACCTGCCTACTGGGGCGAGCATGCCGATACCTTGGAATGGACATTACCGAACCCACCACCCGAGCACACGTTCGAGGAACTGCCCACACGCGAAATGTGGGACAAACAGCCAAGCCACTAATCTGGCCGCTTTTTGAACTGTTGAGAGAGAATATGCCGTTTCATATCGAGACGCCGCAAATAGAAAAGGCCCCGGAGAAATTCGGGGCCTTTTCTCATCCTGATCGCGGCACACCTCACATGCTGATGCAGATTACGCCGCATAAATCGCTGACACCTGAAGGGTTCGTTTGGTTTGTCGGTGCGACCGCCGCGTTAATTGCCCTGCCGCTTTTCGGCATTCTAGGCACGGCGGTGTTCTGGGCGCTGCTGCCCTTTCTATTGGCGGCGATTTGGGCCATTTGGGCCGCGCTGAAACGCTCATGGCGCGATAAGGAAATCGCAGAAACCCTGACATTGTGGCCCGATCACATAAGGGTTGAACGCAAAGAGCCCCGCAAAGAAACGAAAATCTGGGAAGCAAACCCCTATTGGGTGCGGCTGACCTTGCATAAAACGGGCGGGCCTGTGCCCAATTACCTGACCTTGCGCGGCGATAAGGCAACACGCGAAATCGAGCTTGGCGCGTTTCTGACGCCCAGCGAAAGGGTCAAGCTGAAATTCGCATTGGAAGAGGCCTTGGCACAGGCAAAGGCCTAAGGGTCAGGGGCGGTTTAGGCCAACCGCTCCTTGATCAGCGCCCCTGCAGCACCGAAATCCATCTGCCCTGCATAGGCCGCTTTCAGCGCCCCCATCACACGGCCCATATCGCGAATACTGCTCGCCCCTGTCTGGTCAATCGCGGCATCAATCGCTGCGGCGATTTCCGCCTCGGACAGTTGGCGCGGCAAGAACCCTTCGATCACTTTGATCTCTGCAAGCTCTTTTTCGGCCAATTCAAGGCGCCCGCCCTCTTCATAGACATTGGCGCTGTCGATCCGTTGTTTCACCATTTTGGCAAGGATGGCGAGAATCTCACCTTCATCGACACCCTCGGTCTTGCCTGCGCCGCGCGCGGCAATGTCCTGATCCTTGATCGCCGCATTGATCAAACGCAGGGTTGATAAACGCGCAGCATCCTTTTCGCGCATCGCGTCTTTTAGGCCGTTGGTGATACGCTCTCGCAAACTCATGGTCTTATCCCCAGATTGCAACGGGCCATCTGACCCGCACCAGACCGCCCGTTTAAGGCATTTTTTGCCGCGCAACAACCTTTGAAATAGGGGGCAGATTGGTGGTTGCAACTTGGTGTCGCAAGGTGCTTGACCCTGCACGCTTGGACACTTAGGTTGCCGCGAATTTCAACATCGCCGTAATCGGAGCAGCGCCATGACTGAACGCCCCACTGCATGTCTTGTTTTGGCTGATGGAACCGTGTTCTACGGCAAGGGTTTTGGCGCCACAGGCCAGACCGTTGCCGAGCTGTGCTTCAACACCGCGATGACGGGCTATCAAGAGATTATGACCGACCCCTCCTATGCTGGGCAGGTCGTAACCTTCACCTTCCCGCATATTGGCAACACAGGCATCACCGCCGAGGATGACGAGACCGCCGATCCAGTTGCGGCAGGGATGATTGTGAAACGGGATCCAACAGAGCCCTCCAATTGGCGGATGGAGCAGAACCTGACCACATGGCTGTCCGCACGGGGCCGCATCGGAATGGGCGATGTTGACACCCGCCGCCTCACCCGCGCGATCCGCCAACAAGGCGCGCCACATGTCTGCTTGTCGCATGATCCTGAGGGTAATTTCGACATTGAGGCGATGCTGAAGGAGGCGCGCGCATGGCAGGGTCTGGAGGGGCTCGACCTCGCCCGTGAGGTGACTTGCGCGCAATCCTATCGTTGGGACGAGATGCGTTGGTCATGGCCTGAGGGCTATAGCAAGCGCACGGGCACTGGCCCCAAAGTGGTGGCGATTGATTACGGTGCCAAGCGCAATATCCTGCGCTGTCTCGCAAGTGCCGGATGTGATGTCACCGTGATGCCCGCCAGCACCACCGCCGAAGAAATCCTTGCGCAAAACCCCGATGGTGTATTTCTGTCGAACGGGCCAGGCGACCCTGCCGCAACGGGGGAATATGCCGTGCCGATGATCCGTGCGATTTTGGAAAAAGACCTGCCCGTTTTTGGGATTTGCCTTGGCCACCAAATGCTGGCTTTGGCGCTTGGGGCGAAAACCGTGAAAATGAACCACGGGCATCATGGCGCAAACCACCCTGTCAAAGATTTGGAAACGGGCAAAGTCGAAATCACCTCGATGAACCACGGGTTCACTGTCGACAGCCAAACCCTGCCTTATGATGTTTTGGAAACTCATGTCAGCTTGTTTGATGGGTCAAATTGCGGCATCCGCGTCAAGGATCGCCCGATCTTTTCCGTTCAGCACCACCCCGAAGCCAGCCCCGGCCCACAAGACAGCTATTACCTGTTCGAGCGCTTCGCAGCCGCCATGGCAACACGCTAAAGTTGAAGGGGGTAAAAGCCCCCTAAACCCAAGGCTGTATAACGCGGAAATCTTTGAATTTTCGTAAAAAATTATCCGCGATTAGGATTTTGTTAACCATCGCAGCGCTTCCCTAACGGGGCTTGAAACGCGAAGATTTCAAGTCGGCCATCAGGGGTGCGGGCCCCCGTTTCATTGGGCTAAAACAAAGCATGGGGTTTTTGGTGGCACGGTGGTGACACGCAAACCTAGCTGACCGCGCCCGCCTCCTCCTTGAGGCGCACCTCAAAGGCAATGGAAAGATGTCGCCGCAATGCATCGGCCGCTGCATCCCCATCACGCGCGGCAATGGCGTTGACGATATCATCATGCTCGTCCAAGGCTTTTTCGCCCCGCCCTTTTGCGGCCAAGGATGTGGTGGCCATCAACGCCATTGAGCGATGAACAAGATCCAATTGCTGCACCAAATAACGATTATGGCTGGCAAGATGGATTTGCTTATGAAAGCGGCGGTTTGCACGGCTCAGCGCCTGCGGATCATTCAATAATTTGCGATCCGCCTGTGCCATTTCGCGCAAGACGCGCACCTCCTCGGTTGCGGCATGTTGCGCGGCCAAACGGGCGGCCAAGGCCTCTAACTCGGTGCGCACGGCATAAAGTTCGGCCATCTGTGCATGATCCAATGAGGCCACAATCAGACTGCGCCCATCGCGGGTGAGCAGGCTTTGGGTTTCCAACCGCTGCAACGCCTCGCGCACGGGTGTGCGGCTGACACCGAACCGCTCGGCCAATTCCGATTCCACCAAACGCGATCCAGGGCGATAGATGCCGCCATCTATCGCATCCAAAATCATATCATAGGCGTCTTTTTGCTGTGGCTTGCTGTGCATCGCGTGGGGTCTTTCCAATTCTTAACGCTGCCAAAGCTAAGCAGCCCCGCCCCCCTTGGCAAGCAAAAGCACCTAAGGCTAGTGTAGCGGCCATGAAACACGCAGATTTCCAACATGTCGACACATGGGTGTTCGATCTCGATCACACGCTTTATCCCGCCTCAATGGCACTGTTTGATCAGATCAATATCCGCATGTCCGCGTTTGTCATGCGCGCCTTGAATGTCGATGCGCAGGAGGCGGATCGTATCCGCCACACCTATTGGCGCGCCCATGGCACAACCCTGGCGGGGCTGATGGCACAGCATAATATCCCGCCCTATCCGTATTTGGACGAGGTGCATGAGATAGATTTTAGCATCCTCAAACCAGATCCGATTTTGGCAGACCGTATCACGCGCCTGAGGGGGCGGCGTATCGTCTACACCAATGGCACCGCTGATTATGCCCGTAATGTTTTGCACCATCGGGGTTTGTCGGGCCTATTCGACGCGATTTACGGGGTCGAGGACGCCAATTATCGCCCAAAACCAGACCCTGATGCCTTTGCAATGATATTTGGCAAAGACGGGCTCAGCCCAACGCGCGCCGCGATGTTCGAGGATGACCCGCGCAATCTGGCCGTGCCGCATGAATTGGGCCTGCGGACGATCTTGATTGACGAAGAGGGTAGCCATGAGGGCCCAAGTGCCCACATCCATCACCAGACCCACGATCTACCATGGTTTTTAGGCCATATATTGGGTGATCTCGATTAAGCCACATCCGCGACTGGCATGGGCTTGCCATCGGCCTGCCATGCATGGGCCGCGCAACCAAAAGCCTCGTATAATAGGCGCGAGACAGGGTCTTCTGCGGCGCGATATTCAGGATGCCATTGCACCGAGAGGGTAAACCCCCGCGCGCCTTTGATGTAGATGGCCTCAGGCGTGTCATCAGGGGCCCATCCATCAACCACCACATCACGGCCTAAGGTCTTTAACCCCTGACCATGCAAGCTGTTGGTGGTCACCTCGGCGCTGTTATAGAGCCGCTGAAACGGCCCTCCTTGCGTGAAGCGCACGACATGGCGCGGTGCGAATTTTTCCTCCAAGGTGCCATCGGGCGGCATGCGGTGGTTCATCCGTCCGGGTAAATCGCGGATTTCGGGGTAAAGACTGCCCCCCATGGCCACGTTCACCTCTTGGAACCCACGGCAAACACCAAGGATAGGCAAGCCCCGCTCGACCGCCGCGCGGATCAGGGGCAATGTCACAGCATCACGGTTGCGATCAAAGGCGCCATGCGCCTCTGTTTCTTCCTCGCCATATTCCTCGGGATGAACATTCGGGCGACCGCCCGTGAACAAAAACCCATCACAAATCTCAAGCAGGTCTTCGTAATTGACGAAATTTGGATTGGCAGGAATGGCCAAGGGCGTGCATTTGGCGACATCCGATACAGCACAACAGTCCATAGTCCCCACTGTATGCGCGGGGTATTGATCATTGATCAGATGAAAATTTCCAATAATTCCAATGACCGGGCGGGCCATGATATCCTCTCCTTCAGGCTTTTGGGGACGCCGTTAGGAAAAATCTGTTCCTCAAATCTATAGGCCTTCGCCCAACTCACCGCAAGAATTTAGCGGGGCGGCTTTCGATAAATTTATCCTCATTTTGAGCCAAGATAGGCTGTCACCTCGATCTCAATCTTCATGCGTGGGTCTTGCAGGCCTGCCACAAACATTGTGGCCGCAGGGCGCACTGCGCCAAGCCATTTTTGCGTGACAGGCCAGCACGCGGGCCAAAGGGCGGCATCGTTCACGATGTAATGCACCCGCACCACATCGGAGATTGACGCACCGCCTGCCCGCAGGGCGGTGTCAATATTGGCAAAGCATTGCTCGGCTTGGGCCGCGATATCGGCATCAATTTGCATGGTGCTGTAATCAAATCCCGTGGTTCCCGACACGAAAATCCAATCACCTTGCACAACTGCCCGACTATATCCGATCTCGGCTTCAAAGGGCGAGCCTGAGGAAATCAGGCGCCGCCCTGATGGGGCATCCGCGCTCATGGTTCTGCGTCAAGCCCTGCTGCGGCAATACCCGCCACAGCTGCATCGCTGTCATTATCGGATGTGTCACCCGTGACCCCAACTGCGCCGATCACAACGCCATCCCGCTTGACCAGAACACCACCGGGCACAGGCACGACACGGCCCCCAAAGGCCCCGTTGACCGCATTGACGAAATAGGCCTGCGCCTCGGCCCGCGCCATTTGCGCCTTGCCGCCCATGCCCAACATAACCGCGCCATAGGCCTTGGCGCGCGCAATCTCAAACCGACCTGGGCTTGCGCCATCCTCGCGCTCAAAGGCTTGAATATTGCCGCCTGCATCGAGAACAACGACCGAAAGGGGCTTTAGCCCCATCTCGCCGCCTTTGGCGCGGGTTGCAGAAATGATTGTGCGTGCCTGATCGAGTGTGATCATCTTGGTCTTGTCCCTCTTGTCTTGATCTTGGGGCCATAGCCCCCGCCTCTTCAGATAGCACGTTCAAACAAAGAGGAAATGGTCTTCTGTCAGCTCTGCCTCAGCCTGACCTGATAAAACGACCGAGCCTAGGCCGTAGTTCAAAATCAAATCCGTTTCTTCGCACGAGAGGCTCAACGCCTCCATCACCGATAGCCCCTCTAGCTGAAAGGCAAGACGATCCATGACTTGCACTCTTCAAACACAGTGTTTGACAGTGACAACGACATTTTCGGGCTTTGTGCAGATGGGCGGAGGGTTAGGTCTGCCGCGCAGAGGTATCACGACCCCTCAAAAGACGCGCGGCGGTCTATCGAAAGTAAAGACACCCGTCTTGTGGCAGGCAAGCCCCCCCTTTTTCGCGCGGGTTCCACGATAAAATAACCCCCGTGCCAGCGATCCGACAGGCACGGGAGGCAGAGATAAACCGATAAAATCGGGTCGCGTTAGGCCGCTTTCCATTCAAGGCGGCGGGCGTGTAAGACTGGCTCAGTATAGCCAGAGGGTTGCACACGGCCCTTGAATACCAGATCACAAGCCGCCGCAAAGGCGATGCCGTTAAACCCGGGCGCCATTGGGCTATAGGCAGGGTCGCCTGCATTTTGGCGATCAACCACCTCGGCCATACGGCGCATGGCGGCCATGACCTGATCCTCGCTGACGACACCATGATGCAGCCAATTCGCGATATGCTGCGCGCTAATGCGGCAGGTGGCGCGGTCTTCCATCAGGCCCACATTGTTAATGTCTGGCACTTTCGAGCAGCCAACACCCTGATCCACCCAACGCACAACATAGCCCAAAATCCCTTGGGCGTTATTGTCCAATTCACGGGTGATCTGGTCTTGCGACCAACGGCGATAGCTGGCCATTGGAATATCCAACAGACCCGTCACATAGGCACGGCGACCACCTGCGGCCAGTTTCTCCTGCACCGCAGCCACATTCACGCGGTGATAATGGGTGGCGTGCAGGGTCGCGGCAGTCGGGCTTGGAACCCAAGCGCAATTTGCGCCCGCGCGCGGATGCTCGATCTTTTGCTCTAGCATCGCGGCCATGGCATCGGGCATAGCCCACATTCCCTTGCCGATCTGCGCGCGACCGCGCAACCCGCATTCCAAACCAATATCCACATTCTGGTTTTCATAGGCGGTGATCCACGATTTGCGCTTGATGAAATCCTTGCGGCTGAATGGCCCTGCCTCCATGGAGGTGTGAATTTCATCACCCGTGCGATCAAGGAAGCCTGTGTTGATAAAGCACAAGCGATGCTTGGCTGCGCGGATACATTCCTTGAGGTTAACCGAGGTACGGCGCTCTTCATCCATGACACCCAGTTTGACCGTATTTGGTTTCAGACCCAAAACGCCCTCAACATGGGTGAAGATCTCGTCCGCAAAGGCAACTTCCTCAGGCCCGTGCATCTTGGGCTTCACCACATAGACCGACCCTGCATGACTGTTGCGCAGACCATCCGCTTTCTTCAGGTCATGCATAGCGATCAATGCGGTGATCATCGCATCCATCATGCCCTCGTAAGCGTCGCTGCCATCTTTGAGCAAAATCGCAGGGTTGGTCATCAAATGACCCACGTTGCGCACCAGCATCAAAGCGCGGCCTTTCACGTCAAACGTGCTGCCATCGGGCGCGGTATAGGTTTTATCAGCGGCCAAGCGGCGGGTCATGGTTCGCCCACCCTTCTTAAAGCTTTCCACCAAATCGCCCTGCATCAAACCAAGCCAATTGGAATAGGCCAAAACCTTGTCCTCGGCATCGACACAGGCCACGGAATCTTCGCAATCCATGATAGCCGAAACCGCAGATTCCAAACGGATATCCGCAAGCAAGGCTTGATCACGGCTGCCAATCGGATGGGCGCGGTCAAAGACCAATTCAACATGCAGGCCATTGTTGCACAGAAGGATGGCATCAGGCGCCTTTGCATTGCCCGTATAGCCCTTGAACTGCGCAGGATCTGCGAGGGGCTTGTCATCCATCATCAACTGCCCCTTATCCACGCTATAGCGGCGGATATCGGCATGGCTTGCCCCCTCAATGGGGAAGCTGTCATCAAGGAAGACCCGCGCGCGCGCCACAACGCGCGATCCACGACCGCGATCATAGCCACCTTTGGGGGGCAGGCTGCCCATAGCATCCGTGCCATAAAGCGCATCATAGAAACTGCCCCAACGCGCATTGGCCGCGTTCAAGGCAAATCGCGCATTGGTGATGGGCACAACCAATTGTGGGCCTGCCACTGTGGCGATCTCAGGGTCAACGCGATCCGTGTCGATCTGGAAATGTTCCCCCTCAGGCAAGAGATACCCGATCTCACGCAAAAAGGCCTGATAGGCATCGCCATCATGGGGCTGACCACGGCGCGCAATATGCCAATCATCAATCTGACGCTGAAAATCTTCACGCTTTTGCAAAAGGGCGCGGTTTTTATCGACTTTGCCATGCAAAAGATCAGAAAACCCCGTCCAAAATGCATCAGCGGCCACGCCAGTGCCAACCAAGGCCCGAGTCTCGATGAAATCCGCCAAAACCTGCGCCACTTGCAGGCCTGCACGCTCTACACGTTTGGTCATTTGCGAGGTCTCCTCTCTTCATGCTGCACAAAAGCAGCCCGCGTCCCTTCCCTCGCGTTAGCCAAAAATCAGACGAGAGGCAAGCGATCTGGTAAAATAAACAGACCAATTATCAAGGAAAGGTAAATTACGCTTTGGCCGACTTGCGCGCCGCGCGGCATTTGTCCGAGCAATAGCGCACCTCCTCCCAATCCTTGGCCCATTTGCGCCGCCACACGAAGGGACGACCACAGGTGGCACAGGTTTTTTGAGGCAGGTCTGATTTGCGTTTCATTTTGGGCATAGCTGAAATTTAGCGCGCTTATCCCAAGGGGCCAGGGCGGCGTTCCTCTGACAACAGCACATTCGCCTCGACATTCCCAACCCCAGGCAGGGTCATGATACGGCGGCGCAGCACACGCTCAAAATCTGGCAGATCGCGGGCAATGATGCGCAGCCTGTAATCATACAGGCCCAGAACATGCTGCACCAACTGCACCTCAGGGATGGCGGTCACCGCGCGCTCGAAATCCTCAAGGCTGACGCGCCCCTTGGTGGCCAATTTCACCCCCAAAAACACTGTCACGCCAAAGCTCAGCTTTTCAGCATCAAGATCAAGACGGCGGGTGGTGATCACACCTGCATCAGTCAGGCGCTTGATGCGCCGCCATGCTGCGGGTTGGCTTAAGCCAAAGCGCCGCCCGATCTCGGCGGCCTTTTGCGTGGCGTCCTCCTGCAAAGCGCGCAAAATTTGGCGGTCAATCGGATCAAGATCAATCATAAGGGCAAGCTTTCGCTGTCTTTGATTGCCGCGACATGCATCAGGGCCTCGATATCTGCGATATGCGGCAGGCTTAGAATGCGGTCGCGGTAAATTTCTTGGTAATGCGGCATGGTGCGCGCAATCACCTCAAGGCGCACATCAACACGGCCCAAGAATGTTTGAATTTCGGTCACCTCTGGCACGGCGCGCGCGGCGGCGATAAATTCATCAAAGGCGCGTGGATCTGTTTTATCCAATGAGATCCGCAACGACACCTGAACCGCATAGCCAAGTGCCCGCCAATCAATAACAGCGCGCGTCCCGCGCAACGCGCCCATCGCCTGCATGCGATCAAGCCGTTTATAGCAGGTCGCCACAGGCACACCCGCCGCTTTGGCCACCCGCGCCACAGGTTGGTCAGGGTCAGACTGTAGATGACGCAAAATGCGGCGATCTAGATCATCAAGCATGAAATAATCCAAATATAAATATACACGAATGATCTTATCATATAATACTCAAATTAATCAAATATTCATCCGCACTTCGCAGCAAACCGCGCTTATACCAACGGCAGATGTAATTTGCAGCCAGCAAGGAGAAAGCCGATGCGCGTCTATTACGATCGCGATTGCGATGTGAACCTAATCAAAGACAAAAAAGTTGCTATCTTGGGCTATGGCAGCCAAGGCCATGCGCACGCGCTGAACCTGCGCGACAGCGGGGCGAAGAATGTTGTTGTGGCCCTGCGCGAGGGCTCCCCTTCTGCCAAGAAGGCCGAGGGCGAAGGCCTCAAGGTTATGGGGATCGCGGAAGCCGCCGCTTGGTGCGACCTGATCATGTTCACCATGCCCGATGAATTGCAGGCCGAAACCTATAAGAAATACGTCCATGACAATCTGCGCGAAGGCGCGGCGATTGCATTCGCCCACGGCCTGAACGTGCATTTCGGCCTCATCGAGCCTAAGCCCGGCGTTGATGTAATCATGATGGCGCCCAAAGGCCCAGGCCACACAGTGCGCGGCGAATACACCAAAGGCGGCGGCGTGCCTTGCCTTGTGGCCGTTCACAATGATGCAAGCGGCAAAGCCTTGGAAATCGGCTTGTCCTATTGCTCCGCCATTGGCGGTGGCCGTTCGGGCATCATCGAAACCAATTTCAAAGAAGAGTGCGAAACCGACCTCTTCGGTGAACAGGCCGTGTTGTGCGGTGGCTTGGTTGAACTGATCCGCATGGGCTTTGAGACTTTGGTCGAAGCGGGCTACGCCCCTGAGATGGCCTATTTCGAGTGCTTGCACGAGGTGAAGCTGATCGTTGACCTGATCTACGAAGGCGGCATCGCAAACATGAACTACTCGATCTCGAACACGGCCGAATATGGCGAATATGTCTCTGGCCCCCGCATCCTGCCTTACGATGAAACCAAGGCGCGGATGAAAGAGGTCCTGACTGATATTCAGACAGGTAAATTCGTTCGTGACTTCATGACCGAAAACACCGTGGGCCAGCCCTTCTTCAAAGGGACACGCCGCATCAATGACGCACACCAGATCGAAGAAGTGGGCGAAAAACTGCGCGGCATGATGCCTTGGATTTCCGCAGGGAAGATGGTGGACAAAGCGAAGAACTAAATCGCTTAGCAGCTCAACCGATCAAAGGCCCGTCCGCAAAGACGGGCCTTTTTTCTGTCGCCCCATTGCACATGCCCCCTGAAGGCGGCAGAACCTGCTTTGGCAGGAGCAGAACATCATGACCGAAATCCGTATATCCGACAGCCCCAGTGCCTCTAATTGGGCCTCGATCGCCGCGCTTGGTGTGATCTGGGGCGGCACATTTATGGTCGTCTCCATCGCGCTTGAGGGCTATGGCCCGCTCACTGTTGCGGCTGCGCGCACCACATTGGGGGCGTTGGCCTTGCTTGGATTGATGGTGGCCCTTCGCCGCCCCCTGCCCACCTGCGCCGCATGGCCCTATATTCTGATCATTGGTGCGCTCAATTCCGCGCTGCCCTTCTCACTTCTGTCGTGGGGCCAGCAATATGTGCCTTCGGCCTTTGCAGGTATTTCCATGGCCGCGCTGCCCCTGTTCGTGCTGCCTTTGGCACATGTCTCTAGTGATGAAAAAATGGATCGCCGCCGCGTGATTGGCGTGACTGTGGGCTTTTTGGGCGCACTAACTTTGGTGGGCCCAAACCTTGGCGCGGCGTTTCAAACGGGCACCTCACAAGGATGGGAGGTGTTGGCCCCCCTCGCCTGTTTGGCCGCGACCATTTCCTACGCCGTGTCCTCGGTGATGACCCGCACCTGCCCTGCGGTTGACCCCATCAGCCTTGCGGGAACGACCCTTGCTGTTGGGGCGGTTTTGATCCTGCCTGCGATGCTGATCGTTGAAGGTTTGCCGCAATGGCAAGGCCTTCGCTCAGGTGGGGCCATCATCGTGCTTGGCCTCTTTCCCACCGCGCTTGCCGCGCTTTTGCGGGTGTCTGTGATCCGCAGCGCGGGCGCGGTGTTTATGACCTTGGTCAATTATCAAGTGCCGCTGTGGTCGGTGTTCTTTGGCTGGCTGATCCTGTCAGAAGATCTGCCTTTGCGCTTTTTTGTGGCGCTTGGATTAATCTTGTGCGGGGTCGCAATCAGCCAATGGAAAACCGTGATCCGTATCCTCGGCCCACGCGCCTGATCCCCTTAGCAGGGGCGCGCAAGGATCAAAATTTGCTCTGCCCCATTGCGCAAGAAGCCAAACTCGCTTGGGCTTGCGGATAGGATCGCTGCGCGGGCGGCGGGATCTGCCAACATTTGATCTACGCCCGTGCGCAAATCGGCCGCATCGCGCGCCACCGCCTCGGCGCTAAAACAGGCAGAATAGCCCGCTTGCGCAATGCGATCCGACAAGGGGGCCAGCCCACCCGAAGCGAGATCAACCGCACGCGCGGCGGCGACACCTTGCAATTTCGGTGAATGGCGCAGCGGAATGGTCAGCCCCGCATCCGCGCGCGCGATGGCTAGATAGGTGCCCACACGCCCAATTTCCGAGGATTGGCGCAGGGAGAGACGACCATCTTGATCAGGCCCGTTTTGCGGCGCGTTTGGCGCGCAGGCCGCAAGGGCCGCAACCACGAGACCAAGCGAAAGAAATTTACGCATGACGCACCCCATAAAAGATCAAGATTGCTCAGACAAAAGCACCAATGCCGCCTGATGTAAATCGCGATTGGCTGCAGCCAAGACCTGCCCGCCCTGATGGGCAGGGCCGCCTTGCCAATTGGTGACAATGCCCCCCGCCGCCTCAATCACGGCAATCGGGGCGGCGATGTCATAGGATTGGAGACCCGCCTCAATCACCAAATCTGCCTGCCCCAAGGCCACCAAACCATAGGCGTAGCAATCCATCCCATAGCGCGTCAAAAGCACCTGATCGCGCACTGCTTCGAAGGCGAGACGCTCGGAGATCGCGCCGATTTCTGGAAAAGTCGAAAAGAGCCGCGCTTCGGCCAAAGATTTGCGCGCGCTTGTCCGCAAGATCATTTCGCCTTGCGGGCCAGTCATGTAATTTTGCCTCAAACCGCCGATAAAACGCTCGCCAATATAGGGTTGGTCAATGACCCCGAAAATTGGGCCTGTCTCATTCAACAGGGCAATCAACACCCCCCAACTGGGTGTGCCCGTCATAAATCCACGCGTGCCGTCAATTGGGTCTAGCACCCATGTCAGGCCCGATTGCCCCGATTTTGCGCCAAATTCCTCGCCCAATATCGCATCTTGCGGGCGGCGTGCCTCGATTAAGGCGCGCATCGCTGCCTCGGCCTCGCGGTCGGCTTCGGTTACGGGATCAAATCCCGCGTTGGCCTTGTTTTCGGTTGAAAGCCCCGCTTGACGAAATCGGGCCAAGGTCGCTTTGCGCGCAGCATCCGCCAGATCATGGGCCAAGGCAATCAGCTCGGCCGCTTCGACATCGGTCACATTGGGCAAATTGCGGGTCGCGGTCATGATGGCATCTCACTGGTGGCAGCAGGGCCTTCTGCCCCGCCCCCGCGCAGTGCCACGCAAAACCGCCCTAGGTCAAGCGGCCGCGTCCGACAGAACCCGCGCCAAATCAAACAAACGGCGGCGCTGATTTTCTGGGATCGCGTAATAAGAGCGGATCAAATCCAACGCTTCCTTATCCGCCAAAAGATCATCGGGCTGATTTGCGGCGGTGGTGTTGGCTTCGTCCAATCCCTCAAAGAAATACTGCACAGGCACGCCAAGCGTTGCCGCAATATCCCAAAGGCGCGAGGCGCTGATGCGGTTCATGCCAGTTTCGTATTTTTGGATCTGTTGGAATTTGATCCCAACATGGGCCGCGAGCTGTTGCTGGGTCATACCCACCATCCAACGGCGATGACGAACGCGCTTGCCGACATGAATGTCTACGGGATGTGTCACTTGGTTACTCCTGCGACTGCGATTGGTGTTTGGCAACAAACGACCACAAAAGCCAAGCGAGTTCGCAAGACATCACTCAACCCATGCGGCACCGATTGCAAGATAGGGCGCAACGAATATCGGTCAAGAAAGGGGAGAGGCAGACCCGATAATTCACGCGCCAAAGCCGGTCACACAACCTGCGCTCGGAGCCCCATGATACCGCATAAGGCGAATTTTTCCTAACGAAAAAGCGCGCGGCGCTTTGACGGCTTGGCGCGATGTCTTAACTGTGCAAGATCAGGGGCTTGGATGATTGGGAAAGGATTTTGCCATGCAAGCATGGGAGTTGAGCGCCTTTAACACCGCGCCAGAAATCCGTGAACTTCCGATGCCACGCCCTAACAAAGGCGAGATCAGGGTACGCATTGCGGCCTGTGGTCTGAACTTTGCCGATCTGCTTATGATTGAGGGAAAATACCAAGACACCCCGACCCCGCCCTTGGTAATGGGGTTGGAATTGGCAGGCGTGGTGGATGCGCTTGGGGGTGGGGTGACAACCCACGCGGTGGGGGATCCTGTGGCCGTTTATGCGGGCCAAGGCGGTTTGGCAGAATATGGATGCTTTCCCGCACAGCGCGCCCTGCGCCTGCCAGATCACATGCCCTTGACCGAGGCCGCAGGATTTTTGATCGCCTATGGCACCTCGCATCTGGCATTGACGCGGCGTGCGCGTCTGGCTGCGGGGGAAACCCTTGCCGTGCTAGGTGCGGCAGGTGGGGTCGGCCTGACCGCGGTGGAAATCGGCGCAAGCCTTGGGGCCAAGGTCATCGCGGTGGCACGCGGGCAAGCCAAGCTTGAAATTGCCAAACGCGCTGGTGCGGATCATGTGATTGACGCAGACGCCCCCGATCTGCGCGACCAATTGCGCGCCCTTGGCGGTGTTGATGTGCTTTATGATGCGGTTGGCGGCGCGGGATTTGAGGCAGGATTTCGCGCTATGCGGCCCGAAGGGCGGATTTTAAGCATCGGCTTTGCCAGCGGCACCGTTCCGCAAATCCCCGCCAATCATCTGCTTGTCAAAAATCTTGATGTTATGGGCCTGTATTGGGGCGGGTATCTGCGCTTTAATCCAGAGGCCTTGCAACACTCCCTTGAGCAGGTTTTTGGCCTTTACACACAAGGCGGCCTCAAGCCTCATATTGGTGCAACTTACCCGTTTGACGCCCTGCCTGCAGCCCTTGACGCACTTAGATCGCGCAAATCCACGGGCAAAGTGGTGATCGAAATTGCAAAGACCCTTTAACACCTATCACAGGCTTACGTGATAGGAAAAAACTATCAAACCTTTGAGTGTGTTTTGCATAGCTTTCACTTGAAAAAATAGCCTTTGTTGCCAATATTAAGGCCTAGGACGGGCGGCAGAGTGCCGCCTGCGACCCCAAGGGTCGGCTCTGCCACCCTTTTTGATCGTCACAGCCATCTCTGTAGGAGGGATCAATGGCACCATATCAAACGATGCGCTCAGCGGCGGCCTCGGCCAATGCAGCGCAGATTGATCAGGGCTTGCGCGCCCATATGAACAAGGTCTACGGCACCATGTCCGTAGGCATGGTCATGACCGCAGGCGCTGCTTGGGCAATCGGCAGCAACCCTGCGCTGAACGCCCTGTTCCGCGACCCGATCACGATGCAGCCCAATATCCTTGGCTGGATTGCCATGTTCGCGCCGCTGATCATGGTCTTTGCCTTTGGCGCGGCGGTGAACCGCTTGTCTGCCGCAGCAGCGCAGTTGTTCTTCTATGCCTTCGCTGCCGTGATGGGTATCTCCATCTCGTGGATCTTTGCTGTGTTCACAGGCGTGTCCATTACACAGACCTTCCTGACCACCGCCATCGCCTTTGCGGGGCTTAGCCTTTACGGCTATACAACCAAAAAGGATCTCAGCGGCTTGGGCACATTCTTGATGATGGGTGTGATTGGCCTGATTGTAGCCTCGATCATCAATATTTTCTTGGGCTCACCCGCGATCCATTTCGCGATCACCATCTTGGGCGTGCTGATCTTCGCAGGTCTGACTGCCTATGACACCCAGTCCATCAAACAAGAATATGTCGACCATGCCGTGCATGGCGATCAGGAATGGCTGAACAAATCCGCGATTATGGGGGCGTTGCGCCTCTATCTCGACTTTATCAATATGTTCATGTTCCTGCTGCAATTCTTGGGCAACCGCGAATAAGCCTGCAGGGCACATATCCAAAAATGAAGGGCCGCATGAACAGTGCGGCCCTTTTTCATTGCTGTATCACGCCAATAAAAAAGCCGCGCAATCAGGCGCGGCTTTTTTATGTATATCCGAGAGAGGCAGATCTTATTTGATCTTACCTTCTTTGTATTCGACATGCTTGCGCACGACTGGGTCGTATTTGCGCGCTGTCATTTTCTCGGTCATTGTGCGTGCGTTTTTCTTGGTCACATAGAAGTGGCCCGTGCCCGCCGTGGAGTTCAGGCGGATTTTAATCGTGGTCGGCTTCGCCATGGCGTTGCTCCTTGAACGGCGTTGATCGGCGCGAGAATCCGCGCGCGAGATAACTATGTTTGGGCGCTTTTACTGACGGGACGGCAGGTGTCAACCGAAAAACGGGGAAATAAGCGCGCCCGCCCCCGCCATAATCACAAGAACGCGGATCAGGCCTATCTTCTGCCACAGCAGTAAGATTGCCGCGAGAAGGGTCAAGATCACGGCAGCCAAATCAAGGCTCGCCCAATCAGGCAGCCACAGCCCGCTGTCGCGCGTGACCGTTTCAAACCAGACATGCAGCGCGAACCACACAGACAAATTGGCAATAACCCCAACAACCGCCGCCGTAACCCCGTCAAGCGCGGCCTGTAGCTTGGGCCATGCAACTAAGCGATCCACTTGTGGCGCGAATAGGAATATCCACAAGAAGCAGGGTATGAACGTCACCCAAAGGGTCAAAAGCGCGGCAGTGACCGCACCTGCCCACCCATAGGCGCCAAACCCCGCAAGGAAGCCCACAAATTGCGTCACCAATATCAGCGGCCCGGGCGTGGTTTCAGCCAAGCCCAAAGCATCCATCATCTGCCCTGTGGTGAGCCATCCAAAATCCCCGACAACTTGCTGCACCATATAGGCCAAGACCGCGTAAGCCCCGCCAAAGGTCACAAGCGCCAGTTTCGAGAAGAAAAGCCCAACCTCCAACAACAGCCCCTCAGGCGCAATCAGGTATAAAAGCCCCAAGGGCGCGGCCCACAACCCGCCCCAGATCGCGAGATGAGCAAGGCTGTTGGACGGGCGCCTTTGCGGCAGGTCTGCCACCGCCGCAATCGGCGTGATCCAACCCAAATAGCCAATCAGCGCCGCCCCTGCGATCACCAAAGGAAAGGGCAGATCTAATACGAACAGTGCCGTAAATGCCAGTCCCGCAATCCACACGGCAACGGCCCCCTTTAAGGCGCGCTTTGACAGGTTCAAAAAGGCTTGGATGACAATCACAATCACCGCTGCCTTGATGCCCAAGAACAGCGCCGCCATAAGCGGCAGCTGACCAAAGCCCACATAAAGCGCGCTTAAGGCCATGATCACCGCCGCACCCGGTAAGACGAAAAGCCCCCCACCGATCAAGCCACCCAAAGTGCCGCGCAAGCGCCACCCTGCATAGGTCGCCAGTTGCATAGCCTCTGGCCCGGGCAAAAGCATGGTGAAGGACAGTGCCGCAAGAAATTGTCGTTCGCTCAACCAATTGCGCTGCTCGACCAACTCACGATGCATCAAGGCGATTTGCGCGGCAGGCCCGCCAAAGGACAAAACCCCAATGCGCGCAAAAACCGCGAAAAGCGCGCTCAGACTGGGGGGGTGTTGATTTTCGCTCATGCTGGCGCACCTATACTACGGATCACGGCTATGGCGTGACACTGTGACAGTCAGATGACGACCCGCCAAGTGTTCGGTTTACCTAACGGGTTTTCTGTGCGTGGCCGCTTGCAGTGCTGCCCCTGCCCCGCTAAACCCGCGCCTGACAGAACAGAAGGGATATCACGATGTCAATTGACACCGACACCGCAGCCCGCGTGGCGAAACTTGCCCGCATAAAGGTTGACCCTGCCGAATTGCCAAGCCTAGCGTCCGAATTCAACGCGATCTTGGGCTTTATTGAGCAACTCTCAGAACTGGATGTCAGCGATGTTGAGCCGATGACATCGGTCACGCCACAACGCCTGAAGGCGCGTGTAGATGAGGTGACGGATGGCAATCAACAATCCAAGGTTTTGTCGAACGCGCCCGATGCGCGCGAAGGATTTTTTGCCGTGCCAAAGGTGGTTGAGTGATGTCTGATCTGAACAAATTGACCATTGCCGAGGCGCGCGATGCCCTGCGCCGTGGCGAGACCACAGCAGTTGAATTGACCAATGCCTGCCTCAGCGCGATTGGGGGCAGCAGCGCGCTTGGCGCCTTCGTCCATAACACCCCCGATCTTGCGCTTGCCCGCGCCGAGGCCGCAGATCAGCGGATCAAATCGGGAGATACGCCCGCCCTTTGCGGCATTCCGATTGGGATCAAAGACCTGTTCTGCACCGAAGGGGTCGAGAGCCAAGCCGCATCAAAAATTCTGTCAGGCTTTCGGCCTGAATATGAATCGACCGTCTCAGCGCAATTGCGCGATGCAGGCGCGGTCATGTTGGGCAAACTCAATATGGATGAGTTTGCCATGGGGTCGTCCAACGAAACCTCTGTTTACGGGCCAGCGGTTAACCCGTGGCGCGCAAAGAGCAGCGATCAAAACCTGACGCCCGGTGGGTCTTCTGGGGGATCGGCCGCCGCTGTTGCGGCTGACCTCTGTCTTGGGGCCACTGGCACGGATACGGGCGGCTCGATCCGCCAACCCGCCGCCTTCACCGGCACAGTGGGTCTGAAACCCACCTATGGGCGCTGCTCGCGGTGGGGGATTGTTGCCTTTGCCTCTAGCCTTGATCAGGCAGGGCCAATGACCAAAACGGTGCGGGACGCCGCAATCATGGGGGCCGCGATGATGGGGCATGACCCCAAAGACAGCACATCCGCCGATCTGCCCGTTCCCGATTTCGAGGCGCTTCTGACGGGTGACGTTCGGGGCAAAACCATCGGCATCCCGCGCGAATATCGGGTCGATGGGATGCCCGAAGAGATTGAGAAACTTTGGGCCGATGGCGCTGCGATGCTGAAAGATGCTGGTGCGGAGCTGCGCGACATCTCGCTGCCGCATACAAAATACGCCCTGCCCGCCTATTACGTGATCGCACCAGCCGAGGCCTCCTCAAACCTTGCGCGCTATGATGGGGTGCGCTTTGGCTATCGCGCGGAGCTGTCCCAAGGGGACGGCATTACAGAACTCTACGAGAAAACCCGCGCCGAAGGCTTTGGTGCCGAGGTAAAGCGGCGGATCATGATCGGCACCTATGTGCTATCAGCAGGGTTTTACGATGCTTATTACAACCGCGCGCGCCGTGTGCGCAGCCTGATCAAACGCGACTTTGACGAGGTATTTGCCGCAGGCGTTGATGCAATCCTGACACCCGCCACTCCATCTGCGGCGTTTGAGTTGGGTAAAGAGGTGGCTGACCCTGTTGAGATGTATCTCAACGATGTGTTCACAGTCACCGTGAACCTTGCGGGCCTGCCAGGTGTGGCCCTGCCGACAGGGTTGAGCAGTGCGGGCCTGCCCTTGGGTCTGCAATTGATCGGCCGCCCGTTTGAAGAGGGTGATTTGCTCAACACCGCCTATGCGCTGGAAACTGCGGCGGGATTTGTAGCCAAACCCAATAAATGGTGGTAAGCTTTCTGCATAAATATGCAAAAAGCTTATGAGGCAGTGATGGGGTTTAAGGTCGGGCATTCCGCAAATTTGCGGGACAAGCTGCGCGTGGGGGCATTGCCTGTGGCCATAGGAATTGGGGGAGGTGGATGCGTCTCTGCCCCCAATGATGGCGCCCAAGGGGTTGGGTTCAACGATTATCAAAGCTATCTCGCCGCCGAGGCCGCACGGCGCGAGGCCTTGCGCACACCGCCACAGGTGATCACCGCGCCACAAACGGCGCCGATCGTGGCCAATGCTGCCCCATCCGCAGCACCGGTTTTGACGCAAGATCAAATTTTGGCGGCCCGCGCCCGCGCGGCGATTGACGCCGCCGCGCCACAGGCGGCATCGCAACAGGGCGCGCGCGCTATCGCCGCCCCCGCGCCTGCGGCATCCACGCCACCTGTCGCGGTGACAACAATTGCCTCTGCGGCACCCGTATCTGCACCCCCGACATCTGCAACACCCCGTGGGATTTCTGACGAACAGGATTTCAACGCGGTCTCCGCGCGTGAGACGATTGAATCAGACGCCGAACGGCGCGCGCGGATGCAGCAACAATTGGTGGTGGTAGCACCTGAACCCGTGCCTGAGCGCCCCCAAACGGTTGGGCCATCGGTGTTGAATTACGCCTTGGCAACGAACCATCCGATAGGGCAACGGGTTTATGCCCGTTCCCCCTTAGGTCGGGGGCGACATGCGGAAAACTGTGCGGCCTATCGCGGGGATGATCTCGCGCAAGAAGATTTCTTAGCGCGCGGCGGGCCCAATCGCGACCCAATCGTGCTTGACCCTGATGGGGATGGCTATGCCTGCGGATGGGATCCTGCACCCTATCGCGCGGCGGCCCAAGCCGCGCGTGCGACGCAATGAGCCTGTCCCGCCAAAGCCCGAATTTCGGGCCAAGGCGCGAGGGGGCAACCCCCTCTTTGATCGTAATCCATTATACCGCGATGGAGGATTGCGAGGGGGCAGCGCGCGCGCTCTGCGACCCATCCCGCGAGGTTTCGGCGCATTATCTTATTGGGCGTGACGGCGCATGCTACGCTTTGGTGGATGAGGCGATGCGGGCGTGGCATGCGGGCGCAGGGGCTTGGCGCGGGATCGCGGACGTAAATTCCCACTCTATCGGAATTGAATTGGACAATTGCGGATTTAGCCCGTTTTCCGAACCACAAATGGCCTGCCTCGGTGATCTGCTACGCGGGATCATGGCCCGTTGGGATATTCCGCCCGAAGGCGTTATCGGCCATTCTGATCTGGCCGCAGGGCGCAAGATTGACCCAGGCCCAAGATTTGACTGGGCACGGCTTGCGCATGAAGGCCTCGCCGTTATGCCGAAAGCGCGCGGGGCTTTGGCGATAGACCCGCAGCGCTTTATGCGGGATTGCACGCAAATTGGGTACCATGTGGATGATCTTGACCTCATGCGCGACACGCTGCGGCGCAGGTATCGTCCACATGCTTTGACAAAGGCCGCCCCGCTTGACGGATGGGATTGCGCGATTGCGGCTGATTTGGCGGCGCGCTTTGGCGTTGACCGCGCGGGCCGCGTCACCTAAAGCGCCTCTTGCGCGGAGGGCTGGATGACTGCGGGCAGCAATGTTCGAGGAAAGTCCGGACTCCAAGAGGCAACGGTGCTAGGTAACGCCTAGGCAGAGCAATCTGACGGAAAGCGCCACAGAAATGAAACTACCCAAGACTTCGGCCTTGGGAAAAGGTGAAACGGTGGGGTAAGAGCCCACCGCGCGCGTGGTGACACGGGCGGCACGGCAAGCCCCACCGGGAGCAATGCCAAATAGGGATCGTTGGAAAGGGCAACCTTTCAGGGCCGCTTCTGCCCCGTGCGATCCGGGTTGGCAGCTAGAGTGATCTGGCAACAGATCGCCCAGAGGAATGGTCATCCATGCCCCGAAAGGGGCAAGACAGAATCCGGCTTATAGGCCCTCCGCGCATATTCTGTCGGCCATCACCCGTCTCGCTTGGCTGCGAAGAACGCGCGCAAGAGTGCGGCTGCCTCATTCTCCATTATGCCAGAATATATCTCAGGCTTCCAATGCGATTGGGGGTGATCAAAGACACATGGCCCCTGCGCCACGCCGCCCGATTTCGGATCAGAAGCCGCGTAATAGAGGCGAGACAGGCGCGCTGCGGCAATGGCCCCCGCACAGGCAGGGCAAGGCTCAAGACTGACCCAAATATCGCAGCCTGTAAGGCGTTCGTGCCCCAATGCGGCACAAGCGGCACGAATGGCGAGCATCTCGGCATGGGCGGTCGGGTCATGACGCGCGCGCATCTCGTTGCAGGCTTCGGCGATCACAAAGCCATCCTTGATGATCACGGCACCAACAGGCACCTCACCCTGCAAGGCGGCCTGTCGCGCCAGATCAAGCGCGCGGGGCATATGGCTGTGAAATTCGTTCATATTCCCTTCATGCCCCAGTTTCTGCCTCTTTCCAAGCAGAAGCCAAACCCTTAGGGAGGACACATGAACACAAGCACACCACAGGGCGAGCGGATCGCCAAACGCCTGTCCCGCGCAGGGATTGCCTCGCGCCGCGAGGCGGAGCGGATGATTGCCGAGGGTCGCGTCAGCGTGAATGGCAAAGTCATCGACAGCCCTGCCCTGAATGTGACCGCGCAAGATCGCATTGAGGTGGACAACGCCCCCCTGCCGGAGATCGCCGCCCCGCGCCTGTGGCTCTATCACAAACCTGCGGGGCTGATCACAAGCGCCGCGGATGAAAAGGGGCGTAAGACCGTCTTTGACGCTTTGCCAGATACACTGCCGCGGGTGATGTCCGTAGGGCGGCTCGACCTGAATTCCGAAGGTCTGCTTTTATTGACGAATGATGGCGGCCTAAAGCGCAAACTTGAATTGCCTTCCACAGGATGGCTTCGCAAATATCGCGTGCGCATTAAGGGAAAACCCAATGATGAGGCCTTTGCCCCTCTGCGCAAGGGCCTTAGCATCGAGGGCGAAACATTTCAACCCATGAGCGTCTCACTGGATCGCCAACAAGGGGCCAATGCATGGCTCACCATTGGCCTGCGCGAAGGAAAGAACCGCGAAATTCGCCGCGCGATGGAGGCGATTGGTTTTGAGGTGAACCGGTTGATCCGTATCTCTTACGGCCCGTTTCGCTTGGGCGAACTCAAAGCGGGCGAGGTTGAAGAGATCAAACCGCGCGTTTTGGCGGATCAACTGGGCCTAGAAGTGCGGGTTGAGGGGCATGCGAAGGCCAAAACTGGCCCCAAAACGGGAAAGCTGCGCAAAGCGCCGCCCAAAAAATCTGCGCCCCCCACGCGCGATGGTGGGACGGCCAAACGGGGCGGGTTTAAGCCTCGTCCGAAGGTTCGCTGAAGCGCTCAATCACCTTTGCCTGCGCCATAAAGGCCAGGAACAAAAAGGCGGGCAGCGCGAAGGTTTCAAAGGTTACCCAAAACTGTTCCGAAAAATTGCGCCAGACGATCTCATTGGCAACTGCCATTGCGGCGAAAACGGCTGTCAAACGGCGGGTGATGATCATCCAACCTTCATCCCGCATCTTGAGAAATTCACCCATCAACACCTTCAGCCAGCTTTGCCCGCGCAGAAGGCCAATCCCCAACAAGGCCGCAAACACTGCGTAAACAAGCGTGGTTTTCATCTTGAAAAACCGCTCGTCATTGAACCAGATGGTCAGCCCCCCAAAGAACACGACCATAACCAAGGTGAAAATCTGCATGCGCGAGATATGCCCGGTCAGATACCAAAGGGCCGCGATTGCCGCGCCAATCACAGGGATGAACAGCGCGGTCGCCATGATGAAGCCTGAATACTCCACCCCCGCAATGGTGAAGGTCTGATCTTTGATCCACAGATACAGCACGAAAAACCCCAGAACAGGCCCAAGCTCTAGCGTGGTTTTTAACCATGGCGCGATGGGTTTTCCGTTTTGCATGGGTCTGTTCCTTTTCTAGCCTGCTGCCTCAACTATCACCGCGCCCGCTGCAATCAACCCCATAAGGGCCAAACGCCGCGGGCCAACGGTTTCCTTGAGGAAAATCCAACCAATCAGCGCGGCAAACACGGTGGATGTCTCGCGCAGCACAGCCGCCTCGCCCACATGATCAAGGCGCGTGGCCAACATGACCGACCCGAAAGACCCGAATGCCACCAAGGCCCCGATGACCCCGCGCAAAGCCAAACCTGAGAGCGCAGGCGGGTTTGCCATACGCCGCCACGCGACATAGGCAAAACCAGGCATGGCAAAGCCATCAATAAAGAAAAACCATGCCAGAAAGGTAAAAGGGTCGGCGGTGGCGCGAATGCCGTAGGCATCATAATTGGTGTAAAGCGCCACAAATAACCCTGTCAGCACTGCAAATCCGAAGGCGGGGATCAGCGTTTCGCGGTCAATCGTCACCGTGGCGATATTATAGGCGGCAAGCCCATAAAGCCCCGTGATCAAAACGCCCACCCCGATCCATTGGCCAAGGGTAAAGACCTCGCCAAACAAGATGCCCGCTCCGATCACAGTAAAGAGCGGGCCTGTGCCACGCATCACGGGATAAACCACCGTATAGGCCCCACGCCAATAGGCCGACAGCACCGCCCATTTATAGCCTGCATGGATGATGAACATGCCCGCAAAAATAGGCCACATATGCGGCTCGGGCCATGGCACGATGAACAGGGCAACAGGCCCTGCCAAAACCACCATCGCCGCATCAATCGCACCGCGTGACAACAGGGGGTCATGCCGCCCCTTTTGCAACGCGCCAAATATCGCATGCAGCAGCGCCGCGCATAAGGCCAAGATCAGGGCCAATTGTTCACCCGCCGCCGTGCCCTCAAGGGCGATGATCAGATCCCCCAAGGGCGACCCTCCACCCTGTTACGCATTGCTCTCCAACCCCATAAGAGCGTTTGCAAATTCTTCGGGATCAAAGGGGGCAAGGTCGTCAATCTGCTCGCCCAAACCAATGGCGTGAATGGGCAGGCCAAATTTATCGGCCAATGCCACAAGAATACCGCCCTTGGCTGTGCCATCAAGCTTGGTCATGATAAGCCCGCTGACATCCGATATCTTACGGAATTCTTCGACCTGTCTGAGCGCGTTTTGGCCCGTGGTCGCATCAAGAACCAACAGCGTGTTATGCGGCGCATCAGGGTCTTTTTTGCGGATCACTCGCACGATTTTGGCCAATTCTTCCATCAAATCCGCGCGGTTCTGCAACCGCCCCGCCGTATCGATAAGCAGCAAATCGGCCCCATCGGCTTCGGCCCGTGCCATTGCATCAAAGGCCAAGGCCGCGGGGTCGCCACCCGTTTCGGCACGCAGCACGGGTACGCCCGCGCGATTGCCCCAAATCTCCAATTGCTCAACCGCTGCCGCACGAAATGTATCGCAGGCGGCAATGACAACGGATTTCCCCGCAGCTTTGAATTGACTGGCCAATTTACCGATGGTTGTCGTCTTGCCAGACCCGTTTACACCAACCACCAACACCACCTGCGGCCGTTTGGGGTAAATCGGCATCGGCTTGGCCACAGCTTCCATAACGCGGGCCACATCGCGGGCAAGCGCCGCTTTGATCTCGGCCACGCTCATGCGGCGGCCAAAATGTTCGGAGGCCAGATTTGACGAAAGCGCAAGGGCGGTTTCCACCCCCAAATCCGCACTGATGAGGATTTCTTCCAATTCCTCGATCATCTCATCATCAATCACGCGCTTGGCAACAGGTGCAGCGCCCCCCCCTACCAAGCGGCGCAACAGGCTTGGCTTTGGTGCAGGTTCGGGCGCAGATTTAGGTGCTTTCGCCGCCTCTGCCTTCGCGCCCTCAGTCGCGGGGCGGGCTGCTGGTTGAGGCTGCGGTTCTTCCACCGTGGGAGGTTCTGCAGCATCCGCAGGGGCATCCTCAGGGTCTTGGCTTTGCTCTGGCTCTGGGTCGACTTGTGTTTCAGGTTCCTCGAGCGCAGGTTCATGCTCTGGTGCCTTCAGCACCTCACTTCCGCGCTCAACTACTTCGGCAGTTTCTTCGACTATCTCAGGGGCCATATCGTCAGTGGCGCCTTCGGCCACCAAAGCCTCTAACCCTTCGTCAATCTTGGACGAAGACTTAAAGAGCCGCTCTTTCATTTTCTTGAAAAATGACATTCGCTCAAAAACCGCCTTTTACCTTCCGCCCCTTCCCCTAATACGCCGCGCGGGGCATTGCAAAGGCTTTGCACTGATTGGCCCCTGCGGGTAAGTTTTCAGCAGTTGATTTGGCCAGATCACAAACGGGGTTTTGCGGGAATGAAGCTTCCGCCCATTGTTCTATTCGCAGGCGCAACGCTGCTGCCGCTGTGGCGGCGCGTGATGGATCCGCGTGCAGCACGATAGGCCGCGCGAAAATGACGCTTGGACGCCCGGCAGGGCGCGGCCTATTTAAGAGATCATGAGCGATATGATCGACACAGATATTCTGATTTCGGGTGGCGGCATTGCAGGGCTGATTGCCGCCTCTGCCTTTGGTGCAGCAGGTTTTTCCGTTCTTTGCGTAGACCCAAGCGCGCCGATTACCACCCGCGATGCAAAAGGTTCCGATCTGCGCAGCACCGCGTTTTTGCAGCCCTCGCGCGACTTTCTCGATCAGGCGGGGCTGTGGCGGCATTTTGCACCGCATGCGATGCCCTTGCAGATCATGCGCATCGTGGACGCAGGCGGGGTCGAGGCCGTGGCGCGCAGCGCGCATGATTTCAACGCAAGCGATATCTCGGATTTGCCATTTGGGTGGAACCTGCCCAATTGGATGTTGCGCCGTGAAGGTTTGGCACGGATTGCCGAATTGGATCATGTCACCTTTCGGGCGGGCGTTGGCACGAAATCCTTGCTTACCCGCAGCGCAGAGGCGCGCGTCACCCTCACCGATGGCACCCGTGCGCGCGCGCGTCTGGTGATTGCCGCAGACGGGCGCAATTCCCCCATGCGCAAGGCCGCAGGCATCCCTGTGACGACCTTGCGCTATGGCCAAAAGGCCTTGGCCTTTGCGGTCAGCCATAATCACCCGCATGATAATATCTCGACCGAGGTGCATCGCTCGGGCGGGCCATTTACCCTTGTGCCATTGCCAGATTACGAAGGCAAACCCTCCTCCGCCGTGGTTTGGATGGAGCGCGGGCCAGAGGCGGAACGCCTCTATGCCCTCCCTCAATCCGCGTTTGAGGATGAAATGCGCACGCGCTCTGCCGACCTTTATGGGCCGCTGCATCTGATTTCACAGCGCACGATCTGGCCGATCATTTCGCAAGTGGCGCATCGCCTGACAGGCGAGCGTCTGGCCTTGGTGGCCGAGGCCGCGCATGTGGTTCCCCCGATTGGCGCGCAGGGCCTCAATATGAGCCTTGCCGATATGGCGTCCCTGCTTGATCTGGCCAAGGCCGCGCCTGACCGATTGGGTGAGGCTGCCATGTTGCAAAAATATGAACGCGCACGCCATGCCGAGATTGCCGCCCGCGTGGCGGGGGTGGATGCGCTCAATCGTGCCTCGATGGCCGATGATCAAGGCTTGCGCGATTTGCGGATGAAGGCGCTGAACAGTTTCTACTCGGTGAAACCTGTGCGCCAAATCTTGATGCGCGCGGGGCTTGGCGCGCGGGCAGCGCGCTAAAGCTGGGCTTGGAACACTAAGGCCCGCGCCGCCTCGCGCGCGGCATCTGTAATGACATCCCCAGAAATCATGCGCGCAATCTCATCGACACGGGCACCCGCATCGAGCGGTGTCACGGTGCTGAGTGTGGTCTCATTTTCAACCGCCTTTGAGACGCGCCAATGATGCGCGCCAAGGGCCGCAACCTGCGGGCTGTGGGTCACAACCAAGACCTGCCCCCCTTGCGCCAACGCGGCCAAACGGCGCCCTACGGCATCGGCGGTCGCCCCGCCAACACCGCGGTCGATTTCATCAAAAATCATTGTTATATCGGATGCTTGCCGCGTGAGACACACTCTTAACGCTAAGAGAAACCGCGACAATTCCCCGCCCGAAGCGATCTTGTTCAAGGGCCCTGCAGGCGCGCCAGGATTGGTGGCCACAGTGAAGGTCACGGCATCAATCCCCTCTGGCCCTGCGGGGGCATCGGTGAGCGCGGTGGTGAAGACCGCGCGTTCCATTTTCAACGGGGTCAATTCCCCCGCCATCGCCGCATCAAGGGCGCGCGCCGCAGCCTCACGTTTGCTGCGCAAGGCAACGGCTGCCGCGTGATAGGACTGATCTGCGGCGGCCTCGGCGGCGGCAAGGGCAGCCAAATGCGCATCCCCCCCTTCAATCGCGCTCAGGCGAGTTTGCAAATCCTGCCACATCTCTGGCAAGGCATCACATAGAACGCCATGTTTGCGGGCCAAAGCGCGCAAGGCAAAAAGACGATCTTCTGTTTCTTCCAAATCCTGCGGATTAAAAATCAAACGATCTGCGAAATCGCCCACCACCCGCTGCGCTTCGCCCAATTCCAGATTGGCGCGCTCTAGGGCGGCCAGTGCCTCGTCCAATGCACCATCACTGCGATCCGACAGGCCCGCGACAAGCCGCAGCGCATCGCCGATCTGGCCCTCTGCCCCCTGATCCGACAAGGTGGCGATAAGCCGTGCCACATCTTCCCGCAACCGCTCCGCCCCTTGCATGAGGCGGCGTTTGGCATCAAGCGCATCTTCCTCACCGACTACGGGGGCGAGGGATTCGAACTCGGCTACAGCGTGGCGCAGGAAATCTTCCTCAGCGCGAATTTTTTCGAGATCGTCTAGCGCCGCTTTATGGGCGGATGCGGCCTTGCTGCGCGCCCGCCACAGCGCGCTCAACGCGGCCAAATCATCGCCATGGCCGCCAAACTCATCGAGCAGCGCACGATGTCCGCGCGGGTCAAGCAGACCGCGATCATCATGTTGGCCGTGCAATTCCACCAAAACATCCGACAGGGCACGCAGAACATCACCGCTTGCGCGGCGATCATTCACCCATGCGGTCTTGCGCCCGTCTTGGGTGTTGATACGGCGCAAGATCAATTCGGGGCCAGAGGGCAGGCCCGCCTCCGCCAAAATCGCCTGAACAGGGTGATCCCTGGGCAGATCAAATACGGCGGATACCTCGCCCTGTTCTGCACCTTGGCGCACCAAATCGGCACGGCCCCTCCAGCCCAAGACAAAGCCAAGCGCGTCAAGAAGAATGGATTTCCCCGCGCCTGTTTCCCCCGTCAAAACATTCAACCCCGCCTGAAACTCAAGGCTGAGATGATCAATCAACAGAAGATCGCGAATTTCGAGATGCCGCAGCATCGGCCATGCCCCCGTTCAGTGACCTAGAGCCACGCCCCACGGATCGTGTTGTTCCAAATGCCGCGCAACCAACCCTCGCCTTGCGGTTCAGGCTCGAGGCCCTGCCCCTGCAATTGACGATAAGCATCTTCGTAGAAGGGCGAAGATTGGAAGTTATAGCCCAATATCGCGCCCGCGGTTTGCGCCTCATCCGGCAGACCCAAAGAAAGATAGGCCTCAACCAAGCGCATCAGCGCCTCAGGCGTGTGCGATGTTGTTTGGAACTCTTCGACAACAACACGAAAGCGGTTGATTGCCGCTATGTAATGTTGGCGCTCAAGATAGTAGCGGCCAATTTCCATTTCTTTTGCTGCCAAATGATCAAAAGCCAAATCGAATTTCAAAGCGGCGGAATTGGCGAATTCGCTATCAGGGTAAAGTTCGATCACCGCGCGCAAGGCTTGCAGGGCTTGAAAGGTCAAACCTTGGTCACGGCCTACCTGTTCAATCTGATCATAATAGCTCAACGCCAAAAGATATTGCGCATAGGCGGCATCATCATCGGCAGGGTAAAATTCGATAAAGCGCTGTGCGGCAACCCGCGCCTCTTCGTATTGGCGCGCCTCGTGATGGCTGAAGGCGGCCATGATCAACCCGCGCTTGGCCCATTCCGAATAGGGATGCAGGCGTTCAACCTCTAGGAACAAAGGCGCGGCTGCCTCTGGATCATCGTTATTTTCAAGCTCAAACTCGGCCCGGTTGTAAATTTCTTCGGCGGTCAGGGCCTCAAGGGGCTGTTCCACCACACGCGGCCCAAAGAGACCACGGCGCGGCTCACCATCGGCGCGCGGGCCACAGGCCGTCACCCCAAGCGACAGGATCAGCAGACCAAGCCCAAGCTTTCGTGAAAATCCATGCGCGCGTGACGTGTCGTTCATCTATCTACCCTGTAGAAATCCGCCCAACCCCAAATCTTGGGTATCTTATTCCTAGGGTGTTAGCACATTAATCGGAAGGGCAAAACGTCAGATTGCCTCAGGCAACATGCGCCAAATCATGTTGGCCAACCCCCATGCCGAGCAAATGGGCGGCCGTCTTGGCGTCACATTGCACCAAACGCATCGCAGCAGGCATCGCAAATAGCGCGCGCAGCAGGCGATTGGTCAACATATGGCCTGCACGCACGCCTTCGTAATGGCCAAGGATCGGATTGCCTGCCAAGGCCAAATCACCAAGAGCATCAAGCATTTTGTGGCGCACAGCCTCATCCGCATGACGGAAACCACCGGGGGACAGCACATCATCACCATCCACAACCACAGCGTTGTCATAGGATCCACCAAGGGCCAGACCCGCATTCCACATCGCCTCAACATCGGATTGGCGACAGAATGTGCGGCTGTCACAGAGTTCGCGCACGAAACGCCCATTGGCCAAATCCGCGTGGCGATGCTGCACCCCAATCGCGGGGTCAGGGAAATCAATCGAAAACGCCATTGTCAGATGCGAGGCAGGAGAAAGCGATGCTTCGCTATCGCCATCACGCACAGTCACTTTCTTCAGGATTTCAATCGCATAGATGGGGCGATCTTGCGGCGCGATACCCGCAGCAAGAAGGCCGCGTACAAATTCAACCGCCGAGCCATCCAAAATGGGCACTTCCTCGGCATCAATATCGACACGCGCATTGTGGATACCACAGCCCGCCAGTGCCGCCATCAAATGTTCAATGGTCGAAACGGACACCCCATCAGCGTTGCAAATCTTTGTGCAAAGGCGGCTTTCTGGAACCGCATCATAGCGCGCGGCGATCAGCGGATCAGCATCGCGCACATCCACCCGATTGAACCAAATGCCGCTATCGGCCACGCTTGGATGGATGGTCAAGGTAACAGGCTTTCCCCCATGAAGGCCTACACCTTTGAAACTTGCAGATTTTTTCAGCGTTGCTTGCACAGCAAACCTTTCTGTCGTCATGTGCCCACAATCGTGGGCGCCCCCAATACCGCCACCCCATCTGACTGCAAGTCTGTGATACAAACTGAGCGGGGGCGAGACAATTCAAGCTTTGTGACTCTCTGCAACAATGCAAAAACGCATCGGCAAAATCTTGCCAAAGACCACAGGATACTCATCTAATCATTTGATTAAAAACGAAAAAGGCCGACACAAGATCGGCCTTTTCGCTGTCATATTTTCGAAAATTTAATTCGCTTGGCGGCGCAGGAATGCAGGAACTTCGATGCGCTCCTGTTCTGGGTCGACTGCGTCATCCTCCATTATCGGCTGATGCTGCGCGCTGAGGTCAGGGCGACTGCGATTCACGGGGGCGTCTGTGTTGCTTTGACCCGTCATCCGCTCAAGCAGCGAATTAATCCCAAAGGCACGGCGGGGCCCGGCGGGTTTCTCCGTCAATGCGGGGCGCGGCGCAGTTGGGCGTGCTGTCGTTGCATTATGCGTTGCGATTGCATTTTTCAGACGATCCAAGGCCTGCGGGCTTGGTGTGCCTGCTGCAGGACGCATCGGGGCGGTAAAGCTGGCCGCTTCTTGTTCATAAACAGGCTCAGGGTCAGCCGCGACAGGGGCGGGGCTGCTCATCGCGCTGTCATACAAAGGCACGGGAACCTCGTTGTGATCCACCTCCATCATCGGGGCGGGCTCAGAGGTAACTTCACGGTCAAGATCATCGAACAAGAACGGCTCAGGCGATTGATCTGCTGCGAATTCTTCGGCAGGTGCAGGCTGTTCTTCAACAACTTCTGCAACAGGCTGAGGCGTGGCTGTGTAGCTGCGCTCTGGCTGGTACATCTGCATTTCAGAAACATCGATACCTGTTGCCACAACAGACACACGCATCCGACCTTCCATCGAGGTATCAAGGGTCGAGCCGACGATGATATTCGCGTCAGGGTCAACCTCTTCACGAATGCGGTTTGCGGCCTCGTCCAATTCAAACAGGGTCAGATCATAGCCGCCTGTGATATTGATCAAGACGCCTTTTGCACCTTTGAGGCTGATTTCATCCAAGAGCGGGTTGGCGATCGCCTTTTCAGCGGCCTGAATGGCGCGTGTTTCACCTTCGGCTTCGCCCGTGCCCATCATGGCCTTGCCCATCTCGTTCATGACGGCGCGGACATCCGCGAAGTCAAGGTTGATCAGGCCCGGACGCACCATCAGATCCGTCACACCTTTGACGCCCTGATAGAGAACATCATCCGCCATCGCGAAGGCTTCGGTGAAGGTGGTTTTCTCATTGGCCAAACGGAACAGGTTTTGGTTCGGAATGATGATCAGCGTATCAACAACCTTTTGCAGCTGCTCAATGCCCTCTTCGGCTTGGCGCATCCGCTTAGCGCCTTCGAATTGGAAGGGCTTTGTCACCACACCCACTGTCAATACGCCCAGTTCACGCGCCGCTTGCGCGATGATTGGCGCCGCACCCGTGCCTGTGCCACCGCCCATGCCCGCGGTGATGAAGCACATATGTGAGCCTGCCAATTGATCCACGATCTCTTCGATGGATTCTTCTGCCGCGCTTGCCCCAACAGAAGGGCGCGCCCCTGCCCCAAGACCCTCGGTCACGCGCGCACCGATCTGGATGCGCTGCGGTGCTTTGGATTGCTGCAAGGCTTGGGCATCGGTATTCGCGACAACGAATTCGCAGCCATCAAGGGCCTGCTCAATCATGTTGTTCACGGCATTGCCGCCTGCGCCACCCACACCGAACACGGTGATCCGTGGTTTTAGCTCTGTCCCTGTGTCGGGCATGGAAAGGTTCAAGGTCATCTGCTCGGTCCACCTGTTTTGTCGTCCCTGATCTGATCTTGCGCCAGATACCTTGGGGTTTGACTGCCTCGTGTTTCTTTTGGATCACAGTAACGATAAATCTGCGCCGCGTCATCAGAAAATTGCGAATTTACCACAAAATAGAGTGGCTTATCTGTGACCTTCGGCGTGATCTTGCCGACACCCCCCGCATTCTGTGGTGCGAGGGGGCAATTTCGCTAGTGTTTGACGCGTCAAGCGGGGCGGTTTCTCACCAATTGTCGCGGAACCAACGCACCGCGCGCTTCAGCGAGCGGGCAGGATAGCTTTCGGCGGGAATGTCGAAATCCCACCATTCATCTTGTGGATAGGCCGCAAACAGCGACAGACCAACCGATGTTGAAAACGCGGGGCCACAGGCCGATTGCGGCAAACCTTGCACCCGCATCGGGCGGCCAAGCCGCACCTGATTGCCCAAAATGCGTGAAGCCAAACCATCAAGACCCGGCACCTGACTGCCCCCACCTGTCAAAACAATGCGCTGACTGGGCAGATGATCAAACCCTGCGGCATCAAGGCGGGCGCGCACCTCTTCAAGGATTTCCTCAACGCGCGGGCGCATCACACCGATCAATTCCGCACGGCTGACATGACGGCGGTCGTAATTCCAATCGCCTGTATTGCCATGCAATTCGATCATTTCGCGATCATCCATGCCCGTGGCAACAAGCCCCCCAAAGCGGGTCTTGATCCGCTCGGCATGGGTCATGGGAATTTGCAACGCCTGCGAAATATCCGAGGTGACATGATCCCCGCCCATGCGCACGGTATCGGCATAGATCATATGCTTTTTCATGAAAATAGACAGGCCCGTGGCACCGCCGCCCATATCCAAACAAGCCGCGCCCAATTCCTGTTCATCCTCGACAAGGCTCGACACCCCCGCCACATAGGGCGAAGAGGCCAGACCTGCGAGTTCCAAATCACAGCGTTTCACGCAGTAGAGCAGCGCCTCAATGGCATTGGCCTCGACCGACAGAAGATGCATATCCACCGCCAGACGTTCGCCAACCTGACCACGGGGGTCGTATAGGCCTGTGCGATGATCCAATGAGAAATTGACAGGCTGCGCGTGCAAAACCTCGCGTCCTTCGCCCAAATCAGGCAAATCACAACTGGCCAAGGCGCGGGCCACATCATCATCTTGCACAGTCTTGTCTTGAACAATCGTCTCGCCCGCCATGCCATAGGAGCGCGGACGCGCCCCTGCAAAAGCCACCATTACGTGATCCACGCGGGTATGGGCCATTTTTTGCGCGGTCTGGACAGCGGTGCGAATGGCGCGTTCGGTTTCTTGAACCGTGTCGATCTCGCCAAAACGCACACCGCGCGAGCGCGTTGTGCCCATGCCAATCACCCGAAAGGCAGACTGCCCCGCAAGGGCCGCTTGGCGATCTGTGGAATAGGCCATGCCCGTCTCATCAAACCGCAGCACGAGGCAGGAGATTTTATAACTGCCCACATCCAAAACCGCCATGACACCGCGCCTGAGAGCCTCTTGGCGTTTGGCGCGCATTGCGCGCTGCATATGATACAGATTGTTCATCATCCTTGCCGTTCTCCACTCACCACCAACTGACCACGCAACATGTCGAAATTATCTTTGGCCCCTGCGCTGAGGCGTAATGTGGGCCGGTCTGGCCTGCGCATATCTATACTGAGGATATCGCGGCTCAGGATATCCTGCGCCTGATCCAAGGCGATCACCCGATCTAAGACAAAACTGGCATTTTCCTCGGGCAGCATAATCTTGCGCCCATCAGAAAGGATGACATCCCAGCGCCGCTCGCCCACACGCACGAAACCGCGCAACTGATCGGCCAAAGGGGCCGCGATACGCACAAGGTTCAAGGCCTCGCGCGCGGCAAGATCCGCCCCTTCCCCGCCGATCAACGGTAAGGCCTGCGAAATGGGTCGGCTGATCAAATCATCAATGACCACGCCATCGCCATCAATCAACAAGAACGCCTCGCGCGTTTGCCAGATCAATTCAGGCATCCGCTCCTCAATATCCAATTGCAAGACCCCATCTGCCGCGATGCGCAGTTGGGCGTTGCGCACTGCGGGTATTTCTTCGATCTGCGCCTTTATCTGGGGCAAGTCGAGATCGAAGGAGGAGAGCGGGAAATCAAGCGACAAACGCCCGCGGATTTCATCCGCCAAAGCGGGACTTGCACCATTCACTGACAACAGCGTCACTCGAAATTCTGGGCGCGCCTCAATGGTGCGGCGCAGATCTTCCACCTGCGCGGTCAGCTGATCCATATTGCGCGGGTTCGACAGATAGGCGGCGCTGCCCCCAACGATGATGATCAAAGGCAGACCATAGCGCATAAAAACGCGAAAGACGGGCGTCAGCCAAAGGCGCTGAAAACGATAGGCCATCACCGATGGGGCGGGGTCGCGCTTTTGGCGCGGGCTTGAGGCGCTTGCGCCATGTTGCGGCGCGCTTGGGCGCTGCGCGGGGCCTAGCGGTCGCATGAGGCATCCTCCACCATCCAACGACACAGAGCGCCAAAACTGATCCCTACGGCCTGCGCCTGTTCGGGTGCCAGTGAGGTTGGGGTCATGCCGGGTTGCGTATTGACCTCAAGCATCACCAAACCAGCCAAGCCGCGCGCATCGTCCCAACGGAAATCGCTGCGCGAGACCCCCCGCAGACCCAGCGCGCGATGCGCGGCAATCGCCATATCAAGGCAGGCTTGCGTAATCTCAGCGGGAATATCGGCAGGGATCACATGACGCGACCCGCCGGGCTTGTATTTCGCATCGTAATCATACCACCCTGTCGTGATAATCTCGGTCACGCCAAGGGCGCGATCCCCCACCACTGTGGTGGTCAATTCACGACCGGGCGCATAGGTTTCCACCATCACCTGATCTGGCATCTCAGGGCCAAGCACGGGGGGGCTATTGGTCCCGTCCATCACCAGATACACCCCGACCGAACTGCCCTCGTTATTGGGCTTTACCACATAGGGCGGCGGCATCACATGGGCGCGCGCGACATCGTCCCGCGCCACGATCTGGCTGTCCATGACGGGCAGGTTTGCGGCGCGCAACACATCTTTGGTGCGCTGTTTATCCATGGCAAGCGCAGAGGCCAAAACGCCCGAATGGGTGTAGGGCAGACGCATCCATTCCAACATGCCTTGCACCACACCATCTTCGCCAAAGCGGCCATGAAGCGCGTTGAACACAACATCAGGGGAAATTTCAGACAGACGCATAGCCAAATCGGGGCCTGCATCGACCTCGATCACCTCATAGCCTTCGCCCGCCAGTGCCTTGGCACATTCGCGCCCCGATGAAAGAGACACCTCGCGCTCTGCCGAGGGGCCACCCATCAATAACGCAATACGGGGGGATGCTTTTGCAGCAGAACCACCCAAATCTTGCCTCTTGCCTCAATCGGCCTTCAGGGTCTTTGCGCCCCTTGGCCACCGCGTTGCCCGCATCTTGCGGCGGGCTGTTATTGGCGCGCTTACGATCCGTTACGGATCACCCACGCGCATAATTTCCCATTCTAGCTGCAATCCGCTGTTTTGGAAAACCTTTTTTCGCACATATTCGCCCAAATCTTCCAATTCCTTGGCGGTGGCCCCGCCTGCATTGGTCAGGAAGTTGGGATGTTTCTCATTCATCACCGCGCCGCCCAGACGATGCCCGCGCAGACCTGCATCCTCGATCAGCTTCCACGCTTTCATCTCGTGGCTGTCATCGGTGCGCCCAGTCGAGGAAAACCCCGCAGGGTTGCGAAAGGTCGAGCCTGCCGTGCGGTCTTTGGTCGGTTGGCTGGCATCGCGGCGCGCCAGTTGGTCGTCCATCTTGGCGGCCAGTTCATCGGGTTTGGCGCGCGGCGCGGTGAACCGCGCCTCGATCAAGATCAGATCGGAGTCAAGCCCCGTCTGGCGATAGGCAAATTGGAAATCATCAGGGGCAAGCGTGACCACCCTGCCCGCCCGCGTCACCGCGCGGGCCGTGGTCAAATGATCCGCCACATAGGCCCCATAGCAGCCCGCATTCATGCGGCAGGCCCCGCCGATGGTGCCAGGAATGGTGCGCAGAAAGGTCAGGTCTAACCCCGCCTCGCCCGCGCGCCGCGCGACATGGGCATCAAGCGCCGCCGCCCCTGTAATGACCTGATCCCCTTCGATGCGAATATCGTTAAACCCGCGCCCCAAACGGATCACCACACCGCGCATCCCGCCATCGCGGATGATGAGGTTGGAGCCGACACCGATGGGAAAAACAGGAATGGCGGGATCAAGCGCGGCAAAGAAGGATTGCAGATCGTCAAGATCCGCAGGCTGAAACAGATACTCCGCAGGCCCACCCACGCGCAGCCAAGTCAGATCCGCTAAAGGGCGATCTGGGGTCAAAGTGCCGCGCGGGATTGGAAGGCTTTGGGTCATATAGGGGAAGTAGCGGTTGCGATTCCCCCGCGCAAGGGTTTTGGCAGAGAGGTAGGAGTTTGCGCCCCCTTTAGGGTTTTGTGGCGCACGGCCCGAGGGGTGGGAGCGGCACTGCCGCGCCCGCCCCGTAGGGGCAGGTCGTGCGCGACAAAACCCGCTTTGAGCGGGTTTTATTGTTAGGCTGCCACGATCATTTAGTTGGACAAGTTCGTCACACTTTCAACGATATCGCCAAGGGCATTAGCCGCGTTTCCAATCTTCACCATCCCATCAGCAAGTTTCCCAATTTGAGGCGCCCGCTTCTGCCAAAACCTCAACAATGCCAAACCCGTGGCACCCGTTGCTTCTGCGAATCGCTGATCGAAAATTTCACGCATTTGATCGTCTGACGCCTGAGAGACGCGCGCGCGCCATTCGAATAACTCGCGCAACATATCAGCCAAGATCGCCTGCCCCTCTGGATCAAGTGGAACCTTCTCAGAAGAAATTCCCCTTATTTCATCGATCTTTTGGTCGAATAAGCTCAAGACGGCGTCTCGGTCTAACTGGTCCCATGACAACTGTGAGAGCGGCGCAAGCGCAGCAAAGGCGGGTCCGAAGTGGGTTCGGAACACGGCGCGCAAATTCGTGACAGCGTCCGCCAAGATTTTAATTAATGACTCAGTCAGATCATCCCCTTGTTGCGGGTCCCCCATGAACATTTCAAGATACTTGGCTCGGTTCATCAGTATCCGCACCCGCAAGTGATCTATGTTCTCAACGCGATTTAGCTCATTCAGCAATTTTTCGGCGGCAACGCGGGTTGCGCCTACGGTATTTCTGCCGCCACCCATGCTCTCGGTATAATCAACAAAATCTTGAAGCAGATCCCGCGCTTCCCTCGCGTCATCAAGAAAACGCCTGTTGGCTTGGGGGTCGCGGAGGTGAGCGGTGTCATCGTCAATGCCAACGATGCGCATCATTCGTGCTATCTGATCGAAGGTATAATCAAATGGAATAGCACGCGAGATAGCAAACCCCTCCATCACCCCCGCGATGCGATCCAGAAACTCCGTATCCGTCCCCGTCCAAAACGCCTCGCCCTTCTGCGCCAATTCGTTCAGAAGCGGCCAGTTCTGCGGGCGGGCGTGAAGGGCGTTTTCGTAGAGGTCTTTGAACACGGACCATGCGGGGTGACGTTGGAAAAGCGGTGTGGCGTTTTCCCAAACTTCGGCATGCGGGTCTGCGCCATCAGGCAAGAGAGGTAACTTCGTTAGGTCCTCTCCCTGCTCGACAGCGGTGGCGTCGGCGATGTAGGCGGCATGGACAGCAATGGTGACAGCGGCCGAGTCGACGGCGGCGATGGCCGCGAGGGACGTGGAAGCGGCGGCCACGTTGGCGGCGGAAGCGACAGCCGCGTCGGCGGCGGAGGCAGCGGCGTAGGCGACCAAGGCAACGGAGGAGGAGTCGGCGGCGGTAGGTTGGGAGGCTCTACGCCCAAACTTTCTAATCGTGGCGCGATTCTCATGTGAAGCAACGTTTGATAGACTGCACCAAAAAACAGGTAAGGCAGCCAGATCATCTTGTTTTGACCGCGCCCAAAAAGGCAAAACTCGCATGGCCGCGCGGCAAGCAATCAGCGGCGCTACCCGCAATGCCTGCTCCTCAGGCAGGCCCTTCAACCAAGCCCTCAGATCATCTGCCGATTGAATATCTTTCGCCTTCATGCAGCCAAACCCCTGACTCCGTTACTCGGGTCAGGAGTGCATCAATTCAGACCTAAATAGCAAACCTATTTTTGCAACCGCCCCACAAGGCCATGCGCCCATGCGCTGATCGTGCCTGCGCCTAGGCAGACCACGATATCGCCTGATTTGGCCTCGGCGCGCACAAGCGCCTCGAGCGCGTCTTCGCTGTCGACTGCATGCGCGTTGCGGTGGCCGTGGCGGGTGAGGCCCGCGACCAGATCATCGCGGGATGCGCCCGCAATGGGCGCCTCGCCTGCGGCGTAAACCTCGGCAATGCCCACCACATCAGCATCGTTAAAGCAACTGCAAAAATCCTCGAACAGGGAGGAGAGGCGCGTATAGCGATGGGGTTGATGCAACGCGATCACGCGCCCCTCGCTGGCCTGCCTTGCGGCGCGCAAAACGGCCGCGATTTCCACGGGGTGGTGGCCGTAATCATCAATGATGGTGATGCCATCCACCTCGCCCAATTTGGTGAAGCGGCGGTTGACCCCCTTGAAGCCCGCAAGGGCCGCGCGGATTTCATCCGATTTCATGCCCAAATGGCGCGCCACGGCAACGGCGGCCAGCGCGTTTGAGACATTGTGATCGCCGGGCATAGGCAGGGTGCAGCCTGCAATCACCCGATCCTCGCCGCGCAGTGCGATGTCGAAATGCGCGACACCCTTGACGTAATGCAAGCCCACCGCGCGCACATCGGCCTGCGCGTTGAACCCATATGTCACCACGCGGCGATCCGTGACGCGCCCAACCAGTGCCTGCACCTCAGCATGGTCGGTGCAGCAGACCGCGAGCCCGTAAAAGGGGATATTCGAGACGAAATCGTAAAAGCCTTTGCGCAGATTTTCGATCGTGCCCCAATGTTCCATATGTTCGGGGTCGATATTGGTGACGATGGCGATGGTGGCGGGCAGGCGGTTGAAGGTGCCATCCGATTCATCGGCCTCGACCACCATCCATTCGCCTTGGCCCACGCGGGCGTTTGAGCCATAAGCGTGGATGATGCCGCCATTGATCACAGTGGGGTCAATGCCGCCCGCATCGAGCAGGGTCGCCACAAGGGTGGTGGTGGTGGTTTTGCCATGCGTGCCTGCAATCGCCACATTCGAGCGCAGGCGCATCAATTCGGCCAACATCTCGGCACGGCGCACCATCGGCAAGCCCTGCGCGCGCGCTGCGTCAAATTCAGGATTGCCCGGTTTGATGGCGGAGGAGATCACAACCACCTCGGCCCCGTCCAAATTTTCTGCCGCCTGCCCGATAAAGATCCGCGCGCCCAATGCCGCAAGACGTTCGGTGATCTTGCTTTCCTTCAGGTCAGATCCTTGCACCGCATAGCCGTGGTTCAACAGCACCTCAGCAATACCCGACATGCCAATGCCGCCAATGCCTGTGAAATGGATCGGCCCAAGCTGTGTGGGCAGTTTTGTGGCGGCGGCGTTCATGATCTTCCTTTCGCTGCAATTTCCTCGACCATCGCAACAAGACGATCGGTGGCATCTGGCACGGATTGCGCAAGCGCGGCATTTGCCATGGCTTGGGCCTGTGCAGGGTCAGCCAAAACCTCAAACATGGCTTCTGATAGGCTGTCGGCGTTCAGCTCATGTTCCGCAATCGCAAGGCTTGCCCCTGCGGCGACCATAGGGCCGGCATTGGCGGTTTGATGATCTGCGGTGGCGGCGGCAAAGGGGATGAAAATCGCAGGCCGCCCAATGACCGAAATATCCGCAACCGAGGACGCGCCTGCGCGGCTGATTACCAATTGCGCCTCCGCGATCCGGCGAGGGATATCATCGAAAAACGGCTGCACCTCGGCGGTGACACCCAAATAATCATAGGCACGGATGACGCGATCAATATCCTCGGGGCGGGCCTGTTGGGCCACGCGCAAGCGCGCCAAAATTCCTTTGGGCAGTTTCGCCAGCGCATTTGGCACAATTTCAGACAGGATACGCGCGCCTTGGCTGCCACCGATGATCACAAGTGACAGGGGCCAATCGCCGGGCGGTGTATAAACGGCGCCTGCGCGCGCCATCACCGCAGCCCGCACAGGGTTGCCGATATGATCCGCCTGTGTGCCCTCAGGCAGGCGCGTGGGCCATGTGCCACAGGCCACCCGATCCACGCGCCGCGCAAACAGATGATTGACGCGACCAAGGACGCCATTTTGCTCATGCAAGGCCCGCGGACGCCGCGCAATCCACGCCGCGGCCAATGCGGGAATGGTCGGATAACCGCCAAAGCCTATGACAATATCGGGCTGAAGGCGGCGCTGCAGCAGCAAGGCCGATAGAATACCCCCCAAGATTTTAAAGGGCGCCTTAAGTTTATCGGCCAGCCCCCCTTGGGCGAATGTGGCCGCCGCCACTGTTTGCACAGACACCACATGGGGAAATCCCCCCGCATAGCGCGCGCCGCGCGCATCTGTCGAAAGCGTCACCTGCCACCCCTGCCGCACCAAGGCCTCGGCCAAAGCTTGGGCGGGGAACATATGCCCCCCCGTTCCCCCTGCCGCGATGATAGCGTGACGCGCGCCTCCAGTCCCCATCGGATCAACGCCCCCGTTTGCTAAAGATATCGGCCAAATCACCCTGTGGCCGCGCACGGGTAAAGGCCAAAATCATCCCCATCGCAAGACCTGTTGCAAGGATAGAAGAGCCGCCATAGGACACAAAGGGCAAGGTCATGCCCTTTGCAGGCAAAAGCCGCACCGCAACGCCCATATTGATAAAGGCCTGTAGCGCGAACATGGTCACAAGACCCGTGCCTGCAAGGCGGATGAACGGGTCGCGTTCTTTGAGCAAACGCAGGAAACTGCGAAAGGCGATTGCCGCGAAGAGGGCGATGATGATCAACACAAGGATCACACCATATTCTTCGGCAGCGACCGCAATAATGAAATCGGTATGCGCATCAGGCAATGTCCATTTCACGGCACCCTCGCCCAAGCCTGCGCCAAAAAATCCACCTTCACGGATTGCATTGGCCGCATAAGCAAGCTGGGTGTTTGGCGCCACTTCGGCGCTGAGGAACCCATCAATACGGCGCGCAAAATGCTCGGAGGCATGATAGGCAAAGATGCCCCCGACCCCTGCAAGCGCCACAACGCTGACCATGAGAATAATGGGCGCGCCTGCAACGAAATAGATCACGCACCACCCCATCAAGATCAGGGCCGCCTGACCGAAATCAGGCTGCATCACCAAAATGCCAACAATGAGAATGGTCAATCCAAAGGACAGGCGCTTGCCTGGCGGGCCTGCCAATTCTTGGCTTGCGGCGACCATCCAAGCGACTGTGACAATGTAGAGGGGTTTTAGAAATTCAGATGGCTGCACCGAAGCAAACCCAAGCGAATACCACCGCACAGCGCCTTGCCCAAAATCAGTGCCAAAAATCGGCAGCGCCGCAAGGGATAGAAACGCGCCACCAAACCCCACCACCGCAAAGCGGCGTAGCATGAGCGGCGACAGCATCGACACTAACAGCATCCCGATTATCGCCGCACCGCCAAAGATGGCTTGGCGTGTTACATAGTGAAAGGGCGGGTGACCATTGCGTTCGGCCAAAGGTGGCGATGCGGCAAAGCCCAATAACAGGCCAATCGCAAAAAGTGCCAAAATGCAGCCTATTGTGCCGCGATCAACGGTGCGCCACCAACGGGGCAAAACCGCTTCGCCTGATTGCACAAGAACTGTGCCATGCGCCATTTCTGTCATGGGATATACCGCCCGATACTGCCTCAACCGCCCGATTTTTCGGGTCTCATTGGCAAATTAGCGAAATTTATTCCCGAAAGCCAGAGAAAGCCGCATCAGCCCTACGATTGCGCAAGAACTTGCGCAACTTGGGCGGCAAAATCATCGCCCCGCTCCTCAAAATTGTCGTATTGATCAAAACTAGCGGCGGCAGGGGCCAATAGAACTACATCGCCCGGCTCGGCCTCGGCGACAGCGCGGGCCACGGCGGTGGCCACATCGGTGCAAATCTCTTTGGGAAGATCCCCCAAATTCAAGGCAAATTTTGCAGCTTCGCGCCCGATGACATAGGCCTTTTTGACCGAGCCGAAATGTGGCCGTGCCACATCAAGCCCGCCCTCTTTCTCAAGCCCGCCACAAATCCAACGGATGGCAGGATAAGCGGCAAGCGCCTTGGCGGCGGCATCAGCATTGGTGGCCTTGCTGTCATTGACGAAACGCACACCGCGCAGTTCGCCCAAAACCTGACTGCGATGCGGCAGGCCCTTGAAGGAATGCAACGCGTCCTCGATTACGCGCGGCGCAAGGCCAAGCGCGCGCGCCACCGCATAGGCCGCACAGGCGTTTTGATGGTTATGCGCGCCTGCAAGCCCCGCGATATCGCGCAAATCAATAGAGGCCACCTGACGCCCCTTGCGCCATTCCGACAGCCAGCCTTTACGTGCAAAGACATCCCAATTCGTGCCGTCTAATTTCTGCGCAGAGGAGATGCGGATCACCCGATCATCCCCTGCCCCTTGGGTCAGTTGATTGGACAAGGACAGTCCTTCAACCTCATCAATCCCGATCACGGCGCGATCTGGGCCACCTTCGGCAAAGAGCCTGCGCTTGGCCGCATAATAGCCCCCCATCCCACCATGACGATCCAAATGATCCGCTGACAGGTTGGTAAAGACCCCAATATCGGGCGTCAGGGCACGGGCAAGCTCGGTTTGGTAGGAGGATAATTCCAACACGACCACCCCCCCATCTTCGGGCGGATCAATATCCAAAACACCGCGCCCAATATTGCCCGCAAGCTGCACAGATACCCCCGCAACATCCAAAATATGGGCGATTAGCGCCGAGGTGGTCGATTTTCCGTTTGACCCTGTCACCGCAACCACGCGTGGGGGGCGGTCAAATTGCGCCCAATCCGCCTGACCCAGCGCCGCGAAAAACAGGCCAACATCATTATCAACAGGCACATTGGCGCGATAGGCGGCCAAAATTGCGGGATGCGGCGCAGGGTAGAGATTGGGGATACCGGGCGAGGTGATCAGGCGCGACACGCCCTCAAAAGCGCCTGCCTTTGTTAGATCAATGACCACAAACCCATCCGCCTCGGCGCGAGTGCGCGCCTCTTGCCCATCATCCCAAACAAGCGTAATGGCCCCACCTGCTTGCAGCGCCCGCGCTGTGGCAAGACCCGAACGGCCCAAGCCCAAAACAGCGATTTTTTGACCTGAAAACCCAGTGACGGGGATCATCTGACCGCTCCTTGCTTTGTTAGCGCAGTTTCAATGTCGCAAGGCCAATCAGCGCAAGGATAAGGGAAATGATCCAGAAGCGGATCACCACTTGCGGCTCAGCCCAGCCTTTTTTCTCAAAATGGTGATGGATGGGGGCCATCAAGAACACGCGTTTGCCTGTGCGTTTGAAATAGAGAACTTGGATAATCACGCTCATCGCTTCGGCCACGAACAAGCCGCCCACGATGGCCAACACAATTTCGTGCTTTGTGGCAACGGCAATGGCGCCCAAAGCCCCGCCCAAGGCGAGCGAGCCTGTATCCCCCATAAACACGGCTGCGGGCGGGGCATTATACCATAGGAACCCAAGACCGCCGCCGATCAGACCCGCGCAAAACACCAGCAATTCGCCCGTTCCCGGCACGTAATGCACATCAAGATATTCCGTGAAATCAACCCGCCCCACCGCATAGGCAATCACGCCAAGCGTGGCTGCGGCGATCATCACGGGCATGATGGCCAAGCCATCCAAACCATCGGTCAGGTTGACGGCATTGGCGCTGCCCACAATCACAATCATGGCAAAGGGGATAAAGACATAGCCCAGATTGATCAGCACATCTTTGAACACAGGCACGGCCAGTTGCAGCGTCAGATCATCAGGGTGCAAAGCTGAGGCTGAAATGCTGGCCACAGCCGCGATCACAAAGCCAAGCGCCAAGCGCAATTTGCCCGAAAGCCCCGCCGTGGTTTGGCGGCTGACCTTGGCCCAATCATCCGCCAGACCGATCAGGCCAAAGACCACAGTCACCCCCAAGACAATCCAGACAAAGCCATTATCAAGCCGCGCCCAAAGCAACGTGGACAGCGTCAGCGCCGCAAGGATCAGCAAGCCCCCCATTGTGGGCGTGCCTGCCTTGGTTGCAATGTGATGCGCAGGCCCATCTTCACGAATGGGTTGTCCTTTGGCATAGCGGCGGCGCAGCGCGTTGATCAGAGGGCGGCCAAAGATAAAACCAAAGATCAGCGCCGTAAAAAACGCGGCACCTGCACGGAAGGTGATATAGCGGAACAGGTTAAAGAGGTCGCCGCCATCTGACAATTCGCTGAGCCAATACAACATATGGCGGTTCTCCCCTTAGCGTTCCTCAACGGATTGCCCGAGATTGCGCAATGCGTCAACCACGCGCGCAAGTTTTACGCTGTTTGAACCTTTCAGAAGGACAATATCGCCCTCCTCTAGGGTTTTGGGCAGGGCGCGCGCCATCTCATCGGCGGTTTCGCAATGCAGCCCGCGCTTATCGCTTGGCAGGGCTTCGTGCAAATGTTCCATCAAGCCGCCCACTGTATGAATGCGCTCGATCTTGGCGATGCTTGCAAGATCAGCCAATTCTGCGTGCATCGCGGGGCCTTGTGCGCCCAATTCCAACATATCGCCCAAAACCGCCACACGGCGGCGTGCCTCTGCAGAAGCCAGAACATCAAGCGCGGCTGCGATAGAGGCAGGATTGGCGTTATAGGCATCATCTATCATTTCAATCTCGCCTGCATGGGCATGACGATTTGACAGGGTCAAACGCTCGCGGGTGCCGCGCCCTGTTACGGCTTGCCAATCCGACAGACCAAGGGCCGCCAGCGCCACATCCCCGCCCAAAGCAGCAACACTGGCCATAACGGCCACCGCATTCAGCGCCAAATGCCGCCCTGCGGTGTTCAGCTTGAACAGATGCGTGTCACCGTCAAAGACCATCGAGACAATGGTGCGATCCTCGATAATCTCAACCGAAGCCAAGCACGCCGCGGCGGTTTCGGCCTCGCCAAAACGAAGGACGCGGGCGGCACAGGCAGTTGCTTTGTCTTGCAAAATGGCGCTCGTCTCAACATCGGCATTAACAAGGGCAATCCCACCTGTCTCAAGCCCCTCATAGATGCTCGCCTTTTCATGGGCGATCCCCTCAAGACTGCCAAATGCCTCTAGATGGGCGGCGACCACAGTGGTCACAATGGCCAAATGGGGCCGCGCCATGCGCGCCAAGGGGGCGATTTCGCCAGGCGCATTCATGCCGATTTCAATCACCGCGAAATCTGTCTCGCGCGGCATCCGCGCCAAGGTCAAAGGCACGCCCCAGTGATTGTTATAGGAGGCAACCGAAGCATGCACCCGCCCCAAGGGTGCGAGGGCTGCGCGCATCATTTCTTTACTGGTGGTTTTGCCAACCGACCCCGTAATGGCGACCACCTGGCCCGTCATACGCGCGCGCCCTGCGCGCCCCAAATGCTCAAGCGCGGTTTGCACATCCTCCACAAGGATCAGGGGCGCATCTTGTGCAACGCCGTCAGGAATGCGGCTGACCAACGCGCCTGCGGCACCTTTGGCCAAGGCATCCGCCACAAAATCATGGCCATCGCGCGCGGCAGACAAGGCCACAAAGAAATCCCCTGCCATAAGGCTGCGGGTGTCAATCGAGATGCCTGTGACCTCAAAATCTGGCCCATGCGTGCGGCCATGGGTGGCCGCGCCAATCTCGGCTGATGTCCAAAGCGCGCTCATTGCTGACCCTCCAATGCGCTCACGGCAAGGCTTGCCTGTTCGAGATCATCGAACGGATAGGTAACGTCACCGACAATCTGCCCTGTTTCATGCCCTTTGCCCGCAATCAAAAGCGCATCGCCTGGCGCCAAATCGGCCACGGCGCGCAAAATCGCTTCGGCGCGATCGCCGACCTCGCGGGCTTGCGGGCAGGACTCAAGAATGGCGGCCCGAATGGCGGCGGGGTCTTCGCTGCGGGGGTTATCATCGGTGACAGTGATGCAATCTGCATTGGCGGCGGCCTCGCCCCCCATCAAAGGGCGCTTGGCGCGGTCGCGATCCCCGCCTGCACCAAAGACGAGATGAAGCCGCCCCATGACATGCGGCCTGAGCGCCAAAAGCGCCGTGCGCAACGCATCGGGCGTATGCGCATAATCGACAAAAACAGGCGCGCCATTGGCACGGGTTGCTGCAAGCTGCATTCGCCCGCGCACGCCTTGTAGGCGCGGCAGCGTAGCAAAAACCGCGTCAGTGGCGGCCCCTGCCGCAATCACCAAACCCGCCGCGACCAAGACATTCATGGCCTGAAACCCACCAATGAGGGACAGCCGCGCGCGATAGGGGTCATCTTGCCATGTAAAGAGTAAATCCTGACCCCGTTCATCCAAGCGCCGCGCCGTAATACGCAGGCGTGCATTTGGCGCATCCTCACCCACGGTGATCACTTCAATCTCTCGCGCCTCGGCGATGGCGGCAATGGCCGCCCCTTTGGGATCATCCAGATTGACCACGACAGTGCCATTTTCATCCAAAACTTGGCGAAAGAGGCGGGCTTTGGCCTCGAAATAGGCCTCCATCGTGCCGTGATAGTCGAGGTGATCTTGGGTAAAATTGGTAAAACCCGCCGCAGCCAAGCGCACACCGTCAAGGCGATATTGATCAAGCCCGTGTGAGGAGGCCTCCATCGCGGCATGGGTGACGCCCGCCTCGGCCATATCGCGCAACAAGGCGTGTAAGGTCAAAGGATCGGGCGTTGTGTGGGTGCCTGCGGCGGCAAAACTGCCCTCCACGCCCGTGGTGCCGATATTCACCGCATCAAAACCCAAGGCGTTCCAAATCTGACGGGTAAAGCTTGCGACACTAGTTTTGCCATTGGTGCCTGTCACTGCGACCATGGTATCGGGCTGCGCGCCAAACCACAGGGCAGCGGCCTGCGCCAATGCTGCGCGCGGCTCAGCCACGACAATCAGGCTGGCATTGTGATCAGCGGCGAAATCACCAATTATCTTTGCGCCCTCAGGGTCGGTTAAAATCGCCGAAGCCCCCGCGGCAAGCACCGCTTGCGCAAAACTGGCCCCATGGGCATGGCTGCCTGCAAGGGCCGCGAAGACCTCGCCCTGTTTGATCTTGCGGCTATCAAGACACAAACCCGTCACCGCCACATCCCCACCCCGCGTTGGGGTCAACCCAAGCGATGAAAGGCGGATTGTCTCATCGCGATGGGACGCAGGCATGGGTTAATCCTTTGGTCGGTTTGGCAAAATCACTCGATATGGCTCGATAGCTGAGAAACCCCACTTTGCGCAATCTCTGCTGCACCACGCGGCTGCAGATTCAGCAAAGGGCCTACGCGGCGTAGGATTTCTGCGGCCACTGGCGCAGCCGTCCATCCCGCGGTGCGGCGCGTCTCACCGAGGGCGACAATTTCAGGTTCGTCCAAAGTTACGATAATCACATATTGCGGGTCACTCATTGGAAAGGCCCCTGCGAAGGTCGCAATCACGCGATCCTCATAATAGCCGCCCGATGAGTTGGGCTTATCGGCCGTGCCCGTTTTCCCGCCCATTTCATAGCCTTCGACCTCGGCAAGGCTGGCCGTGCCACCATCGACCACGGCACGCATCATGGCACGGATTTGTGCAGAGGTATCTTCGGAAATGATGCGCGCCCCCGTCTGCGGCGCGCCCCGCTGTGCGATCAAAGTCGGCGCAACCCGCGTGCCACCATTGACCATCGCGGCAAATCCCGCCGCCAAATGCAAAGGCGACGTCGACAGACCATGGCCGTAGGACACAGTCATAGTTGAAAGGCGTTCCCATCTCGCGGGGATCATCGGGCGGCCCGTTGGGGCCTCGACAATCTCAAGGGGGGTTGGTTCAAGCAAACCCAAATCTTCGAGGAACAGGCGTTGGCGATCTGGCCCGATCTCATCAGCAATACGCGCCGTGCCGATATTTGACGAATGCACGATCACTTCGGTCGCGGTTTGGCGTGGCCCATAATTGTGGAAGTCGCGGATGTTAAACCCTGCAATCCGCAACGGGCTTGTTGTGTCTATTGATGTCTCAGGCGTCACCATGTCCAATTCCAAGGCCTGCGCCATGGTGAAGATTTTGAACACAGACCCAAGCTCATACACGCCCTGCACCGCGCGGTTAAAGAGCGGGCTTTGGCTCGGATCATTGCCCGATGTCAGCGGACGGGGCCGCGCATTGGGGTCGAAATCAGGCAGGCTCGCAAGGGAGATCACCTCGCCCGTATGGGCATCCATCAACACCGCCGAAGCGCCGCGCGCATTCATCAATCCCATGCCAGACGCGAGAACTTCCTCGGTGGCGGATTGGATGGCCAAATCCATCGACAGGCGCAGCGGCGTATGTGCGCGGGCAGGATCGCGCAATTCGGCGTCAAACTGCGCCTCAAGCCCCGCAACACCTACGATTTCTGCGGCATTCACGGCCTCTTGCCCGAACCCTGCGCCACCCAAAACATGCGCCGCAATCGCGCCATTAGGGTAAAGCCGAATTTCGCGCGGGCCAAAGAGCAAGCCAGGCTCGCCCAGATCATGCACAGCTTGTTCCTGCTCGGGGCTGATGGAGCGGCGCAACCAAAGGAAGCGGCGCTCAGAGGTCAGTTGCGCGACCAAGCGGTCATAATCCATCTCAGGGAAGATTTCGACCAAACCTTCAGCCGCAGCAAGCGGGTCGACCATCTCGTGGGGGTGGGCGTAAAGCGCATTGGTCAAAAGATTGGTGGCCAAAATGCGCCCCTGCCGATCGACAATATCCGCGCGGGCGGTCTGAATTGCGCTTGCAACAGAGGTCACACCAGGCTCTTGCGGTTCGGAGGCGGCCAAGGCGCCCATGCGCACGCCAACCGCGCCAAAGCCAAGCAAAAAGCACAAAGCCACGACCAAAATCCGCCCCTCGGCCCGCAGGCGCAATTTGTCCCGCTCGGCTTCGTGGCGTTGGCGCAGGTTTTCGCGCTCGATGTAATCGGGGTTTTCACCCTTTTGGCGCGCTTCAATCACCCGTGACAACGGGCGCAAGGGGATGCGTTGACCGCTCATGGTTGATACTCCAGCACGGCCTCATCCGACACAAGGCTTGCCTCCGTCAGCGCGGCCAGAGGATCAGGGAAAGACACTTCATGAATGGTGGCAAACTGATCTGGCTGCATCGGCAACAGCCCCAAGCGATCAAAATTCATATCGACCAATGCGCGCAAGCGATCAGGACGATTGAGAAAGGCCCATTCCGACCGCAAAATGGCAAGCCGTTCATGATGGGCGGCAATCTCGGCCTCTAGGCGCGCCACTTCGCGTTCGGCTTGCTGGGTTAGGATATTTTGCTGATAGGCCCAAAATCCAAGGCCAATAACGGCAATTGCTGTGAATAAGGACATCAAAGCGCGCATTATGTCACCTCTAACGGGGGCAGGCCCAAAGCACTAAAATCAAGGGGGGCGGGAGCGGCTTCCCCACTGCGCACAGCCAACCGCAATTTGGCCGAGCGCGCGCGGGGGTTCTGCGCGGCTTCCTCGGGGCTTGGTGCGATGGCTTTGCGGGTATTTTGTAGGAAACTGGGGGTTTGGCGCGCGCGCTCTGGGGCGTGGCGCGACCCGCCGCCGCCCGTATCACTGCGCAATTGCATAAAGCGTTTGACCACCCGATCCTCCAATGAATGAAAGGTGACCACCGCCAAAATGCCGCCTTCGCGCAAGATACGCTCTGCGGCCAAAAGGCCCTTAACCAATTGGCCCAATTCATCATTCACCGCGATGCGCAAGGCCTGAAAGCTGCGCGTTGCGGGGTGGCTTTGATTGGGTTTGGGGCGCGGCAGGCAGCCCTCAACGATTTTGGCAAGGGCGGCAGTGGTGGTGATGCGCGCGCCTTTGCGGGCGGCGACAATCGCGCGGGCAATGCGCCGTGCGGCGCGTTCTTCGCCGTAATGATACAAAATATCGGCCAAATGCGCCTCGGGCGCCTCGTTCACCAGATCTTCGGCGGACATCCCTGCTTGGCTCATGCGCATATCAAGCGGGCCGTCACGCATGAATGAAAAGCCACGTTCGGCCAAATCAAGCTGCATAGATGAAACGCCCAGATCCAGCACGACGCCGTCAAGCGCATCATAGCCCACAGAGCGGGCATGATCATCAAGAGCGCCAAACTCGCCCGCAACCAATTTCAAACGGTCACCATATTGAGCGCGCCACGCTTCGGCCATCTCAAGCGCCAGAGGATCGCGGTCGACACCAATCACCGATACCGCCCCCCGATCAAGCAAGCCACGGGCGTAGCCACCAGCGCCGAAAGTTCCATCGAGCCAGTCCCCAGACACGGGTGCTATCTCGGCCAAGATCCGATCCAATAGAACAGGGATATGCGGTCCCTCTGCCCTCGCGGGTTCGTTGAGCTTGGCCGCCGCCATGATCATACGCCCCCGTCATGATCCATCGCTCCAACACCACCAGCCACGAGGGACAGCGGATCAAAGAACTCGTCACCTTCGGCAAGACTATCAATCAACGCATCAATTTGCGCCTCAGCGTCTTTTGCATCGCTTGGGTTGAGGATGTGAAACTTGTCGCCCATGCCTTGGAACAGCGCCTCATCGGCAAGCGCGATCTTGTCGCGCGCGGCCTGAGGCAGAACCAAACGGCCCGTGTCATCCACGGTGGTTTCATCACATTTCTGATAATAGAGAAATTCCAAAGCGCGGCGCACAGGCGTGCCCAAGGGCGCGCGGCGGATCATCGCGTCAATTTGGTCGAAGGCGTCACCAGACAGACATTCAAGGTAATTCTTCGATTTATCGCCATAGGCAATGTATAGGCGCGGAGAGGCGCCCGCCGTAGCCTTGGCATCGGAATTGGCAAGCACACGGCGAAACTTGACCGGAATCGAAATTCGGCCCTTTCCGTCCACCTTGTTCAGGCTCTCGCCCTGAAACCTGCGCTCCACTGCCCTGCCCTCGTTATGGCCCCAATGGCCGTTTCCCCGTCACATCTTCAAACTTTCCCGACCCGTGAAACGACAACGGCGGACCAAGACAGTTTGATGCCCGATCCGCCGCCCTCATCCCGTCATCGGGGGCCGATTGCGCAGCACATCTGGGGGGATGGTCTGCTCGCTTACGCAACGGCGCTTCAGCAATTGAGATGCCTGTATGAACACCTGCCTAGAGTTCTTTTTTATTATGTGCGCCCGCCTGTTTCAGGTTCTGGGCGCGTCTCTTTTGCTGTGTCATCTTTGTCTCATGGAAATATTTCCCAATCAATCCCTTTTTTTGGTAATTTTCCCCAATATGTGCCCCTGAAGGTCTGAAAATTGCAGCATCTTGTGCCAAAATGAAAAAACCACCCCTGCATGGGGTGGTTTGGAAAATCATAACCACAATATCTTGATTTTTCGGGGCAGCCTGCGATTTGGGGCGAAATGGGGGAAATTTCCACCCAACCGCGCCAGATCTCGCAAATTCAGCGCGTTTTCGCGCCCAATTGCACGAATCATCTTTGGTTTTTAGGTGATTATGCCATACCACCAGTCACAAGATGGGCGGCCAATTGTGCATAGGCTTCGGCGGCCGCGCCCTCGCTGGCGGCAATCGGCGTGCCGGCATCCCCCGCTAAGCGTGTTTCAAGTGAGATCGGCAAAGCACCCAAAAACGGCACGCCCATCTTTTCGGCCTCAGCCGCCACGCCGCCCTGCCCGAAGATATGCGCCTCATGCCCACATTCGGGGCAAACAAAGCCCGACATATTTTCGACCAGACCCAAAACGGGGGTCTTGAGGGTGGCAAACATATGAAGCGCCTTGCGCGCATCCAGAAGGGCCACATCCTGCGGGGTAGAGACGACAATCGCACCTGTCAGCTTTGATCGCTGGCACAGCGTCATCGCCACATCGCCCGTTCCAGGCGGCAGGTCGACCAAAAGGATATCCAATTCGCCCCACTCAACTTGGGTCATCATTTGCTGCAACGCGCCCATCAACATCGGCCCGCGCCAAACAACAGCCTTTTCTTCGGGCAGCATCAGACCAATCGACATGAATGTGACGCCATGATTGTGCAAAGGCAGGATGGTTTTGCCATCAGGCGAAGCGGGGCGCTTGGTCAAACCCATCATGCGCGGCTGTGAAGGCCCATAGATATCTGCATCCAACAGGCCCACTTTGCGCCCCTGCCGCGCAAGGGCCACGGCGAGGTTAGAAGATAATGTCGATTTTCCAACACCCCCTTTGCCCGATCCAATCGCGATGATCCGCGCAACGCCCTTGGGGTTCATCGGCTCCGATTGCGGCTTGGCATGGCCCCCGATTTTCAAACTTGGGGGGCCATCGGGCGCAGGTTTCGCAGAGTGCGGCGCATGCTGAGGGGTTTGTTGCGGGGCTTGGGTCGGTGCGGTCAGGGCTATTGAAACGGCGCTCACCCCCGCCTCCGCTTCAAGGGCCTGTTGCAACGCGGCCCGAAACCCCTCGAGAGAGCGCGCCGCCTGCGGCGTTTCTGCTTCGATGATGAATGTGACGCGGCCATCTTCGACTCGCAACGCCCGAACCATATCGCGGGAAATCAGATTTCCGCCGTCTGGAAGGGCAAACTGTGCTAAAAATGCATCAACTTCTGCGCGGGTGATCTGCGACTTTCCGTCCGACATTGGGTGGCAACTCCACGTTTTGGCTCACTCGTCCTTATGTCGCGCGGCGCATGCGCGGCTGCAACCCCCTCTTTTGCTCATAAAATAGGCAAAAAACACGAAAGTGACAAAATTATGAAATAGGTCAGCATTTGCTATGCATTTGCTGCATAGCAGAATTGATAAGAAGGCCTATTGTGCAATCGCAGCAATTACCTACATTCATCCGTGTCAGGCCAACACGGCTTGGAACCAAAGCACTTCGGATAACCCAAAAGCGCGAGCGGTTATAAATATGAACTAAGGAATACTGAAATGGCCTATCTTGCCACACGCCACGCACCGAGCTTGAGCTTCGCCGAACGTCTGGGGGAAATGAAATCCCACCTGACCGCAGCGATCAATGCCCGCCGCGTCTATCAGCGCACATTTGATGAGCTGAATAGCCTGAGCGACCGCGACCTGGCCGATTTGGGCATCGCGCGCAGCAACCTGCGCAACATCGCCCTTGAGGCTGCTTACGGGCGTTACGCCTGAAACACGGGAACATCTCTCGCTTCTCCTCCTCCCTTGAAGCGCGGGATTTAGCGGGAACCACTTCCTCCTCCCTTAGTGGTTCTCGCAAGAACAAGGGTCGAAAGACCCGCAAGGACGCGCCCCTCCTCCTCCCTTGGGGCCGTATCACGGCGAGGATCCTCTCCTCCCATAGGATCCGCGCCGCCACAACTGCGCCCTCTTCCTCCTCCCTTGGGGGTGTGGTTGAAAAAAAGAAGCGGTGATGCCTCCTCCTCCCTTGGCATCACCGCTTTTTTATTTTCGAAATGCTAAGATCAGCTGCGTTTAAAAGGGCTGATCGCCCGCGCTGTCCGCCGCAACAACAAAGCGCGCCACCACTTTTTTCACGCCTGCCTTGTCAAAAGCCACATCAAGCTTGTCACCCTCAATCGCGGTAATTGCCCCATAGCCAAATTTTTGGTGAAAGACGCGCTCGCCCAGATCAAAAGGAACCGTTGCCGCCTCGTCAAAACCCGCGCGCTTGCTTTCGCGGGGTTGGCTGAGGCCATATTCCCCCTGCCGCGCCTGCAAGCGCCGCCACCCCGGTGAATTATAGGCATCTGCCTGCGCTGCGCGGTCTGGCAGGTTCGAGGCGATCTGCATTTGAGAAACAGGTGACGCTAACTGCCCCATTCCGTGGCTTTGATGACCATAAAGGCCTGGCGGGGTTAAAATCTCGACATGGGCTTCGGGCAATTCATCGATAAAGCGCGAGGGCATCTGGCTTTGCCATTGGCCATAAACACGGCGATTGCCCGCAAAGGAAATTGTGCAAAGCTCCTCGGCCCGTGTGATACCCACATAGGCCAAGCGGCGCTCCTCCTCTAATCCTTTGATCCCTTCTTCATCCATCGCACGCTGGCTTGGGAACAGGCCGTCCTCCCAACCTGGCAAAAAGACTGCGGGATATTCCAGCCCCTTGGCCGCGTGCAAAGTCATCAAGGTGACCTTGGCCTGACCATCATCTTGCTCATTATCCATGATCAGGCTGACATGTTCGAGAAAGCCTTGCAGGTTTTCGAATTGCTCAAGCGCCTTGACCAATTCCTTGAGGTTCTCAAGCCGCCCTGGGGCCTCGGGGGTTTTGTCGTTTTGCCACATCGCGGTGTAGCCCGACTCCTCCAAAATCGTTTCGGCCAATTCGATATGGCTCAGGCCTTCGGCGTTTTCGCGCTCGATCAGATCATCGGTGGCGGGGCCTGCAACCACCCCCTCGCGCATTAGATTGCGCCAATGGGCAATCTGCAGCACGAAACGGGCCAATTCCTTGCCCCCCTTGCCGCCAATCGCACCACTTTCCACCGCCATTGCCGCCCCTTGCAAAAGGCTGACGCCATTGCGGCGGGCGATGTCATGGATAGTGGCCTGCGCCTTGTCGCCAAGCCCGCGTTTGGGGGTGTTCACGATCCGCTCAAAGGCCAGATCATCTTCGGGGCTGATCACGAGGCGGAAATAAGCCATGGCATCACGAATTTCCAACCGCTCGTAAAAGCGCGGGCCACCGATGACGCGATAGGGCAGGCCAATGGTAAGGAAACGATCCTCAAAGGCGCGCATCTGATGACTGGCGCGCACGAGAATGGCGATTTCCTCGGGGCCAATCGCACGCAATCCGCGGGTGCCAATGCCAAGCGCCTCGATCTCCTCACCGATCCAACGGGCCTCCTCCTCGCCATCCCAGTGGCCGATCAGACGCACAGGCGCGCCGTCCTCGCCTTCTGTCCACAGCTCCTTGCCAAGACGCTGCGAATTGCCCGCAATCACCGCAGAGGCGGACTTTAGGATATGGCCAGTCGAGCGATAATTCTGCTCAAGGCGGATTACGGCGGCACCTTTGAAATCCGCCTCAAAGCGCAGAATATTGCCCACCTCGGCCCCACGCCATCCGTAGATGGATTGGTCATCATCCCCCACCACGCAAAGATTGGAATGCCCCTGTGCCAAAAGACGCAGCCACAAATACTGGGCCACATTGGTATCTTGGTATTCATCGACCAAAATAAAGGCGAACTGGCGCTGATACTGCTGCAAAACATCTTCATGCGCCTGAAAGATGGTTACTATATGCAACAGCAAATCGCCAAAATCACAGGCATTCAACGCGACAAGGCGCTGTTGATAAAGCGCATATAGCTTTGGCCCCTTGCCGTTGAAGGCCCCACTTTCAGCGGCGGGCAGCGCATCGGGGCGCCATGCGCGGTTTTTCCAATGATCGATGATCCCCGCCAACATCCGTGGCGGCCAGCGCTTTGCGTCAATGCCCTCGGCCTCGATCAATTGTTTCAGCAGGCGGATTTGATCATCCGTGTCCAAAATCGTGAAATTGGATTTCAGCCCAACCAATTCGGCATGGCGGCGCAAAAGTTTAACGCAAATCGAATGGAACGTGCCAAGCCAGGCCATGCCTTCGGTCGGATGACCAAGGGCCGCGCTGACGCGTTCGCGCATCTCGCGCGCCGCTTTGTTGGTGAACGTTACGGCCAGAATACTGCGCGGCGTCGCGCGGCCTGTGGAGATCAAATGTGCAATCCGCGCGGTCAAGGCGCGGGTTTTGCCCGTGCCTGCGCCCGCCAACATCAACACGGGGCCGTCCAAGGTTTCTACGGCCTTGCGCTGCTCTGGGTTCAACCCCTCCAAATAGGGCGTGGGCTGCAGAGCGGCGGCCCTCTGCGACAGGGGAACGGTGGCGGCAAGGGTGTTATTTTCAGAACTGCTCATGAGCGGAACCATAACGATATTTGCGCGGCTCGAAAAGATATGTTCTGTAATTGTTCGCAAAACCTTATGTCAGGGTTTACAAGGGTTAAATTTTGCGCACAGGATCGCCGCCATGACACAGTTTCACAGCCGCTATCCCGCCCTGAGCGATCTCAAATCGCGTGCCCGTGCGCGGATCCCGCATTTCGTGTGGGAATATCTGGACAGCGCCACTGGCAGCGAGTCCGTCCTGCGGCGCAATCGTGCCGCGCTTGATGCCGTCTTGATGCAGCCCGCCGCCTTGCGCGGAGAAATTACACCTGACCTGTCCTGCCGCCTCTTGGGGCGGGACTATCCCCAGCCCTTTGGCATCTCGCCCGTGGGGATGTCAGGCCTTGTCTGGCCCGATGCAGAGCGGATTTTGGCAGCATCCGCCGCGCGGGCGCAGATGCCCTACTGCCTTTCGACTGTGGCCACCCGCGCCCCCGAAGAGGTGGCAGATCACATTGGCGATCAAGGGTGGTTTCAGATGTATCCGCCGCGCGATGCAGGCATTCGGCGCGATATGCTTGCGCGCGCAAAAGGGGCAGGGTTTCAAACACTTGTACTAACTGTGGATGTGCCTGCTGCAAGCCGCCGAGAAAGGCAGACGCGGGGAGGGCTGACACAGCCCCCGCGACTCACCCCACGCCTTGCGCTACAGGTGGCGCGCTGCCCGTCTTGGGCATTTGGCACAGTGCGGCAGGGGATGCCCAGGATGCGGCTGATGGATGGATATGCGCCCAACGAAATGACGGGCGGCACCCTGCCCTCGACCGCGCATATCGGTTACCTTCTGCGCGCCGCGCCCGATTGGGACTATCTGCGCATTTTGCGCGATGAATGGCAGGGCGCGTTGATCCTGAAGGGCGTGATGGAGCCTGAGGTTGCCGCCCAAGCCCAAACCGATGATCTTGCTGATGCGATTTGGGTGTCAAACCATGCAGGGCGTCAGTTTGATGGTGCGCCTGCGGCGCTTGACGCCCTGCGCGCCATTCGCCCGGCCACCACCCTGCCCCTCATTTTTGACAGTGGGATTGAAGGGGCCTTGGATATTTTGCGCGCCTTGGCCCTTGGCGCAGATTTCGTCATGATGGGCCGTGCGTGGCATTACGCGCTAGGTGCGCTTGGCGCGGATGGCCCTGACCATTTGGTTGACCTCTTGTGCAAAGACATGATTTCAAACATGGCGCAGATTGGCGCGCGCCGCTTTGCCGACCTGCCCGCGCGGCTGTTAACCCTTTAACCAAAACGGGCAATTGCCCTCGCCGTGCCTGTTAACAAATGTTAACATGGCCTTCATGACCGAGGCTGACCTGATCCCGATTATTTGCGCGATGCTGCTTGGCGGCGAGGCCGAATTGCGCCTGCACTATAGCTTGAACGACAGCGCCCATTATGTGTGGGTGGATTGCGTCACAGACACCCATGCCATCGAAATCGGGCTGGATGATCGCCGCTCGTCCCTCGACAGTTTGCAACAGGCCTTGTTTTACGGCGCGCTCTTGGATCGCGCGCCCATGGTGATCTTGATCGACACAGACCGGCGGGAAGACCCAACCGAATTTCAGGTTGAAACCGCAGCGCGGGCCACGGGCGTGTCATACCGCGTGATTGATGGGGATTTCCTGATCCGTCTGTAAATGACCGCGCTATTTCGCAACCGCCGCATCGACACTGATCTGACGCAATAATTGCATTTGAAAAAGGCAAAACCCCATTTCCACGGCTGATTGACTCTTGCCGCGTTGCAGTTAATGCTGCTTTGCAGCGATGACGATAGAACAGATCATAAAAAAGTTTTGTGACAGGTGGCCGAACCGCGCGACCTGAGTTTCCTTGCCCCTCCCTTCCGTTTTGACAGCTCAAGGACATGATATGCCCGAATTCAAGAAAATCCTGATCGCGAACCGCGGTGAGATTGCCATCCGCATCATGCGCGCGGCCAATGAGTTGGGAAAACGCACCGTGGCGATCTATGCCGAAGAAGATAAGCTGTCGCTGCACCGCTTTAAGGCAGACGAGGCTTACAAGGTGGGCGAAGGTTTGGGGCCTGTTGCGGCCTATCTGTCGATCCCTGAAATCATTCGCGTGGCCAAGATGGCGGGGGCTGATGCCATCCACCCCGGCTACGGGCTTTTGTCCGAGAACCCCGATTTTGTCGAGGCTTGCGCCGCGGCAGGTATCACCTTTATTGGCCCGAAGGCCGACACGATGCGCGCCTTGGGTGACAAGGCCAGCGCGCGGCAGGTGGCGATTGCCGCAGGGGTGCCCGTGATCCCCGCCTCCGAGGTTTTAAGCGATGACATGGCCCGCGCCCGCGAAGTCGCGCGCGAAATTGGATATCCGTTGATGCTGAAGGCCTCATGGGGCGGCGGCGGGCGCGGTATGCGCCCAATCGTTGGCGAAGACGAGCTTGAAACAAAAATTCGCGAAGGCCGCCGCGAGGCAGAAGCCGCCTTTGGCAATGGCGAGGGGTATCTTGAAAAGATGATCACCCGCGCGCGCCATGTTGAGGTGCAGATCTTGGGCGACAGCCATGACAATATCTATCACCTCTATGAACGCGATTGTTCGGTGCAACGGCGCAACCAAAAGGTGGTGGAACGCGCCCCTGCCCCCTATCTGACCGAGGCGCAGCGCAGCGAGATTTGCGAGCTTGGTCGCAAGATTGCGGCCCATGTGGGCTATGAATGCGCGGGCACTGTTGAATTCCTAATGGATATGGACAGCGGGAATTTCTACTTCATCGAAGTAAACCCGCGCGTGCAGGTGGAGCATACTGTGACCGAGGAGGTCACGGGCATTGATATCGTGCGCGCCCAGATTTTGATTGCCGAAGGCAAAACCCTGCTTGAGGCCACAGGCGTCGCGGCGCAAGATGAGGTCACGCTTTCGGGCCATGCCATTCAGTGCCGCGTAACAACCGAAGACCCAACCAACAATTTCATTCCCGATTATGGCCGCATCACCGCCTATCGCGGGGCAACAGGAATGGGCATCCGCCTTGATGGCGGAACGGCCTATTCGGGCGCGGTCATTACGCGCTATTATGATAGCCTCTTGGAAAAGGTGACGGCATGGGCCCCCACGCCCGAGGCCGCGATTGCGCGCATGGATCGGGCCTTGCGCGAATTTCGTATTCGCGGGGTTTCGACCAATATCGCCTTTGTCGAAAACCTGCTCAAGCACCCAACATTTTTGAATTACGAATATACAACGAAATTCATCGACACCACGCCGGAACTTTTTGACTTTGCGCCGCGCCGCGACCGCGCAACCAAAATCTTGCGCTATATCGCGGATATTACGGTGAACGGGCATCCTGAAACGGTTGGCCGCCCCCGCCCTGCGGCTGATCTTAAACCACCGCGCGCGCCGCGTGTGGGAACCGATCCTGTCACCGATGGCACAAGGCAGCTACTTGAGCGTGAAGGCCCGCTTGCGGTTGCCAAATGGATGAAAGATCAAACGCGGCTTTTGATCACCGACACAACCATGCGCGATGGCCACCAATCGCTGCTTGCGACACGGATGCGCTCGCATGATATGATTCAAGTGGCCCCTGCCTATGCCGAGAAACTGCCGCAGCTGTTCAGCGTAGAATGTTGGGGCGGGGCGACATTCGATGTGGCCTATCGTTTCTTGCAGGAATGCCCATGGCAGCGCCTGCGCGATATTCGTGCGAAAATGCCCAACATCATGACACAGATGCTTTTGCGCGCCTCGAATGGTGTGGGCTATACCAATTACCCTGACAATGTGGTGCAAAGTTTCGTCAAACAGGCGGCGCAGTCGGGGGTCGATGTCTTTCGCGTCTTTGACAGCCTCAACTGGGTTGAGAATATGCGCGTTGCCATGGATGCGGTCGGTGAAACGGGCAAAATCTGTGAAGGCACGATTTGCTACACGGGCAATATCCTTGACCCTAATCGCGCGAAATATGACGTCACATATTATGTCGATATGGCCCGCGCGCTTGAGGCCGCAGGGGCGCATGTTTTGGGCCTTAAGGATATGGCGGGATTGTTGACACCTGCCGCGGCGTCGGTGCTGATCCCCGCCTTGAAGGATGCGGTTGATCTGCCCATCCACTTCCACACCCATGACACAGCAGGTGTTGCCTCTGGCACCATTCTGGCGGCCAGTGCGGCAGGTGTTGATGCGGTCGATTGCGCCATGGATGCCCTATCGGGCAATACCAGCCAAGCGACCCTTGGCACGATTGTGGAATCCTTGCGCTATACCGAACGCGACACAGGTCTGGACATAGCGGCAATCCGTGAGATTTCAGACTACTGGGAGGCGGTGCGCGCCCATTATTTGGCCTTTGAATCAGGGCTACAGGCCCCTGCATCCGAGGTCTATTTGCACGAAATGCCAGGTGGCCAATTCACCAATCTCAAGGCACAGGCGCGCTCCATGGGCCTTGAAGAACGCTGGCACGAAGTGGCGCAGATGTATGCGGATGTGAACCAAATGTTCGGCGACATTGTCAAAGTGACGCCTTCCTCCAAAGTGGTCGGGGATATGGCCCTGATGATGGTGTCCCAAGGTCTGAGCCGCGCCGATGTGGAAGACCCGCAGAAAGACGTCTCCTTCCCCGATAGCGTGATCGACATGATGCGCGGGAATTTGGGCCAACCCAATGGTGGCTTCCCCCCTGCAATTGTGGCGAAGGTTCTCAAAGGCGAGGCACCAAATTTCGAACGGCCCGGCAAGCATCTGCCCCCCGTTGATCTGGAGGCCACGCGCAAGGAATTGGAAGCTACACTTGATGAGGCGGTCGATGATGAAGACCTTAACGGCTATTTGATGTATCCCAAGGTCTTTACCGATTACGCCATGCGTCACGCCGATTACGGCCCTGTGCGCACCTTGCCTACAAAAACCTTTTTCTATGGGATGGATGTTGGCGAGCAAATCGAAGTCGAAATTGATCCAGGTGTGACGCTGGTTGTGCAGTTGCAAGCGGTCGGGGACACCAACGAAGAAGGCGAGGCCAAAGTCTTCTTTGAATTGAACGGCCAACCCCGCACCATCCGTGTGCCAAACCGCAAAGCCGCCGCAAGCAGCACCAAACGCGCCAAGGCCGAAGGCGGCAACCCTGCGCATATCGGTGCGCCCATGCCGGGGGTTGTGGCCTCTATCGCCGTGTCAAACGGGGCCGAGGTTAAGGCAGGAGATCTTTTGCTGACCATCGAGGCGATGAAAATGGAGACAGGCCTGCACGCGGAACGCAATGGTCGAATCAAATCTGTGCATGTCATCCCTGGCGCCCAGATTGACGCAAAAGACCTACTGATCGAGTTCGAAGCCTAAGAGATTGTTGCGGCGCTATGGATAGTGCAGCAACATCCCGCCAATCGTTCAAAAATCAGAAAATACTCAGCGGAAATTAACCAGTTTCGCCACAATTTGGCCTTTCCAAGCCAGTAGCCATCATCAGGGGCATAGTTTGGAGAGCAACATGAAACATGGCGAGAGGATTACCCGTTTTTTACCGGATGAAACTGGCGCAGTGACCGTGGATTATGTCGTCCTGTCGGGCGCACTCACGGGCGTTGGTGTGACGACCGCCGCGGCAGTATCAGGTGGCGTCAACACCTTGGCGCAAAACATCGCATCAGAACTGATGGGGGTATCCGCACAGACGCAAAATATCTTAGCGTCTGACGGGTTCGCGGGCGGGGATCGTGCAGGATGGACGGGCGGTACGGTGATGGATATCGACCAATTTGGTGAACTTTTGGTGATGGCCGCAAGCGAAACGATGACCCGCACAGTTGAGATTCCAGAAGGCACTGAACAGGTGATCTTCTCCTTTGATGTGGCCTCTGGCGACACAGTGGATTTGGAAACCGCCTTCTTTTATCTGAATGATGGGCTGATCACCCACCTCAACTCGCAAAGCCGGCCAACCGATAGCGAGGAAACCAACCTTGCCTTCCTTGGCAATGATGGTGGCACGCCTCCAGGGTTTTCTGCGCGATATGAAACAATCCGTATCAACGAGAATATCGGCGGCGATCCTTATTGGAAGGACTCGATCACGCGGGTTTACCTAACCATGGACAACCCACCTCCTGAGGTGACGTTTGCCATGACAAACAACCTGAACGAAAGCATAGATAATGAATTATATGGCCTTGATAATTTCGAGGTAAGTTACCGAGCCACGCGGATCAGAACATCTCCCGCCCTGTGGCCACGGCCTTGGGGCGGGGATTTTCCCAACCTGAAATCAGCTCAAAAATGCGCATGGCAAATGGCGCAAAAAACGCGCGCATTGTGGAATTTCCCCCTTGCAAACCCTGATCCATGGTCATAGAACCCCTCCTCACAGAGCGGGCGTAGCTCAGGGGTAGAGCATTACCTTGCCAAGGTAAGGGTCGTGAGTTCGAATCTCATCGCCCGCTCCAATCTTCAAAATCGAAGATTTCAGAAAAAAAACCCTCTCGATTTCGAGAGGGTTTTTTCTTTTGTCATGATCAGAGCCAAGCGGTTAGGTTTTTGCCTGATAGGGGTGCTGCTTGGCCTGCCACCAGTTAAGCCCCAAAAGGACAAGGATCGCGACAAGACCGAGCGCCTCAACCATGGCCGATGACCAAAAGACCGCAATAATCGCAGGGATCAGCGCCGCACGGTGCCAAAGCGCCATTGAGGTGAAAAGGAACCCTTCGAGAACAGCGGCAAAGGCCACAATCCCCGCAAGCGCCAAGATGCCTACAAAAATGACCATATGCAGCGGGCCACCAAGGATGATCTCATCATTATAGACCATGAAGAGCGGGATCAGATAGAGGCCCTTGGCGTATTTCCACGCCTGAAAACTGGTCTCCATCGGTTTTGATCCTGCAATGGCCGCGCCTGCAAACCCTGCCAATGCGACAGGCGGGGTGACGTTGCTGTCTTGGCTATACCAAAACACCACCAAATGCGCGATCAACAGTGGAACGCCAAATTCCGTGGTCAAGGCAGGGCCGACCAAGATAATCAAAACGATATAGGCCGCGGTGACAGGCAGGCCCATGCCAAGGATCAAGGAGGCCAAGATCACGAGGATCAACGCCAAGAACAGATTACCGCCTGAGAAGGCCAACATCATGGCCGAGAATTTCAGACCCAACCCCGTGAGCCCGACAACCCCCACAATCACCCCCGCCACGGCGCAGGCGACTGAAACGGCAACCGCGTTGCGCGCCCCAAGTTCAAGCGCCTCAAGGGTCAAGGCCCCGCCACGTTTGCACAGGTCGAAAAAGCCTTCGACACTGGGCGCGCCCCTTGAAAATGTCCAAAGCGCGCGTGCCGCTGCCGCCGCCATCACCGCCACAATCGCATAGAACCCCACCCGCATCGGTGAATATCCTGCCACCAACAAAAAGATGAGCGCCACAAGCGGAAAGATGAAATGCCACCCTTCGCGCATCACTTGGCGCACGCTGGGGAGTTCTGCCGCAGTCAAGCCTCGCATCCCCTGTTTGACAGCCGCAATATGCACAAGCAGGTAGACGGCCCCAAAATAGAGAAAGGCCGGGAAAATCGACACCAACACGATGTGAACATAGGGCAATTGGGTAAATTCGCTCATCAAAAAGGCGCCTGCCCCCATCAAGGGTGGCATGATCTGCCCCCCTGTTGAGGCAGCGGCCTCTACCCCGCCCGCTTGGGCAGGGCGATAGCCGAGTTTTTTCATGAGCGGGATTGTGAAGGCCCCCGTTGTGACCACATTGGCAATGGCCGAGCCTGAGATTGACCCCATCCCCGCAGAGGCAACAACCGCCGCCTTGGCAGGCCCGCCGCGTTGACGGCCTGTTGTCGCATAGGCCAGATCAATGAAAAATTTGCCTGCGCCCGTTACCTCAAGGAAAGCGCCAAAGAGAACAAATACAAAAATGAATGTCGCAGCCACACCCAAGGGGATGCCATAAATCCCCTCGGCCCCCAACGTCATTTGACTTGCCAAGCGATCCAAGGAATAGCCGCGATGGTTTAGGATGCCGGGCATGAAATCTGCCAAAAACGGTAATTCCCCGCGCGACCCTGCAAAAGCATAAAGCATGAACACGCCCGCGATCACCGTCATCACCCAACCGACCGCGCGGCGCGCAGCCTCAAGCACCAAGAGAACAGTCAAAACCCCCATTGCAACATCGATGTCGCGGGGAAAGATTTGATTTGCGATTGTGTCAATGTTTAAAGGCACCCATGCCCCAACCGCGATAGAGGCGAGAATGAGAAAGCCGTCTATCGCATAGTCTAAGGGACTGCGCCCTTTGGCGCGGCCACGGGGCGGATAGATCAAGAAACACAGAACAAGGATAAAACCCAAATGGATGGGCCTTTGATAGAACAGCCCCAAGGGCTGAACACCCGCAGCGTAAAGTTGAAACATCGACAGCGCGATGCCCACCACAGCGATCAAGCGCAGGATCAATTTCGGTACAGCCGCGTCTTTTGGGCCGATATCTGCGATGTCGATTTGATCTGCCATACCCCAAATCCTTTTGTTCGTTACGGGATCAGCGCAATGCGCACCCGCTGATGTTCTGCCATGCGCGAGAGCGAGATTTCAGTCGCGCCCGCGTGGATACGGTGATCCACCGCCATCGAACCTGGCCGCAAGATATAGGCATTGCCTGCGACAGGCTCGTTAATGTCTTCAATGATATAACCGCCCTGCCCGTCAGAGATTTGTCGACCGCGGCCAATGATATGGTCAAGACCCGCGGCAAAATCTGGCAGATGCGACCAAACAAGCACCATTTGCCCGTTCTGCATCGCGTAGCAATCTTGCACTTCAAACCCTTTGACGGAATGCCGCCAGAGCACACACCATTCAGCGGGATCAGGAAGGTCAATTTTGGCCAATACCGCGCCGGTCTCAGCCAAACTTACCTCAAGCGATGCGGCATGACTGGACTGCGGCAACAGGAACAGCGCCGCCCCTGCCATCAAAGAGAAAAAAGGGGCAGCGCAGATGCGCCACCCCTTTGCATTACGTCCCAACATTAGGGGCGCATACGGTCAGGAATTGTTGCGCCTGTTTCTTCGTAATACCGAATTGCACCAGGATGCAGCGGGATCGGAGAAGCCGACAAAGTGAAGCTGATCTCGGTTTGGTTCGCCGCAGGATGCACGGCGCGCAGATCTGCAATGTTTTCAAACATCGCTTTGGTGATCTCGTAAACCGTGTCTTCGCTCATCTCAGAGGATGCAACCAAGACGTTTGGAATACCCAAACCTGCCACGGGTGCATCTACCCCCTCGTAAAGGCCGCCTGCCAACTCGGCGCTGGCGAAAATCGGATTAGCCGCTTGCGCTGCGGCAATCTCTTCTTCGCTGAGGGCGATCATGCGGATTGAATTGGTGGTGGCGAGGTTCAAAATGGACGAGGTCGGCGCACCCACCGAGAAGAAACCCGCATCAATATCGCCATTGGCCAATGCATCTGCGGTTTCGTTAAAGTTCAGGCGCTGCTCGTCAATGTCATCATAGGAAATGCCATTGGCGGTCAAAATAGCCTCTGCGTTCACTTCGGTGCCCGAACCGGGCGCGCCAACTGACACGCGCTTGCCCACCAGATCATCAAGCGTGGTGATGCCGCTATCGGCCAAGGTCACGATCTGCACAAGGTTTGCGTAAAGAACCGCAACGCCGCGGATCATCTCAAGCTGCTGACCTTCAAAGCGACCTGTGCCTGATTGCGCCTGAAACACAGTATCGGCCAAACCAATCGCCAGATCCGCGTCCCCAGTGGCCACAAGGCCCATATTTTCGACTGATGCGCCGGTCACTTCGGCTGTTGCCGAATACCCATCAACGTAATTGTTGATCACCTCAGCCAAACCACCCCCCATGGGATAGTAAACGCCGCCTGTGCCGCCTGTAGCGATGGAAAGCTGCTCTTGCGCCGCAACGGGGCTAGCGAGCAGGGCCAAGGCAAAGGCCAGTTTGTGCGTATGTTTCATCCGATGTCCTCCCTAGACAATTAACGACGCCATGGAGGTTGAGTTAAGGTGATGGAGCAAGGGATCAAATATTAATTTCGCTCTGGTTTTCCGAGCGTGCTGAACCAATGGGCGGAAAAGGACACATCTGCCCGAATTTTGTACCCGAATTTTGCGTGTCGGAACCGACACATCGCGTAAATTTGCCCCACGCATTGGCGGGCTTGGCACGAAAGCCACATCCGCCTATAAGCCCCCTGTGACACAGCACACGATAAGGATATGCCCCATGCGCCGCGCAAAGATCAGCCGCAGCACGACCGAGACATCCATTGAGGTTGAGATCAATCTCGATGGCACAGGTGCCTATGATGTGAAAACAGGGGTCGGCTTTTTTGATCACATGGTCGAACAACTGGCTCGCCATTCGATGATCGATATCACATTGCGCGCGCAGGGCGATTTGCACATTGATGACCACCACACAGTCGAGGATAGCGGGATCGCGCTTGGTCAGGCAATTGCCGAGGCTGTTGGCGACAAGGCTGGGATTCGCCGCTACGGTGCCTGCCTTTTGCCGATGGATGATGCCTTGGTGCGGGCGGCCCTTGATCTGTCGGGGCGACCCTATCTGGTATGGAATGTGGCCATGACAGCCCCCAAAATCGGCACATTCGACACCGAACTTCTGCGCGAATTCTTTCAGGCGCTCTCCACCCATGGGGGGATCACCTTGAATATTGCACAGCTTGACGGGGTCAACAGCCACCACATTGCAGAGGCGGCTTTTAAGGCCGTTGCCCGTGCGCTGCGCGAAGCGGTGGAAGAAGACCCGCGCCGTGCGGGCGCAATCCCCTCCACCAAGGGCAAGCTGTAATCGCCGTGACCACCGTTCTGATTGACTACGACAGCGGCAATCTGCATTCGGCGGAAAAAGCCTTTCAACGCATGGCGCGCGAAACGGGCCAAGGCATGGTGCGGGTCAGCAACCGCCCCGAGGATGTGGCAACAGCAAGCCGTATCGTCTTGCCAGGCGATGGGGCGTTTCCCGCCTGCCGCCGCGGCCTCGCCGCGATTGACGGGCTGGAGGAGGCGATTGTCGAAGCGGTGACCAAACGCGCTATTCCCTTTTTGGGCATTTGCGTGGGAATGCAAATGTTGGCCAATGAGGGCCATGAATATGAAACCGTCACAGGCTTTGGTTGGGTCGCGGGCGATGTGCGCAAGATCGCACCCAATGATCCCGCCCTCAAAGTGCCACATATGGGGTGGAATGATCTGGTCATCGACCAACATCACCCCGTTTTAGAGGGTATTGCCACCGGCGCGCATGCCTATTTCGTGCATTCCTATCATATGGAGATGCGCGACCCCGCCCATCGTTTGGCCCATTGTGACTATGGCGGCGATGTCACCGCAATTGTGGGCCATGCCAATGTGATCGGCACGCAGTTCCACCCAGAAAAAAGCCAAGAGGCGGGGTTGCGCCTGATTGCAAATTTCCTCAATTGGGCGCCGTAACCTCGGTTAGAAAGACCATAGATAAGATGATCCTTTATCCCGCGATTGACCTTAAAGATGGACAGGCCGTGCGCCTTTACAAAGGCGAAATGGAACAAGCGACCGTGTTCAACGACAACCCTGCCGCGCAAGCGCGCGCCTTTGTGGACGCGGGGTGCGGATATCTGCATTTGGTTGATCTTAATGGGGCTTTTGCAGGCACGCCCATTAATGGCGCTGCGGTTGAGGCAATTTTGGCGGATGTCGATGTGCCAACGCAGCTTGGCGGGGGTATCCGCGACATGGCCACGATAGAGATGTGGCTTACGCGCGGCATATCGCGGGTGATTCTTGGCACCGTGGCCGTGGAAAACCCCGATTTGGTGCGCGAAGCCGCGCGCCACTTCCCCAATCAAATCGCTGTGGGTTTGGACGCACGCGAGGGCCGTGTGGCCACCCGTGGTTGGGCCGAAGAAACCGATATCATGGTGACCGATTTGGCCAAATCCTTTGAGGATGCAGGCGTGGCCGCGATTATCTACACCGACATTAATCGCGATGGCGCAATGGCTGGCCCAAATATCGAGGCGACCGAGGCCTTGGCGCGCGCAACCACACTGCCTGTGATTGCATCGGGCGGTGTGTCATCATTGGCTGATCTCATCGCATTGCGCGACACAGGCGTAATTGCAGGCGCGATTTCGGGCCGCGCGCTCTATGATGGCGCGATTGATCTAGCGGCGGCCTTGGCCGCGTTGCGTGAGGGCGCGTAATGCTCAAGACACGGATCATCCCCTGCTTGGACGTGGCCGATGGCCGCGTGGTGAAGGGTGTGAATTTCGTGGATTTGATTGATGCAGGCGACCCTGTCGAACAAGCCCGCGCCTATGATGAGGCAGGCGCGGATGAGCTGTGTTTCCTAGACATCCATGCCACGCATGAAAACCGCGGCACCATGTATGATCTGGCCACTCGCACCGCGGAGCAATGTTTCATGCCACTGACCATAGGTGGTGGGGTGCGCACAGTGGAAGATGTCCGCAATCTGCTTCTGGCAGGCGCCGATAAGGTCAGCTTTAATTCCGCGGCTGTAGCAAACCCCGATGTGGTGGCCCGCGCGGCAGATAAATTCGGCAGCCAATGTATTGTCGTGGCCATTGACGCCAAAACCGTCAGCCCAGGCAAATGGGAGATTTTTACCCATGGTGGGCGCAAACCCACGGGGATTGATGCGCTGGAATTCGCAAAACTGGTCACCCAAAAAGGCGCAGGCGAGATTTTGCTGACCTCGATGGATCGGGACGGCACTAAATCGGGCTTTAACCTGCCCCTCACCCGCGCGGTTTCTGACGCGGTGAATGTGCCCGTGATCGCCTCAGGCGGGGTGGGGAATTTGGATCACTTGGTCGAAGGGGTGACCATCGGCAAGGCAAGTGCGGTTTTAGCCGCCTCGATTTTTCATTTCGGAACCTATACGATTGCCGAAGCCAAGGCGCACATGGCCAAGGCAGGCATCCCAATGAGGCTGACATGAGTGATATTCTGATCCAATTGGCGAAAACGATTGAAGCCCGCAAAGGCGCCGATCCCGAAAGCAGTTGGACAGCGAAACTCCTGTCTAAAGGCCCCGAAAAAGCCGCCGAGAAATTCGGCGAAGAGGCGGTTGAAGCCATTATCGAGGCCGTAAAGGGCGACAAGGCGGCGCTGACGCGGGAGGCCGCCGATGTGATTTATCACTTGATGGTCATGCTTGCCGCGCGCGATGTTGCGCTCTCAGACGTCCTTACAGAGCTTGAGCGCCGCACAAGCCAAAGCGGGATTTCCGAGAAAGCCAACCGCTGAAAAAAACGCCTGCGGGCCAAAGGCGCGCAGGCGATAAGTTACGGAACGAGGGACAGTAACATTGCCCAACATGGCGTTCCGAAGCCACGTTGGCATGTGTTAAAGATATGAATGCACAGCGCGCGAAAAAGACCCGCCCACGAATTTGTGAGATCAGTCGAGGATGTCTTCGACCAGATCAAAAATCTCGCCAAAGGCCTTTTTCCAAAGCTTCTTCTTTTTCTTCTGAGCGGATTTCTTGCGTCCTTGGCCAAATTCTGTAACGGGGCGCAGTTTTGGCAGCGCATATTTCGCTGACCCGCTTGGGGGTTTCAGCGCCTTCATTTCATGCAAAGGCGCGCCACATGATCCACAGACCAGTTCATGCCCACCTCGGGCGGTTAGTTCCAGAACCGTGCGCCGCCCGCAATAGCAGCAGGTGGCAATTTTGCGATCATGGGGCATTGGCACCCCCTCCTCATTACGGTTTTGCTCTTACCGCATATAGGGAGACTGCCGCCGCATTTGAGACATTGAGCGATCCAAACTCGCCCAAAAAGGGGATTTTGACCAAATGGTCGCACAACTCGCGGGTGCGTTCCCGTAATCCTGGCCCCTCGGCCCCGAGAACCAAGGCAAGGGGGCGATCCCGATATTGATCTGCGATGCTGTCAATCTCATCCTCAGCCTCGCCCGCAAGGCCGAGGCAGATATACCCCATCGCCTTAAGTTCTTCTATCGCATCGCCAAGGTTTTTGACCCGCAGATAGGGTTGCCGCTCCAACGCGCCCGAGGCCGTTTTGGCAAGCGCGCCTGTTTCGGGCGCGGCATGGCGGGCGGGGGCGATCACCGCACGCGCGCCGAAAACTTCGGCCGAGCGTAGGATTGCACCGACATTATGCGGGTCTGTGACCCGATCCAGCAGCAACAGCCGCGCGGGCCCGTGACCATCCGACAACGCCAGATCAGCCAGACTGCCCCAATCGAGCGCCTTAACCTCGAGGGCTGCCCCTTGATGGACAGATTGCGGATCAAGCGGCGCGTTGAATTTGCGCGGATCCACTAATTCTGGCTCAATCGCGGCCATTGCAATCGCATCGGCCAGTTTGTCATGTGCGTTTTTGGTAACAATCAGGCGCAATTTCTGCCGCGCAGGATTCATCAGCGCATCTCGCACCGCGTGCAGTCCAAACAGCCAAATCGTAGCGGCCGCAGCCGCCTTTGCGCCGCGTTCCTTTTCCACCACCCATGTTGGTTTTTTTGCCATGGCTGACCTTGATCACTCTGCGCGAAAAACTGCAAGCCAAAAGCGCGCATTTGCCCTTGACCCTGAGGCCTGTGGCGGCTATCCCGCCTCTCGCGTCGGGCGACGTGCTGCAAGGTGCGGCAGCGGACTGTAACTCCGCCGGGGAGACCCATGCCTGGTTCGATTCCAGGGTCGCCCACCATTTTCCCCCTCATGGAATTGGTGGTTTGGCTTAGGCCTCACAGGCCAAAATTGCCTGAATTTGCGCGGCCATATCGCGGTGATGGCTGAAGGTTGCAGCGCGCTCCATCTCGGCCAAGCGGCCATGATTATAGCCCTCCGTGTAGAGCAAAAACGGCACGCCTGCCGATTTGGCGGTCAGGGCATCGGTCATGCTATCGCCCACATAGATCACAGGCGAAACCCCAAGCGCCGCAATCACGGCCTGCAAAGGGGCGGGATCTGGTTTGCGCTGCGGCAGGCTATCGCCCGCGATGACATGATCGAAATAGCCGTCCAGATCGAAATGCGCCAAAACCGATTGCGTGGGCAGCAGCGGTTTATTGGTGCACAGGCCCAAACGATGCCCTGCCGCGTGCAAATCATCAAGCGCGGCCACTGCGCCCTCGTAAATTACGGTGTGATCATGCGCCTCGACATAGACCTGTTGAAATCGGCGGTGGCGCGCCTCAAACCCCGCCTCAGGCAGGTTGCGCAGCTTTGACATCCGCTCGACAAAGACGCGCGCGCCATTGCCGATAAATGACTTTGTCTCATCAAGGCTGATGGGGGCGGCCCCCTCCTCGGCCAAGACGGTATTGGCGGTGGCGCAAATATCAGGCGCCGCATCAATCAGCGTGCCGTCTAGGTCGAAAATGATCGCCGCCATTTGCCCCTGCCCTATTCCCTTGCTATCTGCCCCCTCTATCGCAGCGCGAAAGGGCCTTGCCAAGGGCAGCGTGGTGATTTGCCCCGTGACAGCGCAGGGAAACGGGCCTAAGCATAAGATGTCCAAAGGGTTACGGGACATATGGCCAAAGCACAAACATCACAGGCGCACCCTGCGTCTGAGCAGAATTTTGACATCGTCCTGCGCAATTCAGGCTATTGGATGCGCTAGACCTTAACCTGCCGAGGAGGCGGCCTCATCTTTTTTGCGATCGGCATAGATCATCAGGGGCTGAACGTCTGACGTCACGGCCTCATCATTGACCACAACCTCCAACACGCCTTCCGCGCCTGGCAATTCAAACATGGTATCGAGCAGGATATCTTCCATGATTGAGCGCAGGCCGCGTGCGCCCGTCTTACGCTCAATCGCACGCTTGGCAATCGCACTCAGGGCATCATCAGTGAATTTCAGCTTCACATCTTCCAGTTCAAAAAGACGCTGATACTGTTTCACAAGCGCGTTTTTAGGTTCGGTCAAAATCGTGACCAAAGCCGCCTCATCAAGATCGGTCAGCGTTGCGATCACGGGCAAACGGCCCACAAATTCGGGGATCAGGCCGAATTTCAAAAGATCTTCTGGCTCAAGTTCCTTGAACATTTCACCGACACCGCGGCTGTCATTGTCTTTGACATCGGCACCAAAACCGATGGCCGACCCTTTGCCACGCTGCGCGATGATTTTCTCAAGGCCCGCAAAAGCGCCGCCGCAGATGAACAAGATATTAGTCGTGTCGACCTGCAAAAATTCTTGCTGCGGGTGTTTGCGGCCCCCTTGGGGCGGAACACTTGCAACCGTGCCTTCCATGATTTTCAGAAGGGCCTGCTGCACCCCCTCGCCCGACACATCACGGGTGATGGAAGGATTGTCAGATTTGCGCGTGATCTTATCGACCTCGTCAATATAGACGATCCCGCGCTGCGCACGATCCACGTTATATTCAGAGGCCTGCAATAGCTTGAGAATGATGTTTTCGACATCCTCACCCACATAACCCGCTTCGGTCAGGGTGGTTGCATCAGCCATCGTGAACGGCACGTCCAATATCCGCGCCAAGGTTTGCGCAAGGAGGGTCTTGCCGCAGCCAGTCGGGCCGATCAGCAAGATATTGGACTTCGCCAATTCAATCTCGGATTTATCCGAATGGTTCAGGCGTTTGTAGTGATTGTGAACCGCAACAGACAGCACGCGCTTTGCATGCTCCTGGCCGATCACATAGTCATCGAGAACCGCGCAAATGTCGCTCGGGCTTGGCACGCCGTCAGTGGATTTCAAGCTTGAGGATTTCGTCTCCTCACGAATGATATCCATACAAAGCTCAACGCATTCATCGCAAATGAACACTGTCGGGCCTGCAATAAGCTTGCGAACCTCGTGTTGGCTTTTGCCGCAAAACGAGCAGTAAAGCGTATTTTTCGAGTCGCCACTGGCGGAATCTGCCATCTCAATCACCTTCGAACGGTTCGGCAGGAACGGCCCCTGCCGCAAACTATCTGCGCCTGTTTCATCTTTGGCTCGTAGCGTAGAACAGCAAAACCGCCACCACAACGCCAAATTGCATCAGGCGAGGTCATATCTGCCCCGCCCGTGCCATTCTTACTTTTCTTCCAAGGCTGCGCGGCTTTCCACGATCTGGTCGATCAGACCCCAAGCCTTGGCTTGTTCGGCATCCATGAAATTGTCACGCTCAAGCGCCTCGACCACTTTTTCGAATTTCTGGCCCGTATGTTTCACATAGATCTGGTTCAAGCGATCTTTCAGCTTTTGCGTCTCTTGTGCATGGATCATGATATCGGTCGCCTGACCCTGATACCCGCCTGAGGGCTGGTGCACCATGATGCGGCTATTGGGCAGGGAAAAGCGCATACCCGCCTCACCTGCCGTTAGCAAAAGCGACCCCATCGAGGCCGCCTGCCCCACCACCAAGGTCGAGACCTTTGGTTTGATATATTGCATGGTGTCATAGATCGACAGGCCAGATGTCACTACGCCACCGGGACTGTTGATATACATCGAAATCTCTTTTGAAGGGTTTTCGGCCTCAAGGTGCAAAAGCTGCGCCACGATCAGGCTCGACATGCCGTCATGGATTGGGCCAGAGATGAAAATGATCCGTTCCTTCAGCAGGCGCGAGAAAATGTCATAGGCCCGCTCCCCGCGCGAGGTTTGCTCGACCACCATAGGCACAAGCGTGTTCATGTAGGTATCAATCGGATCTTTCATGGTGCATCCTCAACTGGGGTTAATTGCTGTTTTGGCGCTGTATCATCGAAGTATTACCAAGAGTCTTAGTCTTGCAGGACAGGGGCTGCAAGGGTGGCACGCTTGACTTGTTGCCATATTCGCGCAATGCCGCAGACACGATTTATAGGGAAATATCACAATGGCCAGACCTAGCGCGACCACGCTTGAATCCGAATGCACCGCAGAAGAGCGTGCACTTTTGATGGAAACCTTGAAAAATTCCGCATTTTCAGGGGCGCATTTGGAAATTGGCACCGCGGCGGGCGGCACATTGAAAGAGATGATGGGACAATACGCGCCCGATGCCCGCCCAGATTTTTTTGTGATTGATCCGCTGACCTATTACCCCGATCAAGAAAATATCATCGCCCGCAACCTGATATCGGCAGGGATTGACCCCAATCTGGTCACCTTTTGGAAAGGTGTGACCCAAGATTTCATCGATCCTGCTCGCGCATCACGGCAGATGTTTGATTTCGTTTTCATTGATGGCGACCATCGTCACTATTATGTCACTGTGGATTTGCAATGGGCCGATTGCGTCACCAAAGGTGGCGTTATTGCCCTGCATGATCACGGCGCGGCATTCCCCGGCGTGGGATGGGCGATTGACACATTCCTCGCCCATAACCCGGATTTCAAAATTGAGGCGCGCGCAGGCAGCCTGACGATCTTGCGCCGCATTGCGGTAACCAAGCGCCCCGCTGTCACCGCAGCGGATTTGCGCCATGCGCGGCGTGTGCATCTGATGTTCCGCTGGAAGCGCAGCCTCAAAAAGCGGCTTGGCCTACGCTAGGCCATTAGCCCTTGCAGCCCGAAATACCTGTCGCCAAATCCTGCAAAAGCGCCGGGTAGAAATCGACACCCGTGGAGATGTGCCCGCCATATGGGTCAATCACCGCGATTGAGACAGGGGCCGCATCGGCCACGGCGCTGAGGATATCTGGGTCAAATTGCGGTTCCGCAAACAGGCATTCGACCCCCTGCTCGGCCACAATCGTGCGAATTTCAGACAGGCGCGCCGCCGAAGGGGCGCTTGCATCTGACAGGCTAATGGCCCCTTGCGCGGAAATATCAAACGCATCTTCAAAATACTGATAAGCATCGTGGAACACGATGAAGGCGGGCGGCGGCGTTGCCGCAAAATCCGCCTCGATTTGATCCGCGAGATCTTCCACCTGCCGCGCGGCGTTTTCAGCATTTCTGAGATATGTCTGTGCATGGTCGGGGTCTGCCGCCGCCAATTCCTCGGCAATCGCAGTCAGCCACAGGGCGGCATTGTCAGGGTCAAGCCACGCATGGGGATCAATCGCGCCATCGTGGGCATGGTCTTCGTGACCCTCATCTTCGTGATCATCATGTCCGTGGTCGTCATGCCCGTGGTCGTCATGATCATCGTGACCTTGGTCATCATGGCCGTGATCATCGTGATCATCGTGGTGATACGCCTCAAAACGCACATCTTCGCGAATGGGCAGGAGATCCGTCTGCGGCGCCGACAAAAGCGCCATCTCTTTACCCGCCCCTGCAAGATCAGCAATCGCCCTCGACAAGGCGGGTGACAGGCCAGCCCCAATCCAGATCACCAAATCAGCCTCTTGCAGCGCGCGCGCCTGAGAGGGGCGCAAGGCAAAGTGATGCGGACTTGTGGCTTGGTCGATCAATAAATCAGGCACACCGACCCCCGCCATGACCTGTGCCACAAGCGAATGCACGGGGGCGATATCTGTTACAACCCTCGGCACCTCTGCGACCGCCGCAGACGGCGTTGCCGCTGAAAAGGCGCAAATCACACCTGTGCCAAGTAAGAATCTCATAGACATCCGCGCACCCTCATGATTAGAACGGGGTCAGAGTTAGTAGATATGTTATAACATATCAATACTGAAAATCGGCAACATGAAAGGTTATGCGCGCCAATGTCGCAAAACCAATTCCACGACCACGACCATCAAGGCTGCATCGCCTCGGCGCTTGCCACCGCCGAGGCACGATGCGCCGCCGAAGGCCTGCGCCTGACGGCGCAGCGTAAACGTGTCTTGGAAATCCTACTTGAGGAGCATCGCGCCCTTGGGGCCTATGATATTTTGGCGCGACTATCCGCTGAGGGGCAGAATGCCCAACCCCCTGTGGCCTATCGCGCGCTCGATTTTCTGGTTAGCCATGGCTTCGCGCATCGCATTGAGCGTCTCAATGCCTATATCGCTTGCACCCTGCCCAATGAGGGGGCGCATATGCCTGCCTTCATGATTTGTCGCAACTGCGATATGGTTGCAGAAACGGGCAGGCCTGAGGCCGAATTGGGGCTGGTGAGCGAGGCAAAAAATTTGGGCTTCGCAGTTGAACGCAGTTCGGTCGAATTGGAAGGGCTCTGCCCCGCCTGCCGCGAGGCACGGCCATGAACGCACCTACAAAACTGCCCCTGATCCAAACCCAAAATCTGCGCCTGAGCCAAGCGGGGCGCGTGGTGTTGGATCATGTGAATTTTGAAATTGCCCTTGGTGAAATCGTTACAATCGTGGGGCCGAACGGATCGGGGAAAACCTCGCTTTTGCGCGCCTTGATTGGGGCGTTGCAGCCTGAGCGGGGCATAATCACAAGGGCCGAGAATTTGCGGATCGGCTATGTGCCGCAAAAGCTGCATATTGACCGCAGCCTGCCTGTGACTGTGGCGCGGTTTTTGTCGATGCCGCGCCGTCACAGCCCTGCAGAAATTGCAACCGCCTTGCATCAAGCGGGTTTGCCCGATTTGGGCGCGCGGCAAATGACCGAATTGTCAGGGGGGCAATTTCAGCGTGTCCTGTTGGCCCGCGCCATTTTTGACCGCCCAACATTGCTGATTTTGGACGAAGCCACACAAGGGCTGGATCAACCGGGATCTGCCGCCTTCTACACCCAAATCGAAGATCTGCGGCGCGAGGTGGGCTGTGCGGTTTTGATGGTCAGCCATGAATTGCACGTTGTGATGAGTGCCTCGGATCGGGTGATTTGCCTCAACGGACATATCTGCTGCGAAGGCCGCCCCGAAACAGTTGCAAGCGCGCCTGAATATCGCGCGCTTTTTGGAACGGGCACGCATGGGGCATTGGCCCTGTATCGGCATGAACATAGCCACAGCCATGATCACGATCACGGCCATGAGCACAGCCACGACCACAGCCCCGAAAAGGTGCAATGATGCTTGATGATTTCATGATCCGCGCCGCCCTTGCGGGGGTCGGGGTCGCTGTGGTTGCGGGTGTTTTGGGCTGTTTTCTGGTTTGGCGGCGCATGGCCTATTTTGGCGATGCCACGGCCCATGCCGCGCTGTTGGGGGTTGCCATCTCGCTTGCGTTGAACCTGTCGATTTTCACAGGGGTTCTGGTGATCTGCCTGATCGTGGCCTTGATGGTGACAAGCCTATCGGAACGCTCACTCGGTCTTGACAGCTTGCTTGGCACCTTCGCCCATGCGGCGCTTGCCATTGGCCTTGTAGCCGTAAGCCTGACCAAAGGGGTGCGTGCTGATTTATCGGCCTATCTTTTTGGTGACATTCTGGCGGTTAGTCGTGCTGATTTGGCGGTGATCTGGCTTGGTGCGGCGGTGGTTTTGGTGCTGATCCTCAGCCGTTGGCAGGCGCTGTTGACTGTGACGCTGTCGCCTGAATTGGCCCATGCCAGTGGCATTGCGCCACGGCGTGAGAATATGCTGCTGACCCTTGCACTTGCCATCAGCGTGGCTGTGGCCATCAAGGTGGTGGGGGCGCTGTTGATCATTGCATTGATGCTCATCCCCGCTTCAGCGGCACGGCCCTTGGTCCGCAACCCAGAAGGGATGGCCATTTTGGCCTCGCTGATTGGGGTGGTATCGGTGGCGCTTGGACTTTGGGGATCATTCGCCTATGACACCCCCACAGGGCCAAGCATTGTCTGTGCAGCCGCCCTGTTCTTTGCGCTTTCTGCCTTTATTGGGCGGGTGCGCACGGGTTGAACCTTGCCGCGCTTCGCGGCAATGTCGGCTATATGTTTTTTGCTTTGGAGGACGTAACGATGCCAGATGGTCACAGCGCAAAATCAGGCCCTGCTCTCGCGGCTTTTGAATGGGCCGATCCCTTTCATCTGGCAGCGCAGCTTGCGCCTGAGGAAGTGATGATTTGCGAAAGCGCCGAGGCCTTCGCCCAAGACCACCTCGCCTCCCGTGTCACCGAAGCTTATTTGAATGAAACCACTGCGCCCGAACTGTTTCCCATGATGGGAGAAATGGGCCTTTTAGGCGTGACTGTGCCCGAAACCTATGGCGGCATTGGCGCAAGCTATGTCAGCTATGGCTTAATCGCCCGCGCTGTAGAGCGGGTCGATTCTGGATATCGTTCGATTATGTCCGTGCAATCAAGCCTCGTGATCTACCCGATCCATGCTTACGGGTCAGAGGCACAAAAACAAAAATATTTGCCCAAACTGATCAGCGGCGCGCTTATTGGCTGCTTTGGTTTGACCGAACCCGAAGCGGGCTCTGACCCCGCAGGGATGAAAACCACGGCCACGAAAACCGCAGATGGCTATGTGTTGAACGGCGCAAAGATGTGGATTTCCAACGCGCCGATTGCGGATGTCTTTATCGTTTGGGCAAAATCGGAGGCGCATGGCGGCAAGATTCGTGGCTTTATCCTTGAGAAAGGAATGAAGGGCCTGTCTGCGCCCAAGATTGAGGGCAAACTTTCCTTGCGGGCTTCGGTCACGGGCGAAATCGTGATGGATCAGGTTGCCGTGCCAGAAGATGCGCTTTTGCCAAATGTCGAGGGACTGAAGGGGCCGTTTGGCTGCCTCAACCGCGCGCGCTATGGCATTGCGTGGGGGGTGATGGGTGCCGCCGAAGATTGCTGGCATCGCGCCCGCCAATATGGGCTCGACCGCCGCCAATTCGACCGCCCCCTTGCGCAAACACAGCTGTTTCAGAAAAAGCTGGCCGATATGCAGACGGAAATCGCACTTGGCCTACAAGGGGCCTTGCGTGCAGGTCGCATGATGGATGAGGGCAGCTGCGCGCCCGAATTGATCAGCCTGATCAAACGCAATAATTGCGGCAAAGCCTTGGCCGTAGCGCGCGATGCGCGGGATATGCATGGCGGCAATGGGATCATGGCCGAATATCATGTGATGCGTCACGCGCAGAACCTTGAGACGGTCAACACCTATGAAGGCACACATGACGTGCATGCCCTGATTTTGGGGCGCGCGCAAACAGGGCTTCAGGCGTTTTTCTAATCACAAAGGGGCGCGCCGATGCAGGCGTCTAGGGCTTTTGGATCAAAGGGCAATCTGTGGCACAGCACCGCGCGCGAGCAGGTGACAGCCGACAGCGCAGACGCTTTACCAAGCGCGGTTGATCTCTTGATCATCGGGGGCGGGTTCACGGGCCTTTCCGCGGCGTTAGAGGCCGCACGCATGGGCGCCAAGGTCGCGCTTCTTGAGGCGCAACAGATTGGCCATGGCGGATCGGGGCGCAATGTGGGCCTCGTGAACGCAGGCCTGTGGTTGCCGCCGCAGGAGATCATCAAAACCCTCGGCGTCAAAACGGGTGAAGCGCTGATTGATACGCTTGGCGCGGCCCCTGCCCGTGTCTTTGATCTGATCGCGCGCGAGAATATCGCCTGCGAAGCCACGCGTAACGGCACCTTGCACCTGGCCCATAACGCGGCGGGATTGGATGATCTGAAAACCCGCCATCGCCAAGGCAACCAATATGGCGCGCCCTTGCAGTTGCTTGATGTCGAGGAAACCGCCGTGCGCACGGGCAGCCCTAACTTTGCAGGCGCGCTGTTTGATCCGCGTGCTGGCACGATTCAACCTCTGGCTTACGCACGCGGGCTTGCCCGCGCGGCCCAAGCGGCAGGGGCACAGATCTTTGCCCCCCTCACAGTTGAAGATTTAACCCATCAGGGCCGCGCTTGGGTGGCGCGCGCCGCAGGGCGCGAGATCACCGCGCGATCCGCTTTGATTGCCACCAATGCCTATCACATGGCCAGATTTTCCAGTTACAGGCCCAGCTTCATCCCCGTTTATTATAGCCAATTTGCCACGACACCCCTGCCGCAGAGCTTGCGCGCCGAAATTCTAGCGGGCGGTGAAGGGGCATGGGATACGGCAATGGTCATGAGTTCCTTCCGCATGGATGCGGCAGGGCGCCTGATTTTGGGCGCGATTGGCAATGTTGAAGGGCGGCTTGGGGGCGGCACGCATCACGCGTGGGCAGCGCGCAAATTGGCGCAAACCTTCCCGCAATTGGCAGGTCAAGGCTTTAGCCATATCTGGCAAGGGCGTATCGCCATGACGGGCGACCATATTCCCAAAGTCTTGGAGATCAGGTCAAATGGTGCGGCGGTGTTTGGATATTCAGGGCGCGGGATAGGCCCTGGAACCGTATTTGGCACAGCCGCCGCGCAGGCCCTTTTACAACAAAACCGCAACCTCTGGCCGATGCCACCATTGCAAAAATCGGTAACGGGATTTGGTCAATTGCGCGCGGTCTATTACGAATTAGGGGCGACCATAGCGCATGCCTTGCAGCGGAATTAGGATTAAACCATGATATGTGCGACCGATCCCCCGTTCGGGTAAGTGAAACTCGGCCGAGGGCAGCGGTGTTCGGGACAGCGCCCCCAAAGGCGGAGTGTTGTCCACCATCTGCCACAACCAGAGGATAGACCTTATTGGTTAATTAATCATTGCCAAATCAGGACGCAGAACCTAGGCCGACCCCAAGCCAAAAGGGGGAACGCGGAATGTCCGACTATAGCCGATATGCGGTATATTTTCTGCCTGATGGCGGGTTTTATCGCCTTGGGGCGGATTGGTTGGGCTGGTGCAGCCGCCAAGGCGCTGTGCGCACGCATCCCGAGCTTGCGGGCCTATCGCGGCCCATCGCACAAATCACCGACACCCCCCGCAAATATGGGTTTCACGCTACGATCAAGCCACCTTTCAAACTGGCCAAAGGTCAAAGCGCCCATGACCTTGCGGCAAGGTTCCGGGAATTGTGCAAAGCAACATCGCGGGTTGAAATCCCCGTTTTGGAAATCCGCCGTTTGGGGGGCTTTGTCGCCGCTGTCCCCGCAAGTCATAATCCCGCGCTCCAAGAGCTGGCCGCAACGATGGTCAAAGGGTTGGATCCGTTTCGCGCGCCTGCATCCGAGGCGGAATTGGCCAAGCGCAGATCAGCCAACCTCACCCCCCGTCAGGAGGAGATGTTGGTCGCATGGGGCTATCCCTATGTGATGGAAGAATTCCGCTTTCATCTGACCTTGTCAGGCCGCCTGCCACAATCCGAGGCTAATGATCTGGTGTCCCGTCTGCATGCGCATTTCGCGCCTGTGATCCCGCAGCCTTTTGAGGTCGCCTCATTGGCCCTTATGGGCGAGGATGAGACGGGGCGGTTTCATCATATCGAAAGCCAACATTTGGCATAAGAAAACCCCCCGCAAATCGCTTTGCGAGGGGCGTTTTTCGCTCAGTCAAACTACCGATGGTTACTGCGCCGAGATCGCGAACAGCATCGTTTCGCCAGAATGGTCGTCCACACCATCATTGTCGGTGGACACCCACATTGTGCCATCTTCGGCGATTGCCAGGCCTTCGACCTTGTCCAAGACAAAGCCGCCTGTCGAGGTCAGATAAGGCAGCAGATCGACAACAATCTCTTTGGTCAGAACGGGTGGCGTTTCGCCCAGCGCGACCATCCCCGCCATCTGATCCATTGAGACGCGGGTGATCAGCTTGGTCATTGCTGCGTCACCCAGTTGATTGTCACGCTCGAGGAAGTAGAGGTCATCACCATGCGCAACGATTTCCGAAAGACCAACCCAACCCGTAGATGCTTCGGTCAGCGGGTAATGTGCCACGCTCCACGCTTCGGTTTCTAGGTTATAGCCCAGAACCTTCACATGGTTTTCAGGATCATCGCGCCATTCACGCTGCACGGCCATATACAGCATATCGTCAACACGGGTGATCCCCTCAAACGAGAAACGCCGCTCCACGGCCAGCAATTCATTTGGCAGGGCGATGTAATCCTCAATCGCGCCATCGGCCCCAATGTGATAGATCGCGTGCGGCACCAAGCGGTCACTGCGCCCTTCTGAGGCGACCCAGAAACCGCCCTCACCATCAAGCGCGATGCCTTCCATATCCATCAACTGCGCGGGCTGACCTTCGCGGGTGAGGCGAATTGCATCAACAATACGCGCAGGGGTTTGGCTAACATCGATGTGGAAGATGGTTGGCTGCATGGCATAGAAGCTGTCAGCCACTGCATAGAGTGTTCCATCTTCAGCCATAACCTGCCCCGAGATCGCACCCCAGCCTGTCAACTCATCCATACCTGCGCTCGTCAGATGCGGATATACGGCAGGGGCGTTTTGATATTCATAGATCATCACATGGGCAGGCGCGCCGCCATCGCCCCGCGCGTCATATTCATTGGCCGTGGCCAAAATATTCCGCGAGGGGATCGCAATCGCACCCTCAGGGGAAATGCCAGAGGGCAGAAGCTGTGCCAATACAGGCTGAGCAGGGTTCGACATATCATAGACGCCCACGATAGAGGAGCGTTCGGCCAATAGGAACATCATTGGCACGCCGCCAAATGTTGCAAATTCCATCCCTTCAGGCTCGACACCTTTGTTGCCAGAGCGCTTCTCGGGGTAATGGCCGATTTCCACAATCGCGTATTCAAAAGCCGTGCCTGCCTCAAAAACTTCGGTGCCATCGCGGTTGAACACGGTAAAGCCGCGGCTGCCACCATCCATATCGCCTTCATTTGCAATCGCGAAATGGTCTGTATCGATCCACTGCACCCCATCAGGCTCGCGCGGGACTGTGATGGTCTGGTCAAAGATCAGCGCGCGTTCTTCCTCGGTGTCCACGCCGTTAAGCATCACCTCACCCGCCGAGAAATGGCTGAGCACCTCACCTGTAGCAGAAACGACAACCATGTGGTTGTTTTCCTGCATCGTCACAACGATGTCGCCATTGGCGTTCACGTCAACGAATTCTGGTTCAGGGTCTTCTGGGGCGATATCAGCAAGCCCTGTCAGATCAACACGGATCTGCGCCGCGCAATCCATCGCGCCATTTTCCCCCAAGGGTTGGATCACCAAATGACCCGCAGGCATTTGCGGCACGCGGCCATCGCCCAGATCCTCGTCTCGCTCGTTCTCAATCGCAACAGTGATGAAGCTGCCATCGGGGGCAACAGCCGTGCTGTCGGGCTGTCCACCCAGATCACAAGAGGCGAGAACGTCACGGCTCCCTGCATCAATCGCATGCAAAACGCCTGACGGGTTGGTGAAGCTTTCCGATGTGTTTTCCGCGACAAACACCGTGTTTCCAAGCGCGGATACGGCTGTTGGCTCGCCATTTGGCAGCGCGAATACGCCTGCGGCAACAGGGTTCGCGGGATCGGTGATGTCGATAAAACCGATCACACCTGCAGGGCTGTCGGAATAGACCAATGTCATTCCATCGCCCGTGGCCGCGATAATCTCGGCTGAGGTTTCTTCGGCATCGGGCGTATTCGCGGCAACTGGAAAAGACGCGATACGGTTAAAGTTCATATCTTGGGCCAATGCAGGCCCTGCAAACAAAGCAAGGCCTGTTGTGGCCAAAAGCATGCGCAGGTTCATCAGGTATCCCCCTTGGGTAAAACAGAGTACCCCACGCCATTGCCCTATCTAAGTTACGACCGCGTAACAGAAGGGTGACAAAGCCATGAAACAACAAGGGGGCTAAAGTTGGGGTTTCTTGTCAGGGGGCGCGGGTCGATATACAGTTAAAGAGAAATGGCCCGAGGCAGCATCATGCACATAAAGATATCCCCCCGCGGGACTTTTGGTCATAACACCGCGCCGCGTTGGCGATGCGCGCCCACGGTGGCGTGGCTATCCAGCAGAGGTTATCAATAGCGCATAAGACCCTTGCACAAGCGGCATTGGTCGCGGAAACTCTGCCCCTATGAACGCCCCGATCCGTCCTATGTTTTTGGCCCTGATGCTGTGCCTTAGCCCGACTTTGACACGGGCTGAAGAGATATTGGTGTTCGCGGCCTCTAGCCTTGCGACAGCCCTAGATGAAATCGAACAGAAATTTGAGGCAGCAAGCGATTTCGAGGTCAGCATGGTTTATGCAGGGTCCTCTACGCTGGCCCGTCAGATTGAACAGGGCGCGCCTGCCGATATTTTTATCTCAGCCAATACCGACTGGATGGATCGCATCGCCCAAGCGGGATTGATTGCGCCGGATACTAGGTTTGATCTCTTGGGCAATCAATTGGTTCTTGTGGCGCATGGGGAAGGTCTAGATCAATCGGATCAGAATATCACGCCCGAGATCAATTTGGCCGATTTGCTAGACGGCGGTTATCTGACCATGGCCCTTGTTGATGCCGTGCCTGCAGGGATTTATGGTCGCGCCGCGCTCAGCCATCTCGACCTTTGGGACACGGTCGCAGATCGGGTCGCGCAATTCGACAATGTGCGCAGCGCCCTTGCCCAAGTTGCAGCGGGGGCAACCCCCCTTGGAGTGGTCTATCGCAGCGATGCTATGATCAGCACGCAGGTGCATATCATTGGCACCTTCCCGGCAGACAGTCACGACCCAATCCGCTACCCTGCCGCCGCGCTTGGTGCGGAGATAAAACCTGCGGCCGCGGCTTTTCTCGCCTATCTGCGCGGGGATGACGCGGCGATGATTTTCACGGCGAATGGATTTGAGACACTGGCGGAGGCTGAGAAATGAGTGATCTTCTCGGCCCCGCAGAATGGGCCGCAATCGCGCTATCCCTCAAGGTCAGTTTTTGGGCCACCTTGGCCAGCCTGCCTGTCGCACTTTGGGTTGCCTATCTGTTGGCGCGCTGTAACTTTTTTGGAAAGCAAATATTGAATGCAGCGGTTCATCTGCCCCTGATCTTGCCGCCTGTGGTGACGGGATATGTGCTGCTTTTGGCCTTTGGCGCGCAGGCCCCCTTGGGGCAAGCCTTGGCTGCACTAGGTCTGGGCTTTGCCTTTCATTGGACGGGTGCAGCCCTTGCCGCGGCGGTCATGGCCTTTCCGCTGATGGTGCGCGCGATGCGCCTATCCCTTGAGGCGGTTGACCCCAAACTTGAGGATGCAGCCCGCAGCCTAGGCGCGCCGCCTTGGGCAGTCTTTGCCACCCTCAACTTGCCTCTGAGCCTGCCCGGGGTTCTGGCTGGCGCGATTTTGGGGTTTGCAAAGGCCATGGGGGAATTTGGCGCCACCATCACCTTCGTTTCGAATATTCCAAATCAAACCCGCACAATCCCTTCGGCGATTTACACATTTTTACAGCAACCAGGCGGGGAACAGGGCGCACTGATCTTAGTTGCCGTGTCGATCTTTATCGCTATTCTTGCCCTCGTTTTGTCAGAAATTCTGGCGCGGGCTTTGTCCAAACGTATCGGGGGACGTGATGCTTGATCTGAGGCTTCGTCACCAGATCGGTGCGTTTTCACTTGATCTTAACTTCCAAGCCGCCCGCGGGATCACTGCCCTTTTTGGCCGCTCGGGCGCGGGCAAAACCACCGTGATCAATGCAGTCGCGGGTCTTATCACGCCTGATGAAGGCTATATCCGCGTGGGGGATATGGATCTGTTTGACCCTGCGCGCGGGATAAACCTTGCCGCGCATGAGCGCCAAGCCGGGTATATTTTTCAAGAGGCGCGCCTCTTTCCGCATCTGAGCGTTGCGAAAAATCTCCGTTATGGGATGCGCTATCGCGGCGCGCGCCCTGCCCCGAATTTCGCAGATATTGTCGAGATGTTGGGGATCGGGCACCTCTTGCAGCGGCGACCCGCGATGCTATCAGGCGGCGAGAAGCAACGCGTGGCAATCGGGCGCGCGTTGTTAGCGGCCCCCCGTATCCTTCTGGCAGATGAGCCACTGGCAGCCCTTGATGAGGCGCGCAAGCAAGAAATCCTGCCCTATTTTGAACGTCTGCGCGATGAAATGGACATTCCCATTCTTTATGTAAGTCACGCCCCCACCGAGGTTGCGCGCTTAGCGACAGAAGTGATCACGATTGAGGCGGGGCGGATACAGGCGCAAGGGCGCCCAAGCGAGGTCTTTTCTGACCCCCATAGCCTGCCTGCAGGGTCACGCGAAGCGGGGGCCGTTATTGAGGCCACGCTGACGGCGCATCACGCGGATGGGGTCAGCGAATTACGCAACGCCGATGTGGCACTTTTTGTGCCGCGCCTGAGTGGCGATTTGGGGCGAAAATTACAACTGCGTATTGCCGCGCATGAAGTGATTTTAGCCACCCAAAAACCACAAGGACTATCCGCGCTCAATGTCATCGAAGGCACAATTCACAGTATGCGCAGCGGCGATGGCCCCGCCGTTTTGGTCGCAGTCGACACGAAATTGGGGCGGATCTTGGCCCGTGTGACCCGCCGCTCGGCCCATCTATTGGGCCTGAACGAAGGGCGGGCGGTCTATGCCATCCTTAAAACCCTATCGGTCGCGCGCGAAGATATTGGCTGATCATGCCGCCTTTGAGATCGGCATGAACAAGGTGCGCGCCAAAATACGGGTCTGCAAATCAGCCCCGCAAAACAAGTAGGCCTAGACTAAGACCGCGAGGCCAATGGCCACCAAAGCCGCAATCAGCAGCGTCAGTGTGATCAACAACGCCAAGGCGCTGCGCCCAACTGATGCAAATGCCTGCAACGAGGTTTTCATCCCAACGGCGGCAACGGCCACCACAAGGCAGCTTTGCGAGACAATGTTCACGCTCTCTGTGATCAACGGCGGCACAAGCTGCATCGTGCCCAGAATGGCCAATACAATGAACCCCGCCACGAAAGCAGGGATGAGCGGCGGGGCTTTCCCGCCCTCGCCCGCCTCAAGATGGGCTTTGCGCAGGATCAAAGACGCCACCAAAATCACGGGGGCCAACATGATCACGCGAAACAATTTGACCAAGGTGGAAAGATCCCCCGTCTCATCCGAGATGGAATAGCCCGCCCCCACAACTTGGGCCACATCGTGAATGGTGCCGCCTAAGAATATCCCTGCCATATGGGTCGACAGACCAAGCGAGGTGGCGATCATCGGATAGATGATCATCGCGACACTCGAGAGCACCGTCACCCCCACCACAGTGAAGGTGACATCATCTTCGGCCACATGCCGTTTTGGCAGCAACGCTGAAATGGCAAGCGCCGCAGAGGCACCACAAATGGCAACAGAGCCACCCGCAAGAAACCCAAAATAGCCCGATCTGCCAAAACGCGGGGCCAGCCAAATTCCCGCGCCAATCGTGGTGACGACCGCCATCGCCAGCATGACCGCTTCGGCCACGCCAATGCCTTCTAACAATTGCGCGCTAATGCGAAGGCCAAGCAGCGCCACCCCAATGCGCAGAACGGTGCGGCCCGCAAATTGGATGCCTGCGGCCATACGCGGCTCTTGCGAGAGGAAATGAAATGGGATGCCGAGCAAAATCGCAATCAGCATCACAGGCGCGCCGTAATGATCCGACAGGAATTGCGCAGCCATCGCCACCAAAAGCGCCATCAGAAACCCTGGCCCAATGCGCTGAAGGCCAGAGAGGATGTCAGCGTTGCGCAGGGTCACCGACACACACGCCCTGTATCGGCACGGAAGATGTGAACGGCCTCAGGGGCAAGCTTGACGGCAACTGTTTGGCCAATGGCGATATCAGTCTGGCCCGCTTGGTGGATCACCAGCGGCTCCCCTGACGGCAGGGTGACAAAGATATAGCTTTCGCTGCCCAATTGTTCGACTTCGGTAACTTCGCCCTTCACGCCGCCTGTTTTGGCAATGCTAATGTCGCGTGGGCGGATGCCCAATTCGATTGCATCGCCTTGACCAACACCGCTGCGCGGCCCAAGGGGAATGTGACCCCCAGCGGCCAAAGCCACCCCACCTTCGGCGATTTCGCCCTTCAGGAAATTCATCGCAGGCGACCCGATAAAGCCCGCAACAAAGCGGTTATCTGGATTATTGAACAGCTCTAACGGGGTTCCAAATTGTTCCAGCCTGCCATCGCGCAAAACCGCGATTTTATCGGCCATTGTCATCGCCTCGACCTGATCATGGGTCACATAGACCATCGTGTTCCCAAGGCGGCGATGGAGGTTGCCAATCTCGCGGCGCATCGTCACGCGCAGCTCAGCATCAAGATTGGACAGCGGCTCGTCAAAAAGGAAAATCTTTGGCTCGCGCACAACCGCGCGACCAATGGCAACCCGCTGACGCTGCCCGCCCGACAATTGACCAGGACGGCGGTTCAGATACGCCTCAATGCGGAGCATACGCGCGGCCTCCTCCACGCGGCGGGAAATTTCGGCTTTCGGCATTTTGAGGTTCTCAAGCCCGAAAGACAAGTTTCCGCGCACCGACATATGCGGGTAAAGCGCATAGGATTGAAACACCATCGCCAATTCACGCTGTGCCGCGGGCACGTGGTTGACCACAACCCCATCGATCACGACATCGCCGCCCGTGATCCCCTCAAGCCCCGAAATCATCCGCAGGAGCGTGGATTTTCCGCAGCCAGATGGGCCAACAAAGACGCAAAACTCGCCTGACTTGATCTCAAGATCAATGCCATGGATCACTTCGACCGAGCCGTAGCGCTTGATCACTGATTTCAGCTGTAGGTCACTCACTATTTCAATCCCGTATTGGCAATGCCCGTGGTGATGTATTTCTGCAAGAACACAAAGACCAAGGTCGCAGGCACGAGGCTGACCATGGTCATAGCGAGGCGGAAATGCTCTTGGCTGAGATGCTCGCCACGGAATTCAAGCAGACAAAGTTGAATTGTATAGGCCTCTTTGGTGGTCGCGATGGCCACCATCGGCAAGATCAGATCATTCCAGCGCCAGATCACCGATAGGATCGCCAAGGCTGCAATCGCGGGCAAGGCCAAAGGCAAAATGATGCGCCAATAGACCTTCCATTCGCTCGCCGCATCCATGCGCGCTGCCTCGATCAACTCATCAGGGATCGACAGCATATATTGGCGGAGCAAAAACACCCCCGTTGGGGTGGCCGCCCCTGGAATGATAACACCCCAGATCGACCCTGACAGGCCCGTGGCATTGATTGCCTTGAACAAGCCCACAAGCGTGATGGTGGGGGGCACCATCAGCGTGGCCAAGATGATCACAAAGAACAAAACTTGGCCGCGGAATTTATATTTCGCCAGCGCAAAGGCCGCCATCGAATTGATGAGCAAGGTCAGGGCCGTGGCAATGGCCGTGACCAAAACCGAATTGGTAAAGCAGGTCGCAAAATTCACGTTTACGCCAAAGGCACGCCCCAAAAGGGGATCGGTGTAGTTTTCCCAACTGGGGGCAAAGCTGCGCTCTGTACGAATGGTGGCCGTGGCAAGCTGCACCACCTCCGCGCTGCGGTTATCAACATAGCGCGCGGGCGTTGTTTCGCGCGTGGGGTTGATGCGCGACACCCCAAACAGTGTCTCAATACCTGTAACTGGATCAGGGGCGCGGGCCAAAATCTGAACAGAAATGGCCGATGGCTCGTAAGGATCAAGCGATAGAAATTCCGACAAAAGTCGCTGATCTTCGGGGCCAAGCCCCGCGATGATGGCCGCAACATCGTATTCACTGCGGGCCTGCGCCGACATGGACACATAGCGCAAAATCCAATCAGGCAGGTTTTCCCGTGCAACCAAGTCACGCGTCATCTTAGGCAAAAGGCCCAAATGCGCCCGCAAGGCATAAAGCGCATCCCCCTCATACCCTGCCAAAAAGGCGGATAAATCGTGTCGTGCCTTTTGCGCATCTGGCAGATCCGACCAATCCAAAACCCAATAGGGCAGATCACTGATGTAGAAAATGCGCTTGCCCTCCGGCCCTGTGACTGTGGCGCGCGCCACCTGTTCATAGCGGGCAGGCAAAAGCGATAGGTCTTGGCGCTCCAACTGGGCCGAAGATTTCAGCGAATTCAACCCCAGCCACAGCACAGGCACGAGGATCACAACCACACCCAGCAAGAGATAGGCATAGGTGAGGTAATCCAACCAGTTGGCGCGTGGCCCGCCTGCCTTGCGGGTCAGAAATGCCCATGCCCCGCTCATTGCCGTGCCCCCCGCGATGAGAGCCAAACCTGCAACAACGACAGCACGATCAAAACCGCAGCCACAATCAACGATGCCATCGCCGCAACCCCCAGACCATTGGCTGTGGCCTGCCCCCGCAGACCTGATGTTTCAAAAATATACGCCACAAGCGAAGACCACCGCACCGACATGGCATAGAGTTCCTCAAATGCTTGAAAGGCTTTGATCAGCGACAAAACCGTGACCACCAACAGGGTCGGCGCAAGCAGCGGGATGGTGATGCGGGTCAATTGCCGAAAGGCTGATGTGCCATCCATTTCAGCAGCCTCATACACATCGCGCGGGATTGCCTGCAGCCCTGCAAGCAGGATCAGCATATAGAAACCAAGATGCGCCCAAGTGTAGACAAAGACAGACCAAAACATTGTCCATGACGGATCGGTGAGCCATTGGATCGGCTCCTCAATCCAGCCCCAGATGATCAGGCTTTGGCTCAACACGCCTTGCCGCTTGAGGATCAAACTCCACAAAAATCCGACCACCACGGGCGACAGCATCACAGGGTAGAAAAACACCGCCCGCCAAAAGCCGCGCGCGATGATTTGGCGGTTCAGGGCAAGCGCAGATAAAAGCGCCACGAGGATCATAACGGGCACTTGGAAAATCACGAAGATCGCCGTGTCGTAGACGGCCGAGAAAAATTTGTCGTCCTCAAGATTGGCGGCGCCCGTGTCAATCTGTGTTTCGGCCACAAGACGGCGCAGGTTATCAAGACCTGCGAAGGCGCGCTCATCAAAGAGAATGGATTGGCCTTCGGTCACCGCGAAACCCAAATTGATAAACATCGGGGCAAAGGTGAATAGGCCAAAGACCAACATATTGGGCAAAAGGAACAAATAGGGCAGACCAGTCGCGCCGGCGAGGCGCTGTGTCATCTCAATCGGCCATCCCATGATCGAGGCCAATTGCCCCATAATTGGGCCAGTGGGGCGGATCAACACCCACCCCACGGCCAAGTAGAGGGCCAGATAAAGCGGCCAAGGTGACCCTGCAAATGCGGCGATGAAGGCGTCAATCATTGCAGGGTCGTCCTTTGGTTCACTTACTGGGCGATTTGTGCGGCAACATCCGCATCAATCGCGGCCAAGGCATCATCAAGGCTCATTTCGCCTGTGATCGCTTTGGTCAGGTAGTCAGGCACAACACCATAGATTACGAAATTCTTGGCATAACCTTGGAAGGTGTAAGCCTGTGGTGTGGTTTCTGCTGCCTTGCCAGCATTTGCCGCAAAGACAGACAGCGCCGCCGCAACCGCGGGGGATGCATCACCATAATCAACACCCGAAGCCTGAAGGCCCTGATGCGCGGTGATGTTGCGGGTTGCAGATGCAAAGCGGGCTGCATTTTCCTCAGAGGCGAGGAAATCGATAAAGGCCGCAGCTGCTTCAGGTGCATCGGTCGATTTGAACGCCGTGATCGCGGCACCCCCTGGCATTGCGCCACAGCCACCTACGCCACATGGCGCTGGAACCGCGCGCCATTCGAAATCGGTGATGTTTTCCGAGTAGGAATTGATCATCCACGAGCCCGACATATGCATCACAGCTTCGCCCGATTGGAACAGCGGTGCAGCGTTGCGATATTGCGTGCCCTCACCCGCAGGCCAACCTTCAGCAGGCATCAGGCCTGAGGCGTGCCAACCCACAAATGTTTCTGCAAAGTTACGGAACCCTTCATCCACGAGGATCGGGTTGCCCGCATCATCAAAGAAGCGCGCGCCATAGGAAAACGCGGGGCCCGCCATACGATGCGCCGTGCGATCCATTGCCAAGCCTGCAGTCACGCCTGTTGCGGCCTGAACTTCGGCCAAGGCCGTTGCCCAATCGTCCCATGTTGCGCCATCCCCTGGCATATCCACGCCCGCATCTTCAAAGAGCGAGACGTTGACATAGGGGCCTGTCACAGTCAGCTGGGTCATCCACCCGTAAATCCCATCATCCCCCACACCTGGTGCGCGGAACCACGGCAGGGTCGCGCCATAGGCGGCTTCCCATGTGCCACGATCGACATAGGGCGCGAGATCAAGGTAATACTGGTTCAAGCCGCCCAAATTGGTCACGCGCGCGACATCAGGGGCCGCATCCGTTTGCAACTGGTTTTCCAACTGATCACGGATCACGTCATAGGCAACGGTCTCCATGTTAACAGTATGGCCTGTGGCAGCGGTGAATTCGGGCAGCATTTCGCCAATCACATCGCATTCATTGCCGTCTTGGTAGCACAAAAACGTAATTTCATCCGCAAAAGCGGGGGCTGCGCTTGCAACCATAAGTGCTGCAATTGCAGTGCTGGTAAACTTAGCGGTCATGTAATTCCTCCCTTAAACATTCCCGTTGGTTTTGGTCGTCTCACTTTCCCCCTTTTGATCGGGGTAACTTAGTTATGCGGGCTCAGTCTCCCTCACGGTGAACGTGCCAAGTTTGCCGCGGAAAAATCCCAGCGACCCACCGAAGTCGCGATAGCCCGCACGCTGCACTTGGCCGACCATGATATCATGGTCACCGCCCGCGTAATTGGCCCAAGCTGTGCATTCAAACCGCGCAAGACAGTCATGCAGCACGGGCACACCTTCGGCATTCATATCAAAATCATCGGGCCCAAGCCCCTTTGCATCGCGCGCGATGCGCCAGCAAAGATCTTCTTGATCCGCCCCCAAAACATGAATGGCATAGGCTGGGGCCGCACCGAAATAGGGGTATCGGCGCGAAGCGCGATCAATCGACCATAAGACCAATGCAGGATCGAGCGACACGGATGTAAAACTATTCGCCGTGATGGCCACCGGCCCCTCATCGCTTGCGACTGTGACAATGGTCACACCCGTTGCAAAACACCCAAGCGCCGTGCGAAAGGCGCGCGGGTTTGCCGGGTCAGGCACAAAGCTGCTGAGGGGGTGGCGGCGCATCTTCTGATCCATCAGGCGACCTCGTGACCAAGTGCGGCCTCGTAAAGCGAGAACCAATCGCGCCGATCAAGACGCACGCGCAGCGCGTCTGAAATAGTGGCAATGCGCGGCAACGCATTGGTGCCAAGCACAGGCAAGATTGTCGAAGGATGGGCCAAGAGAAAGGCCGCAGCAACAGCCGCACGATCCACGCCCTGCTCTGCCGCAATCGCGTCAAGACGCGTGGCCAACAGCCCCTCGCGTGTAGTCATCAGCGCACCACCCCCCAAAGGCGACCACGCCATAACGGGCTGTGCATGGCGTTGATGGAAACTCAAATCCCCATTTGTGAAGGGCGCGACATGGGACAGCGACAGCTCAATTTGGTTGGTCACCAATTTCGCGCTCATCGCAGATTGCAGCAACTCCCAATCCCAAGGGCGGAAGTTCGACACGCCCGCTGCGCGGATCTTGCCCGCTTTGATCAATCCATCAAGGCAGGCCCCCGTCTCGTGGTGATCCATCAGCGGATCGGGGCGGTGGATGAGCAACAGATCAATCTGATCAATCCCCATCTCGCGCAATGAGGTATCAACAGATTGCGTGATATGAGCTGCGGATGTGTCGTAATATTTTACGGGCGCATCGGAATAGCGGCCAATCGGGGCCACGATATCGCATTTTGTGACGATTTCTATTTTGGCGCGCAGATCGGGCCGCGCGCGCAACGCTGCACCCAAAATGGCCTCAGCGGTATAAGCGCCATAAATATCCGCCTGATCAAAGGTTGTGATCCCTTGGGCAAGGCAGGTTTCGATTTTTGCGATGACATGATCGGTGGAGGTATCCGTGTCATCGCCAAGCCGCCACATCCCGTAGACAAGACGGCTAAAACTCAGGCCCTCGGCGATTTGGACGCGGGGCATGGTAGGGGGTGTTTTGGTCATTTGCGAACGCCTCCGCCTAGGGGTGTATTCGGCAATGTAGCGGGCACGCGGCCATATTCATGGGGCAAAGAGCAAGTTTTCATCTGCGGCAACACGCGGCCGCCAAAATGCTCTGCCTCGCCTTTGTGCGGATACCCCGAAAGAATAAAGGCGCGGATGCCCATTTTCTGGTAATCCTCAAGCCGTGACAAAACCTGATCGGTAGAGCCAACAAGCGCCGCCCCACAGCCAGACCGCGCGCGGCCAACACCCGTCCAAAGATGGGGTTCGATATAGCCCGCACCATCCGCAATCTCGCGGTTTTTCGACTGATGGCTCACCCCAAGGGATTTGGCATCAAGCGCGCGATTTCGGATCGCGTCCCCCTGATCCTTATCAAGTTTCGAAACGATATATTCGGCATATTCGCGCGCTTCGGCCTCGGTGTCGCGCACGATCACATGGACGCGCAAACCGTAATCAAGCGTGCGGTTATAACGCTCGGCCACGGCATTCACGGCCTGCATCCGTCCACGCAACTCGTCCTCGCGCTCAGGCCACATGAGATAGACGTCACAATGCTGACCGCAAAGCTCAAGCGCATCAGGCGAGTAGCCTCCAAAATACAGCAGCGGCCCGCCCTTTTGATAGGGGCGCGCAGGGTCAGTGGTCAGGCCTTCAAAGTTATAAACTTCGCCTTTGTAATTGATCTCGTCCTGTGTCCATGCCTGTTTCAGAATTTCCACAACCTCGCGCGAACGCTGATAGCGAAATGAACTGTCGGCCACCTCACCAGGAAAATCCGAAGAGATGATGTTAACCGTCAGGCGGCCTTCCAGCATGTGATCGAGTGTCGCGATGGTGCGCGCCAACATAATGGGCTGCATCTCGCCACAGCGCACAGCCGCCAGCAGGTTAATCTTGGAGGTGATCGGCGCACAGCCCGCAACGAAGCTGAGCGTGTCTTGTCCCACCTGATAGGACGAAGGGCACAGCACATTGCGAAAGCCGTAGTTTTCAGCGGTTTTCACAATATCCGAGCAATGCGCAAAAGATGAGCGCAAGGCCCCATCTGGCACGCCCAAGAATTGATAATCGTCCGAGCAAAGCGCAGCAAACCACGACACTTCGGCGGCATCTAGATCGGCAGATGTGATGGGAACCACGCTCAAATCTCTTCTCCCCTCCCTGCGGCGCGTTGATCTAATCGTCATCGCTGCCGCTTGACTTTCTCCGAAATTAGCCGTGTGCTTGATCTGGATCAATAGTGTATCAATTTTCTCGAAAGGCCGCTTCGATGCGCGATCAAATCGACCGCAGACCCGCCTCATCGGCGCTGCCGCTTTACATACAATTAAGCGAGGTCTTGATCCGTGAAATCGCAGCGGGCCGCCTGCCCGATGGCAGCCGCCTGCCGCCCGAACGCACGCTGGCTGCGCAATATCAAACCACGGTGCGCACATTGCGAAAATCCCTCAATATTCTTGAAGAAAAAGGTCTTTTGCGCCGCGTGCAGGGGTCTGGAAATTATGTGCAATCAAGCGCGCAGATCAGTTCGATTTACTCGATGTTTCGCCTCGAACTTCGCACAGGCGGCGGGCTGCCAAGCGCGCAAGTTTTGGCGTTGGACTATCTCGCGAAACCCGCCGATCTGCCCAGTTTTGGCACGGCCTCGCATGCCACGCGAATCCGCCGTTTGAGGTTCCTCAATTCTCTGCCAGTGGCGGTGGAGGAGATCTGGCTAGACGGAGCTGCAGGCCGATTGGAGGCCGAAAAGCTGTCTGATTCGTTGTATCTGACCTATCGCGTGCAATTGGGCCTGCGGATCCTTCAAGCTGAGGATTATGTCAGCATTGCCCCCATCCCCGATTGGGTGCCGCCCGATTTCGCGCGCCCAGCCACAAGCCCTGCCCCCTTTGTTGAACGTTACAGCCATGCAGACGGTCGGGGCATCATTGAATATTCCCGAAATTGGATTGACCACACGCGCGCACATTATGTGCAACGTCTAAAGTAGAGAGGACAAATGTCTCAAATTACACGCTACGGCATCATCGGTTGCGGTATGATGGGCCAAGAACATCTGCAAAATATCGCTCTGCTAGACAGGGCGGAGGTGGCCGCGATTTTCGAGCCCGATGCAGGTATGGCTACGAAATCACTGACCCTTGCACCAAAGGCCACGCTTTACGATAGCCTTGAGGCACTGGTGGCCCATCCCGATCTCGACTGTTACGTGATCGCCAGCCCAAATTTCCGCCATGTCGAGCAGTTATCATATCTCGCCAAACATCGCCCCCTGCCTGTCCTCGTGGAAAAGCCGCTCTTTACGGATCCAGCGCAACAAGACAGCCTGCGCGAGATCCGTGACAGCTATCCCGCGCCTATTTGGGTCGCGATGGAATATCGCTACATGCCGCCAATCACCGCCTTCCTTGAGGCCGCCGAAGGGGCCACGGGGGGGATCAAGATGCTGTCTTTGCGCGAGCATCGCTTTCCTTTCCTTGAAAAGGTGGGCGATTGGAACCGCTTTAACCGCTATACGGGCGGGACATTTGTTGAGAAATGCTGCCATTTCTTTGACCTGATGCGCCTCGCCCTGAAATCAGAACCCGTGCGGGTGTTGGCCTCGGGTGGGATGGATGTGAATCACCGAGACGAGGCCTATGACGGCGAGACGCCAGATATCCTCGATAATGGGTTTGTCATCGTGGATTTCGCCAATGGCGCACGGGCGCTGCTCGAACTGTGCATGTTCGCTGAAGGCAGCCGCTATCAAGAAGAGGTCTGCGCCACTGGCCCTAAGGGCAAGATTGAGGCCTATGTGCCCGGCCCCGGTCGGTTCTGGCCCGATCATTTGGGCGAGGCCCCAATCCCGCAATTGATTGAAAGCCCACGAGACCCCAAAGGACCTATCGCCCGCGACATCCCTGTCGACCCGACCCTATTGGCAGCAGGCGACCATAATGGATCAACCTTTTATCAACATCAGAAATTCTTAGATTTGGTGCGCGGTAAAAGCCAAGCACCCGAAGTCAGCCTCAACGATGGCTACATGGCCGTCATTATGGGAATGGCTGCACAAATTTCGATGAAGGAACATCGCGCTGTAGAGATTTCAGAACTTACCCGCGCGATGGATGGGTAACTGAAAGATGCCCCATCACCTGCTAGTGGCAGGTGATGGGGAAATCCGAGGCAAGCCTCAGCCTGGAACTTTGTTTGCCGCAGGCGCTTCGATTGGCGCCGCAACGGGCTGCGAAGAGCACGCCGACAAAGCAACAAGCGCTGTGATGCAAACTGCAACAGATAGTTTTTTCATGATTAATTACTCCTTATGGGCAGTTATATGGAATCAAATCCACGCACAACAGTCAATGACTACTAGATGTCGTGGAGGGTTAAGTTATCATTATTTCATATTACGAGGATGTAATTCATGAATTTGAAATTGTTAATAAACAATAAAAATACCTAAAAAGTGTCATATATGTCGAATTTAGACCAAATTGGAATTGTTGGAGGTGGTTTGATCGGTCTGAGTTGGGCCGCTTTAGCGTCATCATTGGGTCATAAAGTGGTCATTATCGACCCCGACCCTGAATGCAGCCAGGATCTTTCAGCCTTTTTGGCCCATGCATGGCCAAACCTGGCAGAATTGGGGTTGGCCCATCAGCCGACTGCGCCTGATGTCAGCCCAGATTATGCGGCTCTTAAAGGGGCCAGATTTGTCCAAGAAAATGCGCCAGAGCGGATCGCGGTCAAGCATGAGGTGATCCGCCAAATCGAGGCTCAGGTCGGGCCTGAGGTCGTGATTGCGTCAAGCACCTCGTCACTCATGGCAAGTGATCTACAGCAGGGCGCCAAACATCCTGAGCGCATCTTGGTCGCGCACCCGATGAACCCGCCGCATCTGATCCCGATGGTTGAACTGGTCGCAGGCCACCTCACCGCACCCGAAGCCATGGATCAAGCCGAAGCGCATTATCATGCGCTGCACCGCGTGCCCATTCGCGCAAAGCGCGAGGTGCAAGGCCACATCGCTAACCGCCTGACCGCAGCACTCTATCGCGAAGCGGTCAATCTTGTGGCCGAAGGGATTGCAGATGTCGCTGATATTGATCGCGCCATTGCCAATGGGCCAGGTCTGAGATGGGCCTTGATGGGGCCACATCTCACCTATCACTTGGGCGGTGGTGCGGGCGGCTATCGCGCGTATCTTGACCATCTTGGCCCCACGCAAGAGGCGCGATGGAAAGACCTTGGTCATCCCGAACTGACCGAGGCACTCAAGGCGGAATTGGTTGCAGGTGTCGAAGCGGAATTGGCGAGCATGGGCAGCACAGATTTGCGCGCGCGCCGTGATGCTGCATTGGTGGCCCTTTTGCGCCTAAAGGGAGATCAGGCACTATAACCCACCGCAAAGAAAAAGTGGGCGCAGATGCGCCCACTTTCACGCCCTATAAGGGTTGGGATCAGGACGGGATATCGCCCTCGACCCCTTCGACATAGAAGAACATACCCGCAAGGTCGCCATCGGACGCGGTTTCGCCCTCAGCCAACCACAGGCTGCCATCTTGCTTGTTGATCGGCCCTGTGAACGGATGATATTCGCCCGCCGCGATTGCATCGCGCAGCGCCTCGGCCTCGGCCTTTACATCTGCGGGCACAACATCGGAAATCTCGCCAATGCCAACCATGCCTGTGCTGATGCCATCCCATGTGTTCACGGATGACCATGTGCCATCAATCACAGCCTGCACGCGGTCGATGTAATAGGGGGCCCAGTTGTCGATGATCGAAGAAATACGGGGCATCGGGCCATATTCCGCCATATCGGCCGCCTGACCAAAGGTGTAAACGCCACCTGCCTCACGCGCGGCCTGATGCGGCGCGGTCGAGTCGGTGTGCTGCAGAACAACGTCACAGCCCTGTTCAATCAATGCCTTGGCCGCATCTGCTTCTTTCGCGGGGTTCAGCCATTCAAAGATCCAGATGATCTTGAATTCCACATCAGGGTTAACCTTTTTGGCGTGGATATATGCCGAGTTGATGCCACGGATCACCTCAGGAATTGGCACAGACGCAATATAGCCAATCTTGTTGGTGGTGGTGACACGACCCGCCAATGTACCTTGGATCGCGCGACCTTCATAGAAGCGCGCGGAATAGACAGACACGTTATCCGCCTGCTTATAGCCTGTTGCGTGTTCGAACTTCACATCAGGGAAATTCGCAGCCACGTTCACGGTTGGATCCATAAAGCCGAAGGATGTGGTAAAGATAATATCCGCACCACCCAAAGCCATTTGGGTGATCGCACGCTCGGCATCTGGGCCTTCTGGGACGCTCTCTTGATAGACAAATTCAACCGCATCGCCAAAATGCTCGACCATTTCCATTGCGGAGTGATGGTGGTGCTGTGTCCAGCCGCCATCATTGATCGGGCCAACATAGATAAAGCCTACCTTGGTCTTGTCCTGCGCGCGCGCGGGCATGCCCATTGCTGCGGCAAGGGCGGCACCTGCGCCAGTCGCAAGTAGTGTTCTGCGTTTCATAATTACTCTCCCGGTTTGCCAGAGATCAGGCTCTGGTCGTTGCTGAAACCCTCATGACGAGGGGTGAAAGGGTTTGCCCAATGAGGCAGGCGCCCGTCCTGCGCGTATCATCACAAGGACGATGATGGTCGCAAGGTATGGGGCCATTGACAGATATTCGACAGGAATTTTCAAGCCTTCTGCCTGCAAATTAAGCTGAAGAACAGTGACACCGCCAAAAAGATAGGCACCTGCAATCAAGCGCCATGGCTTCCAAGAGGCGAAAACCACAATGGCCAAAGCAATCCAGCCTGCGCCTGCTGTGATCCCGTCAATCCATTGGGGCACGCGGACAAGGCTGATATAGGCCCCTGCAAGCCCTGCACAGGCCCCACCAAATACAATCGCAAGAACGCGCACACGGCGCACATTATACCCTAGCGCATGCGCGGCTTCGTGATTCTCACCCACAGCCCGCAGGATCAGACCCGCACGGCTATATTTCAAAAACGCCCAAACCCCCGCCACGATGGCAATGCTCAGATAGACCATCAGATCATGACGAAACAGGATCGGCCCCAAAACCGGAATATCGGACAAAATGGGGAAAGAGAGCTTCGCCACGGTCAAATCAGGTGATCCAACCGCATCTTGCCCGATCAGCGATGAAAGGCCCAGGCCGAACATCGTCAGGCCCAAACCTGTGGCGACCTGATTGGTCAAAAGAAATTGGGTCAATACGGCAAAGACCAAGGAAACGACTGCACCCGCACAAGCCGCCCCCAGAAAGCCGAAATAAGGGTTGCCGCTTGAATGGCCCGCAATATAGCCGCAGACCGCGCCGAAAATCATCATCCCCTCAACCCCAAGGTTCAGCACCCCCGCGCGCTCGACCACCAACTCACCGATTGCCGCAAGCAAGATCGGCGTTGAGGCCACCATCAGCGCGGCCAAAAGCAGGATTGGATTGATATCCATCAGCGCGCCTCCCCTTGGCCGAATTTGAAGCGATAATTGGTCAACACATCCACAGCCAAAAGGCAAAAGAGCAACATGCCCTGAAAGGTCAAAATTGCCGCTGCAGGCAGATTCAACTGTGCCTCAGCCGCCTGTCCACCGATATAGGTCAGCGCCATGATGAGCCCCGCAAAAAGAATGCCCACAGGATGCAACCGCCCCAAAAAGGCCACAATAATTGCGGTAAACCCGTAAAAGGCGGGGAAAGAACCAAGGATCTGCCCCGATGGCCCTGCCACCTCAAACAATCCTGCAAGTCCCGCAAGCGCGCCCGATATACCCATACATAAGATCACAAGGCGATTAGCATTGACCCCTGCAAATCCCGCCGCCCGCGGGCTTTGCCCCGCAAGGCGCACGTTGAAGCCAAACTGATGTCGGGTGAATAGGATATAGGCCCCCACCACGGCCATCAGCGCCGCTAAAGCCCCCCAATGAAAGCCTGTGTTGGGGATCAAATCCAAATTGGCGGCCGATGGGTATTGCCGCAAATTGCGGCTTCCAGGCATGCCAAACCCCTCGGGGTTGCGCAAAAGGCCAATAGAAAAGGCCTTGATCAAAACCTCGGCCACATAGACCAGCATCAGCGATACAAGGATTTCGTTGGTCTTGAACACCACCCGTAAAATCGCAGGGATCATCGCCCAAAGAAGCCCCCCCAAGAGCCCCGCAACGATCATCAACAGAAAGATCAACCAGCGCGCCTCCATAGGGTAAAAGGCCAAGGCCACCCCTGCCCCGCAAATTGCGCCGATGATATACTGACCTTCAGCACCGATATTCCAAATTCCCGCCCGAAACCCAAAGGACAGCCCCACGGCGATCAGCACCAAAGGGGCAGCTTTCTTGACAATCTCGGGGCGGTAAAAATGCGCGAAGGGGCCAAAGATTGGATCCCAGAAAATCGTCTTGATCGCGATCAATGGGTCTTTGCCCAAAATCGCAAACAGACCCATGCCAAGAATGATGGTCAAAATCACCGCCAAGACGGGCGCGCCATATGTCCACCCGCGCGAAGGCTGTGGCCGTTTCTCAAGCCTGAGCATGGGCCACCTCCAGATCATGCGCACCACCGAGCATCAACCCGATTTCCTCCATGGTCAGCCCCGATGTTGGCACCGCTTGTGATAAGGTGCCTTCGTTCAACGCCGCGAAGCGGTCAGTGATTTCCAACACCTCCTCAAGGTCTTGCGAGATCACAAGCACCGCTGATCCTGCACTGGCCAAGTCCAGCAAGGCCTGACGGATCGCAGCCGCGGCCGCAGCATCAACGCCCCATGTGGGTTGGTTGATCACCAAAACGCGCGGGTTTTGGCTGATCTCGCGCCCGATTACGAATTTCTGCAAATTCCCGCCCGACAGCGCACGCGCGGCGGTTTCGGGGCTTGGCGTGCGCACATCGAAACGCGCGATCACCTCTTGGGCGAAGGCCCGACTGCGCGGCCAATCAATAAACCCGTTTTTCAACAAAGAAAGCCGCGTTTTCGCGGTCATCAATGCGTTTTCCACTAGGCTCATATCGGGGGCGGCGGCGTGGCCATTACGCTCCTCTGGCGCGGCACAAAGGCCAAGGGCGCGGCGGGCATTTGGCCCATCGGCGCCAATGCCCTGACCCTGTAATAGGATCATATCAGCATGTGTGCGCATCTCTCCTGACAGGGCTGCGACCAATTCATCCTGACCATTGCCCGCAACACCGCCGATCCCCAAGACCTCGCCCGCGTGTAGGGTAAAGTTGATCTCTTTCAGGCTTGTTCCGAATTGGTGCGGCGCAGGCGCGCTCAGGCCCAATACTTGCAACAAGGGCTGTCCAGTGATGACAGCCGCGCGTTTTGGTGTGGTAAGGGTCTTGCCCACCATCATCTCGGCCATGTCACGGTTGCTCATTTCGCGTGGGTCAAAGGTGCCCACAACCTCACCTTGGCGCAAAACAGTGGCGTGCTCACACAAAGCGCGGATTTCCTCAAGTTTGTGCGAAATATAAAGGATTGATGTCCCTTCAGACGCCAAGAGACGCAATGTGCCAAACAGGATATCGACCTCTTGCGGGGTCAGGACGCTGGTTGGCTCATCCATGATCAAAAGCTTGGGATTCTGCAGCAAACAGCGAATGATCTCGACCCGTTGCCGCTCGCCCGCTGATAAATCGCCCAAAATCCGATCAGGCGATAAAGGCAGCCCATAATTTTCAGATGCAGCCCGAATTTGCGCTGCAAGGTCCTGCGTCTTGGATGGGTTTTCCATACCAAGCGCAATATTCTCCGCCACGCTCATTGCGTCAAACAGCGAGAAATGCTGAAACACCATCGCGACGCCTGCGGCGCGCGCAGTGCGCGGGTCACTGGGGGCAAATGGCGCGCCCTCAAGCAGCATCTGCCCCTCATCGGGGCGCACAAGACCATAAATGGTCTTGACCAAGGTCGACTTGCCTGCACCATTTTCGCCAAGCACGGCGTGGATCTGGCCCTTGTCGATATCTAAGCTAACATCGCTATTCGCGATGACGCCTGGATAGGCTTTGGTCAGTCCCTGCAATCCAAGAAGCTTCACATTGCCCCCGTGTTTTTATGTGCTGCCTCTTCTGCCCGAGACAGCAAGGCTGTGGCAACCCCCAAGGCAATGGCCTGCGGGTGTTTGCCCAAGGATATATCCCCTATTGGGCAGGATATGCGTGAAATTTGTGCGCTGCTATGACCAAGCGCCGATAATCTGCCTTTAAACCGCGCCCATTTTGTGGCTGACCCGATTAATCCTGCGCTGCCAAACTCATGACCAAGCAGGGCATGGCACAGTTCGAGATCAAGGGAGTGGCTATGGGTCACGATGATATGATCAGCCGCCTTTGGCGCGTGGCGCACCACCCCTTGCGGCTTCTGCACGATCAATGACGTGACATTGGGGGGGATGACCTCGGGAAATCGAGACTGCGAGATATCCACCCAAGTCAGGACTAGATCAGGCAAAGGCGCAAGCACACCCACCAAGGCCCGCCCTACATGACCCGCCCCCCAGATCCAAATGTGATGCGGGGCGGCAGGCCCAGTTTCGATCAGCCAATCCCCAACAACAGCAGGGCTGTGGGATGGATGCAGACGCTCGGCTGCGCGCGCGATTTTTGCGCCCCAATGCGCATTTGGCCCAAGCGGCCGCGCATAGGGCAAACTGTCAGGAATATCTTTCGCAAAGACCTCGAACACCACGCTGACAAACCCGCCGCAGCATTGACCCAAATGTGGCCCAAGCGGATAGTTCCGCACCGCGATCCCGCCTTGCGGCAGCATCGCGCGGGCCTCTGCCGCAGCCTCCCATTCAAGACGCCCCCCGCCAATTGTACCCTCTTGACCTTCGGCCCAAACGATCATGGAGGTGCCCGCCTCGCGCGGGACAGACCCCGCCGTACGCGTGATCAAAATCCGCACAAACGGCCCCCGTGCCGCACAAGCGCGCAAATATGCCAAATCAAGGCTCATGGTTGCAAGCCTTGGATGGCGCGCAAAATACGTTCAGGCGTTGCAGGTGCATCCAGATTTGGATAGCCCCCACCGCAGGCCGAAATTGCGTCTGACACAGCCAGAAAGGCGGATATGCCCAGCATAAAGGGCGGCTCACCCACCGCCTTTGAGCGATAAATCGTGGCTTCGGGGTTTTCACCATCCACGAGCGCCACGTTAAAAATCGCGGGCCGATCCGAACAGGCAGGTATTTTATAGGTGGATGGCGCATGGGTGCGCAAATGGCCCCGATCATCCCAGACCAATTCCTCGGTCATAAGCCATCCCACGCCTTGGACATAGCCGCCCTCAACCTGCCCGCGATCAAGCGCAGGGTTCAGCGATGCGCCCACATCATGTAAAATATCCGCGCGCAAGATACGGTTCTCGCCCGTCAATCGGTCAATGACCACCTCACTCACGGCGGCACCATGCGCAAAATAAAAGAAGGGCCTGCCCTGCCCTGCGGCGCGATCCCATGACAAATCGGGGGTTTTGTAAAATCCCGTGGCCGAAAGCCCAACGCGCGCCTGATAACAGGCCGCCACAGCCTTGGCGAAACTGATATTTTGGTCGCCCCACATGACACGGCCATCGGCAAACCGCACCTCTGCCCCTTGGCCCAGAAACTCGGCCATGCGGGTGCGAATGGCGTCACACGCGGCCAGCACGGCCATCCCGTTCAGATCACTCCCCGATGAGGCCGCCGTGGCCGAAGTATTAGGAACCTTGGCCGTGTCGGTCGCGGTGATCTTCACCTGATCAACCCCAACCCCAAAACGGCTTGCCGCCACTTGGGCCAATTTTTGGAATAGGCCCTGTCCCATTTCCGTGCCGCCATTGTTCATCATAATTGACCCATCTTGATATACATGAACCAGCGCACCCGCCTGATTGAGATGGGTGAGGGTGAAGGAAATTCCGAATTTTACCGGGGAAAACGCAATGCCACGTTTCAGGATGGGCGAGGTTTCATTCCACGCTGCAATTTCTGCACGCCGCGCTGCGTAATCGCAATCAGACAGCAGTTGATCTGTCATCTCATGCAGCAGAAAATCGCGCACCTCCATCCCATAGGGGGTGGTGTTCGCAAGCCCTGCACGCGCGGCGCTCTTTGGAGCAGCATAGTAATTTCTGCGCCGCACAATTGCGGGATCAAGGCCCAAATCATGGGCGATATGATCCATCACCCGTTCAATCCCCAAAACGCCCTGCGGCCCCCCAAACCCGCGAAAGGCCGTAGCCGATTGCATATTGGTCTTTAACCGCAGCGAAGTGATTTCCGCATGGGGCAAAAGATAGGCGTTATCGGCGTGCAACATAGCGCGGTCCGCAACGGGTGCGGTTAAATCCTGCGCCCAACCGCCCCGCGTGATCTGCGTGAACCGCACCGCTTCGATCTGGCCTTGATCATCAAAGCCCACATCATAGGCAATACGAAAATCATGCCGTTTGCCCGTGATGATCATGTCATCATCGCGATCATAGCGCATTTTGCAGGCGCGCCCTGTCTGACGCGCGGCCGCGGCACAGGCCACAGCCAATGCGTTGCCTTGGCTTTCCTTGCCGCCAAAGCCACCCCCCATACGCCGACACTCCACCCGCACCCCATGCATTGGCAGGCCCAAAGCATCGGCCACTTTGTGCTGTATCTCAGTCGGGTGTTGGGTCGAGCTGTGGATCACCATATCCCCGCCCTCTTGTGGCAGGGCCAAGGCGACTTGACCTTCCAGATAGAAATGCTCTTGCCCGCCCATGGTGATTTCACCTTGCAGGCGGCGCTTTGCCTGACCAAGGGCGGCTGTTGTGTTCCCCTTGGCCCAAACACGCGGGCCATCTTCAAAATAACTCTCCGCGGCCAGTGCATCCTCAATGCTGAGGATCGTTGGCTCCGCCTCAATCTCAATCTGCAAAAGCCGCGCAGCTTTGCGCGCCGCAAGGTGAGTATCTGCCACGACCAAGGCCACGGGCTGCCCCATGTAATGCACCCGATCTGTCGCCAATAAAGGTTCGTCATGCACCGAAGGGCTGACATCATTGGCAAAGGGCAGATCAGCAGCAACAAGCACCGCGACCACGCCTGGTGCGGCCTTCATAGCGGCAAGATCCAGTCCGCGGATCACTCCACGCGCCACGGGCGACAGGGCAAAGGCCAGATGCAAGCAGCCCTGCGGGGTTGGAATATCATCGACATAGCGCGCGGCCCCCGTAACGTGCAGGCGCGCGCTGTCATGGGCCATGGGGGCGTGAACGCTCATGGGGTCACCTCCAGCACGGATACGGGTGTGCCTTGGCGTTCGGCGTAATAGCGCCACATCATGCCTTGCGCCGCTGCCATCCGATAGGCGGCTGATGCCCGCATGTCAGAGAGCGGCGTGAAATCATTAGCTAAGGCTGCGGCAGCAGCCGCGATTGTGGCCTCGCCCCAAGGTTGGTCGATCAACGCAGCCATTGCCGCGCGGGCCAGTTTGGGCGTTCCTGCCATACCGCCAAAGGCCAGACGCGCGTCTTGAATAATACCATTTTTGACCACGACATTGAACGCACCGCAAACGGCGGAAATATCCTGATCAAAGCGTTTCGACAGTTTGTAACACCGCAAATCAGGCGCGGATTTCGGCAAAGTGACCGCTTCGAGAAATTCCCCGCTTGCGCGGTCTTGGTGGCCGTAGTCGATAAAGAAATCTTCAATCGCAATCGCACGCCCCACATCGCCCTTGCGCAAATGCAGCCGCGCGCCAAGCGCAATCAATGCGGGCGGGTTATCCCCAATGGGTGAACCATTCGCGATATTCCCGCCGATTGTGGCGGCGTTTCTTACCTGCTCTGACCCATAGCGCCGGATCATCTCGGCATAGCTGGGGTGATACTGCGCCATCACCTGATGCACCCGCGCCATGCTAACCATTGCGCCCAAGCGAATTTCATCTTCGCCCTGCTGCACATCAGCCAGATCAGCGCATTGGTTGAGAAAAATCACCTCGTCAAAATCGCGCAACTGTTTGGTTACCCAAAGGCCGATATCGGTGGCCCCCGCAATCAATAACGCGTCAGGTTTTGCAGCATAAAGCGTTGCCAATTCATCGCTGTTTCGCGGGGCATGGATGCTTTTTTGTGCTGTGGCCACCCATGCTGCATCGCGCGCAAGCCATGCGGGTTGCGCGTCATCTTCAGCCGCTTGTGCCGCGCGGATAATCGGGGCATATCCCGTGCAACGGCACAAATTGCCTGCCAAAACCGTGTCGTGATCACGGCGCCCATTGGCATGGCCTGCGACCATCGAAGCAATAAAGCCGGGCGTGCAAAAGCCGCATTGCGACCCGTGATGCGTGATCATGGCCTCTTGGACAGGGTGCAGCACGTCAGCGCCAATGCCCTCAATGGTGCGAATGGCTTTGCCATCAATCTGGGGCAAAAACAGAATGCAGGCATTAACCGCGCGAACCCCGTTAAGATCCTGAACCACCACGCTGCAGGCCCCACAATCGCCCTCGTTGCACCCTTCCTTTGTGCCCGTCAGACCCCGCGCTTCGCGCAGCCAATCGAGCAATGTCGCAGTGGGATGGGTCGAAACCTGCACGGCCTCTCCATTCAGAAGAAACGAAACCTCCATCGAGAATTTAACCAGCCGCTTTACCCCGTCATATGCCGTCACATCCTCAGGCGTCGATGCGGCGTAGAGACCTGAGCGTCTGTATTAACAATAATCAAAGCGAGGGTTTTCGCGTTTGGCAAGAATTTTGTCGCGCCGCCCGCAGCCAAAACGCTTAACTTGCACGCAAATGCCCGTATATGATGCAGACTTGCAGGATAACCAACAGGACGGCACCCATGGCGCAAGAGACGCTTTTGATCAAACACGCAGATCTTCTGTGCACGATGGAGGCGCGCCCAGATGCGCCCTATGGCGATGAGATCACCGATGGCGCGCTGTTCGCACGCGGCGGGGTGATCGAGGCGGTTGGAAAAACCGCGGATTTGCCGCAAAGCGCAGATCGCGTGATTGATATGCGCGGCCATGTGGTGATCCCAGGAATGGTGAACACCCATCACCATATGTTCCAAAACCTCACCCGCGCCGTGCCTGCAGCGCAAAACGCACCGCTTTTTGGTTGGTTGCAGACCCTTTACCCCATCTGGTGCAATATCGGGCCAGATCATATTTATTGGTCAGGGGCCTTGGCCATGGCGGAATTGGCGATGACGGGCTGCACAACCTCCTCTGACCATCTGTATCTCTATCCCAATGGCGCGCGGCTTGAAGATAGCTTTGCCGCAGCCGAAGATGTCGGTTTACGCTTTCATGGCACACGCGGCTCGATGAGCATTGGCGAAAGCAAAGGAGGGCTTCCCCCAGATCGTCTGACCGAAGCCGAACCCGCCATTCTGGCCGATTGCCAACGCCTGATCGAAACCCATCATGACGCCAGCCGCTATGCCATGCGGCGGGTGGCTTTGGCCCCGTGTTCGCCTTTCTCCGTCAGCATGGATTTGATGTGCGAAACCGCCACTATGGCGCGCAGCTACGGGGTCGGGATGCACACGCATCTGGCCGAAAATGTCGAGGATATCGACTATAGCCTCGAGACCTTTGGGATGCGCCCGGGTGAATATATCGAGGCGGTTGGTTGGACAGGCCATGATGTTTGGCACGCCCATTGCGTTCAATTGGATGCGGGCGAGATCAATCTCTTCGCTCGAACAGGCACGGGTATTGCGCATTGCCCCTGCTCGAATATGCGGTTGGCCAGTGGCATTGCACCCGTCCGTCACTGTCTGGATGCGGGGGTTAAGGTGGGGCTTGGGGTTGATGGCTCGGCCTCCAATGACAGCGGCCACATGCTCAATGAGGCGCGCCAAGCCATGCTGCTGCAGCGCGTCATGAAAGGGGGCGACGCGATGACCGCGCGCGAGGCTTTGGCGGTGGCAACCCGTGGCGGCGCGTCTGTTCTAGGCCGCGATGATATCGGGGTGCTTGCCAAGGGCTATGCCGCCGATCTTGCTGCCTTTGATACACGCGGCATCGATTTTGCAGGCGCGCAATGGGATCTCCTTGCAGGTCTGTTGTTCTGCGGCTCAGGCAAGACCAATTACACCATCATCAATGGCAAGGTCATTGTTGAAGAGGGGCAGTTGGTCTGCATGGATATGAGCAAACTCTTGGCAAATCACGCGGCCATGACCCGAGATTTGATGGAACGGGCCTAAGCGTAAAAGGCGGGTTTTTTGATCATTTCAACCCGCTCTTTGACGCCTGAGTGCAAGGCACGCACGCCTGTATCCGCAACAAGGGCGGCGGCATAGCCATCCCATGTGCTGGCAGCCGCTTCTGGCAAAATACCCGTTTGCACAAATCCCATGAAATCGCGATTTTGCGCGACATAGGTATCATGGTAATGACCGCGCCAATCCTCGTCATAGCGGATCGCCGAACTCAGCCGCGCATCAAGGCGGGAATGCGCCACTTTGTTGGTTGAGATACTGCCAAGCTCGCCGACCAATTCTGCGCGTACATCATATCCGTAGGCGGCGTTGTTATTGACCTCGACTGTGACCAATTGATCATCATCGGTTTCCAGAACCATCACCACGGGCGCCACAACATCATCGCTGCGCCTCGGCTGATGGGCGGTGATCGTGGTCACCTCCACCCCCAAAAGATACCGCGCGATGTCAAACTCATGCGGCGCGGAATTGGTAATCGCCATGGCCCCCGTGAAACTGGAATAAGGCGTGGCGAGGTTGCGGTGAAAGTTATGCATCATCAAAGCCCGCCCCAACACACCTTTGGCAAGGGCTTCGCGCATATCCAAATAGGCGCGATCATAGCGGCGCATGAAGCCAACCATGATATGGGGCGCCCCTGTCGCCTGTTCGGCGGCCATCACATCCAAACATTCGTCAATCTTTTGGCTTAGGGGCTTTTCACACAAAACCCGCTTGCCGCGTGCAATCAGTGTCTTGGTGTAAGGTGCATGGGTAAAATCGGGCGAGGCGATAATCACCGCATCAATATCTTCGCGCAACAGCGCGGCTTCGGGGTCATCTGTACAATCAACCGCACTTGTCGCATCAGCCACGGCGCGCGCCCGCGCGCCATCCATGTCGCAGACAAGTTGCAAACAGGCATTCGGCACATCTTGGGCGATGATCTTTGCATGATCCGCCCCCATCACGCCTGCGCCAATGACCGCCACACGCACCACCATCTTGTCCCCTCCCAAGAAACACTTTGGTGCTTTTGCTAAACCCCGAAGGACGGGGGTGCAAAGAAAAAAGGGGGCATATGGCCCCCTTTCCCTAAAGATTATGCTGCCTTTTGGCGTGACCCGCGGGCGGGTTTTCCACGGCGGCGATGACGCGGTTTGCCATCTGCCGCGCCATGCCCTGCATTGGCCTTTGGCTTAAAGCCACGGCGAGGGCCGCCGCGATGCAGGCGACCACCACCTTGCTCGGCCCCCTCAGGCGCGCTGCCACTGGCCACGGGGATTTCGAGTTTCATCAGCTTTTGCACTTGGCGCAGCAAATCCATTTCATCAGCGGCGCAAAAGGCAATTGCCTCTCCCTCACGCCCCGCGCGGGCCGTGCGGCCAATACGATGGACGTAATTCTCAGGCACATCTGGCAAGTCATAATTGACCACATAAGCCACACCTGGGATATCGATGCCACGGGCCGCAACATCGGTTGCGACCAACACAGTGATCTCACCCGCGCGGAATTGTTTGATGGCACGATCGCGCTGGCCTTGGCTTTTGTTGCCGTGGATCGATGCGGCCTTATAGCCATCCTCAACCAAGCCTTTCATCAGCTTTTCCGCACCATGTTTTGTGCGTGCAAAAACAAGCGTCAGCGCGTCCAAATCGCGGCTCAGGATTTCGCGCAGTTTGGCGGGTTTGTCGCCCTTAGAGACAAAATGCACCGACTGCGTGATCTTATCTGCCGCTTTTCCCGGAGGCGAAACTTGAACACGGCAGGGGTTGTTCAAATAGGCGCTCGACAATTCTTCCATCTGCTTGGGCATGGTGGCCGAGAACAGCATGGTTTGGCGCGGGGTTGCCAAATGCGGCGCGATTTGGCGCAGCGCATGGATAAAGCCCAGATCAAGCATTTGATCGGCCTCGTCCAAAACCAGATGGCGCGTTTGGCTAAGATCAACTGCGCGGCGATTGAGCAGGTCAATCAAGCGACCGGGTGTTGCCACCAAAATATCAGTGCCGCGCGCCAGAAGGTTGATCTGCTTGGGGATGGATTGCCCCCCCACCACAGAATGAACCCGCAACTTGGATCCTGCCGTCAGAGGCTTGAGGCTGTCTGCGATTTGGTTCACCAATTCACGCGTTGGCGCAAGCACCAATGCCTTTACGGTTTTTGGCTCAGGCTTGCCCTGCTTGCCCAACAAATGGTTGATCAGCGGCAAACCGAAGGCCAGCGTCTTGCCCGTGCCGGTTTGCGCCAGACCCATAATATCATGCCCTTCCAAGGCCAAAGGAATGGCTTGGTTCTGGATCGGGGTGGGTTCGGACAAATTTGCGGCTTTCAACGCCGCGTTCAATGTGGGCTCAAGTCCCAGCATATCAAAATCAAACAAAGAGATATCCTTTTCACAAAGCCCTATGCAAAGCGCGCACAAAACCGTTTGGCCGCCAAATGATAGGCAGCCGTTTCGGGTTCACAGCGACATTGGCCTTCCCGCCACCCTATCGCTGTATCAGGAACCCTGCGTGTGGGGATACTGAGTGGTGATGCCCCGCTCGGCCCGTCTGTCGGGCACAACTCTCTCACGCGATCACGCGGGTGCAGGGCCCGACCTCGTGTATCTGAGATGAGAAGTCAAGCGGTGATTGGCGCATAGCCGCTATGCAACCCTCCCCTTGCATTTGGGCCACAATCCGCGCGATGGTCAGCGCGCGCAGTCCTCATGCGCAAACTCTTTGCAATAATGGATGACACCCGCCATGGCCCTTCCCCTCAAAGGTCTTTTCGCGGCTCTAGCGACTGTCACGATATGGGCCCTGTTTCTGGTCGGCACGCGGTTTGCCGTCAGCACGAATTTTACAGTAGAGGAGGTCTTGCTTCTACGCCTTGGCACAGGATTTTTGATCACGATCCCACTTATGCTGAAATTAGGCGTGGTCCCGTACGGCCAAAGCGTAACAGGCGCAATCATGCTGGGACTTGGGGCTAGTGCGCTCTTTCCCTACATAATCTCAATGGGTTTGTTCTTTGCGCCAGCCTCGGATGCGGGGGTCTTGGCACCAGGAATGCTACCATTTTGGACGGCTATCGTCATGGTGTTTATGACGGGTGAGCAGCCCTCAAAGCCACGACTGATCGGATTGATCGTGATCTTTATCGGGGCATTGATGGTGGGGCTGTGGCAGGTCTTGCATGGCAGCGCAGATGGCGCATTGCGGGGGCATATCTTGTTTCTCTCTGGGTCTTTTTTATGGGCGATCTATTCGGTCTATTTCAAACAAAGCGGGTTCACGCCCCTGCAAGGTTTGGTGATTGGGCTATTTTGGGGAACCTTGGCCGTGGCGCCATTTCTGGCCCTCTCAGGTAATGTCAGTTTTGCGGGAGTAAGTCTGCAGGACTTCCTCGTCATGGCTGTACTTCAGGGTGTTTTGATCGCTGTTTTGGCATTGGTTCTCTACTCTATCGCCGTGCGCCAATTGGGGGCTGCGCAAACCGCCGCCTTTGGCGCATTGACCCCCGTTCTGGCCTTAATCGGGGGCGCGCTGTTTTTGGGCGAAACTGTTACCCTGATCAAATTGATCGGTGTGATCTTGGTGGCTGCGGGCGTGGTGTTGGCATCGGGCCTGTTTGACCGCAGGGCGTGAGGTCACCTCGCTTGATACTGTCCAAGCTCGGCACGGCGCACGATCGCCCAGCGATATTGTTCAGGCCAGAGCGAAAACGCATCCGCCTCGCCAAGGGCCTCGGCGGCGTGAAGGGGCCAAAACGGATCATGCATCAATTCCCGCCCCAAGGCGATGAAACTGGCGCGCCCCTCTTGCAGGATATCCTCGGCCTGCTGCCCGTCCACGATCCGTCCAACCGCCATGGCAGCAATACCTGCTTCGCGCTCCATCGCCTCGGCATAGGGCACCTGAAATCCCAAAGGTCGCTGTCCGCCTGCAGGTAAAGGCCGCCCATCATCACTGGCGCGGAAGGCAGGCGCGCCCGCAATCCCACCTGATGAGCAATCAATCACATCAACCCCAATCGCCTTAAGCGCCTTGGCCAGCGTGACGGAATCCTCAAGCGACCACCCCCCTGTATCCACTGCAGAGATACGGAAAAACAGGGGGAGATCCTCAGGCCAAACCGCGCGCACCGCGCGGCTGACCTCCAAGGCAAAGCGCATCCGCCCCTCAAGATCCCCACCATAGGCATCATTGCGCTGATTGGTGGCGGGCGACAAAAAGCTATGGATCAAATACCCATGTGCGCCATGAATTTCGATCACCTTGAACCCTGCGGCGAGCGCGCGTTTTGCGGCATCGGCAAAGGCCGCAATCAGCCCCGCGATCTCATCCACACTCAACGCTTTGGGGCTTGGCCACCCATCGGCTACAGGCAGGCCAGAGGGCGCAACCGTTTGCCACCCCCCCTCGCCCCATGTTGTGTCATCGGGGGCAACAGGCTTGCCGCCACCCCATGGGGGGGCGCTACTGGCTTTGCGCCCCGCATGGGCCAATTGGACTGCAGGCACCGCGCCCATCTCAGTGATGAACCGCGTTATGGGTTTGAACGCCTCCACCTGTGCATCGTTCCAAATTCCCAAACATTTGGGCGTGATCCGTCCGCGCGGCTCGACCGCAGTCGCCTCGGTAAAGACCAATCCTACCCCGCCGCGCGCAAACGCCGACAGGTGGGACGCGTGAAAATCAGAGGCCAAACCATCCTTTGCGGAATACATACACAGCGGCGAGAGAACGATACGATTGCGCAAGGTGAGGCCACGCAGGGTCACGGGTGAAAATAATTTACTCTCAAAGGGCATAGCAGACCGCCTATAATAAGACTGGATGAAATGGGTTGCCCCTGACTTATGCGCTTGACTGAGAAAGTAAAGTGATCTCATCACAAACCAAAAAGCGTGCTCCTTTAGAAGCGCGGCAAGAGCCGTTAAGATCGCAAAAAATATATCTGGAGCGTGCCGCCGATGACCTCGATTGAAACCCTTTATTACGTGGGCGTGGCCCTATTTGCCGCCACCGGCGCCTTGGCCGCATCGCGCAAACAGTTGGACATTATCGGGTTCCTCTTCCTAGCGGCTGTATCAAATCAAACGCCAGATCGAAATCACTTCGAAACTGGCCGCGTAAGCATTTACAACGAGCGCACTTCCATTTTTCGGGGCGTGCGCTTGCTATTTCCGCTTTTTTCAAAGCTATTTCAATTCTCGCAAGAGCCGAAAGCCCATCATCGCGATGAGCAACACCACTGCAAAGCCAAGAACATCTCCGGCAAAAATAGCGCCAGAGGCCCGCACGTCTGTTACATCCAAAGTGTAGTGCAGGGCCGCATTCATCATTGCACCAAACGCACCTGCGAGGGCTAAACTCTTCCAATCGATTGAAACCGAGAGATAATTGCGCTCAATAAAGTCAAAGCGGCTCAATACCTCGAAGGCCAGCACGCAGGCAACGAGGCTCCCCAATGCCAGAACAAGCCCTTCGAGGATCGTGGCCGCATCCCCCCCAAGCCCCGCATAGACCGCGCTGATAGGCAGTAGGTAGAGGATGCTCCGCCAACCAAATAAATAGGCCGCCAGCACCCGAACACCATGAGGGAAGAACAGCACGCTGCCATAAATAATGCCCGGCACTACGGACTGCTGCAATTTATCCGACACAACGAATACAGCCTCAAAGGCCATCGCGTAAAAGATCGAACACATGACCAAGGCCACAAGATCGGTCATAAGTGCATGCCGCATACGCACAGCCTTACTCGGGAAATTAAAAGATCAAGCCACGATAATATAATCGGACTTGCGACCTGCGCCTGCGCGCTTCAGCTTGCCCTTATCGATCAGGCAGCGCAGGGTGCGAAACTTTGTGCTCACGGGCATGTCCGCAATCAAATCCTGCGCCTCTAAATCATGCAGCGAAAATGAGCCGTCTGCTTTTGCAGCCAATGCCGCGGCACTGAGCACATATTTCTCAGCCTCAGTGAGTTGGTGAATGCCCAATGACGCCTCCATTTTTTCCAACGTATAGCGCAAGCGCGCGACATTGGTGAGGATGTCAAACTTCATCGACACGTATAACTCCTCCTTCTGCTCTCATATTAGCAGTCGAATAATTTCAGATAGTTTATGTGGGTCGGCCGCTTAAGTCCAGCACAGCGCCGGACAGCCGCAACCCGTTGCGTTATCGCAAGGGTTTCTTGACAAACGACCTGACCGAACACGTCCCGAATATGTGGCTCAACACATCTGAGGCACAAAAGGCAGATCAACGCATTTTTTCTGGTTTTTTGAAGTGGCGCCCGGGGGAGGAGCATAATTTTCATTGCAAAGCATATACTTACGAGATGGTAGGACTTTTGAAAAAATTAATTTCATTGGATTTTTTGGGATCTCAGTCCCACCCAATAGGGCAAGTTTTTATGGTAGGCCCGGCAGGACTTGAACCCGCAACCAAAGCGTTATGAGCGCTCTGCTCTAACCAATTGAGCTACAGGCCCTCAAACTCAGACGTAAAATTATTATTCGTTGGTGTCCACTGTGATTTGAGCTTCCGCTGCACGTATCCAAGCGCTCACAGCAGCTTGGCAGGAGACGCCTAATCCTACGAAACCTAAGAATTGAATTTCGTAAAAGACACCTTCTCGTTCTGCCTGCCAATTTCCTCCATACTCAAGTACAGCGGCCTGCATAGACTTTACAGGATCTTTAGCCGTTCGTAGACGGTTAAGGATATCCGAAATATTGGACACGTCCGCCATTCGCTCCCCAATCATAGCCACGGCCAAATATGTGGTGAACCCTTACAAATGTTCAAGGTTTGTGGAACAAAATTGATTTCCAGAATACAATAAAGTTTATCGCATCCAGCTGCTTGTTGAACATCCAACAATCGAAATTAGCAGAAGATCTGCGTCCGACTTAAAAGTCAGCTGTAAAGCCCAGCACTGCGGGCTCTTAGTCGGATCAGAGCCAACACCGTATCAATGGTTGGGGTGGGGATACCCGTAATCTTTCCGAGTTCTTGCACAGAGGATACTAGGGCGTCGATTTCCATCGGACGGCCCAGATCTAAGTCTTGCAACATCGAGGTTCTGTGAGCGCCGACTGCGGCACCGCCATCAATTCTACGATCGACATCAATAGGAAACTTCACACCAAGCGCCTCTGCTATTTGTTGCGCCTCGAGCATCATGTTTCGGGCAATCTCTCTAGTCCCGGCATCCGTGCATAATACATCCAATGTAGCATGTGTAAGTGCTGAGATGGGATTGAATGACAGGTTGCCCCAGAGCTTAACCCAAATCTCGTCTCTCAGTTTTGGGCGCACCGGAGCCTTTAACCCCGCCTCGGACAAAGCGGCCGATAATGCCATGGCGCGCTCTGACTTGGACCCGTCAGGTTCACCTAGGGAAAATCGGTTACCCTCAATGTGTTTAATAACACCTGGCTCAACAACTTCAGCAGCCGGGTAAACGACGCAACCCAATACCCTATCCGGCCCAAACGCATTCCATTGGGCATCGCCGGGATCCACGGACGCAAGACGCGTACCTTCTAGAGGCCCACCAATCTTGTGAAAGTACCACCACGGCACACCATTGACGCCTGATACAACCGTGGTTCCATCCCCGATAAGCGGGGCCATTTTAGATACGACTGGAGGCACAGAATGTGCTTTAAGCGTTACAACAACATAATCTTGGACCCCTAGCGCCTCGGGGCCTTCAGACGCGTTGACCTCTACTGTTGTTTTGCCGCTCTCTTCGATCAGAGTTAGCCCGTTCTGTTGCATGGCTTTCAAATGTGGACCACGCGCGACAAGGCTTACGTTAGCTCCAACTCGAGCTAACTTCACAGCCATATAACCGCCAATTGCGCCTGCACCAAAAATACAAATTTTCAAAGAAATACCTCTATGCAAGACCCAGTTTTTCAGCCAACCCGATACGTTGAAGTTTACCGGTGGCACCTTTTGGGATTTCATCCAAGATAAGAACTGTGCGCGGGACCTTAAATGCTGCTAAGCGCGCAGCTAAAAACTCACGGATCTCAGCATCGGTGGCAACTTGCCCTTCCTTCAACACGACAGCTGCGCCAACCTCCTCACCCAACTTGTCGTGCGGGATAGCAAATGTAACGCATTGGGCTACGCTGGGATGATCCGACAATATGCCGTCTACTTCCAATGGACTGATTTTTTCGCCACCTCGGTTGATGATTTCCTTCAAACGGCCAGTGAGGCTCAAATAACCGTCTTCATCGAACATGCCTTGATCACCTGTACGAAACCAACGCTTTCCTTCTGCTTCAAAAAAGTTCTTTTCATTAGCTTCTGGGTTTGCCTCGTAACCAGGCGTTACATTTGGCCCCGATATGCTCACTTCACCAAGACCATTAATCAAACGATTTTCTGTTTCGTGTGCAATGCGGACCTCCGGCCCTGCTGGCAACCCTACAGCGCCTGGTTTCTGTCGACCTAGTTCAATTGGGTTACAGCACATTTGGTGGGCAGCCTCGGTCATACCGTAAGCCTCTACAACTGGCGCACCAAAAGTTTCAGCAAGCTGTATCATTACTGGACCTGGCAGCGATGACGACGAAGAACGCAAGAAACGTAGGCGAGACTTCTCAATAATGGCCTGGTTACGAGGGGCTCGTGCGAGAATTGCTTGGTGCATCGTCGGCACCGCCGTATACCAAGACGGATCAACCTCTTCGAGCCAACCATAAAACTTTAATGCATCGAATCCTGGCGCGCAGCTGATTGACGAGCCAGCGGCGAGAGACGCGCTAACAGCAGCAACTAGGCCGTGAATGTGAAATAGCGGCATAACATTTAGACAGCAGTCATCCTCGGTCAGCGCCAAAGACTTCATGATGTTTTGAGCAGATGCGACAACATTTGATTGAAGTAACGGCACAATTTTAGGCCGTGATGTCGTTCCGGAGGTGTGAAGTATAAGAGCAATGTCATCAGCGCCTGGAACGGCCGCTGTGGCTTCGCCCGTCACGTTCGCTGAGAGGGTGAAATTACCCGCAGGTTCTAAGGATGTTAACTCAAAAACGATCATGTCAAACCGTTCTGCCACGGCACGCGCGGGACCATCATATCCAGCCGCAACAACAAGCGCGCGCGCTTTTAAATCTTCGAGATAGAACTCAAATTCTTCCTCGCGATACGCAGGGTTCAAAGGAGCTGTAGTAGCGGATTGAGCAATGGTCACAAACGCCGCTGCCATTTCAGGGCCATTAGGAAGCACAATAGCCACACGATCAGACGATCCGATGCCCGCTTTTCTCAGCGAACTATTCACATCTCGTGATAATTTTCTGAGACCGTCATATGTCATCCATTCACGGCCTGGCGCACCGATAGCGCGTGAGTTTCCAGAATGACCCGATATCAGATCCGATAACATTTTCATATTACTCTTCCCTTGCTTGATACTTATGCCCAAGCCGCAACGATTGTCGAAAGCTGTTAAGACAAAGCCTTAGGATAGAGCCAATGGGTCTGGGATATGGCACCATCATTATGATAAAGTTTAAGAACTAAGCTAGAATCCGTTCCATGCAGAACGCGTCAAAGATTGGCCTTTCAAAGACGCATAAAGTGCCCGACCAGTTTCGGTCACACTTATCTGATTACCCTGTCGCTCAAGCCACTGCTTACTTATACCAAAGACCTCTGGATCCATTTCTTTTCCAGATGTGAGCTGACTACAGAACTGCAAAACTAAAGCTGCTTCATCATTAGAAAACATGCGAAATACCTCCCTGTACTGAGAATGTATTGCATTGTTTTAATTTGGCAAAATGAATACTTTCATATACTTTTGTATACTGCGTAGCTAAAAATAATGCGCCATGAAGTGGGTCAAATCTGATCAGTGATGAAGCAGAAAATTATATATACCCATGGCTGGCGCAATCGCCTTAAAGGCGACAAGCGCAACGTATCAGTTGCTTGATACCGAACGAAATTCTCATTGCTTAATTTGACACCGCAACACTGAAATAGCTAATACTCATGCGGCAATCCGTGGGCTTGTACGCAGTAAGCCCCGCTGATTTAGTGCTTAAGAATTATAGAAAGACCTATCCAATGAATAAACGTTACCTTTTCGCAGGCATAGCAGTTCTCAGCACACTCGCGGCAGGTGCGTATATCGTTGAAGCACAGATGATGACCCGGCATGAGCGGCTTCATGCGCAGCACGGTGGCCATGGCATGGGGCATGACGAACATACCATGCCAGGACTTCGAGGGGCTAATACGACAGCGGGTGAGACTGCCGAAATGCAAACCTTATTTCGTAACTTCACATTAATTGAGCGTGAGGTGAGCAATCTTGAAAACGGCATATATACGGTAACAACCACCAGTGACCCTAATACATTCAATGCTCTGGTAAGCCATGTGACGGGCATGATTGCACGTGTTGAAGCGAAGGATGACCCACAAGTCATTATTCAAAGCCCAACGCTGGATGTTTTCTTTGTGCGCGGCGAGAATATCGATACTGAAATCGAAGTCATCGAAAACGGCATTGCCGTGACCCAAACATCAAACGATCCAGAGCTGGTATCGGCGTTACATCTCCATGCAGCTGAGGTAAGCGACATGGTGGATCGTGGAATGCAAGCTGTGCATGAACGGATGATGAACTGATCTGCTATGATCAAGAATTGATGAACGCCCTCATAGCTTCAGCCTCATCCTGATACTTCTCTAGCGTACGGTTCATCACATCTTTATTTGAGACTACACCCACCAGCTTCCCGTCGTCGAGAATTGGCAGATGGCGGCAATTATACTCAGCCATCACTTGCATCATCTCTGATGACAGAGCCTTAGTGGTCACCGTAGCAACTTTTTTGGTCATGATGTCCTGCGCAATCCAACCACTAAGGTCTTGCTCAGTTGCAAGGTGTCTCACAATGTCACGCTCCGAAATGATGCCCTGCACGTTACCAGCGCCATTTTCGACGACAACGGCACCAATATTATGCTCTGCTAATAAGGTGATGATTTCCGACAGTGTAGCCTTAGGGCCCACTGTATAGCATGGGCGTGCGATAAGGCTTTTCATAAACGGCGTCATGTCATCCCTCCCAAGAACTGCAATCGACTCGCCTTAAAATTGTATCTTGGGCGCATAGGAACGCAATAGTCATAACTAAACCATTCCAGTAGTAGCTCCATAGTTGCCCCTCACCCACTATGAGGGCAGTAATTATGAAGTAAGAAACCTCAGCAAAGCTTAGACTTGAGACATTTGGAAAAAGTGGTTGCGGGGGCGGGATTAAGCCTATGTCGAACTCAAATTAATCAATGAGCAGTTTGACGTATTTAGATGTATGATCCAATCATCACTGACTGCAAATGGAACATTAGCTCGCGTATCGCCTATAGGTCTGCGATACGAGGAACAACTCAACAAGCGCTGTCACGTGCGCCGCGGCTGTCACGCCCAGCAGCATGAAATGTAATGAAATTGCCGGTAAGGTTGATTGTGAGCGTCTTCACAACACACGCAGATCTTCCTCAATCTTATCTAAGTGCGAGACCATCGAAAATGTCCCCCTGCATTCCATCCAATGAGGCAGCGTCATTTATTATTTTCAATTGTAATATTTGCACTAATTTTTAGAGTGTGTACTTTACACAAGACGCGCTAGGACAAAAGGACAGATAGATGAAAAAACTCGCCCTCCTCTTAGTAGCCAGTCTGTTTGGCTTTACCTTTCTGCATGCAGCTACTGCACAAACTCTAGAGCGTTCTGCGGCAGTTTATGTCGGATCTGGTGTTCTGGAAGCGATGGAAATTTCACAGGCTCAAGGCTTCGAACAGCTGATCTTTCAGAATTTACCTGAACCTGACCGGGCTCAAAGTAGTATTATGTCAGCAATGCTACAGGCAAAAAATGTTTCCACAATGGAAAGGTCATCCTCCGTCGCTGCACAAAGAGTGGAAACCCTGACAGTAATTCTAGATGTAGAATTGAGCATGTCAGAAGAGGGCCTACCCCAGATAGTGGTTGATCAAGATACATTTAGCTTTGATGAGTTAGCAACTCGAGTTTCAGGAATTATAAGTGCGTTTGATAGCCCATCGGTGCGCCTGATGGTCTTTAACATAGCCGACCAAAGCGGTTTATTTCCTGAAGCGATAGAAAGCTTCAATGAGGTTGTGCTCGCCTTAGACACTGGATTGGCTGTACTAAACATCTCAAACGACGGCGGAACTGTTTGTGGATCCGAATACCAACAGTTCGAATTTGCGTTGATGTCCGGTATTGCTGACAGAACTCCCTTTGGAAATGGTGATGGACAGACAACAGCAAATGAAGCAGTTGAATTTGTTTCTGAACGAATAGACAGGTTGGCGACACGGTCCACGATGTGCGGCGTGGGTTATACTGTAGTATCTGGTACGAACGACACAGATCGTATTCTTTACGAGACCCCGCAAAATCCCCTTTTTCCTTCCATTGAGGCAGTTGTTTTTCAAGAAACTTTCGAAGCTTTATTTTTAGGCGCGTCCAATGACCCTGAGGCTATCAACGGTTATTTGGAGACTTGTGAATATTGTCCCAATGAACTGCAACTGAGGTTGCGCTTGGAAGAAATCGCAGAACAAGATTTGGCGGAACAGTTAGAAACAGAGATTTGGAACAAGATCAAAGACGATGACCAAATTAACCGCTTACAAGTTTACCTTGAAAACTGCCAAGCTTGCCTTTTCGCGCTTGAGGCAGAACAACGCATTAGCGAGATAAACGACGAAGCGGAACTGCGGTATCGTGAGACCCAAAGCCTTGATGCATTGTTACAGCAGCGTGATTTAGTTGGATTACGCACTTGGCGGAACGATTGCATGGTTTGTGAGAGCATAGAAAATGCCGAAGCAATGATTCTCGAACTTGAAGCAGATGAGCTACTACACGCAGAAAATGAACGGCTTCGTTCATCGATTGCCGCAAACAACCTGTCCGAAATAAGATCATGGCTGAATTCTTGCTCTGTATGCGATTTGCAAGCGGAGGCTGAAAACGCGATATCGTCTCTGCGCCAGCAGTCCGAAGCATCAGAAACTTGCCTTCAAAATGCAGGCCTGCCGCAGCAAGGTGGGCCGAGGCGCTTAGATGAAATCGATCAGACCGCCGCCTTCGCATCTTGTGAGGCCGTGTTAGGCGTTTTCCCAGGATCGCCTGAAGCAACTGTGGCCCTAGGTAGGGCACATCAAGCAAAAGGCGACATGGCCGATGCTCAAGATGCGTATGCGGTCGGTATGCTAGCAGGGGTGCCAAGCGCTTATGGCTTAGCTGCCTATCTGAACTATGCGCCGGGTGAAGACTTTCCAGTGAATTATTTAGAGGCTGAACGCTTAGCGCTAATCGGCTATGAAAAAGGTGACTGGTTATCAGGAGAACTCCTCGCAATTCTCTATAGTCGAGAGTTGATTGAAGGCAAAAATGCATCGGATGCCTTCAGCACTGTGATGCCTCAAGCGCGCGACGGTAATCCAGCGGCACAGTTCTTTGTCGGGTACTTTTATATGTTAGGTGAAGGCGTTGATCTCAATTCAACTGAAGCCATTAGTTGGTTAGAAAGCGCAGTTAATAACGGCTACATGCACGCGGCTTCATTTCTAGCCGACCTACTAGAAGTGGGCGCCGAAGGAGTAGATGCTGATCCTACACGGGCGGCTGACCTCTATTGGCTGGCGCTGCAGCAAGGAGATGCAACAGCACAACGAAAAATACTCGCAAATTTGAGAGATCGACCTGAGGGTTTCATTTCTAGGCTGCAGGGCCACTTGGTTGATGCAGGCGTTTTTAATGGTTCAGTTGATGGTATTGCCGGCAATGGCACTCTATCAGCCATAGAAACTTTCCTCGAGCAGACGTAATGAGCTTGTTACAAAGGAAGTCTATCGAGCTCAGCCTCAAAGTATGGACCTTTGCCATCAGTTGCGGCATTTGTGCCGGTGCTGTTTTTGGGTCTCCTTCTGGACTTGGGTCTGTTGAATGTCCCAACGAGGAGTTTTCAATTGCTGTGGTCGGCGATAGCCTGGCCGACGGTTTGTGGGGGTCAACCTATCGAGCCTTCTCAAATTGCAGCTCCGTTAATGTTTACAGAATAACCGAAGTGTCAGACGGCCTCACTCGCACGCCACCCCTAGAATGGAGAGCTCGGTTAGATGAGGCTGCCGATAGCTTCAATCTAGTCATTGTCCAACTAGGCGCTAATGACATCCGCAATATCCGGGAAGGCTCTCAGCGCTTCGTATTTGGTTCTCCAGAGTGGTTTGATACTTACGGATCTCGGGCACAAATTTTATGGGACGAATTGAATAAGCTCTCTCAAACAGTAATTTGGGTTGGTCTTCCCATCGTTGGCAGTGATACATTACAAAGCCAATATTCGCAGGTTACCGAAGTACAACAAGCTATAGTCTTGGCGAACGGAGGAATTTTTTATGACATTCGTGAGTTGACGATGTTCGGCTCCGAAGCCTTTGTGATGAATGCTCTATGGGATGGTGAACTCGTTCAAATGCGCGCCCCAGACCGAATCCATTTTACCGAAGCGGGTTATGACGCTGTTAGTAGCGTCTTAACACAGCACCTTATCAACGCATCTCGTGAAGCTGACAAAGATGCAATTCTAAATTCCGTTGAGCTTCAATGATGAAACTATTGACGCTTGGATTTGTTTTAATTTTTTTGGTGTCGTGCACGAGTTCTGACAATAACGCTAACGCGCAAGATCTGGGATTTGATCTAACTGAAAACCGAGTATTCGCCCATACGACATCGTTGCCGTCGACGATCCGAAACAACATAACCTTACAAAATCCGGCGCGGTTGCTCATAATTGGAGACAGTCTCGCTCAAGGCTACGGTATGCTGATCGAAGAAGTGGTCAATGACCGAAACCTCTTGATCACAGTGGCCAATGCGGGGCGAACGTCAACGGGCCTTGCGCGAATTGATTACTACGATTGGGTATCGGAATATGACAGCCTTATGGGCGAAATACAGCCCGACATTGTCGTGGCGCATTTTGGCACCAATGATATGCAGGCTATCCGCTCAACAAGCCAAACTGTGGCGTATAGTACCGCTGAGTGGGACCAAACTTATCGTCGGCAAGTCGAACAACTCATTAGAATCAATATTGAGCATAATACGCCAATTTTATTTATTGGTCCCGGGCCTGATAGAAATTCAAATCTAGATCGACACCTTCGCATGGTGGCCGAAATCTTCGAAGAAAATGCCCACCACTATTCCGCACTATACATTCCCCTACGAAGCTATACCTCGGGCCCTGACGGTGAATTTGTTTCAAATATCGTTGCAAATAATCAACGAATTGCGCTGAGAACTTCTGATGGCTCTCACTTCACGATGCAGGGATATCGTTTTGCTGCCAGTCTGATGGTTGACCTTTTACAGAATGAGTTTCCTCAATTAGATCCTAATAATTCAAATGATCGCTTGGCACATCTGTTTAGACCCCAGTAGGCTGAGGTAACAATGATCTTCCCAACCATTAGTTTTATTATTTTCTACATAATAGTTATAACACTTTACTTAGTTGTCAGCTCCGCGAAAAATATCAGAAAGTACGTTCTTATTTTGTCTTCCTATATTTTCTACGCAGCCTGGGACTGGAGATTTCTTGCCCTATTGGTCTTTGTATCTTTCATAGCTTGGGGTGCGGGTCTCATCTTGGAAAGAGAGGGGCCAAAATACCGCATAAAGCTAATATCAATCTCATCTTTATTAATAATTTTAGGCCTATTCAAATATTACAACTTTTTCATACTATCTCTACAGGATTTGTTTAGGGAAACTTTCTTAGAACGTGATCTCTTGTGGCTAAGCTTTATCCTGCCGCTGGGGATTTCTTTTTATATTTTTCAAGCCATTTCCTATATTTTTGATGTTGACCGAAAGCAATTAAGCGCATCGAAAGATTTTGCGAATGTTGCTCTTTATATTTCTTTCTTTCCGCAATTAGTTGCAGGCCCTATAGTCAGAGCCTCAAGCTTTTTTCCTCAAATTAAAAAAAATTACTCGATAAATCAGAGGACTATAGCAGAAGCAATTCTTTTAATTTCTATCGGTCTTTTCAAAAAGATAGTAATCGCAAACTACTTAGCGATTTTGATTGTCGATCCTGTCTTCGGTTTCCCCGCGGAGCATGGTTCGTTTGACACTCTATTGGCAGTTCTTGCGTACGCGGTTCAGATTTACTGCGACTTCTCCGGCTATTCGGATATGGCAATTGGCCTCGCTCTACTTCTTGGCTATCGCTTCCCACCAAATTTCAATCAGCCCTATAGTGCACGGTCCCTCAAAGATTTTTGGAGTCGGTGGCACATTTCACTCTCAAGCTGGATACGCGACTATCTGTACATACCGCTTGGCGGAAACAAAGGAAGTAAGATCCGCCAAGCTATTGTATTGCTAGTGACTATGTCGCTTGCTGGCTTATGGCATGGAGCTTCTTGGAATTTCCTAGTCTGGGGGGCTCTTCATGGAACCGCGTTGTTGACCGAGCGACTGCTCTCCCTTGATAAAAAGCTCCCATTTTATCGATATTTTACAATTATTTTCGTCTTGTCCCTTTGGATACCCTTTCGATCGGGAACATGGGATGAAACAGAAAATTTAGTGGCATCAATGTTCAGTGGAAATTTTTATTTCTCCAACGGGTACTACCCGCAAATTACAGTTCTTGTTACGCTGGGCTTCCTAATGAACTTCATACCAATAAGATGGATGCCCGAAATACTCAAAAAATTTACAATCCTGCCAGCCGTTCTAAAAGCAGTGTGCTTTGCTCTGTTGATACTCTTATGCTTTGCATGTGCACAAGATGGTGTCGCTCCATTTATATATTTTCAATTTTGAGAAATAATATGAATAGCGAAATAAAATATTTTATTATTGTTTTATGGATAATGATCATCGTGTCCTGGTTAATTTCAGGTGAAATATTCATCGACCTAGCTTTTGAAATTCCTGACTTTTTCTTTGTCGATGATTTGATAATTTCTGCTATCCTAAAGCTTGAGAGCTTGAAGCTGTTGCTGATTGACACCAATTACTTTTCTCTCCTAAGGGAGTTAATTCATGAGTGGACTGGTCTGCCTGGATAATTATCAAAGAAGTGCAAACTTTCTTACTCGGCGATCGTTTGTACGAGGCGCTGCGGCGGCAACTGTCTGTTTTTCACCATCAATTGCAAAAGCAAGCAATTCACTAGGAATTGATTATCTAGAAGGACTATCCGAGAGCTCCAGTTTAGCTGATACAAATAAATTCGTGGCCCCGCATGCAGTCCATGAAGCTTATTCACATGTTATGTATGTGAATGTTGCCTACTCGGGCGCCGCAATGCAGAAAATGTGGGTCTTACGGCGTAGATTTTCCGGCTGGGACCTTGCCTACCGCGACCCCACCGCTGTTTCGGGTTCTGACGGGTGGTCTTGGCCAGTTTCATCTGGAGCCCTCTATGCAAATGAAGCCCGTGCAGGTCCCACGCCAGTTGGTGTTTTCAATATCGATGAAAGAACTCATCGATATCGAGGCGGTTGGGGCAGTCCAGGAATGTATAAGGCGGTGTACATCGACCTACACTATTCATCTGGCCGAGCTTCGGGCGTGGCAATCCATGGAACAACACAGAGTAGGTACGCTCACCTGGGGACACCAGCCAGCCATGGGTGTGTTCGGGTGACGCAACCAAACATGGACGTAATACACTCCATGTTATTTCCACATGGGGAACCGCGCGAACATAGCCCACTGTGGGGTGAAGTGCCGCGCTATTTTACATCTGATCCAGAAGACAGCTGGGCGGCTCGCTCTGGATACGTACGCGACGGTCGTCTACTTCACGACACTATTGGGAACACATTGACAAAGCCGGGATACAAAGTGTTGGCGGTTTTTTTTCGAGATGATCGTGCATGAGGCTTGCCAGCAGTCTAATCTTTTTAATTTCTGTGATGTTGTATGGTGAATTAGGCCGGGCTGAAACATGTTCAGTGGCCTATCAAAATTCTCCACCCGAAATTAATGCTTGCGCCAGTGATGAGCGGGTTACGCTATCGTTTGTAGGTGATGTCTTGATCCACGGCCGCCTCCAGAGACAGGGCCTATCTCAAGGATTTTCCTCATTGTGGCAGGAAGTAATACCTCTTTTCAAAGAAGTTGATATTGCGGTAGCAAATTTAGAAGGTCCGGTGGCCCCAACGATCGATCGAAACGGGCGCGTCGTGGATTATCCTGGTCCTGTATACGACAATGTAGTTTTCACATCATACCCACTGTTCAATTATCATCCTAACCTTCTCCAAGCCCTGCAAAGTAGCGGTATCGACTTCCTTTCGACAGCCAATAACCACGCGCTAGATCGATTCAGCCTTGGGGCAGATATTACTATAGATCTGCTTGAGCAGTTCGGGATTGCATATTCAGGTACAGTACGCAGCAATAATCCTAGAGACTTTACTACTTTAACTGACACAGATCTTGGGCAGATTGCCTGGATATCGTGCACATTCTCCACCAATGGTATAATCGACACAGATGAGCAAGTTCTGTACTGCTACCGAGACCGAGAATACATATTGGATGAAGTCAGACGCTTAAACGAATCTCATGATATCGTTGCAGTAGTCGTCCTGACGCATTGGGGGGTAGAATACGCAAGTAATCCAAGCTTACAGGAGCGGGACTTGGCAGAAGACTTAGCTTCTGCGGGAGCTACATTGGTTGTAGGAACTCACCCCCATGTAGTTCAGCCATGGGAGTTTGTGCCACAGTCGAACAATATCGTACCAATCGTTTATTCGACTGGAAATTTTGTGTCTGGACAGTTGGGCTTAGAGCGTGAAACCGGAATTTTTGTGCGGGTAGAGATGTGTCGCCAGAATTTATCTGGAGACCTAGCCGACAATTTGCGCCCAACCTTAGTAGTGTCTGAAATTGGATGGGTGGCGATGCGGATGCAAATGGGTGGAGCATTAGAGGTGCAACCAATTTTTGAGGGTGAATTAAGACAAGGACTGACAAATGCACGAAATCACGTCGAAAGCCTCATTCCCAATCATGGGCTTCATCCAAGCCAGTATTGTGAAAATTTGAGCAATCAAGACAACTTTTCCATTCAATGAAAAAATTAGTATTTATATTTTTTTCACTTATTGCGCATCCGTGCCTTGCCGAAGAAATACTGATTTCCTTTGGTGGAGACGTCAATTTTGCGCAAAGTCGCGTGGCGCCTAATCCATACGAGGTGACTAAATTCGGCACATACCCAATCGACTATACGACTGAATTTATCTCCCACGAATGGAATGGAGATTTGAATTTCATTAATGTGGAGACAGTGGTTTCTGAAAATGATTATGATGGGCCAGATAAAACCTTTGTTTTTAGGAGCCATCCAGAAAATTTCGACCACTTAATTGCATTGGGTGTCAATGTGTTCTCGCTCGCAAATAACCATGCTTATGATCACGGTTATGGCGGTATCGAACAAACTCTAGATTATTTCACGGCCGCATCCGAATATAATCCTGAGCTGTTATTCGCCGGCTTAGGTAACTTCGACGGTGCTTTAATGCCAAGCGTCATAGAAATCAGTGGTTATCGGGTTGCATTCGGCGCAATTGGCATCGGCAGTCAGTTTTATGCAGCGTCCAGCCCAACAGCTATAGGGATGGCGACCCTCGGCGTTGGCGAGCATTATGATATACTACTACAAAATATGGCTACAATTGATGCGGATTTGAAAATAATTTCAATCCATTATGGAGCTGAGAACCAAACATACCTAGACTCGGGACAGAGGGACTTATTCTTGAGAGCCGTTGAGGAGGGTGGCGCTCACTTAGTACTGGGTCACCATCCACATGTCGCTCGAGCAGTCGAAGCAACTTCAGAATATGCAATATTTTATTCGTTAGGAAACCTTCTCTTTGTAGGGGGAGCAGTGCAAGATTATGGCCTATTGGGCAAAGCTTATTTTGACATGTCTGGTGATAGTCCGAGACTCTCCGCACTCGAGGCCATTCCTCTAACCAATGTGCACCTTTCTCCGCGCAGCATGAGCATGGCAAGAGCCGAGGCAACTATTAACAACCTCAACCGGCTTTCTGTAATTAGCGCTGGTCCCTTAGGAGCCTCTTTTGACACTGTGGATGCCTTCAGGGCTCCAAGAGGGCTCGCGTGTTTTGGCGGACCATACGGGCAGCGTGCTCACCGTGCTTGCTGTGCACTAGACATTAACTGGACATGTGGGCTTCCTGAACCGATGTAAATTCGAATGCTTCTCGTGAAAATACATTTATGGCGGCGAGGGTGCATACCGCCCGACGTCACCATAGTATTGAATCAGGTCTGAACCACAGTTGAACTTGCGAGCCATTCCATCTGCGACCTCTCGCGCAAGGACGTTAGCATCTGCGTTGGCTCTGGCATCAACCAATCCAACCATGCAGCTCTGCTCGCTAGGAGTATTCGCCACTCTCGATACTACCAAAACTTGACCTCGCATTGCTGGATCTACTGAGCCCGTTACAGGATCTACATTATCTATGAACCACCTAAGTATAGTGGCAAAAGGGATCCCATTATCAAGGCGCCATTCAATTGTGGTATTGACGTAATTCCACTCCGCGAATGTTTCATAGTAAGATGCAGGATCCGAAATATACCCAAACCTTACAAATTCCCTTAGATCCCCGAAAGTCCAATAAACAGGATAATTTTCAAAGCCCTGGCACTGATAAGAAGCGCTAGTTCCCTCAACAGTTTCTTTAATGAGGGTACAACCCTGTTCAATATTTAGTTCTGTGTAAGTGCTATCTTGTGCAGTAACGTAGGACGGAAATAGTAGTGCGAGAGATGATATAAAATATTTAATCATAAAAGATATTAACCTCATCACATCACTCTCGCGGGATCCTGATATACTGCAATTCTAGTATGGAGTTCTTAAAATGTACAAACTAGTTTTTTTATTCGGTGTGGCCGTTCTCACTACTGGTGGTTCATCGAGAATTCTAGCCGCAAGTTTTGATTGTGAGAGGGCGTCGACCCCCACTGAGCATGCGATATGTGACTATTCTGAATTGTCTGCTCTCGACGAACTTATGGGAGCAGCATATCAATTGGCACGTCAGTCACCAGAGGGCTGGATGACAGAGGATGAACTGAGACAATCACAACGGGAGTGGATAGCATCTAGAGACACATGTGGCAGTAATTATCTCTGTATTCGAGAGGAATACACATCCAGACTGAAAGAAATTTCAGCCAGTTTTTTGGAGTTTAACACCGGTAGTAGTTTCGCTTCATACTTGTATCAAGGAGATCCAGTTTCCGGAAAATGTGTTCAGGGCACTTTACTCGCAGAGTGGGGCCAGTGTGTGACCGCTTATCCGGGTGGCCCTCGGATTCGGGGCTTCAGTGTCGGTGGTAGTATGGCGTTTGACGTGTATTATGACGGACCCAATGGCCATAGTTGTTCCCTCGCTGGTCGCGCTGAACGAGAAGGCAGCTCATGGATTTATCGAGACAACAACACCAGTTGCGAACTGTTGATTGAAATTAGTGCTGACGGCTTTTCTATTTTCCCTCAAGGAAATTGTAACAACTATTGCGGAATGCGCGCCCAGGGTGGACTCGAGCAGTACATCGAATATTGACAAAAAATCACTGCTTAACCCCATTGTTAGCAAATAGAAAACCACGACGGGTTCACCATACTATGATGCGCTCAACTTAACCTGGTCTCTTAAACAGCTACTCCGTTAATACGCAAATTGATCGACCGATTTGAACTGCGCCACGCCCCTGAGGGATAGGAAGTCGTGCCGCACGGTTAGTTGGCAGCTTTGTTCAATGTCGCTCTATCAGGCAAAAAACAAGCCCACTCTGTTACGGATGAGCCTTGTTTTATTGGCTCGAAAAAAGTGGTTGCGGGGGCGGGATTAAGCCTGTGCCGAGACATGGTTTTTTCATAAAAATTTTTATATTCCGTGTTGTTTTTAAAGATCCAACCCTCCCACTTTGATCCCGTAATTCTTATACATTTTGAATGGTGAAACTATGCTGACTTCCGTTTAACAAAGATCTTATAGTGGTCGTAAAGGTAGGGAGCTTTTGCGAATGCACGACATGACCTTACGACAAATTGAAGTGATACGTGCTGTTATGCTAACGGGCACGATTTCAGGAGCAGCAGGGCTCTTAAATGTTTCCGCCCCAGGGATTAGTCGGCTTGTAAAGCATACTGAAGAAACGCTTGGAATACGATTATTTGAGCGAAAAGCTGGCGTGTTCATACCATCAGTTGAAGCAAGTCGCGTATTTGATCAGGTGGGAGAAATATACCGGCAAGTTGAAAGCTTAAATGCTGCAGTCAGCTCACTTAAGTGTGGCGAAGATGTAAGGCTATCGTTCGCTACTGCACCTTCAATCGCACAATTTATCGCTGCACGAGTTTTGCAGAACGTTAGGGGCGTGTATGGCGACTTATTTGTAGACATGAATGTTCTAAAAATTGAAGAGACAGTTGATTACCTTCTTCTTGAAAGAGGTGAATTTGTCATTATGAGCTCCCCTGTAGAAAATGCAGCAATTGATAATGAAGAGATCGCAGAGGGGCGGTTAGTCGCCATTATGCCCGAAGGCCACAGGCTGTCCAAGAATAAGAATATTTCAGCCTTGGATCTTGCTAAGGAGCCTGTGATCGGCGTCGATCCCAATGATCCTTATGGAGCGCTATTGGCTAAACCTTTTCTAGAGGCTGGTATTGAGATTAATCATGCAATGCGTGGACGCTTTGCTCAAACCGTTGTTAGCCTGGTCAGACACGGTTTGGGGGTGGCGGTTATTGATGAGTTTTCGGTAGCTGAAGTGTATATGCCCGGATTGGTGCGACGGCCACTGGTGCACGATATCCCTATCAAATCATATGTCGCTCGCAAAAAAGGCCGGGTGCTCTCGCGTTTCGCAGAAGACACAATAGGTCATTTTCAACGACAGTTGGAACGTGCAGTAAAAGACGGGCCTTGGTACCGCTCATAAAAGTAACATCATGTTAATGATATGATCATATAAATATTTGACGTTAAGTTATGGAATATAAACAATGAACACAAAGCTGGAGGTGCCAAGTGCGCCTCACAGCTCACTGGGGAAGTGTTCATGGTCAACAAAAGCAATCTTGATCTTGGCCTTATTGGTGACAATATCGCTCATTACACCCCTATAAATACTGAGTTCCTTCAAAATGCAGAAACGAAGGGATTGGACGTTATTTCTGGATATGAATTGTTCTTCTATCAAGGAGTACATGCGTGGGCACACTTTGTTAATCTTCCCCCTGCTGAAAATCGCGTTCGATCAGACCTCATATCCAATGGAGACGTGGCATGAAGACTTCTATCGCGACAGTTTCTATATCTGGAAACCTAAAAGAAAAGCTTGAAGCTATCGCCTCAGCAGGCTTCAAGGGCATAGAGATTTTCGAACAAGATTTTATTGCAGATAGTGGGACGCCCCGCGAGATTGGGGACATGATCCGTGATCATGGTCTTGAAATAACGCTTTTTCAGCCATTTAGAGATTTTGAGGGACTGACTGGAGTAGCACGCCAAAAAGCGTTTGATAGAGCGCGGTACAAATTCGACACGATGCAAGAATTAGGCACGGATTTGATTTTGTTCTGCTCCTCAACCCGCCCAGATGGGTTAGGTGGAATTGACCGCGCCGCCGCAGATTTCCAAGATCTTGGGGAAATAGCTGCAACGTACAACATTCGCGTGGGTTATGAAGCCTTGGCATGGGGTAGGCACGTTTACGATCATCGTGATGCTTGGGAGATTGTGAGACGCGCAGGCCATCCTAATATCGGCGTGATCCTTGACAGCTTTCATTCCTTGGCAAGAAAAATCGACCCTAATACGATCCGCAGTATTCCCGGCGATAAAATATTTTTTGTTCAATTAGCAGATGCGCCTTCAATTGAAATGGACCTTTTTTATTGGTCTCGGCATTTTAGAAACATGCCAGGCGAAGGAGACCTTGCTGTAACTGACTTCATGCGAGCCGTCATGGCAACTGGGTATACAGGACCCATAAGTCTGGAAATATTTAATGACCAATTCCGCGGAGGGCTACCGAAAGGATTAGCAAGAGATGGCTACCGTTCTTTAGTGGCACTCATGGATGATGTTCGCAAAAGCGAACCCGACATCACTGTTCCAATGCCCAACTTACCGCCGAGGATAGAGGTACAAGGGGTCGCATTCATTGAATTCGGAACTGATGAAAATGAAGCTGAGGCGCTAGGCCACCAATTAAAGTCAATGGGCTTTTTACATGTAGGAAACCACGTTTCAAAAAAACTTAAGCTCTGGCAGCAAGGTGAAATCCGCATTCTGTTAAATACTGAAAAAACCGGCTTTAGCCATTCATCTTTCGTAGCAAATGGTACGAGCATTTGCGACATTGGCGTATTGGTGAACAACGCATCCGACACTATAAAACGAGCTCAAGCGCTGGCGGCGAAACCTTTCACACAACAGGTCGCTTCGGGTGAGCTGGACATCCCTGCAATTCATAATGTTGCGGGCAGCGTCATGCATTTTATTGATAAAGATAGCGGATTATCAAATGTGTGGGATGTAGAATTTGTCCCAGTTGAGAACAACATCGAAAATCAGGTCGGGCTGACCCAAATTGATCACTTGGCAGAAACTATGAGCTATGATGAAATGCTCAGCTGGTCATTGTTCTACACTTCAATTTTTGACATGGATCGTACGCCCATGGTGGATGTTATCGATCCTGACGGACTTGTCAGGAGCCAAGCAATTAAAGCAAAAAATGGCTCAATTAGAATAACTCTTAATGGTGCAGAGACTCATAGAACTGTCGCGGGCAGATTTTTGGCAGAGCGCTTTACAGGTGCTGTGCAACATGTGGCCTTCAGAACAGAAGACATTTTTAAAACTGCAGTAGGCATGCAAGAGCGTGGCTTTGAACCGCTAGAAATGACCGAGAATTACTATCACGATCTCAAGGCTCGTTTTTCAATTAACGATGAAAATTTAACGCGAATGAAAGCGCTCAACATTCTTTACGACGAGGATCAAGATGGCGCATTCTACCAGCTTTATGGCAAGCCTTTTGCGGGTGCTTTATTCTTTGAAATTGTTCAACGTATCGATCAATACGACGGCTATGGCGCAGCAAATGCACCCTTTAGAATTGTTGCGCAAAAACGGCTCATGCGGCCAAAGGGAATGCCAAGCAAATGACTGCTAAAATAGGTTACTTCCACAATTTATCTTAGAGCTCTCGGGAACCACTCCAAATATTAATGTCTAAGACGCCATGTGTCGTACGCTTTGTTCCAACCGAGAAGATTGATCACTTTTTTAGCGCACAGCTAATTGTGGGCACTTGTTGACTATTGCTTGGATGCCGCAAATTGCAGGCATTCAGCAAAGACACTGCGCTCAACATTGATTGGCGCTCCTCTTGCTACGCTGAAGCCAACAGGGCCGGAAAGCAAAGGTGAAGACAGTGCAACAGCAACCAGCGTTCCTTCTTTCAATTCGTCGGCAACCACTCCATGTGAGATGAACCACAGCGCATCCGAGAGACGCACAAGCTTACGCCCCACTGGAAGTGCAACCGTCTCATAGGCTGCACGTATCTCCGGCAAACCAATACTGGAGAGGTAGCGCTCGACCGTTTGAGAAATAACCGCACCCTGCGGAGGTAAAATTAACGTATAGCCCTCGACCTTCTGCTCCGGTACTGGCTCAAGTAATATGGGATGGCCAGGACGGCAGACGAGGACCACATCCTCTATGTAAAGTTGCTGGAAGGTAACACCCGTTCGAGTGTCTCGCTCTGGCATTCTTCCAACCACCAGATCAACTTGCCCGTCTCGCAACTGATTGAAAAGAAGCCAGTTTGGCCCAGATTGAATTTGCAAGCGGACATGCGGCATTTCCTTTCGGAATGCCAGAGCTGCTCGAGGAAGCAGATCCGTCGCAGCCGTCGGTAAAACCCCAATTGATAAACGTGTCGTTAGTTCGCCATCAGCTGTAAGGCGTTCTGCTCCTCGTATGAGTTCGGTGAGCGACGAGCTTGCGTGCCCCTGAAATACACGCCCGGCCTCATTTAGTCTAAGCCGCCGGCCGACGCGATCGAATAGTCGCACACCGAGCATCTGCTCCAACTCTTTCAGACTGCGTGACACCGCTGGCTGAGTGATCCCTAACCTGTCCGCTGCAAGCGACACGCTTTCCGCACGCGCAATTTCTAGGAAGGTTCGAACGTGCCGAAGATTTAGATGCTGATCCCAATTCATAACATATTTGATATATAACGTGCCGATAAAATCAATATAAAAAGCGAAATAATGATATATAATGGGGCAAGCTTAGCCTAATTATGGAGAATAATGTTGTCCGAGCGTCACCAAAAAGGCATGCAGGTACGTCGCTCAGTTCTGGGCGACGCTCATGTCGACCGTGCCGAAGCGGCAAAAACAGCCTTTGACGAACCATTTCAAACGTTAATCACCGAAAGTGCATGGGGCACAGTCTGGGCTGATAACACAATCAGCTACCGTGAGCGCTCGTTGCTAACGCTTGCCCTTCTGGCTGCAACCGGCAACTTCGAGGAAATACCAATGCATATCCGCGCTACGGCGCGCACTGGCGCTTCCAAAGAAGATATAATGCAAGCATTTCTGCATGTGGCGATCTATGCAGGAGTGCCGAAGGCAAACCATGCCATCAAACTCGCAAAACAGACCTTCAGCGAAATGGAAGAGCATCCATGACCCACCAGATGCCACTACGACAAAGATCATCCGCATTAAAGGGGAAGTGATATGACAGGACTAATTTCTGCTCGTGATTTGGACTGGCACCCCCCACCACTAGCACCCGACTATCGTAGCTCAATCTTGCGTTCGCCAGCCCATGCGCGTCTCCACTATCATCCGACTGAAACTGAGATGACTGGACCGACATTTGGCCATAACATGCTGGGAGCGTTGGATGACAATTTGATCCTGAACTACGCAAATCCTGGCGAAGCTGCCATCGGCCCGCGCATCATCGTGCATGGCAAGCTGATAGACGAAGATCGCCGCCCGTTACCTGGAAAATTGATCGAAGTCTGGCAAGCTAACGCAGGCGGTCGCTATCGGCACAAAAAAGATGGCTACACTGCGCCGCTTGATCCAAACTTTGGGGGCTGTGGGCGTTGCATCTCTGGGGAGGATGGGAGCTATAGCTTCCAAACCATTCAGCCAGGACCCTACCCCTGGCCCAATGGTGGCAATGACTGGCGTCCGGCGCACATCCATTTTTCGGTTTTCGGCGATGGATTTGCACAGCGCTTGATCACCCAAATGTATTTCGAAGGCGACCCTCACATTGCGCTCTGTCCAATTGTTCAGTCGATACCTTCAACCCAAGCCATCAACACACTGGTTGCACGATTGGATATGTCGAACACGATCCCGATGGACATTCGAGCTTACCGTTTTGACATAGTGCTTCGTGGCCGCAATCAGACACTCTTTGAAAACAAGATGGAGGGATCGTGATGGCAAACTTCAAAGAATCTCCGTCGCAGACCGCTGGACCTTACGTGCATATAGGCTGCGTGCCCACTTTTGCTGGACTTGAAGGCATGTATGGCGGCAAAGACCTCGGCAACACGATGATTACCGGCAACCCCGCCGGCGAGCGGATCACCCTATGTCTGCGTGTCATTGACGCTGCTGGAGAACCAATGACTGATGCGATGATCGAAGCCTGGCAGCCCGGTCCAGAAGGCTCATTCGGCCCGACCGAAGGCTTTAACCATTGGGGGCGCCAGCCGACCCATGCCGAAACCGGTGAGGCAATCTTCAAAACGCTTATGCCAGGCGCACCTACCGGCCAAACACCACATATTCTTCTCTGGATTGCTGCTCGCGGAATAAATATGGCGCTGATTACGCGAGTTTACTTTCCCGAAAACGACAACGCGGCTGATCCAGTCTTTGCTATTGCCGGGGAGCGTGCTGCAACACTTGTAGCCGAAAAAACCGACAACGTTTATGTTCATTCAATCCACCTACAGGGTGATCATGAAACGGTGTTTTTCGATGTCTAAACCTTGCATTATCTGTGTCGCAATCACCGGGTCTCTACCGACTAAAGCAAACAACCCCGCTGTGCCGATTACAGTGGCAGAGCAAATTGAAAGTACGCATGAAGCCTTCGAGGCAGGTGCAGCGATTATGCATGCCCATGTACGTAATGATGACCAAACCCCTTCTTCAGACCCCGAGAAATTTGCGGCTCTACAAGAAGGGGTTGAGAAACACTGCCCCGGTATGATCATCCAGCTGTCTACTGGTGGAAGATCTGGCGCCGGCAAAACACGCGGTGGAATGCTCCCACTGTCACCTGACATGGCCTCACTGTCGGTAGGATCAAACAACTTTCCCACTCGAGTGTACGAGAACCCTCCCGATCTAGTCGATTGGCTGGCGTCGGAAATGCGAACTTACGGCATCAAGCCTGAGGTTGAAGCCTTTGACCTTAGCCACATCCATCAAGCGGCTAAGATGCACGCTGAGGGCCAGATCATAGACACACCCTATGTGCAATTCGTAATGGGCGTTAAGAATGCTATGCCGGTGGACCGCGATGTCTTTGATTACTACGTGAAGACAGTAAAGCGGTTGTTTGGTGACGACGCTCCATGGTGTGCTGCGGGAATTGGTGCACATCAGCTTACCCTGAACGAATGGGCCGTCTCATCAGGTGGTCATGCGCGAACAGGCTTGGAGGACAACGTCCGCCTCGATCGCGAAAAGCTTGCCCCGTCAAATGCAGCATTGGTGAAACGCGTTGTTGATCTTTGCCAGACCTACGAACGTCCAGTCGCCACTTGGCAGCAAGCTCGGGCAATTCTTGGGCTAAAAAAGGAGGTCGCGCAAGCCGATGGCTAAGTTCACTAACGTAAACGGACGCGTGTTACACTTTCGTTTTAGATACGGCAATGGCGGCATACCCGTCGTTTTCGCAAATTCACTTGGGACCGACTTCCGCATTTGGGATGATGTTATTGCGCGCCTTCCGGAAGGCACATCAACCTTGCAATATGACAAATCCGGCCACGGCCTGAGTGAAAAGGGTGCAGTCACAATTTTTGACCATGCTGCGGACCTTTCCACTTTGATGGATTCCTTGAGTCTGACACGAGCATTGGTCTGTGGTGTGTCAGTGGGTGGAATGATTGCGATGGCACTGTCCGCCGCCCGCCCTGACTTGACTGCAGGGCTCCTGCTTAGCAACACAGGATACAAAATTGGTACATCAGAAATGTGGGCCGACAGGATCAGTGCGGTTAACGAACTAGGACTTGATGCAATGGCTGATGGTGTGCTTGAGCGGTGGTTCTCCAGTAACTTCCGGCAAAAGGAAACGGTTCAGATTGCTGGTTATAGGATGATGCTGTCGCGCACGCCTGTGCAGGGCTATGCATCTGTCTGCGCAGCAATTCGGGATGCCGATCTAGCGTCCGAAGCTGCGTCTATCAGTTGTAGGACGGTTTGCCTTGCAGGATCCGAAGATAAGGCAACAACGCCAGAGGTTGTCGCAGCCTTAGCCGACAAGATTACAGGAGCAATTTACCATGTAATCGATGGTGTTGGGCACATACCGGCGATCGAAGCACCTGACACCGTCGCGCGGCTTATAAGTGAGCAGATGGCTCTCTTGGCATGACATCAATCTTTGACCATCCCTGGCTTGGCGGCCTCTTTTCTGACCCAGATCTTCAAGCGCTCTGGTCGGCCGAAGTTCAGATCATGCATTACCGTAAGTTCGAAATAGCTTTGGCGCATGCGCTCGAAGCACATGGGTTGGTAGCAGCCGGTTTAGGCCAAAAAGCCGCCATTCGCATCGAGCAAGCACCGCTCGATATCCCACAATTGGCCCGAGCGACCGCTATTGACGGGCTACCAATCCCCAACTTCGTAAAACAAATGCGTGCGGCTGCCCCAGACTGTGCAGAGGCGATCCACGCAGGAGCCACATCGCAGGATGTGCTGGACACAGCCCTATCTATTACGCTTGCTGCGACGACTAACCTTTTGACGGACCGCATCAGCAAGTTGCTTAAACATCTCGACGGACTTACGGAAGATTATGGCTGCAATCGTTTGGTAGCTCGGACGCGAATGCAGGCGGCATTGCCCGTAACAGCAGCTGAGCGAATTGCTACTTGGCGTTCTCCCCTTCAGTCGGCACTAGCCAATCTCACTGAGACAAGTTCGCAGATTGCCCGACTGCAACTTGGTGGCGCAGTGGGCACTCGCGATGCCTTTGAGTGCAAAGGGGACGCCATTGCTGAAGAAGTGGCCAAGGCGCTCAAGCTCACTGAAAATGGAGTTTGGCACAGTGACCGGAGCCAAATTGCCGGTTTTGCGTCTCTTCTCTCGCAGATCACTGGTGCACTGGGCAAGATGGGACAGGACATCGCGCTGATGGCGCAGCAAGGCGTGGACGCGATCGCATTGTCTGGCGGCGGCGGGTCATCTGCAATGCCACACAAATCAAATCCAGTGCTCGCCGAATTGCTTATCACCCTTGCACGGTTCAACGCCACACAGCTTTCCGCTATGCATCAAAGCCTTGTCCATGAACAAGAACGATCCGGCGCCGCATGGATGCTAGAATGGATGGTGCTACCGCAGATGGCGATGGCTACTGGAAGCGCGACTTTGGCAGCAAAAGACTTATGTCAAAAGATCAGACAAATAGGCGACGACGGTTAGATCCCGTATTTCAGCAGCCTAAGACTGAATTCAGACAGGTTAGGAATACCTACGGCTGCAAATCGAGCTCTGTCTTGTTGATCTTTCGACACGTCTCAGAACTAAACATGCGCTAAACCTACATAAAAACACTGATTTTATTGAAATATTTTTTGAAGTGGTGCCCGGGGGCGGAATCGAACCACCGACACGAGGATTTTCAATCCACTGCTCTACCCCTGAGCTACCCGGGCACGGGTGATGGCGGAACACCATCAAGGTGGGGGCGTTCTAGGGCCTTCGTGGGAGGCTGTCCATAGGGTTTGCGTAAAATTATCGCGTTTTTTCTATTGCAGCGGCCCTGCGTCATCCTCGCCATCGCCGTTGCGACCAAATGCTTTGGCGCGGGCTGCTTGATCAAGGGCTTCTTCGATATCTTCGGGGTCATTGGACGGCACGGCATATGATCCGTTCAACCATCGCGCCAGATCCACATCCGCGCAGCGGCGCGAGCAAAAAGGGCGATAGGTCGCGACTGTTTCTTTTTGACAAATCGGGCAACTCATGACGGCCATACCTCGTGCAAAGGCGCACGGTCGCGCTTGCGCTGTAGTTCAAAATGGCCAAGCGGTGTCCATCCCGCAAGCACTGTGTCAGTCGCATCAGAGCGCAAGGCACTGCGCAATTTATCCTCGAACAGGCGGCGGTCTTTTTTTGGCATCGGGGCCAAATCCATTGTAATCTGCCCCGACAACCCGCGCAGACGCAATTGACGCGGCAAATCACGCACCAAAGCCAAATTGGCCTTAAGCCCTGCTGCAAGGGATAAATCCCCGCCCGTGTTCACATCAATTGCCACGAGCGCAGAGGTGGGTTCAAACATGGCCCACGCCCCACCACCCAACTCCACCCGCGGGGAGAGGAGGGCATCAACCGCCTCCTCCACGCCGAGATCGGCGAAGGCGGTGGGGCTTTCCACCACTTCATCAGGCATCGGGCTTGTCCAATCGCGCCACGCCACCTCATGAGATGTGGGGGCTGCAACCAGCAATTCGGGGGCACCAGTCACATCGGCCACCACGGCCTCGGCCAAGACGCGCATGGCGCTGACATCCTCAACTATATCTTCATCCGCCGCCTCAGCGCTTGCTGAGCGAATGATCACGCCAAAATCCTCAGGCGCGCCCTCCATCGCCTCATGGGCCAGTTCCAACAGGTGATCGCGGTCTTCTTCGCCACGGATCGAGCGGGCGATGTTAAATCCTGCCGCCGCGGGCGTGACAATGGCGTAGCGGCTTTTGAACAACAGCCTTGTCGTCACAGGCGCGGCCTTATTGCCTTCGGCATAGCCCATGACCTGAACAATCACGCTTGTCCCTTGCTCAAGGCCTTTGACCCCGCGCAAAAATCCCGATTGCCCATCGGGAAGGGCAACCATAACGCCGCCCTGCCCGCCCATGGCACGGGCCACCTTGGCGCGGTAAATCTCGCCAATCTCGGGGCTTGGGTCATTTTCAGGGGGATCAATACGGATATCCTGCAGGCGGCCATCAACGAGCAATGCTGCCGCCTTGCGCCCCGCAACCTTATCCAATGCAATGACGCAGCCCTTCATTCTTGTCTCCAAACGGGATAGCCCAAGGCCGCCAAGGCACTGGCTGCTTCGGCCAAAGGAAGGCCCATAATGGCAGGATAGCTGCCTGAAATCCACGGAATAAACGCGCCAGCAGGGCCTTGGATGGCATAGCCGCCTGCCTTACCTCTCCAATCGTCTGTCGCCAGATAAGCCGCGATTTCCGCATCGCTGAGGGATTTCATCTTCACACGGCTTTCAACTGCGCGCTCGATCACGCGCGCGCCTTTACGGGCAGCCAAGGCCGTGATGACGCGATGACGGCGGCCCGACAAAAGGCGCAAAAACGCCTCTGCCTCCACCGCATCCGCAGGCTTGCCCAAGATCCGCCGCCCCATAAAGACGGTCGTATCCGCGCATAGAACGACATCCTCGGGCGCAGATGACACTGCGGCAACCTTTTCGCGCGCGATACGGGTGACATAGGCGAGCGGATGTTCCCCCTTTTGCGGGGTTTCATCAATTTCAGGCGGGGCGATGTCGTCAGGTGTTATCCCCAACACCGCCAGTAATTCCCGCCTGCGCGGGCTTGCTGATCCCAAAATCAGGCGCAAAACAAATCACTTAAAGCGGTAATTGATACGGCCCTTGGTCAGGTCATAGGGGGTCATCTCAACCTGCACCTTGTCGCCTGCCAGAACGCGAATGCGGTTTTTGCGCATCTTGCCTGCCGTATGTGCGATGATCTCATGGCCGTTTTCGAGCTCGACCCTGAATGTCGCATTTGGCAGGAGTTCCTTCACGACACCGGGGAATTCGAGCATCTCTTCCTTGGCCATGGTCTCTCCTTAGCTTTCTCACTGCCCCAAATGGCAGCTTCGCCGCGGTAAATGCGCCCAAAGGAGCGGATTTTCAAGGTAAATCTTTCACCTGCGGCACAAGCGCTGTGCGCGCGGCGCTCTCGGGCCAATCGCGGCGGGTTAAAACAGTGCCGTTTTGGCGCAGATCTCGCAGCCGACCAAGGTCAATATCGGCCATCACCCATCCTGGCTTGTTCATTGCGCCTTCAGCAAACACGCCATTGTCACAAAAGCCCGCTTCAGCCGGACCGTAGATCGCCGCTGCGCCATGGTTTTCATCCACTGCGGGCGACCATGCCGCTTGTCCGACTGTGGGCGATTGTAAAACTGCGCATTGCCCCTCTAGCGCGCGGGCCATTGCCCCCACTCGAACCCGCCAATAGCCTGCGCCGCTATCCGTGCAGGATGGCACCAGAAGCAAATCAACCCCCGCCTCAACCAAGGCGCGCGCCAAAAGCGGAAACTCCGCATCATAGCAGATCAACACACCCACCCGCAGATCGCCAAGGTCAAAGACCTGCAAAGGCCCGCCCGATTGCACATGCCAAATCTCGCGTTCAAAGCGGGTCATAATCTGCTTGTCTTGATGCCCAATCCGCCCCTGCACCCCATAGATGCAGGCGCGATTGACGGGCCGCAGCCCATAATCTTGGTCAAAAATAGGCGCAGATGGTGCCAATAGGGCAAGGCTATGCTGCACCGCAAGCCGCGAAAAAAGGGCATCCGCCTCAGGCCAAATATCACTGACTGCGCGCAGGCTGCCTTCAAGATCGGCCGCAACGGATGGCCCTGCAAGATGGGCCAATTCCATCGCGCCGTATTCAGGAAAAATCGCAATCTCTGCGCCGCCATCCGCGGCCTCAGCGACCCATGCGGTGATCTTCGCGTCAAAATCAGCGAAACGCGTCAGCGGGTCAAGCGGATAGGCAGCGGCGGCACATTTCATAGCTGTTTGATCCAAAATTGCAGGCGCTTTTGGGTTTTTTCAGAATCTCCGATATCGAGCCATGAAAATTCTGCAAAGACGCCATCCAATTTCTGATAGCCCCGCTTTTTCCAGAATTCATTAAGCGGGCGATAGTCTTTTGGGGCCATCGGATGATCCGCAGGGCGCACCACTGCGCAAAAGGCGCTGTATGTTTTTCGCTGTGCGCGGGCCTCTGCCTCGCGTGCATCGAAAAACATATGCCCTGCCCCCTGCCCGCGATGGTCTTGCATCAGAACAGACTCTGCGCAGTAGAACACATCTTCGGCGGCGATATCGCAGGCCGCCAAAGCACCGGAGAAATCATCATCATGCTGAAGCAAGGGCATCCCCGTGGCCGCGCCAACCATCTGCGCGCCATCGTAGGCGGCAACCACTATGGCCCCGCCTTGCGCATAGCGAGCGAGGTAACCCGTCTCATAGGCCAAATCCCCCTTATAGAGATAGGGCCAATCACGAAAGACCGTGATGCGCAGCCGTGCCAGATCGGGAACAATTGCCGAGATCTCAGCCCCGCGATAGATGCGATAGTCAAGGCTCATGCCGAAACCTGAGCGATCCAATCAGCAAGGTTGTAATAGGTCACAACACGGGTGATCTTACCGTCCTCAACGGAAAAGAAACTGCCAGCGGGCAGGACATATGTCTGTCCGCGCGCCTCGGGCAATCCTGCATCCGTGGCCAGGTAGGTGCCATTCACGATAAATTCGGCGGCAACGCGACTGCCTGCCTCATTCTGCATCACCACGATATCGGTGAGATGTTCCTTATAGCAGCGGTTCATATGGGCGCAAAATTCGGCAAAGGCCGCTTTGCCCATGCGCACCTGCCCCTCATTGACATGATGCGCCACATCTTCGCTGAGGCAATCAAGCATGGCCTCCAGATCGCCCGCATTAAACGCGGCGTAATACCGATTGATCAGATCCATTAGTCCCCCTCTTGTTCTAGCCCCGCATCTGGGGGGCCAAAACGATCTAGAATGCGTTTTTTGATTTGATCACGGGCTTGGCGATAGGCATCCAATTTCGCCTCGCGCGTTTCACCCAACCCTGTTGGGTCAATGATGGGCCAATATTCAATATCGAGATGCGCATGACGCGTCAGATCCAGCGCGCGGCGTTGACTGGCGGGCGAAAGCGCCACGATCAGATCAAACCCCGAGAGATCATCCCCCCATTCCGCCATTTCATCGAAAGAGCGCACGCGATGGCGTTCAAGGGCGACACCGATCTCGGCGGAAACAGAAACGGCAAAGCCATCTATCTCCAATTCATGATGCACACCCGCAGATTGAACATAGGCGCGGTGGCCGTAATATTTCTTCATCAGCCCTTCCGCCATGGGTGAGCGGGTTGCGTTATGATCGCAACAAAACAGAACCGAGGATGGAAATTCTTTGCCCACCACATCAATTCCCGAAATGCAGCACGCAGATCAGGGTAAAGAGGCGGCGCGCGGTATCGGTATCAATCTCAGCTTTGCCTTCAAGCCGTTCTTGCAAAACGCGCGCACCCTCATTGTGAATGCCACGCCGCGCCATATCAATCGCCTCGATTTGGGCCGCAGGTAGCTTTTTCACGGCAGAATAATAGCTCTCACAAATCTGCCAGTAATCTTTGACCACCTGACGAAATGGCGACAGTGAAAGGTGGAATTCGGCGGCCAGTTCCGTCTCTTGGGTAGCAACAGAAAAGACCAGACGTTTGTCACGAATGGCCAAGGCCAAATGATAGGGCCCATCGGGCGGTGTGCGCCCATACCGCGAAGGCAAAACAAAACTGTTTTCTTCGAGCAGATCAAAAATCGCTACGCGCCGTTCCTGCTCAATCTCAGGGGTTGGTGCAGGCATATTCGAGGTGTCAATCTGAATATCGGTAATGTGCATCGTCATTCACCATCCCCCTGATTGATCCGCGCAAGCCGTGCCAAAACGGATAAGCCATGTGCCTCAAGGCTTTCTGATTTCGCCAATGTTGCCGCCGCAGGGCCAATGGCCTGCAAGGCTGCGGGTGTCATTTGCGCCATGGTGGAGCGTTTCATGAAATCAAGCACCGATAGCCCGCTAGAGAACCGCGCAGAGCGCGCGGTCGGCAGCACATGGTTTGGCCCCCCGATGTAATCGCCAATCGCTTCGGGCGTCCACGCCCCCACGAAAATAGCGCCGGCATGGCTGATCTTATCGGCATAGGTTTCAGCCTCAGCCACGCAAAGCTCGAGATGTTCAGGCGCGATGCGGTTGGAGAGCGCGGCCGCTTCATCCAAATCACGCGCAACAATGATAGCGCCGAAATCACGCCAACTGGCCCCTGCGATGGCCCGCCGCTCTAGGGTTTCGAGGCGTTTATCTACAGCCTCCGCAACAGCGCGGCCAAATTCTGCATCATCCGTGATCAGAATGGATTGCGCGCTTTCGTCATGTTCCGCTTGCGACAGAAGATCCAGTGCGATCCAATCGGGGTCATTGTGACGATCTGCGATCACCAAAATCTCAGACGGGCCTGCGATCATGTCAATTCCGACCTTACCAAAGACCCGCCGTTTTGCGGCGGCGACATAGGCATTGCCAGGCCCTGTGATCTTATCCACGGGCAGCACGGTTTCAGTGCCATAAGCCAAGGCTGCAATCGCCTGCGCACCACCCATGCGGTAAATGCGATGCACCCCCGCAAGACGCGCCGCCAATAGAACAAGGGGGTTTACCTTGCCATCGGGCGTGGGCACCACCATCGACAAATGGCCAACCCCTGCCACGGCAGCGGGGATTGCATTCATCAAAACGGATGAGGGATAACTGGCCAGCCCGCCCGGCACATAAAGACCCGCGCGTGAGACAGGGCTCCATCGCCACCCAAGTTTGGCACCAAGTTCGTCCTGCCACGCAGCATCTTCGGGCAATTGGCGGGCATGATAGGCGCGTATGCGCGTGGCGGCCAATTCAAGTGCTGCGCGCTCGGCGGCGGGCACAGTGGCAATCGCCGCATCAATCTCGGCCTCGGAAAAGATCAACTGCTCGGGCGTCAGACGGACACGATCAAATTTCTCGCCAAAGGCAATCAAGGCTGCGTCGCCATCACTGCGCACCTGCGCAATGATATCGGCAACCACCGCGTCTACATCAGGGCTATCCTCGCGCTTCATCCCGAGAAGCGCTTCAAACGCCGCCTCAAAATCCGCCATATCCGTGTTCAGAAAAATAGGCATACCCGTCTCCGTCAGAATAGGAGGGGCTTACCTTGTGTTGGCCGCGCGCTCAAGACGCGAAAGCGTCACGGGTGCGCGGGGGTTTTTCCTGAAGGGGCCTGATAGGGCCTAGTCACATCGCGCAGAGCAAGATTGATTGCCTCGACCTCAAGCGCCAAGGCCCCATCGCCTGCAAAGGTCAGGGTGAGGCGCCCCATACCATCTTCGCCCGCCTGCCACTCGACCGAAAGCAATGATAAAACCACATCACGCGCCTGCGGGCTGATGCCTTGCGCAGCCACGCTCTGCACGTCATCCACGATCAGCAAACTGCGCACCCGCTCGGGCGGGCTGACGCGCGCCCCATTTTCCCAACGAAAGCGATTGAGCAGCAAAACCAATTGACGTTTGGCGCGGGTGTATTTGATATCAGCCACAGTAAGAACGGCATCTTGCGCAAGCGCAGACAGGATTTTCACATCCTCCGCATCTGCGGCGGCAAGCGCCAAAGGCGCTTCGAAACCATCCTCAAATCGGGCATCAACCATGGTCTGCCACCCGTTCAATATGTGCGCCAAGGCCGCTGAGTTTTTCTTCAACCCGCTCATACCCGCGATCAAGGTGATAGACGCGGTTCACACGGGTTTCCCCTTCGGCCGCAAGCCCCGCGAGGATCAAACTGACCGAGGCGCGCAAATCCGTGGCCATCACAGGCGCGCCACGCAATTGTGCAACGCCGGCCACCTTGGCCGTTCCGCCATGCAAATCAATTTTGGCCCCCATGCGGATCAATTCGGGCGCATGCATAAAGCGGTTCTCAAAGATGGTCTCTTCCAATGTGGCAACCCCGTCAGCGGTGCACATCAGCGCCATCATCTGTGCCTGCAAATCGGTTGGAAACCCTGGGAATGGGGCGGTGGTCACATCCACGGCCCGCACGCGGCCCGTTTTGTGGCTGACGCGCAAGCCGCGATCGGTTTCAACAATCTCGACCCCCGCCTCTTCCAACTTATCGGCCAAGGCCGCCACAATAGCACGGCTGCCGCCGATCAATTCCACGCTGCCGCCTGCAATCGCGGGGGCAATCATATAGGTGCCCAACTCAATACGATCTGCGATGACACGATGCGTTGTTGCATGCAAACGATCCACGCCACGAATAACGATGGTGTCTGTGCCTGCGCCTTCGATATCTGCGCCCATGCCTTGCAAACAATGCGCCAGCGCCACGGTATCGGGCTCGCGCGCGGCATTGCGCAGAACGGTGGTGCCTTTGGCCAAAACCGCCGCGCAAAGCGCATTTTCCGTGGCACCCACGGAAACAAAGGGAAAGCTGATCTCAGCCCCTTTGAGGCCATTTTTTGCCGTTGCGTGAACATAGCCTTCACGCAGATCAATTGTGGCCCCCAAAGCCTCAAGCGCGGTCAAATGCAAATCCACTTTGCGCGCACCAATTGCACAACCGCCCGGAAGCGAGACAACCGCCTCACCAAATCGGCCCACTAAGGGCCCAAGCACGTTGAAAGAAGCGCGCAGCTTGCGCACAATGTCGTAATGCGCGGTTAGGTTGGTCACATCGGCAGACGAGATCATCATCGCGCGGCCATCTGCCAAACGGGCCACTTCGCAGCCCAAGCTTTCCAACAAGCTGCCCAGTGTCGCCACATCAGACAGGCGCGGCACATTGGTCAGCGTCAAAGGTTCATCCGATAAGAGGGCCGCACACATCAGCTTTAGGCAGGTGTTCTTCGCGCCCGCGATGGGAACCTCGCCCGAAAGCGGGCCATTTCCTTTAACAATGATACTGTCCACGGGTGCTGCCTCTTTTGCTTTGCTCAGGCCGCGTCAAGATGACGGGCCCGCGCCATTTTCGCCATCTTCCGCACGTCTTTTGCGGGCCTGCGCCTTGCGGCGGGCCAAATTGGCCTTAAGCGCTGCTTTCAACCGCTCCGTGCGAATGTCTTGCGCGCTTCTTTGACCAGAATTTGATCTTTTCTGCGGGTTTGATGGTTGCTTCATGCCGCCTCTCTTAGCGAAGCGGACAATTCGCGTCTAGCGCGATGCAAATCGAAATTGGCAAAAATTGCCCATGTGCATCCGCACCCACCAAAAGGAATTAGGCCTTGGTGCAAATTTTCGCCTGCTTTGGTCTTGCATGGGTCTGCGATTGCGTCTAATCCACGCGCCACACGTGCGCTGCAGTAGCTCAGTGGTAGAGCACTCCCTTGGTAAGGGAGAGGTCGGGAGTTCAATCCTCCCCTGCAGCACCATCAAAATCATATGATCACTAATACGACAAACGCTCTAGTTAGTGTGTGTAATTCAATTAGCTCTGAGCCTGCAAAAGTGCAGACTTTGAACACGATCAACAGAATGACTAGCTGATCAAAGTGATCCACAAACTTATAATTAATTTATATTATGTATATTTTTTTAAATAGTACTCGCTGATAGCAGCAGAGTCGGAAAAGTCGTTCCCGTCATTCGCGTAGGATGTGTATATTTCTATAGATCTATCAATAAGCGGTAGCCCGCCATTAATAGCCTGCATAAAGGCGGCAAGAGCGGTCATGTCTTTAGCTAACTGCCTTGCGTAAGCTTTAGGGGGATCAAAATCTTCAGAAACCATCTGCTTGTAGATCCGTTGCAAAATTTGAGAATCCGCCATTCCACCCGCTAATGCTTCTGGCAAAAGCTTGGGATCAATCTGCGCTGATCGCGCCAATGTCAAAACCTCTGCCATCAGTACATAATTCGTTCCGACAATCGCCTGATTTAAGGTTTTAGCAATTTGACCAGCACCCAATGGACCCAATAAAGTTGAGGTCTTTGTTAGAGCATCAAGTATCGGAATTACTCTTTCAAAATCGGCCTGCACACCGCCTAGCATCGCCGTTAAAGTTCCTGTCTCTGCTGGATCAGGACCTCCTGATACGGGCGCGTCAATCCAAGCAACTCCGTGTTCAGCCATTCTACCAGCAATTCTCACAGTGTCTTCGCGTGGCACAGTTGAGAAATCTATAATCAGGTCGGCGCCACCATCTGAGTTGGCAAAGCCGGTGGGACCAAAGCAACAGTTTTCAACTGCTTCAGTGTTAAGAACACACATTGCAACGATATCACTGCACTCGCGCACTTCTGCTGGAGTGTCTGCCCAAATTGCTCCATGCGGCAATACCTCTAAAGCCCGTTCCGGCTCTAAGTTCCATACAGTTACTTTAAAGCCACGCGACAGAAGGCGCCGCACCATCGGGGCGCCCATAATCCCAAGCCCGACAAATCCAATTTGAGGTAATTTCGAATGGTCTTTCATAATAGCTCCAGTTTTATTGAAAATGACACTTTACGGACATTCGAAAAGCGAACACGAGCTCGATAAATCATAGCTTAATCTAACCAAATTTGCTTAGCTTTCAGGATAAGAATCTTGGACTCAGCCAATTTATAGTCTCTCATATTGCAAACAAATTGCGACCTCAAAGAACTGATAGAGACATGCCCAGCCAAATAAGCACTTCAAACTTACCACTAACAGGATTGAGAATAATTGACCTGACACAGGTGATGGCTGGGCCATTCTGTTGCATGATGCTTGGAGATATGGGGGCAGATGTCATAAAAGTTGAGCCGCCAAAAGGTGATCAAACCCGAGCGGCAATGGGCTTTCGGATGAAAGGAAATGACAGTCCCGGTTTTTTTGCGTTGAACCGGAATAAAAAATCAGTTGTCTTAAATCTAAAGAGCTCTGGAGGCATGACCATGTTCATAGAGCTCGTTAAAACAGCCGACGTGCTGGTTGAAAACTATCGACCAGGTGTCACAAAGAGGCTGGGCATAGACTATGAAACTCTCAAACAAATTAACCCTAAACTGATTTATGCAAGCATATCTGGTTTTGGACAGACTGGGCCTTGGTCTCAGCGTCCAGGTTTCGACCTTATGGCACAAGCTATGTCTGGCGTTATGAGCGCCATGGGGCACCCCGATATGGGGCCAGTAAAGTCTGGCGTTTCTGTTGGCGATTTGGGAGCAGGCTTATTCTGCGTTTATGGCATTCTAAGCGCAGTAATTGGCCGCACAAAATCTGGTACGGGTCAATATATTGACGCTTCTCTTTTTGAGGCAGCGCTATCTCTATCGATCTGGGAAACCACCGAATTTTGGGCCACAGGCAAATCGCCCCAGCCACTCGGTACAGCAAATCGTATGAGCGCGCCCTACCAAGCATTCATGGCAAGCGATGGTATGTTTGTTGTAGGCGCTGCAAACCAAAAATTATGGGAGTTATTTTGTGATGTGATTAAACGCCCGGAAATAAAAGAAGACCCACGGTTTATGACTAACATGGATCGCGTCGCTAACCGCAGCCAACTGGAAGCCGAACTCAAGCCTATTTTCATCGAACAAAACGTGGGGTTTTGGGTCGCAAAGTTTTTAAACTACGGTGTTCCAGCAGGCCCAATTAACGACTTTGAGCAAGTTTTAAGTGCTGATCATACTTTGGAACGCAACATGGTTCTGGAAATCAATCACCCCGTTGAAGGGCCAATAAAATCTTTGGGCTTCCCAGTAAAGTTGCAAGACACCCCACAACAAGTACGTTTACCTCCGCCTCTACTGGGGGAGCATACTCATGAACTAGCAATTGAACTAGGATTAGATACTAACAAATTACGCGCAGAAGGAGCTTTTGAGTGAGTAGCGGTGAGGTACATATGCAAGTCGAGGGATCTGTTGCTAGAATTTGGTTTGATCGACCGGAAGCAATGAATTCGATGACTTGGAAGATGTACAATGACTTTGAAAAAATAAGTCTTCGTCTACAAACAATGTCAAAGCTAAGAGCGATAGTTTTACGTGGTGTGGGTGGTAAAGCCTTCGTCGCAGGTACGGACATACATCAATTTTCCGATTTTGATCGCAGTGAGCATGGCGTTGAGTATGAAAAAAAAATGGACCGAATACTCAATGAATTCGTGTCGATTCCGGCGCCTACTCTGGCAGTGATTGACGACCTGGCGATTGGTGGTGGCCTAAATATTGCAGCATCATGCGACTTGAGACTAGCTGCTACAGGCGCTCGGTTTGGTGTTCCGATATCTAGAACACTGGGAAACTGCCTCTCTATGCGCAACTATGCCAATATGATCAGTCTTATTGGCGAACCCGCTTCAAAACGAATGTTGTTTTTAGCAGAACTAATGACCGCCGAAGAGCTTGCCGGAACTGGGTTTCTAGCTCGCGTAGTCCCCCCCCAGGAGGTGGACACTGCGAGCGATGAATTGATTGAAAAGCTATGCTCCATGGCGCCCCTCACCATCACGGCAAGTAAAAAAGCACTTCAACGTTTAAGGACTGCAAATTTACCTAGCGGCGAGGACTTGATCGAGCTTTGTTATGGGAGTTCAGATTTTCAAGAAGGCGTTCAAGCTTTTATGGCGAAAAGACGCCCTAATTGGACTGGGGAATGAGCTAATGCAGGTGATATCTGTCGTCTATTTCGAGCCCCAAATGTCCATGATCAGTGATTTCTCCAACACGATTTTAAACTCTACGGATATGATAGAGGACTTTTGAAAGTGAAGCATCCAATGAAACCAAGAATTGCTATTATTCCAGGAGATCCATCCGGTATTGGGCCTGAGCTTATCGCGAAATTATTACAAGAAACAGATGTAAAAGAAGCGGCGAATATCCTTCTTGTAGGTGATGCTCATATTTGGAAACAAGGCGCGAAGCAGGCCAGAAAAGATGTAGATCTAAATACAATACCCCGTTCAGAAATTTCCAGTTTTGAAGGAGTTGCACACCTCAATTTACAGACCTGTGAACCTGAAGAAATTGAAGTGGCCAATATTTGTTTGGCAAGCGGAAGATCTTCATTACGCAACCTGGAAAGCGCCCTAGATCTTGCTAAACGTGGTCTTATCGATGGTATTTTATTCTCACCGTTTAATAAGGCAGCGTTGACACTTGCAGGCATGGAAGAACAGGACGAGCATCAATTTATTGCCAAGTATATAGGGTTTTCTGGCCATCACTCTGAAATAAATGTCTTGGACGACATCATGACCACCAGGGTCACAAGCCACATAAGCTTGGGCGAAGTGGCCCGCAATATAAATGAGTTATCAATCAGCCGAGCCATTGATTTAGCCGCTGTAACTCTCAAACGCTTCGGAATTGAATACCCTCACATAGCGGTTGCAGCACTCAATCCCCATGCTGGAGACAACGGAAAATTTGGGCGCGAAGAGATTGATGTAATTGGGCCAGTAATTCAGAATTACCAACAAAGTCAGATGAAAGTCACTGGGCCTTGGCCCTCTGACACTGTGTTTTTAAAAGCGCAGAACCGCGAAGTGGATGCTGTGGTTACAATGTATCACGACCAAGGGCAAATCGCGATGAAATTGATGGGGTTTGAGCGTGGAGTAACCGTTGCAGGCGGTTTACCAATACCAATCGTCACCCCTGCGCACGGCACTGCTTTTGATATTGCGGGTCAAGGCGTCGCCTCTGTCAGCGCGACGCTTCAAGCTTTTCGTTTATTACTGCGCACAAGACACGTTAATGCAGTAATTTAATTATCTACAATAACCCAACTTTCTGCTGATTTATCTTTATCGGGAGCGAAATATGAAAATCATCGACGCTCATCATCACTTTTGGGATCCAGACTTAAATTACCATCCTTGGCTCCGCGACGAGCCCCAAATCCCATTTAGATATGGTGATTACTCCAGTATCCGCACAAGGTTTATGCATGAAGAATACGATTTAGTATCAGCAGATTGGGAGATTGTTGCAAATGTAACAATGGAGGGAGAATGGGATCCCGCGGACCCAACTGGTGAAGCAATTTGGATGCAAAAAGTTGCAGATAGTACAGGAAAACCAGCCGCGCATGTCGCTCAAGCATGGTTGGACAAAAACGATTTAGATGAGGTTCTCTCTACTTTAGCCAATCTACCAATTGTCAAATCCGTACGCCATAAACCACGGTTCAATGCATCTCCAGGAGGACCGCCGGGCGGTATGACAGACCCATATTTCAAAGCCGGTTACAAAGCCTTAGCAAAATCAAACCTGATGTTCGATTTACAGACCCCGTGGTGGCACTTGTATGAAGTAAAATCGATGGCAGATATGGCTCCAGAAGTGCCAATTATACTCAATCACACTGGACTTCCTTCTGATAGATCCGCCGAGGGTTTGGCTGGGTGGTACGAAGCGCTAAAAGATTTTGCGCAAATTCCCCAAACATTTATCAAAATTTCAGGATTAGGTGTTCCAGGAAAGCCTTGGTCCCTAGCTGACAATCGCGACATCATCAGAAGGGCAATTGATATTTTCTCGCCTGACAGATCTATGTTTGCGTCAAACTTCCCGGTGGACGGCTTGTGCGGAGATTTCAATACTATTTTTTCAGGGTTCGACACCTCTACCAATGACTATTCAAACGAGGAGAGACAGTCATTGTTTAGCGGCACTGCATCGGAAGTATACGGGATCAAGATTTTATAATTTTTAAGATACAGAATTTATAATCATTTGGTCAATAATTCTGAGATCAGTTGAGGCTCAGCTCGATACTCCCACTTCAATGAAAACCTATCCATAACCTGCGATATCTTTGCTTCCTCCTCATCAATATTACTATTCAAACAAACAATTAGACCAAATTTTATATCATCGCGCACTGATACAACACGGGCCGCAAAACCCGCCTCAGCAAGGCTTGCGTCTAATACGCGAGCAATCGCAAGTTTGCGTAAAGCAGGTTTAAAGGTTTTACCTACGGCAGTTTTCGGTAATTCAGGTAAAATTTCGACATATTTGGGCGCTGCAGCACGTTCGGTAACATGGATGCGGGCATGTTTCATTAAGGCATCCACGGTCACATCTGCCCCTTCAACCAATTCCACATAGGCGCAGGGCAGTTCGCCAGCGATTGGATCAGGCTGGCCAATGGCCGCTACCATTGCCACTGACGGATGAGTGGCCAAAGCCTCCTCAATAATTGCAGGATCGATGTTGTGACCACCGCGATTAATCAAATCCTTCGCCCTGCCAGTGATCCAGAGATACCCGTCCGCATCAAACCGCCCCAAATCGCCCGTGCGCAAATATTGGCCCTCATACATTAGCGCCGCCGATTTTATAGCGTCTTTGTAAATACCCTGCTCTGTCACGCCGGGGCTTGCCACGCAAATCTCGCCTATCTCATCAATGGCACATTCTGTGAGGCCTTCGGGCGTATCTTTGAGGATGATCACATTACAATGCGGAAAGGGGATCCCAACAGATCCGACCTTTTTCTCACCTTCAACTGGGTTGCAGGAGACAAGACAAGTGGCCTCGGTCAGGCCATATCCCTCGACAAGGCTGACGCCCGTTGCCCCCTCAAATCTGCGGAACAATTCCAAAGGCAAGGGGGCTGACCCTGAAAAAGCGGTTTTCACCGATGAAATATCCGCATTCACAGGCCGTTGCATCAACACCGCAAGCGCAGTTGGCACCGTGATCAAGAAGGTGACCTGCCAGCGTTCGACCAATTTCCAGAAATTATCAAACACTCCTGCCCCGCGATAGCCTTGCGGGGTCGGAAAGACCGTATGGGCGCCTGAACACAATCCCCCCATCAGGATCACATGGCTTGCAAAAACATGAAACAGCGGCAGCGGGCAGAGCACGGTATCGGTTTCTGTAAACAACAGACTGTGACCCACCCAACCATTATAGATCATGCCCGAATAGCTGTGCTGCGCCACTTTGGGCATGCCTGTTGTGCCGCCTGTATGAAAACAGGCCGCGATACGATCTCGGCCCTGATCTGGATGGCGCAAGCAATCCGCCGCCTCGCCCGCCATTTCTGCGCGCAAGGACAACAGGCGGGCCTGATGCGTCACCTTTACCTTGGGCCGCAGCAAGGGCACTATCACCCGCTTGATCCCCGTCAGATAGCGCAGAAGATCAACCTCCACCACTGTTTCAACTTCGGGGGCCATGGCCACGGCTGCGGCGGTTTTTTGTGCAAGATCGGTTTTTGGAAATGGCGCCAAAGTCACCACAAGCCGCGCTTGCGTTTCACGCAAGATGCTTGCGATTTGATCAGGCTCAAGCAGGGGGTTTATGGGCACCACAACGCCCGCAACCATCCCCGCCAGAAGGGTCAAGACAGTTTCGGTGCTATTGGGCAACACAAAGGCCACCGCATCCTCTGGGCCAATGCCAAGCCTTGCAAACAGATTGGCCAGTTGGGTCACCTCCGCCCTGAGGCTTTGCCAATCCAATGTCTCTGCTTTTGCGTCAGGATCTGAAAACAATTGAAAGGTGACCGCGGGGCGCGCGGGATGGCGCGCTGCAATGTCAGTCAGCAATTCATAAATGCTTTGCGCAGGCGCGGCCGCAGGCCACGGGTGATCTGTCTCAATTTTGCGCACATCTCGATTATTCGCAAAAGGCAGCATGGCCTTGCCTCCCCCCATCATTCTCCCAAATGATCCTGCGGTCACGATGCACGCGGTCGCACGGCAGGCTTTGCGTGAGAATGAAGAGAAAAGCGCGTTTTCGCAAGCACGCAGTGCTTATTGTGCGGCGATTCCATCGGTGAATTGCAACCGCGCCAGACGTGCATAAAGTCCACCTTCCGCGACAAGCGCATCATGGCTGCCTTCGGCGACAATCTGCCCCGCATCAAAGACCAAAATGCGGTCGGCCTTTTTCACCGTTGCCAGACGATGCGCAACAATCAAGGTCGTGCGCTCGGCACTGAGATCTGCGACCGCGCGCTGCACCAACCGCTCGCTTTCAGCGTCAAGCGCACTGGTCGCTTCGTCTAGCAGCAGGATCGGCGCATCGCGCAAAATGGCGCGGGCGATGGCAATACGCTGTTTCTGTCCCCCAGACAGCATAATCCCCCGCTCGCCCACATAGCTGTCATAGCCTTCGGGCATAGCCGCAAGGAACTCATGCGCGGCGGCGGCGCGGGCGGCGGCCTCGACCTCAGCATAGGTGGCGTCAGGACGGCCAAAGCGAATATTGTCACGCGCAGAGGCCGCGAAAATCACAGGGTCTTGCGGCACCAGCGCCATAGCCGCGCGGAACCCCTCGCGGCGCATATCGCGCAGATCAACCCCATCAAGGGTGATCTTGCCTATTTGCGGATCATAGAAACGTTGCAGCAATTGGAAGATTGTGGATTTACCCGCGCCTGATGGCCCGACAAGTGCCACAGTCTCGCCTGCTTTAATGGTGAAGCTCACATCCTTGAGGGCCGCCGTTTCCGCACGGGTTGGATAGGCAAAACCCACGCCATCAAACACGATATCCCCCTTGCCCCCATGGGTCAGGGGCACAGGGCGAGCGGGATCGGTGACTGTATCTTCTGCGTAGACAAGTTCGACCAACCGCTCGGTCGCACCCGCGGCCCTCTGCAATTCGCCCCAAATCTCGGACAGCGCGCCTACCGCACCCGCAACCATAATTGCATAGATCAAAAATTGGATCAGGGCGCCGATGCTCATCGCGTCTGCACGCACATCCCGGGCGCCCACCCAAAGCACACCCACAATCCCCGCAAAAACGAGGAAGATCACAATGACAGTCATGAAGGCGCGGGTTGAAATGCGGCGTTTAGCGCTTGTGAAACTGGCCTCGGTCACATTGGAAAACTCGTTGGACGAGGCGCGCTCATGGGTAAAGGCCTGCACCGTTTGAGCCGCCAAAAGCGCCTCGGAGGCCGCGCCAGAACTTTGTGCAATCCAATCTTGGTTTTCACGCGACAACGCACGCAGTTTGCGTCCCAAAACCACAATCGGAACGATAATCGCAGGCACAAGCAGCAGAACCATCCCCGTCAGCTTGGGCGATGTGACAACCATCATCACCAAGCCGCCCATCAAAATCAGCGCATTGCGCAAGGCAACCGACACCGAGGAGGAGATCACGCTGAGCAAAAGAGTGGTGTCTGTGGTGATGCGGCTGAGCACCTCACCCGTCATGACCTTCTCATAAAAACTTGGGCTCATGGAGATCATGCGGAAAAACACAGCCTTGCGAATATCGGCAATCACGCGCTCGCCCAATCGTGTCACGAGGTAATAGCGCGCGCCCGTCCCCAACGCTAAAAGGCCCGCGATCCCCAAGGCAGCAAGAAAATAGCTGTCCAAGAGGGCGGCGGTGTTTGTCTCAAACCCATCTACGACACGGCGCACGGCCAAGGGCATAATCAGCGCCACAAGCGCCGTGGTCACAAGCGCCAAACCCGCCCCGATGATCCAGACACGATACGGCACGAGAAAGGGCACAAGCGCACGCAGCGATCCAATCTTTTTGGAGCGCGCACGCTCCTCCGCGGCATTGGCGGCCTTTGCAGGCGTTGCTGCCTTAGCGGCATCGGTTTGGGTGGTCATGGTCGCGTTTATCCTCAATCTGTGAAAGTGGGATAAAGCGGCACGGCTCATCAAACAAGCCCCGCGTGGCGCGACCTAATGTGCGCAGAAATTAAATCAGGGACGCGGCCCGCGATATTTGGCAACAAATTCCGCCGCAGGCATCGCGCGGAAATCAGGTAATGCGCGGCGCAGACGGGCATGATCCCAGTCCCACCACGCCAAATCCATGAGATCTTGCGCGACCTCATCGGCAAAGCGCATGCGCAAGGGCTTTGCGGGCGTGCCTGCCACAATCATAAAATCTGGCACATCCTTGGTCACCACAGCGCCTGCGGCAACAATCGCGCCGATGCCCACGCGGATTTCGGGTTTGATAATCGCACCATGACCGATCCAACAGTCGGCCCCAAGGCTAAGACGGCGCGCCACACGCGCGGCAAAAAATGCAGCATCGTCTGACGCGTCATCAAAATAGAGCTCAGAGCGATAGAGGAAATGATGTTGCGCCGCATTGCGCATCGGGTGATCGGTTGGCCCGATCCGTGTCATCGCGGCAATGTTCGAAAATTTGCTGATATCGGCATTGGCAATATCGGCCATACGGTCACAATAGGCGTAGTCCCCGAAAGCCGAGTTCAAAACGCGCGAGAACGCCCCCACCTCGCAATAAGCCCCGAAGGTAGAATTGGCGATTTCGCAGCCTTGATGGATCAGGGGCGTATCGGCTGTCAGTTTTTTTGCGTCACTCATGTTGGCCTATCACTTGCCTGAGCCATCGCCTTTGATCAGGCGCGCCCGTATACGACCAGAAACCGCATCCATTGCAACCACCATCAGCACGATCAAGGTTATATAATAAGTGACCTTTTCCCAATCTGCCGTGGTCTGGATGGCTTGGGTCAGCAATAGACCGATGCCCCCGCCCACAATCGCGCCCACAATCGTGGCCGAGCGCGTGTTCGATTCAAAGAAATACAACACCTGACTGAGCAAAATGGGCATGACCTGCGGCAAGACGCCGAAACGATTGCGCTGCACTGCATTCGCGCCTGTCGATGCCAGCCCCTCAATCTGCTTTTCATCTACATTTTCAAGGGCCTCGGAAAACAGTTTCCCAAGGCTGCCCGTATCTGTCAGCAAAATAGCCAAGGCCCCTGTCATCGGCCCTGGCCCAAAGGCCCGCGATAAGATGATGGTAAAGATCAGCGCATCCAAGCCACGCACAAAATCAAACAGGCGGCGGATGACAAACCGCACCGCTTTGGACGGAGCGAAATTTGTTGCCGCAAAAAACGCCAAAGGCAGCGCAATCATTGCCGCGCCAAATGTGCCCAGAAAGGCCATCAGGATCGTTTCCCCCAATGCCCAATAAACATCCCCATGCCGCCAGATTGAATTGTTCCAGACATTCGACAGCATCAGACCAAAATTGGAATGCGCGGGGTCAATTTGCGCGCCGCGGGTGATGGTTGCGAAAAGCTCGCCCGCGCTCATGCCTGAATAGGGGCTGGCCAGATCGAAAAAGAACATCTCCCATCCCGCGAAATAGCGCATGGTTTCTGTGCGGTTGCGGGTGACCGACAGCCGCCCACCTTCGGTCGCAATCGAGACGCGATTGCCCGAGGCATTGATGAAATCAGGGACCGCCTCGGCGGATAGGCGCAAATCAACCCCATTTGAGGTATCAATGACAATATCGCCAAATTCAGGATGGTGATAGGTGATCAGCGGCCCAGCATAGGTCACGCGATGCCCATGGCGCAGTTCGATTTCGGCTGTTTCACCTGCCACTTCGGCCCAAGCGGGGATTTGATCAGGCGCATAGGTGGCACGGCGTGAACCTTCAATGGCCACCGTGATCTCGCCTGAGCGATTATCGCGCGTGACATGGGTTTTATAGCTGACCGCATCCGACACCAACACCGCCGCGTTATCCATCCGCGCCCGTTCTGCCAGACTCAGAATGTCAAAGGCAAAAAAGACATAGACTGCATAGGCAAGGATCACCGCTGGGATCGCAAAACCAAACAGTTTCTTGCGCCCAATGCGGCGGATTTCGGAGGCACGCAAGGCCGCAACATCTTGGGTAGCCATGACCATATCAGAACGTCCCCTTCGTCAAATAATTGCGCAGGCTGCTTGAGAGTTGATCAACCGCGACAATCGTCAAAAACAGGATCACGAAAACGGCGGCGGCCTCATCAAACTTGCCCTGCCCAAAGGTCAGCGCGTTTTTCAGCTCGTAGCCAATGCCGCCCGCGCCCACAAAACCAAGAATGGCTGACGCGCGGATATTGATCTCAAAGCGCAGCAACCCATAGCTGAGGTAATTGGGCAAAACCTGTGGGATGACACCCAACCAAATCCGTTGACCCCAATTTGCACCGACAGACTGCAACCCTTCGACAGGTTTCATATCGGTGTTTTCATTCACCTCGGAAAACAATTTGCCCATGGCACCCATCGTATGCAGCGCAATTGCAATCATTGCAGGCACGGGGCCACCGCCCATGATAAAAATCAGCACCAATGCCACCACAACCTCAGGGATCGCGCGCAAGATATCGGTGATACGGCGAAAGAACGGGATCAGACGCGGCCAATAGGCCAGCCCGCGTGTGCCCAAGAGCGAGAACACCACCCCACCCGCGCAGCCAAGCAAAGTCGCGACCGCCGCAATATTAAGCGTCTCAATCAAAGCAGGCAGTGCATCCACCATATGGCCGGGCAGATTTGCTGCTTTTTCAATCGCCTCAGAAATTAGATCAGCAGGGAAATCAAAAAGGCGATGTAGGCCTTCCAAGAAACCACCTGCATTGCGATCTTCTGCAATAGAGAAGCCAGAAATCAACATCACCGCAAAGATCAAAATAAGCAGACCTGAATAGAGACGGCGGCGCTGCGTCATCTGCAGATAATCTTCGCGCACTGTTTCCAGTCTTTCTCGATCCATCTGGGATGAGGTGATATCGGTCATGGTTCACCTTTCGTAAAGGTGGGGGCGCGCAAATCTGCGCACCCCCCAATATCATGCACCAGTGTGCAACAAGGGCTTAGTTGCCTTGTGCCAAACGCACAGCGATGATGGTCTCATAGGCCTCGTGGCTGATGGGTGCGAAACCTGCGGTTTCACCTGCCGCCACGCCATAGGCGCAGGCCTCATCTGTTTCGTGCAGATTGGCCAAGAGTTCGGTTACAGTCGCCTTTACATCGTCAGGCAGCGATTGACGCAGAACGACAGGGCCTTCTGGGATTGGCTTAGAGCGCCAGATTTCAACTAAGTCGTTCATGTCAACCAGACCTGCATCAACCGCGCGGCGCAACGCGCCCGAGTTGTAGCCGTCTTCCCAGTTGCCCAAACCATCGGCCCAAGTCACGCCTGCATCAATGTCGCCATTGTTTACGGCGATGATTGTCTGCTCATGACCGCCTGTGAATACCACATCACCAAAGAAATCGCCTGGCTCCATCGAGTAACCCAACTGCGGAATTTCAACCGAAGGGATCAAGAAACCAGAGGTCGAGTTTGGATCACCAAAGCCGAAGGTTTTGCCGTCAAGATCGGCCAAATCGGTAATGCCGCTGTCAACGCGGGCAAAGCCAATGGAATGATACGAGAAAGAGCCATCCAAATTGGTCTTAACCAAGACAGGCTCAACCGCGTTTTCATCTGCGATATAGGTCGCGGCATAGGAAGACGCGCCCAACCATGCGAAATCCAGCGTGCCGCCAAGCAAGCCTTGGATCACGCCGTTGTAATCTGCAGGGGTGAACAAACGGGTTGGAACGCCGAGGGCCTCTTCAACATAGGCGCGGAAGCATTCGTTATTTGCCAAACGGTCTTGCGCGTTTTCGCCGCCCAAAAGGCCGATATTGAATTCGGTGATTTCCTGTGCCGCAGCAGGCCCAGCAAGGGCTGTTGTCACTGCGAGGAGGGTTGCCAGTTTCTTCATGAGAAGTCTCCGTGAGATGAGATGTCCGAACAGATGGACTGGGGTTTTGGTCTTAGATCAGACCTTACATCGCGGGGTTCATCGCCCGCTTTTCCGCCACCGCCTCAGCACCCGAAATCTTGGTAGAGGTAGCGAATTCGTTGAATGTTTCATCCGCGCCATAGATGTCGCGCGCGACACCCGTGGTCAGTTGTGCAGGGGTGCCATCAAACACGATGCGCCCGTCCCGCATTCCGATCACGCGGTCGCAGTATTGGCGCGCCGTATCCAATGTGTGCAGGTTCGCAATCACCATGCGCCCGTCTTCTGTGTTGATCCGCTTGAGCGTATCCATCACGATTTGGGCGTTCATGGGATCCAAGCTGGCGATAGGTTCATCGGCCAGAATGATCTGGGGATCTTGCATCAAGGCGCGGGCAATGGCGACACGCTGCTGCTGCCCACCTGACAACGCCTCGGCCCGTTTGGGCGCTTGTTCGGCAATGCCCAGACGATCGAGAATATCAATCGCGCGGGAAATATCGGACTTTGACCAAAGATTAAACATCGTGGCCAAGGTCGAGGCTTGGTTCAATTGCCCATGCAACACATTCGAGACAACATCGAGACGTGGCACAAGATTAAACTGCTGAAAGATCATGGCGCAGCGGCTTTGCCATGCGCGCGCATCCGCGCCGCGATAGGCAAGCACATTGGTGCCATCAACCAAAATTTCGCCATCCGTGGCATCGGTCAGGCGGTTCATCATCCGAAGAAAGGTGGACTTGCCCGCCCCAGAGCGGCCAATGATCCCGACAAAGGCAGGTCGGTCGATAGAAAAGCTAACGCGGTCAACGGCAATCTTACTGCCAAAAACCCGGGTTACGTTGCGCACTTCGAGCATAAGGCCCCCTTCCAAAATCTAGAGGACCGTATCGCCGTGCAGTGATTCAGTTACGTGACCGAATTGTTACCGTTTCGTAAAAATATCATCGGTCAGGCAACGCGCAGGCCGCGCGACCAAACCCCGCGCAAACGCGGTGTGCCGCCCGCAACAGACAGGCGCAAAACGTCACCGCGCAAGCCTTGTTCGATGCGGCCACGATCCTGCAAACCCGCAGCCTTAGCAGGGTTGGCCGTCACTGTGGCCATGGCGCGCGGCAGATCATTCCACATTTGCCCCAAGCGATAAGCCGACAGCAAAAGCGCGGCAGGGACATAATCGGAGGAGATGATATCCAACAGGCCCGCTTCGGCCAGTTCGGCAGCCGAAACATTGCCCGAATGTGACCCGCCACGGATCAAATTGGGCGCGCCCATCATAACCGCGATGCCATGCCTATGGCAGGCCTCGGCCGCCTCGCGCGTGGTCGGGAATTCGGCCAATTTGATCCCGTAGCCTGCCGATTTCGCGACATGATCCGCGGTGGTATCATCATGGCTTGCCAAGAGCGCGCCATAGCGGCGGGCGTGATCCACTGCGGCCTGTTCGTGCATATCCCCAAACCGCGCACGCATATCTGTCAGCTGTGCGATATGGTCTAACCATTCATCCTCGCTGAGATTGTTCTTGCCCATCACATAGGCTTTGAGCTTGGACAGATCACGGAATTGCCGTTGCCCTGGTGTGTGATCCATCAGGCTCACCAAACCTACGCGGTCTGCTGGGCCAAATTCGGCCAATTCTTCCGCCAAGGTTTCGGAACAGATTTCGGCGCGCAAGTGTAGAAAATGGCTGATCTTCAGCATCCCTTGATCGCGCAGGGCCAACATCTCGCCGGCCAAAGGACGGGCATAGCGTTCGTAACGGGTTTTGCCCGAATTAATCGACCCAATGCGCATGGCATCGAAAACTGTCGTGATCCCTGCCCCTGCCAGTTCGGCATCATGGGCGATAATGGCCGCATCATGGGGCCAATCAACTGACGGGCGCGGCTGCATGTGCCGCTCAAGATTGTCAGTGTGCAATTCAACCAGACCGGGCGTCAGATAATCGCCCTCACAATCAATCGCGCCACGCGGCAAGGTGCCGCCTTCGCGGATATCCGCAATGACCCCATCTTGCACAATCACGCTGCCTGCAAAGACCCGATCCACAGTAACGATCTGCGCATTGCCGAAAATCACTTCGATGCTCATGATTGGTCTATCCTTTGAATAAGCCTGCCTCAGCGGCGGCGATGGCGACCTCTATCGTGCCGCTATTGTCAATTTCCACGATATTCAGGCCTTCGGGCAAAGGAACCTGTCGCGCCAGACGCGCGGCGATATCCCGTGCATCCTCGCGCCCGCGCGCGGCAAGACGCGTGGCCAAAACCGCAGGGCTTGCGGTGATGGACAGAACCACTACATGCGCAAATCGCAACGCAGCCTCGCTCAACACATTGCGAGACAGGTTTGCAAGGACATCCTGACCTGCGGCAATCCAATCGGCCACCTCAGCGGGAATACCATAAGAGAGGCCATGCGCCTGCCATGACAAGGCAAAGGCCCCCTGCCCGTTGAGACGCGCAAATTCATCTGCGCTGACCCCATCAAAGGCCTCACCCCCCGCATCACTGGGGCGGGTGATCACGCGTTTGGCCGCGCGCAAATCCGGATGGCGGGCCATCAGCCCTGCCATAACGCTGTCTTTGCCCACCCCAGAGGGGCCAACAACCGCAATGAGGCGGCCTGTCTTCATGCGATCTTCCTTGGGGTAAAGACGCTGACATCGATGGCGCGATCCGCCACCCGCTCGCGCGCTTCAAGGTCATGGAAAATTCCAACTATCGCAGCCCCTTCTGCCTTCGCCTCTTCGATCAGCGATAGCACCGTCTCGCGGTTCTGGGCATCAAGGCTGGCTGTTGGCTCATCCAACAGCAAAACAGGATAGCGATGTGCAAATCCGCGCGCGATGTTGACGCGTTGCTGTTCACCGCCCGAGAATGTCGTGGGCGATAACGGCCAAAGCCGTTCGGGGATGCGCAACCGCGTCAGCAAATCTGCGGCCCGCGCCTGCGCTTCGTCCTCAGCCACACCAAGAGACAAGAGCGGTTCTGCCACAACCTCTAGGGTAGGCACGCGCGGCACCACGCGCAAGAACTGGCTGACATACCCTAAAACCTCGCGCCGTAGGGTCAAAATCTCGCGCGGGGTGGCGGTGGTGATGTCCAACCCGTTCACCACCACACGCCCCGCTTGCGCCAGATAATTTCCGTAAAGGATGCGCATAACAGTGGATTTCCCTGCCCCGCTTTCCCCTGTCAGGGCGACACATTCGCCCGCCGCTACGGAAAAATTCGCGCCTTCTAGCACGGGGATCACCGCGCTGTTTTGATTGTGCAGGGTAAAAGATTTCCCCAAATCTGTGACTGTGATCATCGTCATCCCTCACACCTGCAAAACCGAAGATACCAAAAGCTGCGTATAGGCGTGTTGCGGATCATCCAAGACCTGATCGGTCAAACCTGTTTCCACAACATGGCCCGATTTCATCACCATCAGCCGATCTGCCAAAAGACGCACGACCGCCAAATCATGGGTGACGATAATGGCCGACAATCCCATACGGCGGACAAGACCGCGCAGCAAATCCAACAGCCGTGCCTGCACGCTAACGTCCAAACCGCCCGTGGGTTCGTCCATGAAAACAAGGCGCGGGCCCGTCACCAAATTGCGCGCGATTTGCAGGCGCTGCTGCATCCCACCCGAAAAGGCCGACGGGCGATCATCCATACGGGCGGTGTCGATTTCAACCTTGGTCAGCCAGTCACCTGCGGTCTGGCGAATATCGCCATAATGACGCGCGCCGACCGCCATCAACCGCTCGCCGACATTACCGCCTGCGGATACCCGCATCCGCAATCCATCACGCGGATTTTGATGCACAAAGGCCCAATCGGTGCGCGACAGCATCCGCCGCTCGGCCTCAGGCATCTGACGGACATCACGGGGGCCATCGGCGCGGGTGTCAAAAATCACTTCGCCCTGATCAGGGCTCAGATGCCCCGCAAGGCAATTGAGCAGCGTGGACTTGCCTGACCCAGACTCGCCCACAATCCCCAAGACTTCGCCTGGATAAAGATCAAACGAGACATCAGCGCAGCCAATCCGCGCGCCGTATCGTTTCTCAATATTGCGCACTTGCAAAAGCGGGGTCATGCGGCCTCTCCTGTCTCGCGGCGGCTGGCGCAGTAATCTGTGTCGGAACAGACAAACATCCGCCCGCCCGCATCATCCACGATCACCTCATCCAAGTAGCTGTCTTCGGCCCCACATAGCGCACAAGGATGTGCCGCTTTTGACGGATCAAAGGGGTAATCTTCAAAATCGAGACTAACGACCTTGGTATAGGGTGGCAGGGCATAAATCCTTTGCTCACGTCCCGCCCCAAACAATTGCAAGGCAGGGCTTTCCAATTTGGGATTGTCGAATTTCGGGATTGGAGACGGATCCATCACATAGCGCTCTTCGACCTTCACGGGATAGGCATAGGCGGTCGCAATCTCGCCATGGCGCGCAATGTCCTCGTAGAGCTTGACATGCATCAGGCCATATTCCTCAAGCCCATGCATCTTGCGCGTTTCGGTTTCACGCGGCTCTAGGAAACGCAGCGGCTCGGGGATTGGCACTTGATAGACCAAAATCTGATCCGCACTGAGCGGCGTTTCAGGGATGCGGTGGCGCGTTTGGATGACAGTGGCCTCCGTGGTTTTCTCGGTCACGGCCACGCCTGCGGTTTTCTCGAAAAAGCGGCGGATTGAAACGGCATTGGTCGTGTCATCCGCACCTTGGTCGATGACTTTGAACACATCATCGGGGGTCAAGCAGGCGGCAGAAACCTGCACGCCGCCCGTGCCCCACCCATAGGGCATTGGCATTTCGCGACTTGCGAAGGGCACCTGATAGCCTGGAATGGCCACCCCCTTCAGAATAGCGCGGCGGATCATCCGCTTGGTCTGTTCATCGAGATAGGCAAAATTATAGCTCATTCTGCAGCCTCCCGTGGGCCCGTAGATGCCATCATCGCCTCGGCGCGCAGGCGGCGGATCAGCTCCAATTCAGATTGGAAATCCACGTAATGGGGCAATTTGATATGTTCGAGAAACCCAGTTGCTTGCACATTATCGGAATGGGACAGGACAAACTCTGCGTCTTGCGCGGGCGCGCCCACATTATCCTCACCCAATTCGTCCCATCGCAAGGCGCGATCCACGAGGGCCATGGAAATCGCTTTGCGTTCGGATTGCCCAAAGACCAAACCGTAACCGCGGGTGAATTGCGGCGGCTCGATCTTGCTGCCTGTGAATTGGTTCACGGTTTCACATTCGCTGACCGTGATCTCGCCCAGATCAATGGCAAAGCCCAATTCGGGAATATCCATCGACACAGCCACGCGCCCGATCCGCAATTCGCCCACGAACGGGTGGTTGCGCGCATAGCCCCGTTGCGTGGAATAAGCCATGGAGAGAACAAACCCCTCATCGCCACGCGCCAAGGCCTGAAGTTTCAGCGGACGATCCGCAGGGAAATCCAAGGGCTCGCGCGTCAGATCACGCGGGGGCGTGTTATCCTCAGGCTCGGGCTGCAATAGACCCTCGCGATCCAGAAATTCGGTGACATGCGGCAAAGGTGCGGCATCCACTGGGGCGCGCCCCTCATCCTCGGACGGGACCGCCCCATCTGCCATCAACGCGAAATCCAACAGACGGTGGGTATAGTCAAAGGTTGGCCCCAAGATCTGCCCGCCTGGCAGATCCTTAAAGGTGGCCGAAATGCGCCGATCACAGCGCATCGCGCCAGTATCAATCGGGGCGCTAACCCCAAAACGGGGCAAGGTGGTGCGATAGGCGCGTATTAGAAAAATCGCTTCAATCATATCGCCGCGCGCCTGCTTGATCGCCAGAGCTGCCAAATCAGGATCGTATAGCGAACCTTCGGCCATGACCCGATTGACAGCCAAGCTAAGCTGTTCGCGAATTTGCGGGATGCTCAGTTCCGCCACATCGGTTGCGCCGCGCCGCTCATCGGCCAGCCATTCATGGGAGGCGTCAATCGCCCGCTCGCCCCCCTTTACCGCAACATACATTAGGAAGCCCCCTCAATATGGGTGGATCGCGGCAGGGCTGCTATTTGGCTGCCTGACGTGAAGAACGTATCAAAACCAAGCGGGAAGCGGCGCGCATTGGCGACAAAAGCCGCAGTCTCGGGCAGATTGAGATAGGCCTCCGCCTGAATGCCTGGCCCAGTCAAGCGCACCCCCTCCGCCGCGAGATGATCCATCTCAACGATCAATGTGACAGAGCGGTCAGGGTAATCTTGCACACCTTGACGCATTTTCCTGAGATCAACGCAAAGCTCATCCCATGGGCCAATGGCGAAATCTGCCTCATCCGCAACAACCAAAGGCGCGCCCGTATGAAAGCGCAGCCATGCACGAATGGCGTCTGTGTCGCAAGACGGGGAAAGGTAAACCCGTGTTTCAGGATCACAAAGAACCAGCAGCAAACTGCCCGCCGCAGGGGATAAGGGCAGCGGCGGATGCCCACCTGAAATCTCGCGGATCACCCCAGGACGGGCCATCACATCCAAGGCCGCGCGAAAGGCAATTGCCGCATCGCGCGGGGGATTGGCGAATCCGCCCCCCATTGCGTCGGTCACATTTGACTCAGACATTGCCATACTCATTCCCCCCGAACCATGGTGAAAAATTCAACCTTTGTGCCCGCCGCGCGGACCGCCCGCGCGCCCTCACGCGCTGCTTTTTCCGCGCGCAAAGGGGTGATCACGGAGGCGATCAAAGCCGGCCCTTGATCTGTCTGACACAGCGCATCGACAAGCGCGGCATAGGTTGCGGCCTCATGGCTGCGGCCCTGCACATATCCATGCCCGACCGCACCGCTCTCGGTGAGGCGCACCGAGGCGCGGGTGACAGTCATTTCACCGAGATTAAACGCAGCGCCCACCGCGCCTGCGCGCCCACGCACCATGACCGTGCCAATTTCAGGCGCACGCAAAACGCTATGCGGCACCTCAACGCCTGCGGATTGACACAGCGCGATCAAGCGATCTGCGGAGGCCTGTGCCATGGTGGACAGCCATGCTTGCCGTTCGATGTGTTCGCCTAAATTCGACATCTTGCGAAGTTATCCGATAAAATATACAACTAGACAAACTTTACGCTCAACCCTGCCCCCTCACAAGCGGCTTTTGATGAAATTTTGATGACAGATGCCCAAAGCCACGATCTGGACAGAAATTCGAGACGACCTGGAAACCGATATCCGTTTGGGACGCTTTGCAGCGGGCACGAAATTGCCCACAGAGGCGGAATTGGCCGCCCGCTTTGGCGTGAACCGCCATACGGTGCGCCGCGCCATCGCAAGTCTGGTTGAGGCGGGGCTGGCCCTTAGCCGCCAAGGCGCAGGCGTTTTTGTAACCGAAGCCCAGACCCCTTATCAGATTGGGCCAAGGGTACGGTTTTCCCAAGCCATCCGCGCAACAGGCCGTGTGCCCGATAGACGTTACACCGCATTGTTCAGCCGCCCTGCTGATGCCAAAGAGGCCGAGATGCTCGATATCCGCGAGGGGGAATTGGTGCATCACGCAGAGGGTCTATCCTATGCCGATGGGGTGGCTCTGTCGCTGTTTTCATCTTGCTTTCCTGCCGCAAGGCTGCCGAATTTATTGGACAATCTTACACGCGACCCTTCGATTACAGCGGCCTTTGCGGCGGATGGGTTTGACGATTACCTGCGCCGCGACACGCAAATTGACGCGCGCGCGGCCACAAAATTGCAGGCACATCAATTGGGCATTCGCCATGGCGCGGCCCTGTTAGAAATCACCGCGATTAACATCTGCGCAAAATCCGGCGCAGTCTTGGAATTCGGGCAAAGCGTGATGGTAGGCGGGCGCGTTAAATTGCGGGTTGAGGGCTCTGCCCCGACACCCCTGCCGCCCGCACAAAATGCGCCCTAAGGAAAAGCTGCGCAACACCGCTTGGCGTGTGATGCGTGGCTGTCTCCGCCGCGCGCAGGGTGAAATCTGACCCCAGCCGCGCAGCAAGCGTGGCGGCATCATAACGCTGCACAGGCAGGCCGCTGCATCGCTCAGGGCCATCTTGGTGGAACACCGACAAGATCACATGACCCTTGGGGATCACAGCGCGGGCCATCATCTGCACATAGGCCGCCTGCGCGTCAGGGTCGGTTAAGAAATGAAACACCGCGCGATCATGCCAAAGGTGATAGTGGCGGGGCGGTTGCCAGTTGCGCAAATCCGCACAAATGAAGCGCGGCGGATGGTCAAGATCACGACAGGCCGCCGTGCTTTGGGTCATGGCATGGGCCGAAATATCGATGGCTGTTACATCGCGATAGCCTGCAAGCGTCAAGCCACGCACCAAACCTGACCGCCCTGCCCCTGCATCTAGAATGGGCGCGTCAGGCCCAAGCTTGAGCGCCGCGATTTGGGCAAGGACGTGGGTGTAATCTGCTTGATACCACCCAAGCTGATCAACCGCCCGATCGTGATAGACCGCATCCCAAAAGCCAGCTTCCGCAGCATTCGGGGATGGCGCATGATCTGTCATCTGATGAATTGGTCAACGTAATCTGCGCCAAGCCCGACGCGTTCGTAATGCGCGCGGCACAGATCAATCTTGGTAAAGACATCCTCATAGCCCAAAACCTCGCCATAAGGATCGACATAGCACATGACCCCATTAACTTGGAAAAAGGTGATCATTTCTTCGACCCCTTCGGGAACTACCAAAGTGTGAGTTTCACCAGGAGGTTCATACACATACGAGCCTTCGGTCGCCTCCCAATCGTGCTCAAGGTAATACCACCGTCCTTTAAGAACCCAACCATGTACTGCTTGAGGGTGTCGATGGCGCGATAGAACACCTGATTTTTTCACCTTCAGAAGGTTCATCCAATAACCCTGAGAACGATTCAAACACAGCGGACGAAACCATACATTGGGAGCCTGCGGAACCCAGATCCTTTCATCATCTGGAATAGCATTAGGCACTACTATCTCTTCCAAGGCATCTTTTGGAAAAGGAAGCTGATATGGGGTCATTGGATCTTGGTCAGTTTTTTGTAGGGGCATATTATCTCACATTGCACTGTATCCACCATCTACAGGGTAGATAGCACCGGTTATAAAGCCTGCGCGATGCGATAGTAGCCACGCTACAAGCTCTCCAATTTCATCAGGTTTGCCCCAACGTCCCATTGGCGTGCGAGCCAAGATTGGTCCATTGCGCTCTGGATCTTCGCGCAAGGCAGCTGTCATTTCTGTTTCAATCCATCCAGGTGCAATCGCGTTTACGCGAATTCCATCGGCGGCCCATTTTCCAGCCAAAGCCTTGGTTAACTGGGAAACGCCGCCTTTTGAGGCTGAATAGGCTGGCACAAGTGGTCCGCCAAATGTACTGAGCATCGAGGCGGTATTGACAATCGCACCTTTAGATCTGGCGAGCAATTCATGAGCTGCTAAACATGTACGCATTGTACCAGTGAGGTTGATCTCGATGACCTTGGTGAAAACATCCATTTCGTATTCCGCACCGCGAAACAAAACGCCGGCACAATTAACAAGCGCATCCAGAGTTTCAAACCGGTTAAAAAATTCAGTAACCTGACCTTGGTCGGTGACATCTAATACAGCGGTTTCCACGCTGGGCACAGCAATTGAGAAAGCATCAATCTCGCACTCATCAAGACCTGTGGCCAATACATCCCAACCCTCTCGCAATAGCACGCGCGCAATACCGGCGCCTATCCCGCCCGTACCACCGATAACTACTGCATTCTTCATATTTGTACCTTTGCGAGCGGAATACTTGAGCCACCTTCATACAAGATGGCAGCGCATACAAGTTTCAATTAAAGTTTAATTGAGCCTTATATTTCTAGGCGCCCATCTCAGTTGCAAACTCAATTAAGTCAGACGCAATGACATCCCACTCTTGCTCGGCAGTTAGATCAGTCTTCTGCCCGGGACCATACTCGGTAGACCTTGGGATGAATGCCGTCCGCAGTCCACATTCACGTGCAGCAACAAGGTCATAATTATGCGCAGCACATAACATCACCTCTTCAGGATCCAGATACATCATCCGACACACTCCCAGGTATGTCTCAGGATCAGGTTTATAATGCTGGTATAACTCGCAAGAAAAGGCATGATCCCAAGGCAAATTCGCAAATTTGGCCATGTTAACCAGAAGAGAAACATTAGCATTAGATAATGGGCCAATCACAAACTTACGCTTCAAGCGTTCCAGCCCCTCAACTGCGTCTGGCCAAGGATTTAAACGGTGCCAAACACGGTTAATATACATTAAATCTAGCTGACCAAGCTCAGGTGCGTGTAGTTCTGATAGCACAGCCTGAAGACTTTCAAAATGTAAGTCATCCAAATTAGTCCAAGGAATTTCCCCTGATCTTACGCGCCCCATTTGCGGCTCGTAGCTGCCGCGCCAAAGATCTGCTACCAGCGCCCAGTCAATTGATAGGCCTTTTTGTTCACCCCACTTAGACAAGTCCTCAATAATGCTACCACGCCAATCAACAACTGTTCCAAAACAATCAAATATAATCAGTTTTACATTCTCAGGCCCAGTCATTTTGGGTCTCCGTCATTAAATTCGTAAATGGCAATCTCACCAAACCACAAGGCAAATGGTCTGCCAATAAATTTAAAGTGCGTGACTTGAAGCTCCTTTTGTAAGCTATTCGAGTTTCTATCTCTAACTAACGCTATTTTTGCTCATTTAACGATTATTTGCCTTACGCCATTTGGCAAATTTATTGAGATTTTCTTCCTTGGTTGCGGGATACAGACCAATAATCGTGGCACCATTTTGTACTTGCTCAATTACAAAATCTTCGTACGCCGTCATCTCAACGGCTTCGTCTGCAACTTCCTCGGCCAGATGGGCTGGAATAACTATGACACTGTCATCGTCGCCGACCACAATATCACCGGGAAAGACCGGTGCATCGCCACAACCAATAGGTTCGTTTATGGCAATGGCTTCATTGGTTGTGAGGTTGGTGGGCGAAGATGGGCGCGAATGATATGCAGGCATGTCCAGCTTGGCGATGTTCATCGCATCGCGAAAACCGCCATCGGTGACGACACCGGCACCGCCGCGCATCATCAATCGCGTGATCAGGATATCGCCTGCACTTGCGGCAGCGGCCGACTTGCGACTGTCCATCACCAACACGTAGCCCGGCGGGCAGGTTTCGATCGCGACGCGCTGCGGGTGGCCGGGATTGCGGAATTCTACAAGTTGGTTGCGGTCCTCTCGCGCTGGCACATAGCGCAGCGTAAACGCTGGGCCTACCATGTTGTTGCCCTTTGGCGACAGAGGTCGTACGTCTTGAATAACCTGGTGGCGCAAGCCACGCTTAAAAAGCGCTGTCGCCAATGTCGCGACAGAGACCTGTCCAAGTTTTGCTTTCGTCTCTGGTTTCAATGGGTGATCAGTCATTGTTCTAATCCTCAGGTCAAGCCGTTTGCGATCATGAATGCATTTAGTTGTTTTTGTTGCGAGGCCGTGAGCGGCCATGCCGAAGGCGGACGGGTCGGTCCACAATTATGGCCTTGCGCGACTAGGGCTGCCTTGACCACGGTTACATTAGCACCGTTCTGCTCTTCAGCGCGGATATCCTCAAAAGCGCGCATATCAGCGATCAGGCTATTCGCCTTTGCATAGTCCCCTGAAGTAAGAGCCGTGTGAATGGCGACCGACCGTTCAGGCCAGACATTAATCAAGCCGCTGGTGAAGCCGCGCGCACCCACAGCATAGAGTGACGGCGCCCAGACTTCTGCTAGCCCAGCCACCCAGGTGAGACTTGGATCGCAGGCGTCAATGGCAGCAGCCAGTTTGAGCGGATTGGAGGTCGCCCATTTTATGCCCTTCACGCCGTCCACCGCACAAAAGTCGGCAATGGCCGCTATTCCCATGGTATCATTGCGAAGATAAAGCATCAGCGGCAGCCCATCACCAGCATCAGCCACTGCCTTTAGGTAGTCGACCGTGCCGCGTGGGCTGACAAAAGGATCAGGCGGCTGGTGCACCATGAGCGCAGTTGCCCCGGCCTCAGCAGAAACCTTGGCAAGGCGGCAGGCATCACGCACTCCGCGGCCCACGCCAGCCAGCAGCGGCGCCCGACCGTCCACGAGTGCTGCGACCTCGCGCACCATTGTGCAAGCTTCATCCGTTGTCAGCGCATAGAATTCGCCGGTATTGCCATTGACTACCGGCATATGAACGCCAGCGGCAAGCGCCCGATCCAGAATCGGAGTGAGCTTTACGGGCGCCACATCTCCAGCCTCGTCATAAGGCGTCACCAAAATGCCCGAGATACCAGCAAGTGCAGTGTCGAGATCATGTGCCATCAGAAGATATCCGGTTCCCCTGCGGCGGTGCCGTGTCCGCGGGTTAGGTAGTCGAAATCGCAGCCGGTATCGGCCTGCCCGACGTGTTTGGAAAACATCCAGCCCCAACCACGGTGGTAACGGGGTTCCGGCGGTGTCCAGGCTGCACGGCGGCGCTCAATCTCTGCCTCATCCACCAACATGTTCAGCGACCGGTTAGGTAGGTCCATGCGGACGATATCTCCGCTCTGCAAAAGAGCCAGCGGCCCACCAACAAAACTCTCAGGTGCAACATGAAGAACGCAAGCGCCATAAGATGTTCCCGACATCCGCGCGTCCGAAATGCGCAGCATGTCGCGATGCCCCTGCTTGATCAGCGCTTTTGGGATGGGCAACATCCCCCATTCAGGGAAACCAGGGCCACCTTGCGGCCCAGCATTGCGCAGGACAAGGACATGATCAGGCGTCACATCGAGGCCTTCGTCGTCAATCGCCGTTTTCATCTCAGCGTAGCTATCAAATACGAGAGCTGGCCCTTCGTGGACGTGATATTTCGGATCGCAGGCGGCCGGTTTGATTACCGCACCCGAAGGACAGAGGTTTCCCCTCAAAACTGCAAGCGAACCCTCATGGTAAACTGGGTTAGACAGAGGACGGATGACGTCATCATTGTAGACCTGAGCCTCCGCGATGTTGTCGGCCAGGGTCTTTCCATTGACCGAAATGGCTGATGTGTCGAGCCGATCAGCGATCTGCTTGATCATTGCCAGCAATCCTCCGGCGTAATAAAAATCTTCCATTAGGTAATCTTTACCTGAAGGCCGAACGTTGGCGAGCAGAGGGACCGTGCGCCCCAAAGCATCGAGATCATCGAGCGTGAGTTCCACCCCAGCGCGACGGGCCATAGCGATGAGGTGAACGACTGCATTAGTGGAACAGCCGGTGGCCATAGCGACGATGGCGGCGTTTTTCACACTGGCTGACGTAACAATGTCTTGCATAGAGACATCTTCCCAGACCATTTCTACGATCCTCCGGCCACAGGCGCTCGCCATTCGCGAATGATTGGCATCAACCGCAGGGATTGAAGAGGCCCCTGGCAGTGTTAGCCCCATTGAATCCGCTATCGCCGTCATCGTCGACGCCGTGCCCATAGTCATGCAGACGCCATGCGATCGAGCGATGCCGCCTTGAACACCGCGCCATTGTTTCGCACTGATGTTGCCAGCGCGGCGCTCATCCCAGTACTTCCATGCATCCGAGCCAGAGCCGAGGATCTGCCCCGCATAGTTGCCACGTAGCATCGGTCCCGCAGGTAGATAGATAAATGGCACTCCAGCGCTAAGAGCTCCCATAATCAGAGCAGGCGTCGTCTTATCGCAGCCACCCATCAATATAACCCCATCAAAGGGGTGAGAGCGGATAACCTCTTCAGTCTCCATGGCAAGCATGTTGCGATAGAGCATAGAACTCGGTTTTGTAAATTGTTCATCCAAACTGAGGACTGGCATCTCTATCGGGAAGCCGCCCGCTTGGTTCACACCGCGCTTAACTTCCTTAGCGCGCTCAGGAAAATGCCCGTGGCACGAGTTGATCTCTGACCAAGTGTTTAAAACACCAATTATCGGTTTCCCTCGAAACTCCTCTTCCGCATAACCAAGCTGCATCATGCGAGACCGATGCCCAAAGCTGCGAAGATCGTCAGGCGCAAACCAGCGCGATGATCTCAAATCATTAGGACTTTTCGACATTCTGCGGTCTCCCTTTAAATTTTTATTGTAAAATATTATGATTTTTTTGAGGAATTTGATAATTGGCTCACTGCGCTCCATAAATCTGCATCAACTGTTACCCCATTCTTCAGATGTAGCGATTTTCGTTGAAGCGCAGCTTGCCCTGGCATTCTAACTGGTGAAGCTTGATCGATAGGATCAGCGCTACGACACATTTGAGTAACGTGCCCCATGACCGTCCCAAATTCATAAACTCCACCAAAAGCAGACGGATCCACAACTTGCACAAAAACGGTACCACCCATTCTAGGACTTACTTCAGCTCGACCAGTCGCCGACAGACCCGCGGTCAACGCCTCGACCATTAGCCCCATTCCGAAACCTTTGTGACCGGCATCGAGACCTCCAAGCGGCAAAATTATTTCGCTTAAACTTGGATCAGATGTGGCAGTACCATCTGGAGCGATCACCCAAGGGGATGGAAGTTTCTTCCCTTCAAGAGCATGTTTACGGACAAAACTGTTGGAAGTAACGGAAGTCGATATATCGATTAAAACAGGTTCTCCATCCGTTGGATATCCTATTGCCAACGGGCTTGGCGAAAGCACTGCTGATTTGCCGCCATGAGGAGCAACCGTAGCAGCGTGAGGCGCTGAAGTTTGCAGCAACAAAACCAAGCCTTTACGTGTGACAGCCTCTAGATAAGATGCGAGACAACCAATATGAAAGCTGCGCCTGATAACAACAGTACCAGTACCATAGACGAGAGCCATGTTCTCGGCCTCTTCAATAGCACGCAACACGAGCCAAGCCCCGGCTATTTTATGGCCATCCCATAAAGCACTAGCGCCCCGTTCATTCAGAACATCTGGTTGCCCGGATTTCGCCATTGAACCATCACCCAAACAATCCAAGTAAGTAGGCACCATCGCCAGCCCATGTGTTCTGTGGCCAAGGAGATCTGCCTCCGTTAAAATTTTGGCTGTGTCCTCTGCCATATCACTTTGTAAACCTGCATCGCGGAGGCAATTGGCGATAACATCATTAAGCTCTTTGGGTGGGACCACTAAATCAGTCATGCTAGGTGACCTTTTTAAGTTTCGAGTTGAAACGGATGGACGAAACAAGTGAAAGGCCAATCAACACTGCTCCGATGAGCCCTGTAAAAAGCTCCGGTACATGCCACAAAGATTGAGCGAACATTGAACAGGAAAGAGCCAGTATTGAGTAAAATGCGCCATGTTCGAGATAACGGAAATGAGTGAGTGTTCGACGCTCAACAAGCATAATCGTCAAAGATCTCACATAGAAAGCTCCAATACCAAGACCAATTGCAATTAGGAACAAATTTTGTGTTAGAGCGAAGGCTCCGATAACACCATCAAATGAGAAACTTGCATCGAGCACCTCGAGATAGAGAAATGCTCCTAGACCTCCTCGCGCAACTAAATTCCCCACCTCGCCTTCTGAATCTAATAACTTCCCTAAATAATCTACTGCCAGAAAGGTTAGTAATCCACAAACTGATGCGGTTAAAAAATCTAAACTATCTGGACTGGGTAAAAACCAGGAAAAAACAAGTACTGTAAAAACAACAATTGCTATTTCAAAACCGCGGATCGAAGAAAGAGATCTAAGGCAGGATTCTACTGGGTGAAGCCAATCTATATCCTTATTCTTGTCTATAAAATAAGATAGAGAAACCATCATTAAGAAAGTACCGCCAAACGCAGCAACCGAAAGGTGTGCTTCGTCCATTATACGAGCGTATTCTTGAGGCTCACTAGCAGCTAAGATGATAGCTGCAACTGGTCCGATTTTGGCTGCGACAACCACAACCACCAGTGGGAATATAATTCGCATTCCAAATACTGCTATCAGGATCCCCCAGGTAAGGAAACGACGCTGCCATTTGGGCGTCATACCATTTAGCTTATTTGCGTTAACAATTGCATTATCAAAGCTTAAAGAAATTTCTAACACCGCCAGTAGTGCACCAATCATGAGAAAGGACATGCCACCAGAAAAAGTGCTAGTGGTATTCAGCCCCAACCAGAAAGCAAGCAGGAGGCCAAAAGCTGTTAAAATGATAGGCCATCTGAGATACATTAATGTAGCCGCTAGTTTCATTTTACAGCCTCTGTAAGCTCGTAAACCGGGGTCAAAACCTTCTCTCCATTAAAGAATGCCTTAAGGTTGTCGACCATCAACTGGGCCATCGCGTCACGCGTTTCAGCAGTGCCACTAGCGTGGTGTGGATAAAGGGTCACATTCGGTGCGCCTGTTAGTCTTGGATTTGGTGTAGGCTCATCCCAAAAAACGTCTAATCCAGCATTAGCGATCCATCCTTTTTCTAGGGCCGTAATTAATGCGGTCTCATTCACCACACTTCCGCGTGAAACATTAATAAAGGTGCCTGATTGACCTAAAGCTCGTAATACATCATGGTCGATGACCCCTTTTGTCTCGGCACCCCCCGGAACAACGGCCACAAGTATGTCTGACCACATAGATAATTCTTTTAAACTTGAAAAATAGGTATAGTTGTTGGCTTTAGGTGTACGGGAATGATAACCGATTTCTAGCCCCATAACTGAATAACGGTCGGCAATAGCTTGGCCAATTGAGCCCAACCCAAATATACCAGCACGCTTCCCGCGGAGACCCGAAGTTAAAGGATACATACCTTTGACACCCCAATCAGCCATCTGCACGTAATTATGCGCCGCGACTAATTGCCTGCGACATGCCAAAGTCAGCATTATAACTGCATCTGCGACATCATCTCGAAGGGCTATGGATGTGTTGGTTAATAGGATCCCGCGACTTTGTAGAGCTTTCGTATCAATTTTCTCAAATCCTGCAGAGGAGCTAGAAACAATCCCTATGCTAGAAAGGTGCTGGAGATGTTTTTCAGATAGCTCAACATGGCCATTAGTGGCTACAGCTAAACAGGACGGCCCGTACTTAGTTAAGAAAGCCATTTTATCTTCGGCTTCATCATATCTGCGTAATTGGTATAAGCGTTCTAACTGGGCCATCGCGTTTGGCCGCGTGGGCCACATCAAAAGGACTTCTGGCTTTACCACTGCGCCACCTCCTTTCGTGACAGTCGCGCACTGCGTCGTTCGGCCTGCACTGATGGGTCGGGATGAAGTGAAGAGGCTATGAGATCACGGGTATATTCTTCTCGAGGGGTATCAAAGATTTGAGATACTGGGCCTTGCTCAACAATCTTGCCTGAACGCATTACTACAACACGATGAGCGAAGTCTCTCACCAATGGAAGATCATGTGCGATAAATAAATAGCTTAGTCCCAAGTCAATTTGTAGCTTTTCTAAAAGCGTAATTATCTGCGCCTGAATTGACACATCCAGCGCGGACACTGCTTCGTCACAAATAATTAGCTTAGGTTCAAGCGCCAGCGCTCTAGCAATCGCGATACGCTGTCGTTGACCACCGGAGAATTGATGAGGAAACCGGTGCATGTGTTCAGCTTCAAGACCAACTTGACCTAAAAGCTCCATTACCCTTGAACGCCACATGTCCCTGGGACAGATTTGTGGATGTATGACGAAAGCTTCCGAAATTATTTCGTAAATTGTCATTCGAGGATTCAAGGACTGCGTCGGATCTTGAAACACCATCTGAATATCACGACGCAGGCCAAATAATTCTTTTGGTGGCATTTCTAAAAGATTACGGCCTTCGTATAGGACTTCTCCGTCGGTGGCATCTTCAAGGCGCAATATGGTCTTGGCTAAAGTTGATTTTCCTGATCCAGACTCCCCAACAATCGCTAACGTTTCACCCTCAAAAACCGTCAGGTTGAGTCCGCTGACGGCCACAAACTCACCGTATTTTTTTGATAGGTTATTAACTTCTAATATCGGCTTCAAACCCTCATTTAAATGTGTTGTGATTGCACCTTTGCCCGGGACAGCCGCTATCAGTTTTTTGGTATAAGGGTGTTTTGGATTACGATACACATCTGCAGCCTTACCCTCTTCAACGATTTCACCTGAATTCATAACCACGACCCGGTCTGCCATCTCAGCAACAACACCAAGATCATGCGTAATCATTAGTAACCCCATGCCAGTCTCAGCCTGAAGTTCTTTTAGCAATGACAAGACCTGTGCCTGAATTGTAACGTCGAGCGCGGTTGTAGGCTCATCAGCAACCAAAATGTCCGGCTCCAATGCTAACGCCATAGCGATCATCAAACGTTGGCGTTGCCCGCCAGAGAATTGATGCGGATAAGCATCGATCTTTGTTTTGGCATCAGGAATGCCAACCCGCTCGAGTAGTTTAAGTGTCCGTTCCTTTGCATCGACTTTGGACATTCCGTGGGCAGTCATGATCTCAGTAATTTGAAATCCGACACTATAAACTGGATTTAAATGACTAAGTGGATCTTGAAAAATCATTGCTATGCGAGTCCCATTCAATGCACGGCGTGCTTGACTAGGCATCGAAAGAAGGTCACGGCCCTCGAATAGAACTGTGCCCGATATGACTTCGGCTGGCGGAGTGTCTAGAAGGCCCATTACAGTCAAAGCGGAGACCGACTTTCCTGAGCCACTTTCGCCCAGGATGGCAAGGGTTTCTCCACGTGCTAAATGCCAACTTACATCCCTAACGGCATGAACAGTGCCTCCTGCGGTATGGAAATTGACACTTAGATTTTGGATCTCGAGGAGGTGGGTCATTTCTTACCCCTCGATATTTCGAGTCGCCAGCGTTGAACCGGGTCCAGTGCAGTGCGCATCCAGTTGGATAACAGGTTCAGACTTAGAGTTGTTAGTATTATCGCCAAACCCGGCCAAAAACTTAACCACCAGGCAGTTGTCAGGTATGGTCGCCCTTGGCTCACCATCAAACCCCAAGTAATTTCTGGAGGCTGTATACCAATTCCTAGAAACGATAGAGAGCTTTCAGCTAACATCACGAAAGCAAAATCTAAAGTCGCTATCGTTATTAGCGTAGGAGCAACTACCGGTAATATATGACGAAAAACAATCCGGTTAGTTGAAGCACCCATAACTCTGGCTGCTTGTACAAACATACGCTCGCGAATTTCCAAAACTTCCGCACGGCTTGTACGAAGGTAAATTGGAATCCGCGTAATAGCTAAAACTATTATCAAATTGCCGACTGCCGGATCTAGCATGTAAAGAACGATGACAGCCAAAAGCAATGACGGAAAAGACATAATAATATCGGCAAGTCGCATAATTAAAAGACTCGCGGTCTTAGATGTGTAACCAGCTATGAGGCCCAATGTCGTACCGATAATTAATGACGATGCAACGGCGCCAGACGCCACCATTATCGTATTTTGAGACGCCACTATGATCCTGGCCAAAAGAGGGCGGCCAAGCGCATCTCCACCCAACCAAAAGACCCAATTCTGCGACCAATCGAAAGGTGCTGCATTACGCCCTCTTAGGTTCTGTTTGGTTGCTATGTCTTCCATAAAAATCGGCCCTAAGACCGTGCAGATCAACACTAGACTTATGAAAATCGCCGCGCAAAAGGCAAGTTTATCGCGCCACAGCATCATCGCTATTTGAACAAACGGGCGCGGATTATTAGTTGCGAAACCTTTTGGTAGCTCGTCCATAAACTCAGTACCTAATTCTCGGATCAAGAAACGCGTAAAGCAGATCTATCACGATGTTCATTATGAAGATTGCAAGTGCAGTGACAAAAATTGCAGCCAAAACCACCGGAAAGTCGCGCTGCATAATTGCGTCAATCATCAATTTACCGACACCAGGAAACCCAAAAATAGTTTCAACAATCACAGCTCCGTTCAGTAATGCTGCTGCTTGATCTCCAATAACAGTGATTACCGGTAACAAGGCATTACGGAGGGCATGAATAAATATGATTGGACCATTTTTTACGCCCTTCGCTCTGGCAGTTTTCACGTAGGCTGAGCTCAATGCGCTGATCATCGAACCACGGACAACTTGCAGTATCAAACCAAAAGGTCGAATAAACAAAACCCCGATCGGCATAATCCAATGCCAGAATGTTCCAGTCCCGGATGTTGGTACCCAGCCTAAGTTCACCGAAAAAATTACGATTGCCACAATTGCAATCCAAAAGTCGGGCGCGCTTGCACCAATCAATGAAAAAAATGTTGCAATTCGATCAAAAACGCCCCCCACTCGAAAAGCTGCAAGCGAGCCAATTAGCAGTGCTGCACCCGTTACCAAGGTCATGGTGATTACTGCTAACCATAGCGTCCATTCAAACCCCCTTAGAACAGCATCAATGGCAGGTTCAGCCCGTCGAATAGACATTCCAAAATCTAAATGGCTTAGGTCAGTGAGATATTTACCAAATTGAACAATCAGAGGTTGGTCCAGACCATGTATTGCTCGAAAGTTATCTCGCGCCTCTTGATTGGCCGTTAATGGAAGATAGAGATCAGTCGGATCACCCGTGAGACGAGAAAGAAAAAATACTAGAATAATCAAACCGACTAAGGATATGGCGCTCGTGATTGCGCGCTTTCCAATAAAAGACTTCATAAGTGCACCGAGATTTGGTCTGGGGGCGGGATTGCCGCCCCCAGAAATGACATTGTCAATTAAACTCAATTTGAGCCAGCTGAAGCTCAGAGTTCGTCTTGATTGTAGGCGTAAAGTCCAAACGAGTATTTACTCGGCTGAAACCAACCATGTGGAACAGCATTACATCAACCGCGTTTTCGTGGATGTAACTAAATGTATCGCTCCACAAAGCTTCGCGCTCTGCGCCAGTCGCAGCAGTCGCATCGGCGATCATACCATCGAGGTTCTGATCACACAGGCCAGACTGTAATCCTTCACAGGCATACTTAAAGTACATTGAAAATACTGGATCACCGTTAGCATTGTCGTGTTGCGCTTCGACAATTTCCGGTGGACGACCATCAGCGAAAGGTTTGCTGTAATGCTCTAGCCATTCAGCAACTTCAAACATTTGCAGGCTCATGTTAAAGCCGGCATCTTGCCACATCGCCAGTAAAGCCTCCATAGTTTCTTGGACGTTGGCAAAGTTATTGATGCGCCCGATCAGAGTAATCTCAGTGTCTGTTGGCACACCATCTGCGGCCGCTTCAGCCAATAAGGCGCGTGCACGCTCAACGTCATATGTGTAGGGACTAAGGTCGTGATTGTATCCTAATGTGGATGGAGGCGTCATGCCCGTTGCGAGCAACGTACCATCTGCAAGAATGCTGCCAACGAAAGCCTCTCTATCAATGGCATGGTTGAGAGCCTGTCGTACCCGCAGATCATCTAACGGTGCAGTATCATGATCAAGGCGCATGTACACTGTTTCGGAATTCGGGTAGCTAAAGTCCATTGATGCATCATTGGCGTCTTGCAACGCAATATTAGGAGCAATATCTGCTTCACCGGCTGCCACCATGGCAGACCGAACTGCGCTATCTGAACGGAATATGTAAGTTGCATTGGTTACAGTTGGTGCGTCACCCCAATAGTCACCACGTGCTGACAATTTAATGTGTTGTCCGCGCACATATTCATCCCACGTATAGGGACCAGTGCCAATTGGACTGTCAACAAATGAGTCCATCGGCGTATCCGAAGAAACAACGGTCACGGTAGACATTAGGAGCGGCAAAATGGGTTGAGCCGGGTCAGCCGTAATCTCGATAGTGTTATCGTCGATCACGTTGGTTTCCAGTTCAATACCGCCAAAATACTTAGCTCCGATTTCGCAAGAGATCGCTTCACTTTTAATTCTTGCAATCGAATGAGCAACGTCGTTAGCGTCAAAAGCTGATCCATCCGAGAAAGTCACGCCTTCACGAAGATTAAAACGCCAAGTACCGCCGCCTTGATCTTCCCAACTTATTGCTAAGCGCGGCTGAAGCCCGCTACCGGGCACCATTTCCGTGACGGTTTCAGCGATGTTCTGCAATACGACACGTCCAACGTTAGAGCGTGAAGCTTCGCAAGGGTCCACAATATCAAGTTCTTCAGACAGAACGACTGTCAAGTCCTCTGCCAGAGCCTGACTAGCAATTGTTGTAGCAATAATCGCCGCTACGACACGGCCTATTTTCTGGGTCATTTTGGTCCTCCCAATCTCCCGGTTTAAGCAGTTTCGCGGACTGCTTTTCGTTATATCCCCCCCATATGGACGAGATTGTCTACATTTGAATTTAACGGCTGCGATCCGCTTTTATATTTCAAATGTGATTTGATGTGATACAAAAAAGGTATCATTACTTTGCGCGCATCACTCATTTGTAGAGGTCTGCCCCGATGAGGAGAACTATTGAAATAAATCAGCTCAGATGCTTCGTTGCCGTGGCTGAAACACTTAATTTCACGCGAGCCGCTAAGCGCCTGAACATGACGCAGCCACCGCTTAGCCGACACATTAAATTGCTTGAGCATGCCATCGGTGTGAAACTTTTTGAGCGCAACAACAAAACCGTATGCCTTACCCTGGGCGGTGAAAGTCTTTTTTTTAGTGCTCAAGACATTCTTCAAAGAAGTGAACACGCCGTGCTCAAAGCTCAACAAGCGGCAAGAGGTGAAGCTGGATCGATTGTCATGGGGTTCGTGCCGTCCGCGGGCGTAGATGTCGTCCCAAGCATAGCGGAGACGCTTGCCATAAAATTTCCATATATCCAGTTCAGACCAATGGAGATGATGAGCTACGAAATAGTTGAAGCGCTTCGGTCTAGTATTGTGGACTTCGGTTTGACCCGCGCGCCGTCTGAGGATGGATCCGTCAAATCTATCGAGATCATTAACGAGCCGTTTCATCTCGCTATTTACAAAACCCACCCATTGGCTGTGGCGCCGAATGTGAAGGTCTCGGATATTAGTGGCACTAGCTTTGTAGGCTATTCTTCGGATCGCGGGGGCTTTTTGAGAAATTTGCACGACACACTCTTTATATCGGAGGGCATCGCCCCAAAGATAAAACTTGAGGTTAGTCAAACTCAGACAATGCTTGCCATGGTTAATCAGGGAATTGGCATTGCGCTGGTCCCTAGCTCTGCGCGCAAATTGCAAATGGCCAATCTCGTTTACCGAGAAGTCGACATCGATCCCCGTTTCAACCCAAGAATTTACTTGAGTTACAATACGGCTAGGGACTCGCTCATGCACGACCGAGTAGCCCGTTGCATATGTGATATTTTTGAGAAAAGTTATTGATATTTTGTGCACTACAAAGACTTTCTCAATGGAGCTGAAGCGCTGCGCGCCATAAGCAGCGTGCTTGCAAAAATTACAAACCCTCCCACCCAGGTGGTTACTGGTACACTTTCGCCGAAGACAAACCAGGCCGCCAAAGCAACAAGCGGTAAGCGTAAAAAATCGAGCGGAGCTATCAAAGTCGCTTCTGCAATTGAAAATGCGTAGGTGATAAGCGCCATGCTGGCAGCACCAAGAACGCCTTGGATGACGAGCAGCAACCACTCCATAGCCGTTGGGTTATCCCAGAACCAAATGAGTGGGATTGCTGCAAGTGGAGCCGTGATAATGAGGTTCCATGCTACAAGTGTTTCAGTCGAATCTCGAGCTGACATTGGTTTTAAGATCAGTTGGATAATTGCCATTAGGACAGCGCCTACGAGTGCAAAAATTATCCCAGCGGGCACTTCTGGTTGGCCAGGACGTAATACAAAAATTACTCCGAAAAAACCAAGTATGACTGCGAATATGCGCATGCGTCGGGGTCGCTCACCCAGAAAAAGCCACGATCCTATTGTCACGAAAATTGGTGACGTGAAGGCAATCGCAGTAACATCTGCAAGGGGCGCCAAGGCAAACGCCGCAAAGAACGCGACAAGCGAACCAAGTTTGAGGGCTGCGCGCAAAATGTGTAAGTAAGTGTAGTTCGAGCGCAGTATAATCGGCTTAGTTAATATCCACGGCAATACAACCAAAAGCCCAAAAAATGCACGGCCAAATCCGATGGTAAATGGATGCACCTGAGGTGATAGCTGCCGCACGATAACAGCATCGACTGATTGAAACACTGCCACCAGCGCCATTAGCCCAACGGCTAAAATAGCTTTTGGATCCAAATTAAATGCACCCCTCAACAGCGTTGACATTAGCTGTACGCTCCCAATGCGCCGTAACAACCAAAGGGTGACAGAGCACCATAAAATGTCAAATAGATTCTTTTCGGAATTTTAGCGCTTCAAAAATTTGATAAAATTATTATTTAATTTGAATATGTTAAATGAAAAAAAAGTCATTTTTATAGCTACACTTGATTACTTTCAACTTGACAACTTTTGTAAAAAAAATTCCATATTAGCTCATATGACTTTGAACGGATTGAAGAAATGTTGCAGCTGACGACACCAGAGCAAATTGCTTCCGCAATGGATGGCCGACTAAAACAGATCGTCCCTGGCCGCTTCGAAGCACTGCTGCCCGCTGCAACTGTGCAAAACCACGCAGCATTTTTATCTCGCAACTCTCATGGCTTAAACTGCTTGTGGTTTGGTGGCTCATTAGAAGGAAAGTCTGATATCTCAATTTGGCGCTCGACACTTAAACACAATGTCTGGTCACGCGCTGAACAATTAACCGATGACCCCTTAAGATCTGAGCAAAATCCTATTCAGTTTGATCCCATGGACGGGCAGCAATTAATTTTAAACACAGCGCAACCAGGTGGAAACCAAGATGAATGCGTCGTGTGTATGCGCGCGGCAGGTGAGGCAGCCGTAGTGCTCCCACTTCCCAAAGGCACCTTTATTCGCGGTGCGTTAACCGTTCGCGAGGATGGTGCTTGGCTGCTACCACTCTTCCGCTGCGTGCCGCGTCCTGGACACAGATGGACAGGCAGTCATGACACAGCTGCACTAGCGATCAGCGCCGACAAAGGCAAAACTTGGAGAGAGGTAGACGTTCCAGGTTCAATCGGCTGCGTCCACATGACATTGGTACGATTAACATCTGATCACTTTGCTGCTTTTTTTCGCCGCCGACAGGCTGATTTCATATATAGAACCGAGAGCACTGACGGTGGCGAAACTTGGTCCGTGCCTAAAGCGACGGATGTTCCCAATAACAATTCATCAATTTGTCCAATTACAATGTCTGATGGGCGCATCGCGATAGCATGCAATCCAGTAAATGCAGCTATGCATCCAAACGCTCGGCGTGAGGGCTTGTATGATGAACTAGGTGAGGATGACAATCGACCGCAAGCCGAGGGTGGCTGCAATCCCATATGGGGCGTGCCGCGAGGACCTTTATCAATATGCTTTTCTATAGATGGCGGTCACACGTTTCCCAAGCGCATAGTTGTAGAAGACGGGCCGGGCACATGTTTGACGAATAATAGTATAGACGGCAAAAATCAGGAGATGTCCTATCCCGCACTACTCGAGGGGCCAGATGGCTCTCTAGACCTAGCCTACACATATCATCGCCGTGCTATCAAACACGTAAGATTGACCAAAGATTGGTTGGATCAACAATGATAGGCATCACAATCGGCGATCCGGCAGGAGTAGGCCCAGAAATTACTCTGCGAGCAGTGGCAGATATGGATGCGTCAGAAAGGGCTCGCACACGAATTTTTGGATGCGTCAAAACTCTTTCAGCGGCTCAAGAAATTCTTGGAATGAACCTAAAGCTAGGATCGGATATTTCGATTACCGACATCCCTGTACAAGATGCGCCACTGATATTTGGAAAAGAAGATGCCCGCGGTGGTGACGCAGCATTTCGGAACATGCAAGCAGCAGTTCACTCCGCGTTAGCCGGTGAAATCAATTGCATAGTAACTGCACCATTAAACAAGGCATCTTTGAATGCTGCCGGTCATCATTACGATGGCCACACGGGCATGTTGGCATATCTAACGAACACGCCAAAAGCTTGGATGATACTTGCATCTGAACGACTAAAAGTCATTCACAATTCCACACATGTTTCTCTAAAAGACGCAATTTCGCGAGCAACCCCTACATCAATTCTAGAAACAATTCGCATTGGCGATAAGCATCTTAAACGCCTCGGTTACGAAGATCCGAGAATAGCAGTTGCAGGTATTAACCCACATTGCGGCGAAGGAGGTCTTTTTGGCAATGAAGATCAGATCAACATTCTTCCAGCGGTAGAAGCTGGACAAAAAGAAGGGATCAACGTGTGCGGTCCAATTCCCGCGGACACAGTATTCCATCGCGCTTACAATGGCGCCTTTGATTTAGTGGTGGCTCAGTATCATGACCAAGGACACATACCTGTGAAATTAGTGGCCTTTGATACCGCTGTGAATGTTTCGCTCGGCCTACCCATAGACCGCACTTCAGTAGATCATGGCACCGCCTTTGACATTGCAGGGAAAGGCATAGCAGACCACTCAAATATGATCGAAGCTATTTCCTACGCGCGAAAACTCAGAACAGGGCTAAACCGATGACATTCACAATCCAGGGCGTTAACTGCGCTGCGGCTACCCCGGTAACCGCTGACGGCAGCCCTAATTTTGAGCTTTTCAGCAATCACTGCAAATCTCTCTTGAGTGAGGGTTGCCATGGCGTAGCAATATTAGGCACCACTGGAGAAGCGAATAGCTTTGGCCTTTCGGATCGCCAATCCCTTTTGGATTATATTTTATCAGATGGCGTGCCCGCAGAGGCACTTTTACCAGGCACCTCTGCGCCCTCAACGTCTGACACTTTGACTTTGACCAAGCATGCAGTGAAAAATCAGGTGAAAGGCGTAGTGTTACTCCCACCTTACTATTACAAAAACGTAAGTGACGAAGGTTTGTATCGCTTCTACTCTCATATTGTTGAAGGTGTCGGCGCAGAGGCCCTAAAAGTAGTTTTTTATCATATCCCTCAGGTCACTCAAATCCCGCTGTCGCACGATTTGATTGAGCGCTTAATGACCGCCTATCCCGGAACATTTGTCGCAATCAAAGATAGCTCAGGCGATCTGAAGAATATGAATAGCATGGTTGAGCGTTTCCCTGATTTGGCAGTACTGGCAGGCGCTGACCCTCTAATGCTTCCCTTGCTAAAAATTGGCGGTGCTGGGTGCATCACTGCAACTTCCAATTTACGCGCCAACGACCTCCGTATGGTCTGGGACTTCTGGAACGATCCGCTCCGCGCTAATGACGTTGAAGCCGCACAAGCCCGGATCAATGACTGGAGGTCACTCACCAACCGTTATGTCCAGCTTCCAACCGTTAAAACGATGCTCGCTCGCTCGCGAGGAGATATTGGTTGGCTCAATCTAATGCCTCCTCTCGTTGAGTTAACGGAAGCAGAGCGCGCAGATATATGGACAGAAATGGATCGCCTGAGTTAGGAGGAGAATACCTATGGATATTTCACGTTCCATTTCGCTGCACTTACCTTCTCAAATCGAAATCGGCAAAGGCGCCTCAGCCAAGGTTGGGCATTGGGCTGGTAAAGGAATGCGTATCTTCATTTTGGCGCAACCGATCACAGCCAGCATGGTGAGCAAGTTACAATTATCAGGTGATGTGGAGATTTTTGAGGGCATCGATCCTGAGCCTAAAGATATCGACCTGAATGCGGCAATGGAGGCAGCCCGTAACTTTCGTCCAGATTTGGTGGTCGGTTTAGGCGGTGGCTCAGTAATGGATGTCGCTAAACTTGTGGCAGCACTCTGGAATTCCAATCAAACATTAGATGAAGTTGTGGGCCCCAACAAAATTTCCGGCAAGAGTTCACCTTTAGCATTAATTGCTACCACATCAGGTACCGGCTCTGAAAGTGGAATTCGGGCACTGATCACCAATAGCAAAACCAATGCGAAAATGGCCGTAGAAAGTCCCTTTTTGCGCGCAGATCTTGCGGTACTCGATCCAGATCTAACGATGAGCCTACCGCCTGCCGTAACAGCTGCTACGGGAGTTGATGCTCTAGCACATTGCGTCGAAGCTTTTACAAATATCAACTCACATCCAGTAGTTGACGAGTTTGCCCGAATGGGTATGAGGCTTGCCGGAAAGTTTTTGATACGTGCGGTGCAAGACGGGGCTGATGTTGAGGCAAGAGCGGGCATGTTGCTCGCATCATTTTATGGTGGATTATGTCTTGGCCCAGTTAACACGGCAGCAGGGCACGCGCTCGCCTATCCTTTGGGATCTCACGCCGGCCTACCGCACGGCATATCCAACGCAATAATTTTTCCCCATGTGCTCGCCTTCAACACTCCTGTTGAAACTGCAAAAACTAAAGAAATTTTAAACCTGCTTGGACTTTCCGAATGCAACGACCAAGCAGAGGTGTTGGCACAAGCGCACAGTTTTTGCACACAACTTGGGATCAGCATGTCATTAGAAAACTATGGCATCAGCTCCACTGTCCTACGGGCTTGGGCTGAGGAAGCGCATGGTATTCGCCGCTTGATGGATAATAACCCGCGAGACATGTCTATTGATCAAGCTGAAGATATTTACAAAGCGGCTTTTTAACCGCCTTTATCCAAGCCATACTTGTATCCAATTGGTAAAACGCCAAGGATTATTTTTTGGTTAGAGTAGAATAAGCATTGGACGATGTATCGAATTAGATAGGACATGGCGCCAGTAAGTTCTAGGGCAGCAAGGCCAGCGGTACTGCCTCACTTTAAAGTGCATCATGTGCCGAAAAATAATTAATTTTTGTTCTCAAAAGATCGCGTACGACGACCTTGAAACAAACGGTCACGCGACCCACAGAGATGAACAAACATTAAGTCGCGAGACAAGGCCGATTGACCTGTTCGTATTGCGTTAAAAATAGCTAGGTGTTCTTCGTAAACTTGGTTGAGACCATCTGGTGATTTCTTAAGAGATTGACCGTGGAACTGCATTCCTACTGCTATATGGTCTTTTAGCGCTTCCATTGCTGTTACGAAATATTGATTGTCACTAGCTCTCGCAACGCCCAAATGAAACGAAAAATCTGCGTCTTCGCGATGCCTTTGTCGCAACGTCGCATCACGCAGCAAGTCTAAGGCGTCTTTTATCTGCGCCAAAGACCTTTCATTGTGCCGCTCAGCTGCAAGGCGTGCGGCCTCTGACTCCATTGTTATACGAAATTCGTAACACCGTTCCAGATCAGCTATACTCTCAACGGCGCCAAATCCCAACGGATTGCGCAAACCTGAGTTACGAACGAAACTACCCGCCCCGCGCCTTGAAGAAACTAAGTCCTGGTCTCTTAGACGCTGTAATGCCTCTCTTACGATAGGACGTGAGACTTGAAATTCTGATGCCAAATCGTGCTCGGTTGGCAACCTCTCTCCTTCAGAATAAGCACCGGACTTAATTGCTCGAAAAAGATGTTCGAACACTGTGTCTGAGAGGCTTCTACGACCGAGTTTTTTTACTTCATTGGTCATCAACTCTTCCTCATAGGACGATTAATAACTTTCGTTATAAATGCAAAAAACAATCAGGGGCCCCAAATCCTCCTGATTTGGTAACAATTAAACGATTATCGGCTCGAGCTACTGGTAATCCCGGCAAGGCCTCACCTAACAAATGCAGGCATTCTATGCCCATTACGTCCAGCATGGCCTCTGCAGTCGCTCCACCAGTGCATAATATCGAAGGGGCATCTTTTATCCAACTCACTGCAGCTTTTGCAAATTGTTTTGAAGCGTCCTCTAACATTAGTTGTTTGGGGCCATGAAGGGATTGGACGAGCGTCAAATTTGCAATTTCGTCATCCACATTGGGGATCTCTCCCAGATAAGCGGCAACGTACCGCAAACTTGGGCAGGCTTCTCTCAACTTGGTCACCTGATTGAGCGTTATTTTATCCGTTGAGCCAACCAAAATTACCAAGGGCCGGTCAAGCTTGATGGGTAACCGTGTCTCATCTAAACCCATTTGGGCAGCCAATGCCAAGGCTAGGCCTCGCGCGCCAACCATCAAACGGTGATCCACACTGCGCAAAGCAAAAGCGATATCTTCACATGTTTTCGTATCAGGAATTAGCGAATTTGCAGCATGTGAGCCAAGTCGTTCCGCAATAGAAATAGGCTTAGGAACTCCAAATCCTTGCACTTGCCCCTCGCATACTACTCGTCCAAATTCTGGGACGGCGGGAACAACTAACATGTCTCCTTTTAAAGGATCGAGCTCAGCCTCAATATTACCTTTCATCCTTGAGTCGATCTTCTTGAAGATACGAACTCCCTTTGGCACGTATTTTAACAAATTATCAACTGCAGCACGCGCGGCCTCAGCACTCATTTCGCGGGATCGGGTGGAGATTGCGATGACATCAGCTTTTAACACAGATTCATTAATTATATTCCGCATCGCCTTAGGCTTAGTGAAAACTACCACCCCGCCTGGAGCGGAAGAAAATGGGGCAGCAGTGTCAAGTGCACCGCTTAAATCATCCGCGATAATAACCAGCTTGTTGCTCATCAATTCATATACGTCCCGCCATTCGCATTAATCGTTTCACCAGTGACAAAATTGGACATGTCGGAAGCCAGGAAAAGTACTATCTCCGCAATACTTTGCGGCGTTCCCAACCGGCCCAAAGGAATACGTGCTAAAGTAGCTTGGCGATATTCTTCACTCCATTCTGCAGTCATGTCACTTTCTACTGGACCGGGGCATACCGCGTTAACTCGAATATTGTACTGGGCCATTTCTTGAGCCAAATGCATAGTCAAGTAATTAACGGCTGCCTTTGAAGCTCCATAAGATGGAGCTGCGTTGCGATGTGGGGTTTTTGAAGTTGTTGAACTTACATTCACAATAGAACCATATTTTTGAGCAATCATTTTTGGCAGCGTCGCCCTACAAAAATGCAATGTGCCGTTGAGGTTTACATCAATTACTCTATGCCAGTCCTCCAACGCCATATCGAGTGTCGAGGAACGGCTATTCATGCCTGCATTGTTGACCAAAATGTCAATCGGACCCCTTATTTGTTCAGCTACCCTCACCGTTTCAGCAGCAGTTTGGACTTCCGTCACATCACCAATTACAATCGCTGCTGTCCGGCCCATTTGAACAACAGCCTCCTGCAAATTTTTTAACGTGTCCTCGCTGCGACCTTGTACGACGACATCAGCACCTGCCTGCGCTAAAGCAATGGTGATTTGTCTACCGATACCTCGGCTTGCTCCGGTAACAATGGCGGTTTTTCCTAATAGCACGACACACTCTAAACAAAGTTGTTCTAAAGTTGTTGTCAAATAAAATCATACTGAGCGCCATATCGCAATCGACAAAGAATAAAAGCAATAAATTTACTTGGAGAAGCAACACGAGATCTTCTGAACAAGGCATGACAAATTTTATTGTTTTGCTAGTAGATGCAGATTTGCACTAGAGCAGGCTTTGAAAGGCCAAGATTACCACCCTTGAGCGACATCATTGTCCAGTACTTTAGAATTTGAAATCGATAACTCAAACTAACTCAGCCAAATCTAATATTTTTGAAAACGGCTGTTATTTGCCTCTAGAGAAGACATAATACATCAATAGTCGAGAAAGAAGCTTGGAGCGGGTAGCGGGAATCGAACCCGCACGACTAGCTTGGAAGGCTAGGGCGCTACCATTACACCATACCCGCGCGCTGGAATGTTGGGTAAGTCATCGCCCCGTTTTCGTCAAGGATGAATGAGCCTTGACCTATGATGCGGATTTCCGCACATCACACATATGTTAATATTCAAAATTCTCCGCCCTTCCGAATGGGACGCGCTTTGCGCCCAGAAAGAAACCCTTGGCGCGCCGATTGATCAGGCCGATGGCTATATCCATTTCTCGACCGCAGCGCAGGTGGCCGAAACCTTGGCTAAGCATTTTTCAGCTGTCGAAGGTTTGATCCTTGCCGCCTATGACGCCGGTGCCTTTGGCGATGCCCTGCGGTGGGAGGTGTCGCGCGGCGGCGATCTTTTCCCACATTTATATGGCAAGCTGCCCTTTGACGGGGTTTTATGGCATCATGATTTGACGCTTGAAAATGGTCTTCACATTCTGCCCGATTTGAACGGGTGATGAGAGATTAGGATATTTGATGTTTGAAAAAGCCGCCCTTGCCGCCTTGCGCCTGATCTCACCTGAACGCGCGCATGGTCTTGCGCTGACCGCGCTGAAGATGGGGCTTGCCCCCAAAACAGGGCCAATTACCACCTCACGTTTGGCAACAACTGTGGCGGGGATGAATTTCCCAAACCCGCTTGGCCTTGCGGCGGGCTTTGACAAAAATGCCACCGCAATTGCGCCCTTAATGGAAACAGGGTTGGGGTTCATTGAGGTGGGGGCAATAACGCCACAGGCGCAGCCAGGAAACCCGCAACCCCGCGTGTTTCGCCTGCCGCGTGACCGCGCGGTGATCAATCGCTTTGGCTTTAACAATGAAGGCATGGAGGCTGCATCCAAACGTCTGGCCGACCGCCCCCATCGCATTCCGTTGGGTTTGAATTTGGGCGCCAATAAAACCAGCACGGATCGCGCGGCAGATTACGCTTTGGTTTTGGCCCGTTGTGGGGGGCTGATCGACTTTGCTACGATCAACATCTCCTCGCCCAACACCGAGAACCTGCGCGACCTACAGGCCGCAGACCAGCTTGAGCGCTTGTTGCAAGGGGTAATGGATGCGAATTTTGATCTCGCCCGTCCCGTGCCCCTCTTTGTGAAAATTGCACCTGACCTGACCAATGACGAGATTGACGCCATTGCAGAGCTTGGCTTGCGGATGCAGCTTGCGGGGATCATTGCCACCAATACCACCATTTCACGCGAGGGGTTGCGCGGGCGCCATCGGCGCGAAACAGGGGGCCTCTCAGGGCAGCCCTTGTTCGAGCGATCCACCCAAGTTCTGGCACGACTGTCGCAGCAAACAGGCGGCAAGATTGCCTTGATTGGTGTGGGGGGCGTGGCCAATGCGGATCAAGCCTATGCCAAGATCAAAGCGGGCGCGCATTTGGTGCAGCTTTACACGGGGCTTGTTTATGGGGGTATGGGTTTGGTTGCCGATATCCTTCAAGGTCTTGACGCCGCTCTTGCGCAAGATGGCCATGACAGTTTGCAATCTGCCATCGGCACGGGGGTTGACGCATGGCTTTGACCCTCTGGCATAATCCACGCTGTTCGAAATCCCGTCAGGCTTTGGCATTGCTGACAGAGAGGGGCATCGAGTTTGACACGCGCGCCTATTTTGACGCCGCGCCCACCCATGCTGAACTGGCCCTAGTGATCGCAAAACTAGGCCGCCCTGCCCGCGATCTGATCCGCGCAAAAGAGGCCTGCGAAACGGGGGTGGATTTGACGGATGAGGCCTCAATCTTAGCTGCCATGGCCGATGATCCGCGCCTGATTGAACGCCCTGTTTTGATCAGTGAAACCGCCGCCGCGATTGGCCGCCCGCCTGAAAACATCCTCAGGCTGCTTTAGGTCGCGCTGCGCTCAAGTGCGGGATAGCGCGCCCCAAGGCTGAGACCGCGCAGGATGAACATCCCCAACAACGCGGCCCATAACCCGTGATTTCCATAGGTGGGCATCAGCGTCAGGCACAGTATCACATAGCCTGCGAAAGACAGGGCCATCATGTTGCGCATGTCACGGGTGCGGGTTGCGCCAATGAATATCCCGTCCAAAATCCATGCTTGAAACCCAACAAGCGGTGCAAGCACCATCCAAAACAGGTAATCACGCGCCTCAATTCGCACTTCGGGCGCAGTTGTGAGAATATCAATAATCTCGCCTCCAAAGACCCAAAAAGCTGCGGCCATCACCACCGCCACACCGCCCGACCAAAGCGCCGTCATCATGGCGCTGCGGCGCAAGGCGGCACGGTTTTTGGCCCCTAAGGATTTTCCAACAAGACTTTCGGCGGCAAAAGCAAACCCATCCAACCCATAGGCGGTAATATGGATGAATTGCATAAGAATTTGATTGGAAGCGAGGGTCGTATCCCCGAAATCCGAGCCGATATAGATAAATGAGGTAAACCCCGCCATCAGAAAGACGGAACGGATCAAAATATCGGTGTTGACCTGCGCCATATGCAACAGCCGCCTGCGATCAAAAACGCGCGGCCAATCGCGCCATGCAGCCTGCGAAAATCCCGCGCGACACAGATAAAGCCCAAGCGCCAAGCCCGACCATTCTGCAATGGCCGTGGCCGCGGCCACACCATCGACATCATAGCCCAAACCCAACACGAACCCCACTGACAGCAGGATGTTCAACCCGTTCATCCAGAGCTGCAAAACGAACACGGCGCCTGTGCGTTCAGCGGCAATCAACCACCCCGTGATGCCATAAATCGCGATTGCAGCGGGGGCAGACCAAATGCGGATTGCCATGTAATCGCGCGCCAAAGCCTCGACCGCATCACTTGCGGGGGCTATCGCAAAAATAGCCGCGAAAATTGCCGATTGCAGCAGGATCAAAAGCACACCAGCCACCACGCCAATCATCAAAACACGCGACAGCAAAGCCGAGATTTCTGCCTGATCCCCTGCCCCATGGGCCTGCGCGGCCAAACCGACAGTGCCCATGCGCAAGAACCCAAAAATCCAAAATACAGTGGTCATGGATATCGCACCCAAGCCCACCGCGCCGATCATAGCCGCATCACCCAATTGGCCGACAACGCCCGTGTCGACCAAACCCAAAAGCGGCACTGTGATGTTTGACAAAACCACAGGCACGGCGATGCGCAACACCCGCTCATGGGTCAAGGGCGGGGTCTGATCCTTCATGGGGCTGTCACCAAGGCAAAATGGCCATGCGCCGCGGCAATGGGGGTGTCTGGATCACCTTGCCACATCGTGACCGAGATCGAGGCAAAACGGCGCCCCGCGCGGGTCAGCTGCGCCTTGGCAAACCCATCTTCGGGCAGGCCGCGGCGCAAATAATCCACAGTGAAATCAATCAACTTTGGCGGGCTTGTCAGCGGGATAGAGAGCGCATCTATAACATGGGTTTGCGCCGCGATCTGCAGCACCGATGCTGTAACCCCGCCATGCAGCGCGGGCAAAATCGGATTGCCAATCAAAACGCCACGATAAGGCAATTTGATCACCCCGCCCTCTTGGCCCTCTAGGCCCAAAAACCGCGCATAGGGCAGCTGGTTCAAAATCTGCTGCATCAGCCCTGCCTCTTTTGCGGGTTGACCATCTCCAAGACACCCTTGCCCTCTGGCCCATATTCGACCGTGAAACTTCCGCTGGCTTTGGCCAAAAGCGCGCCTGTCTCTTGATCAGTGGCCGCCACAATGACAAAGGCCACATTTCCCCTGATGGCGTAACACTCCGCTTTGGCCAGAACTGTGCCTTTTGCACTCTGGCCCATCACATCAAGGCGCAGATCTAAGGTCGCGGTCGCAAGGGGTTTGCTGTCATGCGCCACCACTGCCGTGCCTGCACAGGTGTCCATCAGCGCCGTGAGTGCGCCTTCATGCAGCGCCCCCACCGCATCACAGAGATCAGGCAGAACCCGCATCGTCATCGCCGCAGCCCCAGATCCAAGGGCAACAATGTTCATCTGCAACGCCGCCGCATAGGACAGTTGCGTGATGAAACTTTGCGCGACATGGAGGGTATCCGACTGGTCGGAGGGCACGGGCATAATCCAACAAATTGAGGTTAATGGTCTGCACCATCTAACGCGCGGCGCGTGCCCGCGGCAATGCGCAAATTACATCGATACCAATTCTATGATAAGCTGCGATCACATCATGGATCAGCCGAGGATGCCGCAAATGCCATCAGACGCCCCACAGCGCGAGGCCGATTTTCGCACCATCGGCGAGATGTGCGCCCTGTTTCAAGTGACGCCGCGCAGCCTGCGGTTCTACGAAAGCAAGGAGCTGTTGGCCCCCTTGCGTGTGGGACAAAAGCGGCTTTATTCCCGCAGTGACCAAGCGCGTCTTAAACTGATTTTACAGGGCAAACGGTTTGGCTTTAGCCTAGAGGCGATGCGACAATTGCTTGACCTTTATGCACTTGGCGACAATCAAGTGACGCAACTGGAAAGAAGCCTAGAAGTTGGGCGTGAAAGATTGCACGATATGCAGGCACAATATACCGAGTTAGGCCAAGCCATTCGTGATTTGCAAAGTCAAATTGATTTGGTGGCGCAAATGCTGGCAGACCGAAAATCGGATCAAGACCCACAGTCATAACGTGACATAAGGAAACCGAGCCGTGACCAACACCCTCTATTGTTTTGGGGAATCTGGAAATGCCTATAAAGCCGCGCTGTGCCTGACATTGGCAGGTGTGCCTTGGCAGCCCCGTTTTGTTGATTTCTTTAACGGCGAGGCGCGCGGTGCAGAGTTTCGCGCAATAAACCCAATGGGCGAAGTTCCCGTGCTAGATGCAGGGGGTAAAATCCTGACCCAATCAGGGTTGATACAAACTTGGGTTATGGATGAAACAGGCAAACTCGCAGGGGCGAGTGCCGCAGATCGTCAAGAAATCTTTCGGTGGATTTTGTTCGATAATCAAAAGGTTTCGGGCACTGCGGGGCCGTTGCGGTTCTTGATGAATTTCGCGCCCGAGGACAAACGAGATGCGGGCGTTATTGGGTATTTGACGGGGCGGATGCAGGCCGCGCTTTCCATTCTTGAAGGGGTGCTCAGCACCCGCGACTGGATTGCCTGCGACAGTGTCTCAGCGGCGGATATCGCCTGCGCGGGCTATCTCTATTACCCTGAAAATTTCAATTTCACGCGCGCCGATTATCCTGCGATTTCGGCATGGCTGACCCGCTTGGCCCACCAATCCAATTGGGCACATCCCTATGACCTGATGCCTGCGCCAACATTGGGCAAAGATGACGGGTTTCGCGATGCATAAGCGCGAGGGCATTGCGTGACCGCGTTAGAGGAATATCAAAAACTAGAGGCCACAGGCCTTTGGCGCGATGTTGGCGACAGCCAACGCCGCGAAGTGGTGATCAATTTGGGCAACACTTCTTTGATCATTTCGACCCTTTCCGAAACCGCGCTCACCCATTGGTCGCTGGCCGCGGTGATCCGCGTCAATCCAGGCGAGCTGCCCGCCCTTTATGTGCCTGTTGAGGGCAGTGACGAAAGCCTCGAGATCGCGGATGAGGACATGATCGCCGCAATCGAAAAGCTGCGCAGTATGATTGACCGCCATCGCCCCCATCCTGGGCGGTTGCGTGGCATTCTGGCGGCCACAACCGCGGCGGTGGTTCTGGGCTTGGGCCTGTTTTGGTTGCCCGATGCATTGGTGCGCCAGACAGTGCATCTCTTGCCCGAGGCAAAAAAGCGCGAAATAGGTCAGGATATTCTCACAGAGATGATCCAACTGACGGGGCCAAGCTGCAATCAAACCGCAGGGCAAGCCGCGCTTGCAACCCTTGCGCGGCGGGTGTTCATTGCCACGCCAACCGTGCCTCGGCTTGTGGTTCTGCGTGATGGTCTGCCCGCAAGCCTACATTTGCCCGGCGATTTGATCGTGCTGAACCGATCCGTGGTTGAGGATTACCAAAGCCCTGATGTGTTGGCAGGGTTTTTATTGTCGGAATATATCCGCTTGGTTGACAGCAACCCCACCCAAGCCCTGCTGCAAGAGGCGGGTTTGTGGGCGACATTTCGACTGTTGACCACAGGCGAGATCAGCGAAACGCATCTGGCTGCGCGCGCCGCCAGTCTGCTGACCGAAACACCAACAGATGTTGCCGATGAGGCGCTTTTATCGCAATTTGCACAGGCCGAGATTTCCTCGCAGCCTTACGCCTACGCACTCGATATTTCGGGTGAAAACACCCTCAGCCTAATCGAGGCAGACCCCCTTCGGACAGCGCCAAATGCGCCCTTGTTAGAAGATACGAGATGGGTTGCCCTACAGGAGATTTGCACTGAGTGAACAGATCACTGAATGCGGGCCAAGGTGAACCCTGCCGCACCCAGGACCAATTCCGCGCGTTGCGTTGCTGGATCACTTGAAAACGGGCCCACCAGAACCGCATATCCCAAACCCATACGCCCAAGCCGTGCAGTCATGCCAAATTGGGCCAATTGCGCGGCGGTCTGCGCGGCTTCGTTTCGCGTGCTATAGGTGGCGGCGCGAACCAATGCACCTGTCACGGAAACTGCGGGCATGGCTGTTGCCTGAACCGTTGCAGCAAATCCCATGCTGCCCCAAAATTTTACTGCTTTTTTGACCATTCAAGCCCCCGAGTTGGGGCAAAAATAAATCAATATTTAGACATAGTAAAGGAACATAAAGGAAAAAATAGATATCCGCCCCTCATTTGGTGGCAAATATCCGATCCCCCGCATCCCCTAGACCCGGAAGGATATACCCCTTTTCGTTCAAACCGCGATCCAAGGCCGCGGTAAAAATTGGCACATCAGGATGGCGAGCGGCGAATGTCCTGACACCCTCAGGGGCGGCCAGCAATGTCATCAGACTGATATCAACGGCCCCTTCCGATTTGATTTTATCCACCGCCGCAGCCGCCGAATTGCCCGTGGCCAGCATGGGATCTAGGGCGATGACATGACGTTGGGACAGGTGCGAGGGCAGGTTGAGATAGTAATCCACGGGCTCAAGCGTTTCCTCATTGCGATACAGCCCGACAAATCCAACCCGCGCAGCAGGGATCACGGCGCGCATCCCCTCAAGCATTCCGTTGCCCGCCCGCAAAATCGAAATCAAAGCCAGTTTTTTCCCTGCAAGTGTCGGCGCATCCATCACCTCAAGCGGGGTTTCAACGGCGGTGGTTGTAACCGCCAAATCGCGGGTAACCTCATAGGCCATCAGCATCGAAATTTCGGTCAACAGGCGCGCAAAATCTTGGGACGCGCAGTTTTTGTCGCGCATCAAGCTCAGCTTATGTTGCACAAGCGGATGGGTCACGATGGTCAGCGTATCAAATTCTGGCATAGTCTTCCCCCTAGCGTTCAAGCCGTTTTGCAACGCGCGCGCGGGTCTCCTCATCACAAAAGGCCGCCGCAAGCGCGGTTTGGTTTATTTCCGTGAATTCTGCCTCACCCCATCCAAAATGCTGTTCCAAGGCCTCATATTCACGGCTCATATTGGTGTGAAAAAAGGGCGGATCATCGGTTGACACGGTTACCTTGACCCCAGCCTCGCGAAGCCGCGCAAGCGGATGACTTTTCCAATTTGGGAAAACCCCAAGAAAGACATTCGACACAGGGCAGCATTCCAAAACAACATCCGTATCGGCAAGGCGTGCGACCAAGTCAGGGTCACTGATCGCCTCGACACCATGCCCGATACGGGGCGGATTATAGGCATCTAGCGTCTCGCGCACCGATTGCGCGCCCCCCCATTCGCCTGCATGAATGGTGAAGGGCAGTCCTGCCTCGGCCGCGCAATCAAAGCTCCATGAAAAATCGCGCACATGGCCAATCTTTTCGTCCCCCGCCATTCCAAAGCCGCAAATCATGCGTCCCGCCGTTTCCGCAGCACAGCGCGCGGCCCGTTTCGCCTGATCTGGCCCGAAATGACGAACCGCCGTAATCACGCCCCGCATCGTGATCCCAAAATCTCGCTCGGCGGCATCTGCGGCTTCGGTCATTGCAAAAAGATACTCACGCCAAGCACCAATATCCCCCCCACCACAAAAATCAGGGGACAAAAAGGTTTCGCAATAAACCACCCCATGGCCTGCGGATGCCTCAAGCACAGACCGCGTCAGACGCGCATAATCTTCGGGCGTGGTGAGAACCGATGTTGCCGCCTCATAGACGCGTAGAAAATGCACGAAATCATGAATGTCATAGCCGCCTTGCGCGGTGAAAATACCCGATAAATCCACCTTTTTTTCGAAGGCAACCTGACCAATAAAATCAGGCTGTGCCGCCCCCTCAAGATGAAGGTGCAATTCAACCTTTTTGACGCGGGCCATATCTGGCATTGCACTTCCCCTAGAAATAATAGCCAAGCGCGGTGACCAATATGGCAAATAAGGTGGCCGCGCGCCATGAGATCACCCGCTGCGACAAGACCCGCGCGGCCAAACGCACACCAAATAGGGCGGCGACAAAGGTCATGGCGGCATAGATGATTTGGCTGTCAATCTGGCTCATAAGGCAGGGGTTCCAATCTGAAGGGGGCCAAGCCCCAAATGCGCAGCAAGACTTGCGCCAATATCGGCAAACGCCCGAAGGCCTAGCCCTTGGGGTGCATGGTCAGGGGCCGCGACCAAAAATGGGGCACGTTCACGGGTGTGATCCGTGCCAACCCATGTGGGATCATTACCATGATCCGCGGTTAAAATCAGCATGTCACCCGCGCGCAGCGCAGCGATAATTGGCGCAATCGCTGCGTCAAACCATTCCAGCGCACCCGCATAACCCGCCACATCGCGGCGATGGCCAAAACGGGCATCAAACTCAACGAAATTGGCGAGTGTGAGGCTACCATCGGGGGCGCAATCAACCGCGTGGGCCAGATGTTCCATCAGCCGGGCATCACTTCCTTTATGACTTTCTGTGATACCACGATGCGCGAAAATATCGCTGATTTTGCCAATTGCAATGACCGCGCGCCCTGCCTTAGATGCGTGATCCAACAGGGTTGGGTTGGGCGGCATCATCGCGTAATCGCGGCGGTTTTCAGTGCGCTCAAATGCGCCTACGCGACCCGTAAAGGGCCGCGCGATCACCCGCCCTACCCGCATCGCGTGCAACTGCGGGGCGAGCCTTTCGCACAGGTCGTAGAGACGCTCTAGCCCAAAGACCTCTTCATGCGCGGCAATCTGAAAGACACTATCGGCGGAGGTGTAGCAAATCGGATGCCCCGTTTGCAGATGTTGCGCCCCAAGGCGTTCGATGATCTCAGTGCCAGAGGCGTGGCAATTGCCCAAAATCCCCCCAACACTTGCGATAGATCGAACCGCCGCGACCAAAGCCTCAGGGAAACTGGGAACGGTGGCGGGAAAATAGTGCCAATCCCAAGGCAAGGCGCAGCCCGTCAATTCCCAATGGCCTGATGGCGTGTCTTTGCCTTTGGCGGATTCTTCGGCCACACCCCAAATGGCATTCGGTGCGGCCGATGTCAGGGGTGCAGGACAAATGCCGCTTGCCAGATGCAAAGCGGCCCCAAGACCCAGACCATCCAAATTCGGCACTCTCAGCGCCTGTGCCTGCGCGATATGGCCCACGGTATTCGCACCAGTATCGGGATGGCCCACATTGAAATATCGGTCTGCATCTCGCGCGCCCCCGATACCAACAGAATCCATCACCACCAAAAATCCGCGCGCCATTCAGCCGATCCTTTCATGGATCAAGACAGGGCGCGGCGGTCTTTCTTCGGAGAGGATGAAGGCGTCTAACAGGATTGCCCCCATATGTTTGGCAATCTCAGGGTCGCGCGCATGAAGGCGCAAAAGCGGGGTCGTAGGGTCGGCCAAATCACCAATCCGCTGGATGTCGGACAGACCCACGCGTTTGTCGATCTGATCCTCTGCCTGTAGGCGCCCCCCGCCAAGATGCACCACAACCTCGCCCAAGGTGCGGGCGTCAATTGCGCGAATATAGCCCGTCTTTTGCGGGAAAATATCCACCGCATAGGGCGCTGCAGGCAAGCGATCTCGCCAACGCGCCACAAAATCCGTAGCGCCCCCTTGCGCCGCGACCATACGGCCAAAAACCTCGGCGGCGTGACCTTGGGTCAGCGCGTTTGTCAGTGCCATCTCACCTGCCGCCGCATCAACCGCAAGCCCCGCTTGCACCAAAACCTCGCCCCCAAGGCTGATGGTTACGCGGATCAGATCACTGTCGAGCTTTGGACTGCACAGCGCCTCCATCACCTCCATCATTTCCAAAGCATTGCCCGCTGCACGCGCAAGCGGTTGGTTCATATCGGTGACAAGCGCCGTGGTTTTACAGCCCGCACTTTGCGCTGTATCCACCAAGGATTGAGCCAGTTGCACGGCCTCTTGCGGGGTTTGCATAAAGGCACCCGTGCCGCATTTAACATCTAACACCAAGGCCTCTAGCCCTGCTGCCAATTTCTTGGACAAAATAGAGGCCGTGATCAAATCAATGCTTGGCACAGTGGCGGTGATATCACGCAATCCATAAAGCCTGCGATCCGCAGGGGCGATATCGGCATTGGCGCTGACAATCGCACAGCCCACTTGCCCCACAATGCTTTGCAAATCCTCAATGGAGACATCAATCTGCAAGCCCGAAATTGCCGAAAGTTTGTCCAAAGTGCCGCCCGTATGCCCCAAGCCGCGCCCTGAAATCATCGGCACATAGGCCCCGCACGCCGCTAAGGCAGGGGCAAGGATCAGCGACACACAATCGCCCACCCCGCCTGTGGAATGTTTGTCGATCACAGGGCCATCCAGTGACCACCCCAGAACCGTGCCACTTTCCAGCATCCCATGGGTCAGATGGGTGCGGTTCTCAAGGCTGAGACCGCGCAAACATATGACCATCGCAAAGGCCCCCGCCTGCGCATCGCTGACAGTGCCATCCGCCAACCCTTCGGCAAAGGCAAACATCTCAAATTCGGTCAGGGCTTGCCCCTCTCGCAATTTTGCCAAGATGCTGCGCGGATCGGCCATGATCTGCCCTATTCCATCGCCGATTTGACAAAGGCGCCAGGCAGAATGTCCGCCATGCTCAGGATCGCCTGACCTGTGCCGCGCGTTGTGGCCATGGTGATCAGCACCTCATCTCTGCTGAATTCCCGCAATTTTTGGCGACACCCTCCACAAGGGGCGACAGGAACGGGGCTATCTGCGATCACCGCAACCTCTAGGATCTCATGACAGCCTGCGGCAATCATCGCTGAAATTGCGCCCGCCTCGGCACAGGTGCCTTGGGGATAGGCCGCGTTTTCGACATTCACCCCTTGGTAAATCTGCCCATCTGCCCCACGCAGCGCAGCACCGACTGCAAAGCCCGAATACGGGGCATAGGCGCGCGGACGGATTTCTGCGGCGGCGGCCATCAATGCGGGGTCTGGTGTCTTTGTCTGGGGCATGATCCGCACTCCTTGAATTGCGTTGCCTCAATCTGTCCTGACGAACCGATGCACGCAAGGCGAAAGAAAAAGCGGGCCCAAAGGCCCGCCCTTCATCCCGTCTCGTCAAACCCGCCTTAGGCTTTGGGGTAGCCCAAAGTTTTCAAGGCCACTGCAATCTCGTCTAAAATCGCAGGATCATCAATTGTTGCAGGCATTTTATAGCTTTCGCCATCGGCGATTTTCACCATTGTGCCGCGCAAAATCTTACCCGAACGGGTTTTGGGCAGGCGATCCACCACAACGGCCAATTTGAACGCCGCAACGGGGCCGATTTTGTCACGCACAAGTTTCACGCATTCAGACACGACATCTGCCGCATCTTTGGTCGCCCCTTTATTGAGACACAAAAACCCCAGAGGCATTTGCCCTTTGAGATCATCTGCCACACCGATCACCGCGCATTCAGCCACATCTGGATGGGAGGCAAGAACCTCCTCCATCCCACCTGTCGACAAGCGGTGACCCGCCACGTTGATCACATCATCCGTGCGCGCCATGATATAAAGATACCCGTCTTCATCCTTATATCCCGCATCACCCGTCTCGTAATAGCCTTTGAAATGCTCAAGATAGGATTTGCGGAAGCGGGCTTCGGCATTCCACAACGTAGGCAAGGTTGCAGGCGGCAAGGGCAATTTAATCGCAATCGCGCCCAATTCGCCCGCAGGCAATTCATGCCCGCCCTCATCCAAAATTTGCACATCATACCCAGGCATTGGCACCGAGGGGCTGCCGATTTTGACAGGCAATTTTTCAATACCCAATGGGTTGCCACAAATGGCCCAACCCGTTTCGGTTTGCCACCAATGGTCAATCACTGGCACGCCAAGTTTTGCCTGCGCCCATTGGATTGTGTCAGGGTCGGCACGCTCACCCGCCAAGAACAGCGATTCAAGGCTAGAGATGTCATATTTTCCAATAAAGCTGCCTTCTGGGTCTTCGCGCTTGATCGCGCGAAAGGCCGTTGGGGCGGTAAACAGGCATTTAACTTTATGCTCGTCAATCACGCGCCAGAACGTGCCTGCATCAGGCGTGCCAATAGGTTTGCCCTCAAAGACGATTGTGGTGCAGCCAAAGGTCAGAGGCGCGTAACAAATATAGGAATGCCCCACGACCCAACCCACATCAGAGGCGGCCCAAAACACCTCGCCGGGGTTCATGTCGTAGAGATTGCGCATTGACCAATTCAACGCAACCAGATGGCCGCCTGTATGGCGCACAACGCCCTTTGGCTGGCCCGTTGTGCCAGAGGTGTAGAGAATATAGGCGGGGTGGTTGCCCTCGACGGGCACACAAGGCGCAGGCGCAACCCCGTGTTGGAAGCCATACCAATCGACATCGCGCCCATCGGTCAAGCTTGCCACTTCTTGCTCGCGCTGAAAGATCACGCAGAAATCTGGCTTATGGGCGGCGGCCTCGATAGCCGCATCCAAAAGCGGTTTATAATGCACCACGCGGCCCGGCTCGAGGCCACAGGAGGCGGCGATGATACATTTGGGTTGCGCATCATCAATGCGCACCGCCAATTCAGCCGCAGCAAAGCCGCCAAAGACCACCGAATGCACCGCGCCAATACGTGCGCAGGCAAGCATCGCCTCAACTGCCTGTGGCACCATCGGCATATAGATAATGACCCGATCCCCTTTGGTCACACCTTTGGCCTGAAGGCCACCCGCCAGAAGCGCGACACGTTCTTGCAATTCTGCATAGGAAATCTTCTGAACCGTGCTGGTGATGGGGCTGTCATAGATGATAGCGGTGCGATCCCCATGGCCTGCGGCAACATGGCGATCGACCGCGTTCCAACAACCATTCAGTTGACCATCTGCAAACCATTCATAAAGAGGCGCGTTTTCATCGGACAGCGCGTGGGATGGTTCAACATCCCAATCAATGGCAGAAGCAGCCTCCATCCAAAACCCTTCTGGGTTGGAACGGGCATACTCATAAATCTTTTGATAGCTCATGCGGGCCTCCCTTTGCTTGCGCAATTTTCTATCCCTTCAACCATAGCTTGCGCAAGAAGGTGACTTTGACGCAGGCGCGAAAACTGCGACCATGCGCCACTTTGTTTTAACGGCGGGGACGTTAGATGGAGGAATATCGAACAGGAGCCTCCACCATGACCATGTCCTTAAACGAAGACACAAGCCACTATATCACACGCCATGTCACCTATCGCCTGCCCGTCATCGGGCGCATCGCGCGCGAGGTGGTCGAGGGCGAAGTAGACAACAGTTTTGCCCTTATTATCATGGTTGTATCGGCTGTTGCCTCGGCCGTTCTGATTTGGGGTTTTCCCGCACTGATCATCTCGGCGCTTGGGGCAACCGCATTGATGTTTCTCACACTGTTGCGCATCACCTTTGGCTAAGGCGCGGCAGTGCGCCTGTCAGCCATAGGTGGCGACAGGCGTGCCTGCGAGGGCGGAGATATTCAACAGCCCCCGCGCGGTGATTGAGGGGGTGACGATATGCGCGCGATTGCCCATCCCCATAAGAATCGGCCCGACTTCCAGCCCGCCCGCCTTCATCTTTAGGATGTTCCGTGCCGCCCCAGCGGCATCAGTATTGGCAAAGACAAGCGCGTTGGCCTGCCCCTCAAGGCGCGAATTGGGGAAAATTCGGGCGCGCAGTTCAGGATCAAGCGCGCTGTCGATATGCATCTCGCCCTCATAGGCGAAATCAAGCGACATCGCGTCCAGAATATCGAGCGCCGCACGCATCCGCCGCCCACTATCACTGTCGAGATTGCCGAATTGACTGCCAGAACACAGCGCAATTTTTGGCGCGATGCCAAAACGGCGCACATGACGGGCTGTGGCAATCACCGTCTCGGCGATTTGGTCTGGGGTGGGCTGCGCATGAATATGCGTATCGGCAATAAAGAGCGGCCCATCTTCCAAAATCATTAAGGACAGCGCCCCAACAGGATGTAACCCGTCACGGGCCAAAAGCTGGCTGATATATTTCAAGTGCCACAAATACTGGCCAAAGGTGCCGCAGATTAAGCTGTCTGCCTCTTCGCGATACACCATGACCGCGCCGATGGCGGTGGTGTTGGTGCGCATAATCGCACGGGCCAAATCGGGGGTCACCCCGTGACGTTCCATCACGCTGTGATAGCTGCCCCAATAATCCCGATAGCGCGGGTCATTTTCGGGGTTTACGATTTCGAAATCCACCCGCGGGCGGATGGTCAGGCCTGCCCGCTCGGCTCGCATTTCAATCACATCGGGACGACCGATAAGAATGGGGGTGTCTGTGGTTTCCTCAAGCATGGCTTGGGCCGCACGCAAAACGCGCTCATCCTCGCCTTCTGCGAAAGCGATACGGCGGGTCGTAGTGGCCGCTGCGGCAAAGACAGGGCGCATGATAAGCGCAGAGCGGAACACCGCCTGATTAAGTTTGGCGCGATAGGCGGCGATGTCATCAATGGGCCGCTTCGCCACACCCGAACTCATAGCCGCCTCGGCCACGGCACTGGCCACCACACCCATCAGGCGCGGGTCAAACGGCTTGGGGATCAGGTAGTCAGGGCCAAAGGTCAGCTGCTCGCCCTTATAGGCCGCCGCCGCTTCGGCACTGGTGGTGGCGCGCGCCAAGGCGGCGATGCCTTCAATACAGGCAATTTGCATCGCGTCATTGATTTCGCTTGCGCCGACATCCAAGGCGCCGCGGAAGATGAACGGAAAGCATAAGACGTTGTTCACCTGATTAGGAAAATCTGACCGCCCCGTGGCAATGATCGCGTCAGGCTTTACCGCGCGCACATCATCGGGGGTGATTTCTGGGTTCGGGTTCGCCAAGGCAAAGACCACAGGACGATCTGCCATGCGCGCAACCATCTCGCGCGTTAAAACACCCGGGCCAGACAGGCCAAGGAACAAATCCGCCCCCTCGATCACATCACTCAAGGAAGCAGGACTATCCCCTTGGGCATATTCGGCCTTTTGCGGGGTCATTCCCGCCTCACGGCCCTGATAGACCAGACCATCCAAATCGCAGAGCCAAACATTCTCACGCTTGAGGCCCAGTTTCAGCAGCATATTGAGGCAGGCAATCCCCGCCGCACCGCCGCCCGTAGACACGACCTTGATATCGGCAAAGGATTTCCCCGCAAGACGCAGCGCATTGGTTGCGGCCGCGCCCACGACAATCGCCGTTCCATGTTGGTCGTCATGGAAAACGGGAATATTCATTCGCTCACGGCACAGTTTTTCTACGATAAAACAATCTGGCGCTTTGATATCCTCAAGATTGATTGCGCCAAAGGTTGGCTCAAGCGCGCAAACAATATCCGCCAATTTCTCGGGGTCGCTCTCGTTCAATTCAATGTCAAAGCAGTCGATGCCAGCGAATTTCTTGAAAAGAACGGCCTTCCCCTCCATCACAGGCTTTGAGGCGAGTGCGCCAATATTACCAAGGCCTAGCACAGCCGTGCCATTGGTCACCACGGCGACAAGGTTGCCGCGTCCTGTATAGCTTTCGGCATGGGCGGGGTCTGCTTTGATTTCAAGGCAGGCTTCAGCAACGCCGGGGCTATAGGCCAAGGACAGGTCGCGCCCATTCGCCAAAGGCTTGGTCGCGCGCACCTCTAATTTTCCTGGTTTTGGGCCTGCATGATAGGCAAGCGCGCGCTGGCGCAAACTGTCGTTGCTATCTTCAGTCATGATCTATTCCCAATCGGCTATGGTCGCCAAACAGCCGCAAACGGCCGCCCTCCGCAATTAGTTTAACGTTAAACTATCACCTAGGAAAGGGTAAATCCCGTTTGGATTACACGAATTGCTCGCGCAAAAGCCGTTCTTCCAAACCATGGCCTGGATCGAACAGGATACGATGGGTCACGTCTTGCGCGCTGGATATCTCTACATGGGTGACATTGTTCACCGAAACGCTATCGGCATCTGCCATCACAGGCCGGTGGTCAGGATCGACCACTTCGAAAATTACGTTGGATGATTTATTGAGCAGCGCCCCCCGCCACCTGCGCGGACGAAAGGCCGCCACGGCGGTCATCGCCAAAACATCTGCACCAATGGGCAAAATCGGGCCATGCGCGGAATAGTTATAGGCGGTCGAGCCTGCAGGCGTGCATAACAACGCGCCATCGCAGACCAGTTCTTGCATGCGCAGCTTTCCATCAACATGGATGCGCAGCTTGGCGGCTTGGGGGCCTGCACGCAGCAAACTGACCTCATTGATTGCCAAAGCCTCGACTGTTTCGCCTGTCGCGCGCCGCGCCTTCATGCGCAACGGGTTGATCTGCGCCTCCTCCGCCGCAGTGAGGCGGGCCATCAAACCATCGGCAGAATATTCATTCATCAAAAAGCCGACCGTACCACGGTTCATTCCATAGACAGGACGATTGAGCGGTTGGGTTTCATGCAAGGTCGACAGCATGAAGCCATCCCCGCCAAGCGCCACGATGATATCGGCCTCCTGAGGCGTTGATTGGCCATAAGCCGCGCTCAATTCCGCAAGGGCTGCCTGCGCCATCCGCGCCCGCGAGGCCAAAAAGGCTATTTTCAAATCTTTGCTCATCTGCGCGACCTTTGCGAGACAGGGGTGACGCCATCCTGTTCCCTGCCATGCCGAAACACAAGACCCCGCAAAACAGTGCAAATTTGCCCGCCTTGCAGGGCGGCAGGGCGCGACTCTCTGTCGAATTGCCGCTTTCACCCTTTTCCAAGGGGCTGTTCTACCCTAAACACCATGCGATAGACAGCGCCCGCGCGTGACCCAACAAAACGCGCCCCCGATGTAAGGAGCCCTCACTATGACTGCGCCCCACCGTGACGATGGATTTTTCACTGAAGCCCTCAGCACCCGTGACCCTGAAATCTTTGGCGCGATTACCAAAGAATTCGGTCGTCAAAGGGAAGAGATCGAATTGATCGCCTCCGAGAACATCGTCTCGGCTGCTGTGATGGCTGCGCAAGGCTCGGTGATGACCAATAAATATGCCGAAGGTTATCCAGGTCGGCGGTATTATGGCGGCTGCGATTATGTCGATATCGCAGAAAACCTTGCGATTGAGCGAGCCTGCAAATTGTTTGACTGTGCGCATGCCAATGTGCAGCCCAATTCAGGCAGCCAGGCGAACCAAGGGGTTTTCACAGCTCTTTTGACGCCCGGCGATACCATCTTGGGCATGAGCCTTGATGCAGGCGGCCACCTGACCCATGGCGCCAAGCCCAACCAATCGGGCAAGTGGTTTAACGCCATTCAATACGGCGTGCGCAAGCAGGACATGGAAATCGACTATGAAGCGATTGCCGAACTTGCGGCTGAACATAAGCCCAAAATGCTGATCGCGGGCGGCTCGGCCATTCCGCGCGTCATTGATTTTGCAAAAATGCGTGAGATTGCTGACAGTGTCGGTGCTTATCTTTTGGTCGACATGGCGCATTTCGCGGGGCTTGTGGCATCGGGTCATTACCCCTCGCCTTTCCCGCATGCGCATGTTGCAACCACCACCACGCATAAAACCCTGCGCGGGCCACGCGGCGGGATGATCCTGACCAATGACGAAGATATCGCCAAGAAGGTCAATTCTGCCATCTTCCCCGGCATTCAAGGCGGGCCGTTGATGCATGTGATCGCCGCCAAGGCTGTGGCCTTTGGTGAGGCGCTGCGCCCCGAATTCAAGGCCTATCAGACCCAAGTGATTGCCAATGCCAAGGCGCTGGCGGATCAGCTGATGAAGGGGGGCTTGGATATCGTCACAGGCGGCACAGATACGCATTTGATGTTGGTTGACCTGCGCCCCAAAGGCGTGAAAGGCAACGCCACTGAAAAGGCGCTTGGCCGTGCCAACATCACCTGCAACAAAAACGGCATCCCGTTTGACACCGAAAAGCCGATGATCACCTCAGGCGTGCGTTTGGGAACACCTGCGGCCACAACCCGTGGCTTTACCGAGACCGAATTCCGCCAAGTTGCGGATTGGATCGTTGAAGTGGTCGATGGCTTGGCCGCGAATGGTGAAGACGGTAATGGCGCCGTAGAGGCGAAAGTTGCCGCAGAGGTGAAGGCACTCTGCCAGCGCTTCCCCATCTATCCAAGCATCTGACAGCGCCTATAAAATTGTGATGTCACGCGGGGCGGGGTTTGTTAAAAACTCCGCCCCGTTTTCTGTCAGGACAATATTTTCTTCGGCGACCAGTATTCGCCCCTGCCCTAGATCAACAGATGGCTCAAGCGTGAGAACCATACCTGCGGGCAGCATTGTCTGATCGTGCGGTGTAAGAGATGGCCATTCGGTCAGCGTCACGCCCAACCCGTGCCCTAAGCGACCACCACAAGGCGTGCCGCCGCGCGCCGTAATTTCGCGGCATAGCATGGCGTGCAGGTCTGAGGCGCGTATATTCGGCGCGATCCCCTCCATCACCGCATGGATCGCATCTTGTAAAATCTGATGCCCGCGGGCCGCCTCAGGGCGTGGGGTGCCGATGGCAAAATTGCGATCAAAGTCGCAAAAATAGCCGTCTTTCACCGCGCCTATATCAAGCATCAAAATATCACCACTCTGCAGGGGTGTCGGCGCGGCAGGTGAGATCACATCACCATAGCCCCCCTCGCCCGCGCCCCCTGCGACATAGGACACCCAGTCAGCCCCCTCCTCGAGCAGCAGGATTTGAAAGGCCCGAAACACCGCGTCTAAGGGCGTGCCAACACGGGCAATTTCATCAACGCGGGCAAAGGCACGATTGCCAATGGCGCAGGCGGCGCGCAGTTTTTCAATCTCAAGCGCTGATTTTATCTCGCGGGTACGGTGCATGATATCTGTCGCATCCACAAAACTGCGGGGGGCGAGACGGGTTTGCAGCGCAAAGAAATCCCCCAAAGGCATCCGCAGCTGCGTCTCTAGGCCCATGGCCACACCGATCTTTCTGTCTTTGGATGTGACGTCACATAAGGCCTCAGCCAACAAGCTGACCCCATCATCTTCGGGGCGCGGCGCGGGCCATGTGCGGATATCGGAGATCACCGATTTCCCCATAAGATAGGCCCCAATCTCGGGGATCACGGCGATTGGGGTGCCTGTGGCGGGGATCACCACAAACCAAGGCCGGGCGGGGCTTTCCCAAAAGCGGGTGAGAAAACCCGTAACATAGAAAATATCCGCGGCTTGGGTCAGCAAAATTGCATCTAGGTCTGCGGCCTGTAGGCGGGCCTGAATCGCGCTATGACGGCGGTGATATTCAGAGGGCGGGAACAGGTCAGACATCCTCTGGCCCTTCGCTCAACACACAAAGAACCCGCGCATCGGGTGGGAAGTCATAGCCAAGATAGGCCGCAGCAATCACGCCCGCGGCACCCGATGGCGTGGAGGCAAGCCCTGCTTCGGTCAAGCGCGCTACGCCCGAGGCCGCTTGGCCATCTGAGATCGTCAAAAACTGATCTGCATCGCGCGCCAGCCCCGCAAGCGCCACAAGCGAGGCGGTTTTGCAGTCAAGCCGTCCCATAATTGAGACAGGGCCGTGGCTGTCGAGCACATGACCCGCGATAACCGCATCTTGCAGGGCGGGGGCTGCGTCAGGCTCAACCACGATAATCTGCGGGGTCTGCCGCCATGTGGCGCGCGCATGGGCGGCCAAGGCCCCTGCCATGCCACCCACACCTGCTTGCAAGAAAATATGGGTTGGGGGGCTGTCAAGTGCTTCGGCCATTTCCGCCCCGATTTGCAAATACCCCTCCATCACGAGATAGCCTTGGGTCATCTCACCCGCCCATGTGCTATCGGGCAAAAGCGTGCCTTCCCCCGCCGCGGCTGCAGCCTCGGCGGCCTTCATGCTTTCCTCATAGGTTGCCCCTGCACGGCGCGGTTCCGCCCCTTGCGCGCGCAAACGATTGGCAAAAGCCTCAGGCACAGTGTCAGACAGATAAATTATGGCACGCGCGCCAAAAACACGCGCGCCTGCCGCAACAGACAGACCATGATTGCCAGCACTTGCGGCGATAAACGCGCGGCCTGTCAGGGCCGTGCTGTAGTCAGTGGCCCCATTTTCCATGGCTGCGCGCGCAGCGCGGGCGATGACATAGGCTGCGCCCAAGGCTTTGAAGCTTCCAAGCCCCATACGCGCGCGCTCATCTTTGACGAAAAACGCGGCTGTGCCTGCCGCTTTGGCTAAATCGTCGCGCACCAAAAGGGGCGTGGGTGCATAAGCGGGACACTGTTCCAATAGCGCCTGAACGGGGCTTGCATCCTGACTGGGAAAGCACTGCAAATCAGGCAGACCCGAACCACGATAAGGGTTCTCGTGGATCGCGGTTGGGTGCAAGGCTGTGTCTTCCATGGCGCAATGTCCCTTTTCTAATCGCACCAAGCCTAAGACCAGTTTATCGGTGCTTTCGTGTTCCCCGCGTCACTCTAACCACAAAAACCGCCAATTTGCCAAATGGCAAAGGCCTGAGCACGCAAACAAGGCTAGACCCAAGCCGATTGACGCGCTATCGCAAGATCATGCGATATATCACGTCCCTTTTGCTGGTCTTGCCCCTCGCGCTGTCTGCTTGCAGCGCACAGAACACCGCGCGCCAAGATCTGCGCGCCGCAAGTTACCCCGCGCTTTTGCCGCTTGGCGCGCTTGAAGTTGAGGGAGTGCGTGACCCGACCCGCGCCGAGACACCGAGCACCGCTGAGGCCACTGTTGGGGAATTGTCCAAGCGCGCAGAAGACATGCGCCACCGCGCCGCTGCCTTGGCCAACGCGCCACTCAATTAAATCCGTGTGGAATAGTTGCCCTGCCTGCGTTGCACCTTGCATTGGAAGGGGCTAACAGGGGTTCAACTTAAGAATGTGCGCCTTGCCCATAAGTATTTGGAGGTTCGGGATCATGAAACGCCCTTTGCGTCTTGCAATCGCAGGTCTTGGCACCGTCGGCACAGGTGTCATCAAGATGATTCAGAACAATGGCGCGCTCATTGAAGCCCGCACAGGGCGCAAGGTCACCATTTCCGCCGTAAGCGCCCGCAGCCGTGACAAAGATCGCGGCGTGAATTTGGCGAAATACGCATGGGAAGATGACCCCGTAGCACTTGCCAAGCGCGAGGATGTGGATGTCTTTGTTGAACTGATTGGCGGCTCGGATGGCCCTGCCAAGGCCGCGACCGAGGCCGCGATTGCCGCAGGCAAAGATGTTGTCACAGCCAATAAGGCGCTTTTGGCCTTGCATGGGCAAGAATTGGCCGAAGCGGCAGAGGATAAGAACGTTGTCCTGCGCTTTGAGGCTGCAGTGGCGGGTGGCATTCCAATCATCAAATCTTTGACCGAAGGTTTGGCAGGCAACCAGATCACCCGCGTGATGGGCGTGATGAACGGAACCTGCAACTACATCCTCACGCGGATGGAAAATGCGGGCCTCACCTATGAGGAGGCCTTTGCCGAAGCCGATGGTCTTGGCTATTTGGAGGCGGATCCACAGCTTGACGTAGGCGGCATTGATGCGGGTCATAAATTGGCGCTTCTGTCCTCTATCGCCTTTGGCACAAAGGTTGATTTTGACGGCATGCGCCTTGAGGGGATCGGTGCTGTCACCATCGAAGATATCAATCGCGCGGCTGATCTGGGGTTCAAGATCAAACTTTTGGGCGTGGCGCGGATGACGGGCCGTGGCCTAGAGCAGCGCATGAGCCCTTGCCTTGTTCCCGCCTCCTCCCCCTTAGGACAGCTTGAGGGCGGCACGAATATGGTGGTGGTCGAAGGCGATCATGTTGGTCAAATCGTGCTGCGCGGCGCGGGTGCAGGCGAAGGCCCAACCGCCAGCGCGGTGCTGTCTGATATTTGCGACATTGCGCGCGGCATACGGGTTGCGACCTTTGGCCAACCTGCAAAAACGCTCAAGGCAGCCCCTCCTGCATCAGCGGCTTCGGCGGCTTGCTACTATATCCGCATGACCTTGACCGACAAACCGGGCGCTTTGGCAAAAACTGCCACAGTTTTGGGGGATAATGGCATTTCTATTGATCGGATGCGCCAATATGATCACCCAGACGAGGCCGCGCCTGTTTTGATTGTGACCCACAAAGCCGCACAGCCCGCGTTGCAAGAGGCGCTTGCCGCCCTGCCGCAGACGGGTGTGCTGATGAGCCCCCCTGTCGCCCTGCGCATCGAAGACGTCTGAAAGAAAGGCCATACCGCCATGTCGCAAAAATCCGATTTCAATGATCGTATGCTCTCTTTGGGCTTGGCCCGTGTTTCTGAAGCGGCGGCGATTGCCTCGGCAGATCTTATTGGCCGCGGCGATGAAAAGGCCGCCGACCAAGCCGCCGTAAACGCCATGCGCCAGCAGTTGAACCTGCTCGATATCCAGGGTGTGGTTGTGATCGGTGAGGGCGAACGAGACGAAGCCCCAATGTTATATATCGGCGAAGAGGTTGGCACGGGAAATGGCCCCGCTGTGGATATAGCGCTCGATCCGCTTGAAGGGACTACCCTGACCGCAAAGGACATGCCAAACGCCTTGACCGTGATTGCGATGGGGCCACGTGGATCTATGCTTCACGCGCCTGATACTTATATGGATAAGCTTGCAATTGGGCCTGGCTATCCTGAAGGCATCCTCAACCTAGATATGACTCCTTCAGAACGTGTTACGGCTCTTGCCAAAGCGCGCGGATGCAGCCCAAACGATATCACAGTCTGTGTTCTTGAGCGCCCCCGACATGAGGCGATAATTTCGGAAATTCGCGGCACAGGCGCCTCGATCCGTTTGATTACCGACGGCGATGTAGCAGGCGTCATTCATACCGCCGAGGCTAATCTGACTGGTATTGATATGTATATGGGCCAAGGTGGTGCACCGGAAGGAGTTCTAGCCGCAGCAGCCCTGAAATGCATGGGCGGTCAGATGTGGGGCCGCTTGGTATTCCGCAGTGACGATGAACGCGCCCGCGCCACCAAGGCAGGCATCAGCGATTTTGAACGCGTCTACACGCGCGATGAAATGGTAACAGAGGATGTGATCTTCGCTGCCACAGGTGTGACCTCAGGATCGATCCTTTCCGGCATCAAAAGAGAACCAGGTTGGCTGACCACAGAAACGGTCTTAATGCGCTCCAAAACGGGATCAATTCGCCGTATGAGCTACCGTCATCCTACGGGTCGCTAAATGACCAACACTACAAAACCCACGGAGCTCATACCACGAAATCTGTTATGACAGATGATTTGAACGCGAATATCTGCCTTGAAGTAAAGGTATCGCTTACGGGCAAAAGATGGGTCGCGCCTGCAACTGAAATGGCGCGCCATGCAACCGTAATTGCGCGTGAAGCGCAACTCCCCCAACCTGTGGCCATGCTTTTGGCGCAGCGCAGAGTATTGTCTGAGCAGGCCAAAAGTTTTTTGAACCCAACACTTCGCGACCTGCTGCCTGACCCAAGCAATTTGCTGGATATGAATAAGGCCGCAGTTCGTATCTTGACCGCCGCCACCACGCGCCAAAAGATTGCAATTTTTGCAGATTACGATGTCGATGGGGCTAGCTCTGCCACACTTTTGGTCGACTGGCTGCGTCAATTGGGCCACGACGCCACCATATATGTGCCTGATCGAATTGACGAAGGCTATGGCCCAAACATCCCTGCAATGCAGGAACTAGGCGCTTCACATGATCTTATCATCTGTGTTGATTGTGGGACCTTGTCACATGAGCCAATCGCAGCAGCAAACTGTGATGTGGTGGTTCTCGATCACCATTTGGGTGGTGCTAAGTTGCCCAATTGTGTCGCCGTTGTAAACCCAAATCGCCAAGACGAAACTGGAGAATGGGGTCATCTTTGTGCGGCTGCTGTTGTATTTTTAGTATTAGTGGAAATGAACCGTGAGCTAAGAAAAGTTCATGACAAAATCGGCCCTGATCTAATGGCAATGCTAGATCTAGTTGCTCTGGCTACAGTGGCTGACGTTGCGCCATTAATCGGGGTAAATCGCGCATTTGTGCGTCAAGGACTAGCTGTCATGGCAAGACGTGCGCGTCCAGGGATTGTGGCGCTATGCGATGTAGCTCGCCTTGATCGTCCTCCAAGCGCCTACCATTTAGGATTCGTCCTCGGCCCACGCATCAATGCAGGAGGACGTATTGGAGAAGCCGATCTTGGTGCGAAACTTTTGTGCGAGACTGAGCCGAATAAGGCCCAAGCGATAGCAACCAAGCTCGAAAGCCTCAACACAGACCGCCGCGAAATCGAGGCTGCAGTACGTAATGCAGCTTTTGCGCAAGCAGAAGCGCGCGGTTTGGATGCACCGCTTGTCTGGGCTGCAAACGATGGATGGCACGCTGGTGTGGTAGGTATTGTTGCAAGCCGACTAAAAGAAGCATCGAACCGTCCAGCCATTGTCATCGGCTTTGATGGGAATGCCGGCAAGGGATCTGGTCGTTCAGTTGCGGGTATTGACCTAGGCGCAGCCATACAAAAGTTAGCGGCAGAGGGCCTGATTGAAAAAGGCGGCGGGCACAAAATGGCTGCAGGTCTAAGTCTCGATCGCGCGCAACTAGAACCCGCGATGGCACGCTTGTCAGATCTTCTAGCTCGTCAAGGTTCAGGTCTCACCATACATCAAGATTTACGGGTCGACGCTATAATCCTACCCTCGGGAGCCACGACGGAATTAATAGAACTGTTGGACCAAGTAGGACCATTCGGTGCCTCAGCCCCCGCTCCACGCCTTGGCTTTCCAAATATGAAAATCATCTTCTCAAAACCGGTGGGCGAAACTCATTTAAAATTCACTGCCACCGATGGCGGTCCTACGAAAATAGACGGCATTGCTTTTGGAGCTATGGAGGGCCCGCTTGGTCCTGCTTTACAAGAGGCACAGCGATCAGGACGCAACATCCACATCGCAGGGCGGCTCGAGTTGAACTATTGGCAGGGCCGCAGCAAAGTACAATTGCGCCTTGAAGATGCCGCGTGGGCAGATGGCCAAGCAAGCTGAGTTAGACCTAGATCAATTTATGAAATAAAAAATTAGCGCGCAGTAGTACAGAATCCTCTTGCGCCTCAGCCGCACATTTCCTAAGAACCGCCCACACTAAGCGTGGCCCGTTCGTCTATCGGTTAGGACGCCAGGTTTTCAACCTGGAAAGAGGGGTTCGATTCCCCTACGGGCTGCCACATCTCCCCCAAATATAAAATAATTTCAATAGCTTAGTAAATTTCCAAGCTCTGTGTCCCCACATTCGTCCCCACGCCGCATGGCGTCCACACAAGTAAATGGCGATACGCGCAAGGCAAAAATTTCGTAAAATAGGCCAATCTGGCAAATCATCAGCTGAACTTAGACGTAATTTCATGCTAAACCCGAACCACCGTCCCGCACGCGCGTGGCTGCGTGTTTGCTCCCGCGCGCACGCGCATTGCTGTCGTTTGTGTGTTAAAGGTTTGGCAATTTCACGGACTGAGAGGACAGCGCAACAATTTTGGAAATTCGACCAGCGCGTGTTTCTTTACGTTTCGCAGCGTGAAGCCACCGAAGAACGTTTCGGCGATAGCTGGGTGCAGACGCACCAAAAAATTGCCAAGCTACTTCGTTGGAAGAAAGCGCATCCTGCAAATCCTTTGGAATAATCAGCGCATCCACCTCATCGGTGTCATTCCAAAGACCACTCTGCTTTGAAAACATTATCGCGGCACGGCCAGCTTCGTGCATCTGGCCGCTAGCTTCTAATTTCTCTGCTCTGTCCTTGTAGGATTTCGCCCACGCTTGCTGTTTGCGGGGTGAAATAAGTTGCATGGTCTTTTTTTTATCGAGCTGTCGCCTGATGCCGTCAATCCAGCCGAACGCAATAAGCTGATCGAGAACCTCATCCCGAGACACGTAAGGGGCGTTTGCAGCTTTCTTCCATGTCACTAGCCAAACACTCTCAGATTGAGCGTGGTGTTTAACTAGCCAATCGCGCAGTTCGTTTGCTGATTTGACTTCCAATTTCTCGAATTTATCGTGGGCGTCCATTGCTTGACTGACCATGAGGCTTCATCGGATACTATTAAACCACTGAGGTCGATGCATGTGCGGGCTTCGCGTTACTTTTCTTTTCTCTCATAGCAATGAGCACTCCTGAGGCAAAAATTATAGTTCCACCGATCCAAGTGAAAACATCAGGGACTTCACCAAAGAGCCAAAACCCGAATACAATGCCCCAAATTAACTTAACATAGTCAAAAGGCATCAATAAAGTTGGGTCCCCCTCCTTGAATGCTTGGCTAAGGGTGAGCTGCGTAGCAGATCCCAGGCATCCAATAACGGCTAGCCAAACAAGTTGATGAAAATCTGGGGTTTTCCAAACCAAAATAGCTGGAATGAACGATAAAATAATCGTGGTGACGCCCATCCAAGAAACTATGGTCAAGCTATCGTCAGTTTTTGATAAGATTTTAATAAATAGCATTGATCCAGCCCAAAAAAAAGCTGACGCAAGCACCAATATCGAACCAGTGTCAATTTCCAACCAACCTGGGCGAAGAATGATGAGCATTCCTATGAAGCCCATGACAATTGCCATCCAACGATAAATCCGGAAGCGCTCACCCAAGAAGATCACGCTTAATATTGCCAAAAAGATTGGGGCTGTAAAACTTAGCGAATTAACGCGAGCTAACGTAATCAATCCTAAACTAGAAAAGAACATTAGCATTGAAGTTGTGTTTAAGAGACCACGGACAAGGTGTAACCGTAACTTAGTCGTTTTTAGAAACTTAAAACGTGATCGAACTATCATCGGTAAAATCACGATAAACCCAAAGAGACTCCTGAAAAAAGCGACCTCAAAGGCGTGCAAGTCTTCGGTATTAATCCTTACAAGAACATGCATCGTCGCAGCAAAGAAAGTGGATGCTATCATCAAAAAAATACTTTTTAACGATGCGGATTGATTTGCCCAAACAATCCCAATTTTATTAGTCAAATTTCACCACTTTTCTTTTATTTATCAGATTACTAGCTTCCACAGACACATCACAAAGTTTTCATTGTCAATTCAACAACTGCCTTAGCTCTGTCCAGACTAGAATAGTCACGTTACAGTGCTACCTCCTAGAGGAAATTCTGAAACACTAAAGTTTAAAAAGACAATGGCGAACGCATCGATTGTTCAACACCCCGTGGCTAAAGGATCGAAATTACAGCTTGATGCCCTCATCATCGGCGCTGGATTTTCCGGCCTATATCAGCTTCATTTATTGCGGGATAACTTGCATTTGAAAGCCGCTATTGTTGAGGCTGGCGCTGGTGTTGGGGGGACTTGGTACTGGAACCGGTACCCGGGCGCTCGGTGTGACTCAGAAAGCCACACATATTGTTATTATTTTTCGGACGAAATTCTGAACGAATGGAGATGGTCAGAGCGATATCCGGGCCAAGCTGAGATACTCTCCTATCTGAATTTTTGTGCAGACAAATTGCATTTGCGACGTGACATTTATCTTGATCAACGCGTCAAAACAGCTGTGTGGAATGAAGACACGGCATGCTGGGAAATACAGTGCAATAGTGGCTTTAGTATTGAAGCAAAATATCTGGTATCGGCGGTGGGCTGCTTGTCCTCGACAAACACTCCAGATTTTGATGGCGCGCAAGAATTTGAAGGTCAAATATACCATACGGGTCAATGGCCTCATGATGGCGTAGATTTTCACAACAAATCGGTAGCGATTATTGGCACAGGCTCAACCGGAATTCAGGCAATTCCAGTGATTGCAGAAGAGGCGCAGCAGTTAACTGTCTTACAGCGCACCCCCAATTACAGTGTTCCAGCTAGAAATGCTCCACTGCACCCCGATTTTCATTCAAAATTTACAGAAGAACGAAACCATGTAAGGGCTCAGATGCTATCATCACGGCATGGCCATCCATGGACAGCTCCTCCAAGGAATCTAGTTGAAACACCTGAAAACGAACGGACCGAGATTTTAGAAGAAGCCTGGGAGATAGGAGGCCTTCGGTTCCGTGAAAGTTTTCAGGACATTCTATTCAACGAGCAATCAAATAAAATCATGTCCGATTTTATACGCTCAAAGATATTTGAAATTGTCGGGGACCAAGACACCGCTAAAAAGTTACTGCCGTCCGATCACCCATTCGCGACAAAGCGTCCCCCGATAGATACAAATTATTTCGAAACCTACAATCGCAAGAATGTTCATCTTGTTGATGTTCGTGAAAACCCGATTTCGAAATTAGACAAGCACGGTTTGGTTCTTGAGGACGGGACAAAGATCGAAGTCGATATCATAGTATTTGCCACTGGCTTTGATGCGATGTCCGGCGCACTTCTTAATATGGACATAGTCGGAAAAAACGGCCTTCGACTGTGTGACGCGTGGCGCGAAGGACCAAAGACCTACCTAGGTGTCGGCGTAGCTCATTTTCCAAATATGTTCATTGTTACTGGGCCAGGCAGCCCATCAGTCTTAACCAATATGCCAAGATCGATTGAGCAAAATGTGAATTGGATTACTGACTTATTACAATTTGCCGAATCTAACAAAGTTCGATCCGTTGAGGTTCGTGAAGAAGCGATGTTTCAATGGACAGAACACGTGAATACAGTTGCGAGTAACACCCTGCTACCTAAGGCAAACCACTCTTGGTATTTGGGAGCTAATATTCCCGGAAAACCACGTGTGTTCATGCCGTATGCTGGCGGGCTAGATGTCTACAGCGCCCGTTGTGAAGATATAGCAAAGAACGGTTATACGGGCTTTCAAATGATCCGTGACGTCAGCATGTCGTAAATAATTAATCGCATCTGCGTGCAAGCTACCAAATCCAAAGATTACAACAAAAATTGAAGGCCAAAGTGATACCTTGATTTAATGTGTTAAGGTGCTTGACTGCAGGACAGTCAGGACATATTTGCGACTTTGCTACGGGGCTCAGCCGTAGTTTCATGGCCACGGACGCAACAAAGACGTTAGGCCAAGGTTTAAAGTTAAAAAATCATGGGGTTTAACACCTTTTCCTCTGGCGATACGGCGGCAGATAGGCGCGCATCTTTTGCCGAGACCCTCGCCCATTTAGGCGATGCTGCAGGCGCGGTCGAGGCGTTAAATTCCGCGCTTGAGTTATCCCCTGATTGGGCGGCTGGGTGGTATCGTTTGGGTGAATATCACGAGGCCACAGGCGAAGCAGATTTGGCCCTTGCAGCTTGGCGTAAGGCTATGAGCCTCGACCCAAGCGATCCTTTCGGTGCAGCGATGAAATGCGATCTTATCGCGCGAGCTGACCCCATCACCGACCGCATGCCCGCGGCCTTTATCGAGACATTATTTGATCAATACGCGCCGCGCTTCGAGAGATCACTGCGCGAGGGGCTTGGGTATCGCGCACCAGAATTGATTGCTGAAGAGTTGTCGCGCACAGACCTTCGCCACACCGATGCTGCACTGGATTTGGGGTGCGGCACGGGCCTAATGGGGGTTCTATTGCGCCCAATTACGGCGCGGCTTGTTGGGTATGACCTATCTGCGGCCATGTTGTCCGAGGCACAGGAAAAAGGCTGTTACGACAGGCTAGACAAATGCGACATCACAGAATTGGCACTTATCGGTGCAAGCTATGACCTGATCGTGGCGGCGGATGTGTTCAATTATATCGGTGCTTTGGAACAGGTAATCGGATGGTGCGCCGATGCGCTTTTGCCCGAAGGGCGTCTTTGTTTCACGGTCGAGGCAGGTGATGCGCCCGTGCGTCTAATGGCATCACGCCGTTTCACACATTCACAGAACTATATCACTGATCTTCTTGCGCAAGCGGGTTTTGCCCCTCCGAAGATCACCAAAGCCCCAATTCGCCAAGATCGTGGAGAAGATGTGATGGGGTTGATCGTAATTGCGACACCCGCCCATCGCCAAGTCCCCTTGCGCGATGATGATCACAATGAGGTCATGGCCTAAACCCGCGCCCGCAAATTATCATTCCCAAAACCGTGTGATCGTGCCAGTGATGCGGCATACGTCCCTGTTTGTATGGGCCAGTATCACGATGGATCACAGCATGCGCAGCACCGCAGATAAGCCTGTTTTGGGTATTCTTTTTATGATCGGCTTTTGCATCACCGCCCCAATTATGGACGGGATGGCCAAGCTTACCCCAAATGAGGTGCCCGTGCTACAAATTGTTGCGGCGCGCTTCGGGGTCCAAGTTGTGATCTTGATCCCCTTGGCGATTATGATGGGTGTCGCCATGCGTCCCACGGCGCGCGATGTTGTGGGGCATCTGATGCGCGGCTTGATGCTGCTCTTGGCAACATTTTGCTTTTTCTCAGCCATTCGATACATGCCGATTGCAAATGCTATGGCCATCTTCTTTGTCGAGCCATTCATCTTAACCCTCATGGGGGGCCTTTTGCTAGGTGAACAGGTTGGCCCACGCCGTATAACCGCCTGTGTTATTGGGTTTATCGGTGCGCTTTTTGTGATCCAACCAAGCTTTCAGGAATTGGGGTTTGTGGCGTTACTCCCCCTTGGCACGGCTGTGACATTTGCCGCCTATATGATCCTCACGCGCACAATGTCAGACCGCCAACATCCAATCGCGCTTCAGGCTTATACGGCCTTGGGGGCATCCCTGTTAATCCTGCCCCTCATTATTGGGTTTGAGGGCACGAACAACCCATGGTTAGATCCCGTTTGGCCCAGTGAATTTGCCATAATGGCCTTATTGGCCGTGGGTATCCTGGCCACAATTTCTCATCTGTTGCTGTCAGTCGCCTTAAAACTGGCACCCACAGCTACAATCGCGCCGCTGCAATATCTCGAAATCGCGGGATCGGTCGCGGTGGGGTATTTCCTGTTCCGAGATTTCCCAGACAGCCTAACTTGGTTAGGTATCGCGATTATAGTGGGATCAGGACTTTATGTCTTCGCACGTGAGCGGCGCGCAGATTTGCAACGCCGCCCGACACCACCTGTCTAGGCCTGAAACACATCTGCATAGGTTTTGCGCATCTCGGCCTTTTGAACTTTGCCCATTGTGTTGCGCGGCAAGGCCTCGACAATGACAAAATGACGGGGACGCTTGAACCCTGCAAGTTCCACCTTGGCCGCGGCAAGGATTGCATCCAAATCAATACTGTCTTCTGCCTCAGGCACCAAAACCGCCACCACGCTTTCACCAAAATCAGGGTGCGGCGCACCGATGACAGCGCTTTCCTTAACCCCTGACTGCGCATCGAGGAACATCTCGATCTCTTTTGGGTAAATGTTAAACCCGCCTGAGATGATCAGATCCTTACCCCGCCCCACGATGGTGACATAGCCATCCGCATCAATCTTGGCCAAATCGCCCGTGACGAAAAACCCATCTTCAAGCAGTTCTTCACGGGTTTTTTCAGGCATATTCCAATAGCCACAAAATACATTGGGCCCGCGCACATGAAGCATCCCGATCTCCCCCGTGGGTAATTCTACGCACGTCTCAGGATCACAAACACGCACCTCTACCCCCTTTAGGGGAAAGCCTACCGTTCCTGCGCGCCGATCCCCCGTATAGGGGTTTGAGGTGTTCATATTCGTCTCAGTCATCCCGTATCTTTCAAGAATGCGGTGACCTGTGCGCCCCTCAAAAGCCAGATGGGTTTCCGCCAAAAGCGGCGCAGAGCCAGACACAAACAGCCGCATATGCGCGACCAAGTCACGGGTGAAGCGGGCATCCTCCAACAGCCGCGTGTAGAAGGTTGGCACGCCCATCATCGTGGTGGCGCGCGGCAAGAGCTGCATAATTGCCTCTTGGTCAAATTTTGGCAGAAAGATCATCGCATTGCCTGCCAACAAGCTGACATTGCAAGCCACAAAAAGCCCATGCGAATGGAATATCGGCAAAGCGTGCAGCAGCACATCATCCCCTTTAAAGCGCCATGCCTCGGCCAAGGCGCTCGCGTTTGACAGCAGGTTCTCATGGGTCAACATCGCCCCCTTTGAGCGGCCCGTTGTCCCCGAAGTATAAAGAAGCGCCGCGAGATCATCTTGCCTGCGGGGCACAGGCGTGAAGTTCGTAGAATGCTGCTCCGCTGCGGTTGTCAAACTGCCCTTCCCTGACGCATCCAAGGTCAGGATCGCCGCGTTGCAGGTTTCGGCAATTGCGGTCAAAGCGGCCATTTCAGATGGATCACAGACCACGAGCGCCGCGTCAGCATCAGTGATGAAATAGGATAGTTCTGCGGGCGTGTAGGCGGTGTTCAGTGGCAAAAACACAGCACCCGCCGTGATACACGCCGCATAAAGCGCCAAGGCAGGCGCGGTTTTCTCAACATGCACCGCAACCCGATCCCCCACCCCCACATCGGCGGCGCGCAAAGCATGCGCCATTTGGTTGGCCAAACCAAGGAATGCGCTATGTGCCATTTCTGACCCGTCCGGCAAAATGAGAAAGCTGCTCTCCTTGCCCTGATGAGGGGCCAATAAAGCGTCAAAAAGGGGGTTGCTCATTTGCGATTTCCTCACTCCTATAGGCGCGCTGATTTGGGACGTTTTATCGCCCTCTGCCCTAAGAGGCGCAACCTTACTGTCTAGAAAGAAATGGTCAAATGCTGAGTGAAAAATCGGGTTTGTTGGATGAAATTCGCGGTCGCTTCGCCCATGTGGACACCTGCCCCTTTGAAGGGCCTCGGGTATTTTTCGAGAATGCAGGCGGTGCATTGACGCTGAATTCTGTGGTCGAGACTTCGGCCAAATTCGCCGCCATCCCCGACAATCAAGGCCGTGACAACCCTGCCGCCCACGCCCTTGTGGCGCTGATTGACAAAGCAAAGGCCGATATGCGGTTGTTTTTCAACGCACCGAAGGGGCAGTTTTTCGTCGGCGAAAGCGGCACAGAATTGCTGTTTCGCTTGATCCGAACCGCGATTGTGGGCACCGGCGCAGGCCACGTTTTGGGCAGCACATTGGAACATCCCGCCTCGCGCAGTGCCGCCGCCCATTGGGCCGAAGTGGCGGGCAAACCCCATATTCTTGTCGCGCATGATGACGCCACGGGCACAGTCGGCCCCGAGGCCTATCGCCCCGAAATCACCCAAGATACCCACGTGGCCACGATCCTGCACACCTCGCCCGTCACGGGCATGGGGGTGGATGTAGGCGCGATTGCCGCAGAAATCCGCAAAATCGCGCCTGATTGCATCATTATCGTTGATGGCATCCAGCACGCCGCGCATGGCAGGCTTGATATCGAGAGCTATGATGTCGATGGCTATGTCATCTCGCCCTATAAGGTCTTCTCGCGTCATGGCTATGGCGTGGCTTGGGTCAGCGACAGGCTGCATGCGATCAAGCACGAACATCTGATTGATGCGCCCGGAAACCCATGGGAATTCGGCACCCGCGATACGGGCGCCTATGTGACCTTTTCGGATGTAGTGGATTATTTCGTTTGGCTGGGCGGTGAAGTCTCTGAGCAAACCGACCCACGCGCGCGGATTGTCGCGGCAGGCGAGGCGATCCACGCCCATGAAAAACGCCTCACCGATGCCATGATCAACGGCATTGGCAATATCAAAGGCCTAAAAGATATGGCGGAGGTCGAAATCATCGGTGGCCTAGAGAACCCTGCCCGCGAGGGTCTGGTCTGTCTCACTGTCAAAAGCCAAGCCGCGCCCGATGTTGTCACCAAACTGCGCGAACGCGGTATCCGCACCCACACCCGCAAGGCGGATCACTATTCAGGCAATGTGCTTTCTCCCTTGGGCCTCGACGCCGCCGTGCGCGTCTCAATGTGCCACTACAACACCGAAACCGAAGTTGCACAATTCCTCACTGCAATGCGCGAAATTGTAGACAGGGTTTGACGAGGATTATGATACGTTTAAGCAGACTTCCATGGACCAAAGTCCTTACCTGCGCCAACGATCTCGTACAAAATTGCAGTCTCATTTCCCACAACCCATCCATCATGTCCCGGTGCGAAATAATATGCATCTCCTGCTTTGACTAACACTTCAGTACCGTCGTCGTGCACACACATTAACTGCCCCTGCACAATCACTCCAACGTGACCAGCTTGGCAGCTATGACCACCAACGGTGGGCTGGATACATTCTGACCACTTCCATCCTGGCTCCAACACCAGCTTTGAGGCATTCATATCACCCAACTTAATAACAGATACATGCGCTTTTGGAGGTGCTTTAACCTCATCTGGCTCGTTGAAGGATTTACCGTACATCGACGTCATTTTATTCTCCTGAGAACTTAATTGAAAAACTCAAAGAAGCTTTGCATTTACCATCAGAAAATCTACTTTTAAGTTTAAAGTAGTTTTAGATTAGTGATGGTATCCAGTTATTTGGTGGTCGCTGCGTAAGTGCCCTCGTATTATGGGCCTGCTCAAGTCAGGCTTGAGCTTTTGACATTCACCAAAAAATGAATGCGATGCCAAAGCGACGGAGACTAGTTATTCTTCCTACGCCAAATCCAGCGCTGCAAATTACTTTTAAGAAAACCACTTTAAATTTTAGACTAGATAGCTGGATGATAGGGTGCAACCCTGAATGGGTATTCATGGGTAAAAGGACCCTGCTACTTCCAACTAAGCCGCTGGATCTGATGAAAGTAGCGTTTTCTTCAGTGGAGAGTGGCTGTCGATCGCATAGAAAACAAAGGAGAAAGTATGAGCGTCCAACTGAAACAACGAACTTTCAATTTCGCCCTTTCTGTACCTTTAGACGCAGCAGCCCGAGTTGAATCTGCAATATCTGATCATGCTGACTGGATGCGACAGACACATAGCTATGACAGCAGTAAAATACAGTTGGTTCACTACTACGTGTCGAGAGCAAATGAGCTTGTAAGCATTGCTGACCCCAGTCAAGGGACTACTAATCGGGTCCTTTATTCTATCAACGAAGTATACGTGATGGACGAGGGAATAGATCAACACTTGGCTGCCGGACAAAGCTGGAAAAACTTCCAATCTTTTGTGGGCACACTCACTGAATTTGGAGATGTTCTAATTGCCAACGGAGAGGTCATTGAAACGCTCTAAACCCGAATTATCGGCAAAAATTGATCTTTAATTTTACAATCTAGGAGCAAAAAACGTGCACAAATTACCAAAATTGGCTGCAATTATATTGGTCGGCAGCACAAGCCCGATGTTTGCAGATGGACCTATCGGATTGTGGAACATGGTCGGCCTTGCAAATGCACCATCAACGATGGAAATGATTGAAGGTACTACGGGTTCTATTATGTTGGCGTCATCCACTGATCTATGGGATTGGTCTGCTGCACCTGAGGGATTTCCATCGCTTGTAACTGCGAAGTGTACTCAGTCTGTCGCACTCACAACTGACGGACAGCCAACCGGTGGAGTGGGTGTTTGTAGCATGATGGATCCCGATGGTGATTTGGCCATATATTTCGGTGAGATCACACCACAAATGGAATATATTGGGTCGCTGACTGCCGGAAGCGGGAAATATGAACCCTTGGTTGGCCAAGAATTTACTGCCACCGTCACAGGTATGCTGAGCACAGGGCAGCAGATGTATCACGTAGTGCCTGCCAACTGAAATCTATCTTTCGCCTGAAAGCTAATGCCATGTCAGGGAATGCCATGGTGTGTGCACTCAGAAAGGAGTTTGTGATGATAGTAAAACTTACTCAGGATTTGGCTCGTGGCTTTAAACCTTGGAAAGATATGTTTCACGAGAATGAGGCCACTCTGAATGCACTTGGAGGGAGGCTTGTTTTTGCAGGCACAGATAAAGATAACGACAATAAGTTAACAGTCATTATCGATTTTGAATCTCCCGAAGCCATGAAAGCTTTTGCCGGCCACGAAGAACTCAAAGCCAAAAGAGCCGCAGCAGGAGCAATCTTGGAAACAACAGTGGTAACACCAATGAGTGGAGAGTCTTTCACTAGGTGACCGACAGCTAATTGAGGTGAACATAGGGGCAGTTATTCGCCTGAGTTCACTACAAATAACTCAATCAACTAAAGACCAAGGAACATAAATATGCTGTACGAAAAATTAGCTAAGGCTATGGCTGAACGGGATGTGGATGCTTATGGTCAGCTTCTTCACGACGACGCTAAAATCATCTTTCACAAGTCTGGCAATCAATTCACCAAAAATGATTGGTTGGCCATGGCCGCAGGCATGATGGAGAATCCAAAATTCATAAATGAATCTTCGCGCTGTGTTTATGAGAATGATGAAATTTTGGTTTCTCATGAATTCAATTCGTACCCCGACGACACAAGAGAAGCGGTTATGGTGGTTTGCATGCTCAAAGACGGGCAGATTATCCGCATGGAAACGGGGGCAACACCTCTTTCATAATTACGAGTTGCTATCGATAGTTGGAGGACGGCGAAACCCAACAAAGGTCGTCTAGGCTTTTGTATGCCGTCGCTTTCGCGCTAATGCCTCTGCGCAATGTTACCAGCCAAGAGGCAATAATCAGACGCCAGTTCTGATCACACCATGCGCAAAGCAAAGACCTTATGGCGGTGAGATTAAGCCAAACGCAACTCCAAGACGTTAACTACGGGACACATTTTGACAAAAACTTAAATCGCTAATTGCTCCAACTCATCTGCCAACCACCACATTGGGTCAGGATCAACTTTCTTATGAATATGAATTTTGCGCAATTGTTTCATCATTTTTTCCTGCAAATCTTTTTGGTCGGTATGAAATGGGTGTGTCAGCTGTACAATCTCTGGCGCAGGATTACGAAACTTGGCTGTCCAGCCGGCTAGTTGGAATAAAATGGGTACGAAAGCTATCCCTGCTTCAGAAAGAAAGTAGAGTTTCTTCTGTGAATGCTCATTTGATTTTTCTACATGCAGCAACTCTAATTGCACCATGTACTTAAGTCGTGTCGCTAAAGATGCCGCCGAAATTCCCTCGCGATTTTTTTTTAAAATTTCGTTGAAGCCACGTCGATCAAACAGAGCAATATCCCTGAGTATTATTGGAACCCATTTATCAACAAGTAGGTGACTAGCGAGTCCTATTGGACACATTTCTTTTTCAACGATATCCGCATCCAACATTTCGAACCTCCAAACCACTTTAACTAATAGACTAGATTGCATCTAAGATTGCAGTCAACCTCAGATTGTCACGCGCCAAAGTGAAGCGCTTCACGCCTTGGAGGTATCATCATGTCAAAACCTAATTTTATTGCCATCACAGCTGCCAATTGCCCCACTGGGAGTAGGCAGGGTGCGCTCGAGGAAATGGCACATTTCGCTCAAGAGTGTCGAGAGAGTGGTGCAGTGCGTGTCACATACGGCAGCGTAATTTCAGGTCGTCACCCTGGAGCATTGATATTCGTCCAGTTCTTTGACGACCTCACTGGGTTTGAGAGTGTTATGAACATGATCCCAAAATCGTCTGCGTACTCACGGATGATTGACAGCCATGCAGTAACTCCATTCTCCAGAAACTTGTTTCGAGGCAAGCCGATTGAGTTTGAACCAAAGCTAGAGCCTATGCCGAAATACCTGATGCTAACACGCGCACATCGCACATCTTTGGACGAGGCTGAAATGTTAGGCTTGTTGAATAAGACAGCCTCCGTTTTTAAAGCATCGGGGGCTCAAACTATGCGTATGGGCCAAGTTCTTACTGGTTCCGATCTCGGAAAGTATATGCTTGGCGTAACATATCCTGACATGTCTGCCATTGAGCGAACGTATGATGCACTAGCGGGCAACGCTGATTATGCACAGTTAGTAAATGGTGTCGAAATCGACATGCGATCAATCACAAAAATTGCGGGCATCCTCTAAGCGCCTTGCCAGTCAACGAAAGCCGTAATGGTCGTCAACCGAATGAGCGATGAAACCGTTAGAGGTACCAAAAATAGGTGGAATGACGATCAAATAGGTTTCGACAATGAAAACAGGAGAGAACTAGAATGCCAATACTCGCAATCTGCATGCCCATATTACCCGGTAAAATGGAGCAATGGAACGCAATGATGGATCATGTGAAATCAACTCCTGAATTCGCTCAGAGCAGAGACTCCGCCGGGGTCCACGAACGCACATTTGTCCAGGAGACCCCTGCCGGTGATTTTTTGATCATAACCTTAGAAGGCGAAGATCCAGCCGCCGGCTGGGCTAAAATCATGGGATCAATGCCCGCCGAATTTGCTCAATTTGCCAAAGACGTGCACGGAATAGACGTACACGCATCTCCTTCGCCAATACCTAAACTAGTTTTCGACAGCAAAATCCATACAGGGAGTTAACCACGCCTACCCAACTAGCCTTCATTCTTTTATCCAGATCAATCTAAAAGAGAGAACCCAATGCTATTTGTCGTAAAGCTGACGCATGACTATTCCACGTGTCAGGCTCATCACCCTGAAAAATTCCCACTGTTTCGAGATACATTAGCAAACGTGGGCGATCATGGGATCAAAGTCCATGGCCACTATTCAAATCGCCTAGAACACACCAGCTACATGATCCTAGAGGCCGAGACTTTCGAACAGCTTGATGCCGCATTCGATCCAATTCTTGAGATGGGCCATTTCGAGGTTACACCAGTTATCCAAAGATGAGAAAGCACACCACGTTAACGCAAACTGGAAGTGACCTTATCGGGAATTTAGAAATCCCAAAAATTTTTGAGCACGCAGCCGCGCGTGTGGAACGCGTTTCAGTAAATAATTTCAGTGGCTTATATTTTGTTCTCTGAACCGCGTTCCGGGCGCGTCAACGCCCTGAGTGGTGTCTCGCGCCCTCCCCTCACGCATTGGGTGGGCGCGGGTGTTTACTGCGCGCAGTCGATCACTGCGTAGGTGAAGGGCTCACCCCCAAACGCGCAGTCGCCGCGGCTCGAGCCGTTTGCGACGCCCGAGCGCCCCTCGAGAATGAACTCATAGCTGCTTATGCAGCCGTCGTTGGTGATCTCCAGAACGATCGGGTTCGACGAGACTTCGCGGGGGTTCTGGGTCCACTCACCCCCGATGAGGGGGCACATGTTTGGGCTGTTTTCCTCGCAATGGGCCGTGTGGAAGTTCTCGGCCTGCCAAGTCCCATCCACCTGCTCGAATACCGTCATGATTGGCACGTCCAGACCGTCGAACGCCGCACTGAATACCGCGTCGCAGCTATCATATGCCTCAGGGTCTAGGCCGTCGGGTACTTGTACGAGCACGCGCGTCGCGCCATCGGATCCAGCCGACGCCTCGGGGAGGTTGTCGCACGGCCACAGCGTCTCCTCCTCGCGCGTCGTGTCGTAGCGCGGGACGAGGTCGTTCACGGTGTCGAAGTCGACCTGCTGTATCACTGTTGAGAGTTCCATGGAGCCGTCTGCCTGCAGCACGCCCACGTATTCTATAATCGTCCAGGGGTGGGCCGGGGCCATGGCCACCCAGGTTGAGTAGCTGGCCTCAAAACGGCGGCGGGCCTCGTCCACGCGGAAGTACTCCACGCGCATGTCGTCGGCGTGGTACTCAGTGCCCGTGATGACGTTGTAGTACTCCGTCGGCAGGAAGCGCTGGTAGTCCGTCACCTCTCCGCCAATCCCGCAGGATGGCGTGCCGTAGAGCGTCCATTGGGTCTCGGTCACCGTGTTCAGCGTGTCGCTGCCAGCGTCCACTGGCGGGGCGGGCTGGTTTGGAGGCGCCTGTGGCTGCGGGACTTTGCCCGGCGCCGGATTATTGCCTGTGCTTGGCAGGGGTGGCTTTCCGGGCACCGAGCCCACTTCGGGCTCGGGCTCCGCCTCGGGGCACTCGGCCCAGCGGTCGAGGCCGTCATTCCAGCAGAGCGCCAACCCGTCCAGCTCCTCGTAGAGGGCCGATGACTGGGTCATCAGAGAGGACGGGTTGCACTCGAGAGACGCGATCCGGTCCTGGTTCTGGTAGACGTCCACGCGGCCGTAGGCCACGTCGTCATTGCCCGAGGCCGTCAGGCCGCTGATGACATCGTAGCGGTAGTCGCCATTGCGAAAGCGGAATATGTCCTCTCGCGCGGCGTCGCCGTCGAGCCACGGGCGGAAGTCAGTGTAGATGTCTGCCGACAGCTCGAGATCGGGGCTGCCCTTCGCAGGGCCGTAGCTATATCCCAGCCACGTGTCCGATCGGCACACTTCGAGGCGGTTGCCGTTCGAGGCGATCGAGCAGGAGAATACGGAGACCTCGCCCGCGCCGCAGGCGGCCGCCACCGGACCCGCGAATGTGACCAGGGCGAGAGCTATTAGGGCTGAGAATGAGAACTTCATCTGCCGGCCCTCAATATCCGCGCACGGAGGCGACGCAGCTCTGCGTCATGCGCCCGTCGCTGATGGCCGCGCGGACGAGACCCGGGTCCTGGTATGCCAGTTCGATGGCCTGATTTAGCCACAGCCACAGCTCGCGATTGGTGTCGAATGCGGAGTCGGCCATGTCCTTCGACACGCCAATGGGGATGCCCTGGTCGCGCATGTAAAGAGACTGCTCCACGACGGGCATGTAGGCCTGGCAGAAGGCGTCCGCCAGGCCCGACTGGGCGATCGCGAAACTGGGAGCTACAGACGCTAACGCGGCACACACTGAAATTTTAATTGCCTTAAAGTTCATCCGGCACGCCCCTCTTCTACACTAGTTGTAGTATTAGCTAGCGTTTATCTCATGATGGGCAAGCTGTGCGGGATATCGTGACGTTGAGCCAGATCTGGTCCAGAGCCGCCGCAGGCCCTGGACATGCGGTAATAGTGAGCGGGAAGTTCACAAATTGGGGCCTCTTGCTCCGCTTTATATGAAACTGCCAGAGGCTGTGACGCGGCCACGCTAGCCGCCAGCCCGACCCCAGATCCGGATGCCCGGCCCGTCGCCGGGCGCGCCCACGAACTCAATGCCGCGGGCTTCAAAGAATGTCTTAAGCAGCTCGAGGTGGCCTTTGCGTGATTTTGGGACACCTCTCGACGACTCGTAACGTTTTATCGTCATTGTGGCGAGCCCAGTAACATCGGAAAGTTGCTGCACTGAAAATCCAGAGACAGATCTCGCCGCTTTTAATTGGTCGCCTGTAATCATTTTAGCCTTCAATTAAGATCCAAAATAGACCATATTTGTAGTATGCAACAATCCGACTCGCATATTTGGACGGCCCAAATTGAACGCCTCAAAGGCGCATACGCGCCCGCTAATATCAAGTCATACTATACCGACATGCGCACGTTAGTCGACTGGTGCGTGAGGCACGACCTCAATTGGAATGCCTTATCGCCAGAGGATGTCTGTGACTTCTTAGAGCATGAGGCCAAACGTGGCATGTGCCATGGCACTGTCCTGAGGCGCGTCTACAGCGCCCGCCGCGTCTTCACTCTGGCGGGCGTGTCTGACCCCACCGATAATCCAGAAGTGGAATTGTGCCTGCGCCGGATCGCTCGGGCGCGGCCCAAGCAGGCTCGGGGGCTCAGCCTCGCCGCATTACACGAACTCCTCGACGTGCAGCCGGGCACGCCTTGGGGGCTCCGCAATAGGGCCCTGCTCTCGCTGGGCTATGACTTGTTGGCGCGCCGATCAGAGATCACCGCGCTCCGCAGCGAGGATGTGAGTTGGCGCCGCGACGGCACGCTGGAGGTAATCCTGCGCCGGTCCAAAACAGATCAATCCGGTTGCGGCCGAATTGCTTTCACGTCGCCGCGCTCTGCCAGTCTCTTGGGCGACTGGCTGAAGTGGCGCGGCAGCGAGATAGGGCCCCTCTTCTGCGCAATCTATCGCGGCGTGGCGATCAATCGGTCACTCTCTGGTTCCATGGTAAAAAACATTATCAAGTCGAGCGCGCGTGCGGCTGGGTACGACCCCTGAGTCGTGGGTGATTTCAGCTCGCACTCACTCCGGGTCGGCGCCGCGCAGGAATTACTCCGGAGGGGACACGACAGCGTCGCCATAATGCGTGCGGGCGGCTGGCGGACCTATGCAGTTTTAGCTCGATACCTTGAGAAGGCAGAGCACAACGTTTGGGAAAGTGTGTAGAAGAATTTGCAGCTCAGAAAAAAGCATTGATCACATTTGATATTTTTGTGAATTTGGTTGAATGAAAAAATGAAGACCGGAGCGCGTTGGAATTCCAAGGGCAACGCAGTCGGCCACTAACATGCGTCATCAAAAGGCCAGGAACTTAATCGTGAGGTCAAATTATTGGCTTATGAAATCAGCATTGACTTAGGTACGGCCAATATTGTCATCGTCGACAACAAGAATGGCGTCGTCTTAGATGAGCCCTCGGTTATCGCCTACCAGATGAAAAATGGTCAGAAGCGGCTCCTGGCGGTTGGGGATGACGCCAAACTCATGCTGGGAAAGACGCCGGAGAGTATATTGGCCATCCGCCCCCTGTCCGATGGCGTGATTGCGGATTTTGACGCGGCCCAGGACATGATTTCTGCCTTCTTCAAAAAGGTCCTGAATAATTTTGCCTTCAGGAAGCCGATCGTATTCGTGTGCGTGCCATATGGCGCCACCCCGGTGGAGAAGCGCGCGATCAAGGCATCCATTGAGGCGGCCGGTGGTCGCCGTGTTGGCCTTGTCGAGGAGCCGATGGCGGCCGCACTGGGCGCCGGAATGCCAGTCTTGGAGCCCACGGGCTCCATGATTGTGGACATTGGCGGCGGCACGACCGAAGTCGCGGTTCTGTCTCTCGGGGGCATTGTCGTGGCGCAATCCATCCGAGTTGGCGGCGATCACTTCGACGCAGCGATAGCGGCATTCCTGAAAAAGAAATACAACCTCAACGTCGGTCTTGCCACGTGTGAAATGCTGAAGTTCGAGATCGGGACCGCCACCCCCCCCAGTGACGGCGTCGGGAGGAAGACAAAAGTGCGCGGTCGCCATAGCGTCAGCGGCCTCCCGGAAGAAATCGAGGTCACTCAGGCAGACATAGCTGAGGCACTGCGGCCATTGGTAAACAATATCTGCGAGGCCGTGATGCTACTCCTGGAGCAGACGCCGCCCGACCTGGCGGGGGATATTCAGGAACATGGGCTCGTTCTCACCGGCGGCGGAGCGGGCCTCACGGGTATCGACAAGGCATTGAGCGATACGACAAACCTCCCGGCAGTCGTGGCCGACAATCATAAGTATTGCGTGGCATTTGGGACGCAAATTGCGATGAACTTGGGCAAGCGCATTGAGCACGCAATTCAGCGAGATCCCTAAGAAATTGGTGGTCACGGCTGCCTTTTGAGCTGGGGGGCGCGAAACATTGAGCGCATGATGACGCTCTGGAGCTCCTATAAAGGGCGTTAATAGCACTGCCGAAGCCCGTCACATGAGAAGCGTTCGATCAGGCGATGGCTAGTGCCCAGCCACACTGCGTAGCGCGCACTCAGACAACAAAAGCGGCATTTATGCCGGTGCCGCCGTCGCAAATCGGCGCGTTCAATTGACGAACCCTCACCACGCTGGTTGTGGGAGGAGTGCCATGAACAATCACTTTCGAGACAGTCGCAAGATTGACCCCAGTCGCGGCGCCGTCACCGGCGACAATACCCCCAATGACCAAGATCGAATTGAAATTGGCCCGACCCAGCTTGCCTATGCAGAGTGGGCCAATGCGGGTCTGGTCCTGCCTGATTTGCAGGAGATGCGACGGTTGCGTTGGGCTCGCCTGACGCAGGCAATTCAAGCGCGCGGCTACGCCGGCCTCTTGCTCTTTGACCCCCTCAATATTCGCTATGCAACTGACAGCACCAACATGCAGCTGTGGAACACCCACAACCCATTCCGCGCAGTCCTGCTCTGTGCGGACGGGTATATGGTCATGTGGGACTATAAGAACGCGCCATTCCTGTCACAGTTCAATCCCCTAGTGCGCGACGTCCGGTCCGGGGCTGATCTCTTCTATTTCGACCGCGGCGACAAAATTGACGTGGCCGCGGATCAATTCTCCAATGAAGTGAGGATCCTCGTTGAGGAGCACGCAGGCCAAAATCACCGCCTCGCCGTTGACAAAATCATGATCCACGGGCTCCGCGCGCTCGAGGCGCAGGGCTTAGAAATCATGGAGGGCGAGGAGCTGACCGAGAAGGCCCGCTCAATTAAGGGGCCCGACGAGATAAGGGCCATGCGCTGCGCGGTCCACGCCTGCGAGACCGCCATGCAGAAGATGGAGGACTTTGCCCGCGCTGAGGTGCCGCGCGGCGGAGTTTCAGAAGACGACATATGGGCGGTGCTGCACGCGGAAAACATTCGCCGAGGGGGTGAGTGGATCGAGACACGCCTCCTCACCTCGGGGCCGCGCACCAATCCATGGTTTCAAGAGTGCGGCGGACGGATTGTGCAGAACAATGAAATCATAGCCTTCGACACCGACCTAATCGGAAGCTATGGCATATGCACTGACATGAGCCGGACTTGGTGGGTGGGCGATCAGCGCCCTCGCCCCGATATGGTGGAGGCAATGCGGCACGCTCACGAGCATATGATGACGAACATGAGCTTACTGAGGCCCGGCATCAGCATCCCAGAGCTCGTGGCGAAGTCGCACCGACTGGAAGACAAATACCAAGCCCAAAAGTATGGGTGCTTTATGCACGGCGTCGGACTTTGCGACGAGTGGCCGCTAGTGGCTTATCCCGACCAGGAGGTCCCGGGGGCATTCGACGACACTCTGCAGCCGGGGATGACGCTCTGCGTCGAGGTATTGGTGAGTGAAGTGGGCCAGGATTTCTCGATCAAATTGGAAGATCAGGTCATCATCACTGACGATGGATACGAAAATCTCTCAACCTATCCATTTGACCCAGCTTTATTGGGTTCATAGTGTTCTAGCGGCGCACAACTAGTTATCTCAATTTTTCCAATACACTGCAAAAAACCAGCCTGCGCGGTTTAGCGTTGTACTTAACCTTTAAAAATATTTTCGCTTTAGTGAATTTTTGAGCCCGACTTTGTGCTTCCAAGGCTACTAATCAATGACGCTGTGTACACGACAAGTGCGATCCAAATAAGTGGAAAAGCAATTACTTTAGGCCCAGTAAACGGTTCCTTAAAAATGAACACCGCACATAAGAATATCATGGTCGGAGCAATGTATTGTAAAATAGCAATAGTTGTAAGACGCAGCCGCTTAGCGCCATTGGAGTACAACAACAAAGGGACAGCAGTCACCGCACCACACCCCAGAAGCAACAGCGTTGTCACGGGATCCTCTGCGAGAAAGCTATCCGCTCCAGTTAGAATTAAATAAAATATGTAACCCAACGCAAATGGCAGCAAAACTAAGACCTCTAAAAGGAAGCCTTGATTGGGGCCAATGGGCAAACGTTTTTTGGCCAGTGCGTATACACCCCAGCTCACAAAAAGAGCCACTGTCACCACAGGCAGGTTACCCGCTGAAACTGTCAGTATTACCACCGCTATTACTGCAAAACTGATTGCCACAAGCTGAATTAAGTTAGGGCGCTCTTTCAAAAAAATAGCCCCAAGTGCAACGCTAAAGAGGGGATTAATATAGTAGCCTAGCGCGGCATCTAGCGCGTGGTCGTTAGCTATCGCCCAAACATAAACTGTCCAATTGAAAGAGATGAGTGCCGCGGTCAAAAGGCCCATAGACAACATCTTCGGCGACTTTAGGGCCTGCACAAGGTCAGACACTCTACCCAGCGATATCAAAACTGCGGCAGCTATTGGAACAGACCAAACCACCCTATGAGCGACAACCTCAGCCGGTGGCACATGGGCAAGTAGCTTCATGTAAATAGGAAGTATTCCCCAAAGCAGGTAAGCTGATACAGCTAATGCGAGGCCCGAACGGGTATCTATGTTTTCGTTTGCCACCAGGGACTACTTTCGCAAAATATAACCATCTGGCTAAAACTGGTAGCGCACTTAAACCTCAAGCGCGAGCCAAGAAACTTTGACCCGCATGGCAATAAAAGACATCCCAAAAAACTAAAAGCAAGGCCACCTAAGCTGACCTTAATTGGCACCAAGCTTACCCTGAACTCTTCATGGGATATCCACAAAATTTATCTCTTACGTATTACACCTTGATGATTTGATTAGCTTGTTTCAGTCTGTTCACGCCTGATCGCCAAATTAGATTGAGAGGAAAGCATGCCAATACCAAAAACAATGTCGGCGATGGTGTTAACGGGGCATGGTGGACCCGAGAAGCTAGTTTACTACAATGACTTCCCAGTACCTCAACCAGGCGCGCACGATGTACTCATAGAAGTGAGTGCTTGCGGATTAAACAATACGGACATCAAAGTTCGCGAAGCTCAATACGCAGTGGATTTTGACCCAAACAGCGATCTAGACGAGGCCAGTGCCGCAGCCTCTATCGCCGCCACCAATGGTGAGACAGGACTTAGCTTTCCTCGCATTCAAGGGGCAGACATCGTCGGCCGTATTGCGGCGGTTGGCAACAAGGTGCCGCGAAATCGTCTGGGAGAACGCGTTCTGGTAGATTTCAGCATTTATCATGCGAAAGATACAAACGGCAGTCCTCGAATGGATTTGTACAATGTCGACTATATTGGGCACGGAGCAGACGGGGGCTTCGCTGACTATGTGGTCGTCCCCGCGCTCAATGCGCACAAAATCCAGCGTAATATCCCAGATGCAGCATTGGCAACATTTGGCTGCGCCACTTTGACTGCTGAGCATATGTTGTCGCGGGTCAACGCAAAATCGGGAGACAAAATTCTGATTACGGGCGCAGGAGGCGGTGTGGGCTCTGCTGCCATCCAACTTGCCCGCGCACGCGGGGCAATACCCTATGCCGTTACCAGCCGTGGAAAAGAGGAGCAGATCTTATCACTTGGAGCAGAGGCCTGTATCTGCCGCCAGGATTTCACAGATCAAAGTGGCAAGTTCGATAAGGATGCATTCTTAGTTGCAGTTAGAGGAGCCGCCCTTAGCGATCGGTCTATCGACGTCGTAATTGATCAGGTCGGCGGATCCATGTTCCACGGTCTTTTGCAAGCCCTGCGGCCTGATGGACATTATATCTCTGCAGGTACTATTTCCGGATACACGCCACGCATCAATTTACATACCGTATACATGGCATTTTTGAACATCCATGGTTCCTCTCAAGGGCAACCCGAGGATTTTGCTCGAATAATAGACTACATTGAGGCCGGTAAAATTGGTCCAACTCTCGGCGGAATTTTTCCTCTGTCGCAATTGCACCACGCACAAAAGACTTTCCAGGCAAAGAACTACGTCGGCAATATTGTTGTGGTTCCAGATGCAAAATGGAAAAAATTTGGTGAACCTTATGCCCGAAGATAATTGGCTAGTTGATATAGCCGACGTGGATGTCGGCGGGGATTACCATCGGGTTATTATTGGCGGAATTCCGATACCAAAAGGTTTATCAGCCTTTGAAATGCGCCACCTAATAACTTCTGAATTTGACACTCTGCGAAGTTTAATGATTGCGCCGCCGATGGGCCATGAAGATATGTGTGCCAACCTAACTTTTCCCTCAACAACTAGCGAGGCACCGTTTGGCCAAGTGATCATGGAATGTATGGGGTATCCATATTTTTCTGGGTCTAACACAGCAGCAACGCTTTTCGCTCTGATGGAGGCCGGCATGCTACCAAAATCGGAGGGGAGCAACAAAATCACTCACGAAGTGCCAGCTGGTTTGATCCAAGCGACAGCCACAGTAAGGAGTGATGTCATCGAAGAGATGATTGTCGAAGGTGACGCCTCGTACGTGATCAATCCAAAGATACGGCTTGCCCTGCCCGATCATGGTAAGGTCGATGTAGCTCTTGTATGGAGTGGGGCACTATTCGTCACGGTTGATGCTGAGCAGTTCGGTCTAGAAATCAACACAGCCGATCTTGCGAAAATGAAAACTATCGGACTTGCGATTTGCGAAGCAATCGAACCTGACTTTGACGCAACCCACCCAGTGTTGGGGCCGTTAGAGGCACCTAAATTTGTGAATTTCCTTGGGCCTATAACTCAGGCCGGTTCAGACAAATTCGAAAGCGCAGGAGCAATTTATGGACATCCTAACACGATCTTCAGGTGTCCCACTGGAACGGGCACGGCCGCGCGAATGGCTTATGAGTTGGACAAAGGTACGATGCAGGCCAACGACCAGCTGACCAATACATCGCCGATTGGGACTAAATTCGTAGGCCATGGCCTAGGCTTAACAGAAAAAGCTGGCGTTCCCATGCTTAGGGTCAACATTTCTTCAAGGCCCTACGCTCTGATGCGAACTCAAATGAACGTTGATTTTCAAAACCCATCACTCTCACGATTTTCAAATCTGAGAAGATTTGGGCACTAGTAGGCTTACAATTCTAACTAGAAAAATGCGCCTTAAAGCGATCAATACAGCTCCTGAAACCAGCTTCAAAGTCTCCGTCTCCCTTGTGATATACGCTCTCAAAAGAGATTACTCCTTGGTAGCTGTCTTGTCGTAAGGAACTAGCAATTTTGGGAAAGTAGGGTGCAAGCTGTCCCTCGTCCATTCGGCGCACTTCAAGGTGTGCCCGTGGGGTGTCAACTTGGACGTCCTTGATATGAACGTGGGCTAAGTAACCCTGGCTCAATTCCATGTAGCCATCAGGAAATGCCTCCTCGTGACACCAGCAATTATTAGCTGGATCCCACAGAACGCCCAAGACGTCCTTTGCATCCAGATCATCAATCAGACGACGACCCGTGTAACTGGAATTAACCATCGTGCCATTACCCGTTTCAACAACTAACTTGACACGTTCAGCCCTGGCCAACTCGATTGCTGGCGCAATCAGCGGCAGGATAGCGTCCCACGCGCCCTTCGCGACGTTCCATTGCTCTGCTCCATGACTACCCCAAAGTATTTGCTCCTTCTTTGGCGTCATGATCCGTACTAATCCCGCATCTAAAATGTGTGCCATGTCGATGACGCGTTTAAGTGCGTCCATATGGGTTGTGTGGAGTGTGTCACCGGGTTTGTTGTTTTGGGTCATACCCGCAAAGATGTGACGGGAGAGGCAGGAGACGGGCTTACCGCGATCTCTCAAGAGACTGTCCATTTCTCTGATCTGCTTTGGCGTGTGATCACCCACCTCGGCATCCCAAACAAATTGTAACTCTGCGTATTCTAGGTCGAACTCATCCATTACATCGACGGCATGGTAGAGATCCCGGCTGATACCGTCACAAATCACACCAAGTTTCATCTAATTGCCCTCGCCCCATCGCGGTGCAATTCTACACCGACTATTTCCTCAATAACCCGCGTACAAACCCAATTGTCTCCATTGGGGTACTTTATTTTACCTGCATGAAACACTTGCATCGCTTGAGCAGCCATATGCAGCGGCACAGTCATTTGCTGTGCCAAATCAAGGGAAATGGTTAAATCCTTGTGCATGGTAGAGATGTGACTGCCCGTCCCCTCGAATTTACGGTCGATTATATTCTCTAGAGCCGCCTTAGTAACGCCACATCCAGCTCCGGATGTGGTGAAAACATCGTGGATCACTTGCCCCGAAATGCCCGCCTTTGCAGCAAGAACACACGCCTCAAAATTCGCTGCGAAAATCGATCCAATTACTGTCTGCAGGCACGCCTTAACTGTCTGACCTTGTCCGGGGACTGACCCAACCCAATGAATTTTGGCTGACACAGCCTCCATGACAGGCGCCGCACGATCAAGGATATCTGAAGGAGCTGCGGCCATCATTGTAAGTGTGCCCGATTGCGCTCCCGGGAACCCGCCCGACACTGGAGTATCGACCAAATCCAGTCCAGTCGATTTTAATCCTTCTGCGATCTCTTCAAGCTCATGCGGCTTGATTGTGGCAGTGATCAGAATAATTCCGCCTTTACGCATGGCCTCCACTAGCCCACCCCTTCCAAAGATTACCTCCTTGGCCTGCGCGCCAGTCATCACCATTACGAAGGCTGCGTCGACATTGCGGCCTAACTCGAACAAATTTTCTGCCGGTTTTCCTCCAAACTCAGAAAAACTAGCCATTCGCTTCTGATCAATGTCAAAGCCCCAAGTCTCAAAGCCAGCCTTGATCAAATTCAAAGCCAAGCCGCTGCCCATATCCCCAAGGCCAACAACCGCTGCCTTCATAATCACCCTCCACCGTTGTGCTTGCCATCCGCCGTTAAAAAGCACCGCACAAGCGGCCAAAAGCCAAGAAAAATCACTTGCAACTTTCATATTTGATGAATTTTGATGTGATATGTGATTTTAAACGAGTTTATTTGATGTATTTTGATGTATTAAGTACCCTATGACTGGTCGCGCTCGTATCAAGGAAATTGCAAGTCTCGCCAATGTTGGCAGTGCCACTGTCGATAGGGTTATACATGGGCGCAGCCATGTGTCGGACGCAACCAGACAAAAGGTTCTCCAAGCCAAATCTGCAATAGAGAGTGGTGCGTGGACGGCGCGCAGCCCTAGGCCATGGCATGTAAAGGTGATTTTGCCTGAAATGGCCGGGCTATCTACTGAATATCTTGCACAATGTTTTAACGAGTTTGGCGCTTTGGGGAATGCCATTGTCGAATGCGCATTTTCGCCCAAGCTAGAGCCTGCCGCTTTGGCTCGCAAACTACGCAACTGTGGCTCAGGCAAATGGGACGTGGTTATATTTCAGGCTCTAGAAGATCCACGAGTTCGTGATGCTGTCTCCTATCTCAATAATAGAGGAGTGCCTTGCCTTAGTCTTCTCTCCCCCCTGCCTAATGCGCCAGTTATTGGGTTTGTTGGTAGTGACGGACGCGCGGCGGGGCGAACTGCGGGGCTCTTAATGGGACTAGCATGCCCTCACGGCGGCGAAGTTGTAATTATTTCGGGCGGCCAGTTGTATCGTTCCCACGAAAATCGAGAAATGGGGTTTCGCTCTTATCTCAGGAGCCACGCGAAGCACCTTAAAATACTGGAAACTGTGCTAGGCCATGACACCGCGGAACAAAATCATGAGCACTTAAGCCGAATTATCCGTGACACTCCCGGCTTTGTCGGGCTGTACAATGTAGGTGGCGGCAACGAAGGAATTGTGCGTGCGCTGTGTGAGGCCAATTTAACTTCAGAAATTTGCGTCATTGCACACAACCTAACACGCAGAACCCGAAGTCATCTAGGAGAGGGCATTTTTCAATTTATTCTTCACCAAGATATGAGACTGATGGCTGAGCGCGCCATAAATGTTTGCCTAAACTACCTAATCAACGGGCAAAGTGACAACATTCACGTGCCCGTGGAGATTATAACCAGGGAAAATCTGGAACCTCGTCATAGCGGCTAGCAAACACTGAATAGTTTGCCTCCATAGTTGATTTATTTATTGCCACTTTAGATCCTGTGTGAGCGTCATGATCACAACATAAACGATATGACTTCGGAGCATTCTTGAGCTTTCTCAAAATTAAAACCATACCACAGCTCTTTTGGAGTGCGCCGGTCCCACTGAGTGTGCGCCCCCCTTTTGCATCGTGTGCCATGCTCATATTTGGGCTAATAATTTTTGGGTTTGGGGAGACACTCCTGATCGCATCCGGATCAGGAGTGAGCCCATGGACGGTTTTTGCTCAAGGGATTTCACGCCTTACCGACTGGAGCATAGGTTTGACGACTTTTGTGGTCAGCTGTGCAGTGCTTCTTCTGTGGATCCCGCTAAGACAAATGCCGGGCATCGGGACCATTCTAAACATTATCATCGTGGCCTCAGTGATGGATTTGGCGCTGCCACATATCCCAGTTTTTGAGGAACCAGTCTTAAAAGTAGCTGAAGGCGCATTGGGTGTATTCACGACTGGATTTGGTGGAGCAATTTATTTGATTGCCAATCTTGGCCCGGGACCGCGTGATGGCCTGATGACAGGAGCTCAGAGGATTACGGGATTACCGATTGTATGGGTTCGCAGCGCTATTGAAATTTTGGTGGTGACCGTAGGCTGGCTGCTTGGTGGAATTGTGGGCATCGGAACTCTTTTATTCGCATTTGGGATTGGCCCTTCGATTGCACTGAGCATGGCTATTTTAATTTCCTTATTTGGCAAAAAAAATTCACACTAATGAAAAGGTTTTTCCAGTTTTTATCAAATAACACGTATGCCAAGCAGCTAGGCAGAACCTTCGAAGTCCTCCTGTAGATTGCTACAATTTTTGAGAGACCGGCCTAATACGCTAAAAACTTGACCAAATTTTTATCTGCTGATTAGCTTAGAGCGTGACTGTAATTCTCAGATGCGTGGTGAATTGAGCTTGGGAGGGCATTGATGTGCTGACAGATAAACAAAAAGAATCTTTTCACGCCAATGGCTACCTCGTGGTCGAGGATGTGTTCGACCAAGAAACTATCTTGGAACCCGTACGCAAAGAATACGAAAACCTACTCGATGAGCTCGTTGACGGCTGGATTTCCGAAGGGAAAATAGCAGCTAGCATAAAAAAAGAAGACTTCTACACCAAGCTTATGCACTGCTATGAAGCAGGGTGTGACTGGTTCCAGCCGATGGATATTTCCCTGCCGGGGGATGAAATCACTGAAAACACGCCCATGCACTTTGGTCCCGCCGTTTTCAAACTCCTCACCGCTGACCGACTTCTTGATATCGTGGAAGATCTCATTGGTCCTGAAATCACTTCTAACCCAATCCAACATGTTCGATTGAAACCACCGGCGAAAAGATTGCACCAGGACGAGGTGCGTGCTCACATTGGCAACACTGCATGGCATCAAGACCGCGGCGTTGCCCACGACGAAGCCGACACCACCGACATGGTTACCGTGTGGTGTGCTGTAAACGACGCGACTGTCAGTAACGGCTGCCTGCAAGTTATTCCAAAGAAAACTGAGCAGAGCCTATTGCCTCATTGCCCGCAGCGGCAGACCGCGATAGCGGACGGCTTTATAGAACAAAGTAGTGCAATACCTTTGCCAGTTAAGTCGGGTGGTATTTTAATCCTACATCCGTTGACGCCCCACGCCTCACTAGACAACATGACGGATAAATTCAGGTGGTCTTTCGATATACGCTTCAACAAAACCGGGCAGCCTACAGGTAGATCACACTTCCCAGAATTTATTGCGCGTAGCAAAGCAAATCCAGGCCAAGTTCTGACAGACTGGAAAGCTTGGAAAAAATCATGGGAAGAAGCGCGGAAGAAACTCTCGACGCAGAGCCACATACCAATCCACCGCTGGACCAGCGACGCGCCATTTTGTGCTTAAATCCCAGTTTCTGTGTGGTCTGGTAGGCTTCACGGTAGGAGCGGCCTATTTTGGTTAAACTGAACCTCCAGGCGCGCAGGGGGCGTGGCTGAAATTAGTTAGTTTTCTAGCATTGAGTGAAATGCAGCGCGTTAAGTCTTAGGCACTTCTAATCTTCGTATCTGACATCACTGCCTTTCATTAAATCTGGCAACCACTTTGGCATTTTAAGGCCTTGTGCGACCTGCGCATCCAACTCGGCTTCGAGAGATTTGATGCGTTCCAGCTTTTGAATAACATCATCGATCTTGGCAAAGGGAACTACAACTACTCCGTCAAGGTCAGCAACAATCATGTCACCGGTCTCAACCTGTTGGCCACCAATTTGAATTGGAAAGCCAACTGTTCCGGGCCCCGACATGTAGGGAGACGCAGGTGTGAGGCCTGTACACCAAACCGGCAGACCTACTTCGACGATGCCTGAATAATCGCGGACGGGGCCATCGGTTATAAATCCAGCAGAGCCGCAGTTTTTGTACATTCCTATCAATCGATCGCCAGCCGCAGCGCAACCCTGATGGGCGTCAGAAGACACAACTACCATCTCGCCGCCTTCGATTAAATCCAGTACAGCAAAGCTAGCCAAAACATCAGCCGGACCCGAATAAGCCGTTATTGCTGGTCCTGCCGCGACACACTTGATGTCTCGGCCCGCACCCAGAGGTTGAATGTTCTCACTCAGAGCGCCTTTTCCATCTAGCGCATCTGCAACAAAGCTAGTCGGTACATTTTGAAAAGCCGCGACCTGCGCTTTGGTAGGACGGCTAATATTCTTCTTGATGATTAACCTGGGCGGATTTTCAATCATGATGCACCTTTTCTTTAACTTGTAAAAATCAAAGAATGACAAATTTACAGCGCACTGGCCATCAATTTTCGTTAGATGGAGATTACGTCTATAGCCCTCAATTTAGGCCAGTTTCAGGAGCGCGTTGGCGGAGTTGCTAGAAAAAATGGATCGGTACGCGGTTAAAATTTTCTTGCTTTTTAAGTGGTCCACTAGACACAGTTTGTTTGATCAAAAGGTGTCGAGACAATGGTTCTAGAAAACAAAAAAAGCGTAACAAAGACTAAGGTGGCTAAAGGCCACCTTTCCGGGATGCTAGTCTTCGAATTTTTCTCCACTGGGATGCCCATGATAGCCGCGTCCGCGGGTGCTGATTTTCTGATGTATGACATGGAGCACACCGGAATTGGATTTGAGACATTAAAAAATCAAATGGCGGCATGCAGGGGGCTCGATATAGCGCCGTTTGTTAGGGTGCCTACGGTGGAAGGGAACACAATCGGTCAGGCACTAGATATAGGCGCCCATGGTGTGATGATACCCATGATAGAAAGTGCTGACCAGGCAAGAGACCTTGTAAAGCGGGCCTACTACCCACCGATTGGCAAGCGCGGCACTGCATTTGGTGTGGCACACGACGACTACTCAGACAGGGCCCCGGCGGCGATTATGGCAGACGCCAATGAAAAAACCATTTTAATCGCCATGATCGAAACAGCTGAAGGGCTTAAAAACGTGGACGAAATTGCTGCCGTCGAGGGTATTGACGTGCTATGGCTGGGACATTTCGACCTAACCAGCTCTATGGGTATACCCGGGCAACTAGATCACCCCGACTATCTTGCCGCTGTGTCGCGGATTGTATCTGCAGCCAACAAAAATGGGAAACTTTCAGGCTTCATGGCCGTCAACAAAGCGATCGCCGAGGAGTATTGGGGGCATGGATTTCGTATGATTGCCTATGGCATAGATCACATTTTGCTCAAGGCGGAGCTAAACAGCGGAATTAATTTCATCAATTCTCTCAGTAACAAAAACGTAGAGAATTGATGTGCAGAAGTTCAGAGTAGGCATATCGGGCTCAATTTTTGGAAGTGACGGTGCACCGTGCTTCGATCCACAGATCTTGCAAAAACTCATGGATCGCCCGGACATTGATGCCACGATCCTACCGGCAGAAAAGACCGAAATTGGCGCGAACGATGCCGAAAATTTCAATGCGATCTACTTAATGCTGGAGAAAGTTTCATTCTCACAAATAGCGCCACGCACTGGCCCCTTTACTGGTCGGTTACGCCTGCTGGCGCGCCACGGAGTGGGCTTTGACTCCGTTGATATTGATGGCATGAGCAACTTAGGAATTATGGTCACCAATACTCCTGATGCGGTGCGCCGCCCGGTTGCTACGATGGCCATAACTATGATGTTGGCTGCGACCCATCGCATTATTGAGAAGCATAATTTGACGCGTGCCGGCGGGTGGTCCCACAATGCAGATTACATGGGCACGGGGCTGACTGGTAAGGTGTTAGGTGTCCTCGGGGCGGGCAGCATCGGCAAAGAAATACTTCGCCTTGTGCAACCTTTTGAAATGAAATTAGCAGCCGCCGACCCAAATTGCTCCGTAGCAGAACTAAGTGCTTTGGGCGCGGAAAAGTTAAGTACTGAGGAGCTTTTTGAAAAAAGTGATGTCCTAATTATAGCGACATCACTCAACCAGGATACTTATCACCTGGTGGACATGAGTAAGTTGTCCAGAATGAAGCGAACTGCAGCTCTAATAAACGTGGCACGTGGTCCAGTGATTAAGGAAGTTGATCTGATCGAGGCGCTTCAAAAAAATTATCTATCGTGCGCAGGGTTGGATGTTTTTGAACAAGAGCCTGTAGACATGGCGAACCCACTGCTCAAAATGGAAAATGTGATCACTACATCTCACTCATTATGCTGGACAGATGAATGCTTCGATAACATCGCACGAGATGCGATCGGGAGCGTTCTGTCATACGCTGACCGGAGAACACCTCAATACATTGTAAACAGAAGCGTGCTAGAGCATCCTAGGCAAAAATCCTGGTTTTAAAGATTGTTTTTCATTGGTCTATTTTAATCCTGACCAAAATTTAACTAAGATTGCGATGGCCTTGCTTCCTGACGCCTTAAAAGCCAAGCTCTCCAAAGGGCATTATTAGGAGGGTTAATATGACCGTTACGCTCTTCGATCTGACAGGAAAGACCGCACTGGTTACAGGGTCTTCACGCGGGCTGGGACTTGCTTTTGCTAAGGGTCTGGCACAGGCCGGAGCAAGTGTAATCCTAAATGGTACTAACGGCGAGAACCTCGAGGTTGCCCGCGCTCAGCTACAGGGACTGGGATTGAGCACTAGAGTTTCCGCTTTTGATGTCACCAATGAGCAATCCGTTATCTGTGCGTTCCAAGAACTTGATGCAAACGGAATTAAAGTTGACGTTTTGGTCAACAATGCGGGGATCCAGTTTCGCAAACCAATGCTTGAACTGGAGACTAAGGACTGGCATCGCGTACTAGACACAAATTTGACTGCCGCCTTCATTGTTGGTCGCGAGGCAGCTAAGCGGATGGCCGAACGCGGCCACGGCAAGATTATCAATATCGGCTCGCTCACCTCAGAGCTCGCGCGTGCGACGGTGGCTCCCTACACTGTAGCCAAGGGCGGCATCAAAATGCTTACTAAAGCCATGGCAGCGGAATGGGGAGAATTGGGCATTCAGGCCAATGCTATTGGACCCGGTTACATGGTCACAGACATGAACGAGGCGCTTATTAACAACCCAAAGTTTGATGAGTGGGTCAAGTCACGCACACCAATGCGGCGATGGGGGCGGCCCGAGGAATTAGCCGGCACGTGCATATATCTTGCGTCGGACGCCTCTAACTACGTTGCAGGACAAATTATCTATGCCGATGGCGGCATGATTTCAGTTCTCTGAGGGTGATCAGAATGAAAATTGTCTTCTACGGAGCGAATGCAGTAAGTTTTCTACCGGGAGTATCCGACCTGTTAACGATCCCCCATAAGATCACCAGCGTACCAGACGCGGTTGATCAAATTGCTCAGGATGCACTTAACGCGGCAGACGTTGTAGTGGGTGTCCACTTCAAGTCCCCCGTCACAGCTCGAAATGCGCAACTGTTCCAGCTACCCGCGGCAGGGTACGACCAGGTGGCATTTGACGCTCTTCCGGCCACCTGCAAAGTGTGTAACGCCTTCGGTCACGAGAATGCGATTGCCGAATATGTGATGTCCGCCCTCCTGTCCCGTCATGTCCCCCTGGCGACGGCAGACGCTCAATTGAGAGCGGGCGCCTGGAATTTTTGGGCGGGCGCAGGCCCCACGGCTCTGCGAACCGAACTGGGCGCTCAGAGCATTGGGATCATTGGCCATGGCCACATCGGGCAGGCAGTCGCGGATCGGGCGGTAGCCTTTGGCATGGCGGTGCACGTTGCCAATCGAAGCCCCGTCACCGACAGACGCTATACCGCCGTTTACGGTCTCGACGAACTCAACAATATGCTGGGCGCGGTCGACATTGTGGTCAACACGCTCCCGCTCACGCCCTCCACAGTCTCATTGATTAACGGCTCAGCCTTCGCCGCCATGCAGCGCCACTGCGTCTTCCTGAACGTTGGCCGCGGAGGCGTGGTAGATGAAGACGCGCTGTATGACGCCCTCGCGGACGAGACAATTGGCGGCGCAATCATAGACACTTGGTACAGTTATCCAACTGATGCCTCCACACCACACCGCCCCGCGACACGTCGCTTCGAAGATCTACCGAACATAGTTATGACGCCGCACATGTCCGGATGGACAAACGGCACCATAGCGCGGCGGCAGGCAACAATCGCGGACAACATCACGCGCCTGGCTGAGGGCCTGCCCCTCATCAATCAATTGAATTAGGAAACTTTTGAATGACCAAGATTACGCGAGTCACCCTCACTGAATTTGAATTCGAGGCCGCAAATCTGGCACCATCCGCCGGTGGTAGCTCAATCGGCGGGCTCTATTACAGGCCGGGCGCATCAACTCCAATCAAAAAGTACGCCGTCGAAATCGAGACCGGAGATGGCTGCATTGGAAGTTACGTCGTGAACTGGGGGGCATCACTCTCGGTATTCGGGCAAATGCAGATGCTGGCGCCAATGCTAATTGGCCGGGACGCGGAGGAGCGTGAGGGGATTTACGACGACCTCAAGCGTGAGGCCCGCCAGTTTGATCACATGGGTCATGGGCCGCTTGATATCGCCCTTTGGGATTGGCAGGGGAGAGCGCTTGGGTGCTCAATAGCAACACTACTCGGTAGCCACCGGCGGGAATTCCCCGCCTATGCCAGCACCTACCACGGCGACCGCAGTGGCGGGCTAGACTGCAAGGAGGCCTACGGTGACTTCGCCTTGGCCTGCAAGGAAATGGGATATCGCGCCTTTAAAATCCACGGCTGGCATGATGGCAATGCCCGAGAGGAGGCAGAGTTAGTGCTTCACGTGCGTAAGGCTGTTGGCGATGAGATGACGCTAATGCTCGACCCAGCCTGTCAGTTGCGCAATTTCGCAGACACTCTCTATGTCGGGAAGGCCTGCGACGAAGCCAATTACTTTTGGCTTGAAGATCCCTACCGCGACAGCGGCGTCTCAGCTTTTGCCCACAAGAAATTACGCGAAATGTTGCGCACGCCGCTGCTACAAACTGAACACGTGCGTGGTGTTGAACCCAAAGCTGACTTCTTAATTGCGGGCGGCACTGACTTCCTGCGCTCTGATCCAGAATATGACATGGGGATCACGGGCTGCCTTAAAATTCATAATATGGCCGAAAGTTTTGGCGTGGATGTCGAGGTGCATGCCTGTGGGCCCGCGCATCGCCACATGATCGCCCGCAGTCGTAACTCAAACTTCTACGAGGTGGCCCTGGTGGGGCCTGACTGCCCAAATGCAGTGCCGCCAGTGTATGAATGCGGCTACACTGACCAACTGGACTGCATTGACGAAAACGGCACGGTCCAATTGCCTGATGGCGTAGGGCTTGGCGTGGCTTATGACTGGGAGTTTATTGACGCGCACAAAACGCTTCAATTACACTATAATTAGAAATCCAACAACTTTTAAGCCAACTCAGTTTCTGAGCTAAACACGCCGTGCCGATCAGATCAGGTTATTCCATAAATCGCGGCTTGTTGAGCGACGTAAAGGATTGTGAATGCTAGAACAATAGAAGGCAGAAATGGAACTTTTCCGCGATCTTTATTTAAAATCCACCAAAAAATACCAATTACAGACGACAAAAGCATAAAATAAGGCAGTAGCCATAGTTCGAAATACGGAGATAATACCGAAAACACCAGGGGATCTGCTATCCCTAAGCTTGGTTTTTTTATAATCATTGACGTTAGGAAACCTGGCAAAAAGAGAAGTGTGAAGGCCACTATTATAGAAGAGATGTAGACTAGATAACTTTCTTCTTTGATTACTAAGCAGTAAATTGCTGAAATGATCCAAAGAATTATGATTAAAAATATGGGCACTTCCATTCTATGCAGGTCTGCAAGACAAAGCAGATAAAGCGCAGAAGCCAATACTATGAGACTGAAAAATTCAGTGGCAGAGATCTCACGAATACCTAAATATAGAAACGCCAAAGAAAACAGAACTTCGGAAACAAAATAATTTATTGGTAGGGGCCTGTCACAGCAAGAACTGCGACCAAATTGAAATAAATATGATAATAACGGAATAAGTTCCGTTGGGCCTAATAGGCTTTGACAATTAAAACATTTTGAGCGGTGACTGAGCGCCAACCCATGTTCTACATATACGTCAGGGTTATCAGCAGAAAGTCTACGAAGCATTCGTCCACCAACGGCATTGATGAAACTTCCCCAGCAAGCCCCTATAATAAGAATAAATACTAAAAATGCCCAGCTCATTTCTAATATTCTGTCCAACTCTCAAAAGTCAGTTCTCCATCGGGTGATATGGCTTGCGCAGGCTCAATAACAATTAGGTTACCCTCCCTGACCGCATTTTGGTATTGTCCCCCACCCTGTGGGGTGGTCCTAGAACTGATTCCTGCGTAAATTCTGTTACGATAGACTACTGGTGTGGTTACCATCCCCTCGCCTAAACTGTATGAGTTTAACAAAATGCCGCAATTGAGGTCGAGCTCAAGTAGCCTGGAAGTACCAATACAATTTGCAGCAGGTGTGTAAGCCGGTACAAAGACCGATGAGGACGTGATTGCCACGCCACCGGAGGCTTTCTCATAGGTATTAAGTTGGTACCTCCAATCTTCCGACAAGGGGCAACTCGAATTTGAATTGGCTGACCACATACCGCTCAATTGGCTTACGACTGCCGGCAACAGCATTTGATTGCCATTTGCCCCAATCCCAGCATTACCTAGCAGCTGAGTATCTAAGTCAACGCCAAACACCACGTTCGCGTTACGGCGATCGCGGTTTTGAATATTGAAATAGTCCCCAGTGGCCCCAAAAATATTCATCACACCGCGCCGGTCATATGCAGTTGTCGGGCTAAAAAATAACTGCCTGTCGAGCGCTGAGGATGCCTCTAAATCAACAAGTCGGCCGTAAGTGCCTCCGTCCACGATTGAAAGGACGCCCTCACGTTCAGCTAGAATGGTAGCATAGTCGACCCGACTACCAGCAGGAATGAACAGAGATTTGTCTACTAGGTCAGCATCCGCAATTACGGCATTCGCAATCCCATCGCCACCATCGTCCGATACAAACACTGCCCCGCCATTAATCAGTTGGAGCGTGTCCAAATCTAACTCAAAAAGTGCTTTTCCAACCTGCGTCGCCGAACTCGAGTCATAGCCAGCTGGTATAGACAAGACCCAACGAGGTAATCCGGCGACGTTTTTAAGTTCTATACGCGGCGTACTGGTAGTAAAACCTAGAAATTCGTAATCTGATATGTCACTTGCTGGTTGGTTAGAGTACCAACGACGAACATTACCATTCCCAGTCAGTACTAAGACTTCGCCATTGGCCAAGTTATTTTCAACTCCATACACCAAAGTTGGGGCATTCGGGTCGGTCACATCTAGAACGTAAAAAGCTCTGCCTCCCCTCCCCATCCCAAATGCTAGGTAAGTTCTCCACTGACCACCAACAAATACATCCTGTGCAACAATTTGACCGTCAACGCCGTACACTGCGGTAGAACGGCGCTGCAACCTGCGTTCAGGATTATTGGTACCCCATTGGTGGCGGAACGCATACGGCATAAACGCCCAAAGCTCTCGTCCGTTCTCATCAAATGCATGCAACAGTCCACCGTTCGAGCCCGCGTAGATCACGTCCGGTCGGCTTGAGCAGCGGGTCCCACATGAGGTGCCAGACTGGAAAGATCGATAGTTTGTTAGAGAGCGATACTCTGACGCACTTGAAACATCTCGCACACTACTGACGGCAGTGTTGCGAACATCGGCAGTGGGCGGGCCTACTAGCGTTGGGGTCGAGTTATATATATCTCCCAACTTCCAACGCTCATTATGGGCATTATTCGGGAGGTCGTTATCATTAAAAACGTCCACGCCACGGATGAAATCTATCATTTGGCTCGTGTAGAGAGACTGAGAAAAACCAGTACTTGCCGAGGTCTGCGCATGGATATGTGCCAGATGCGTGGCCGTCAAATTGCCCACACCACCTGACGCTGAGTAACCAAGACCCGGCATAACAGTCCAAATCCTTCGGTCGGCCGCTCGAACACTGTTCAGCAGCTCTCCTGCATCGAACAACTCGCCGCGAGTTTGGTTAATAAAGCCGTTTGGCAGAAGCTCATACCCGCGTAGGCTACCACGCCACTGCCCCTGCTGGCTAAATACAAAATCTGGCTGGTAAACTCTGTCACTTCCTGAAATCGAAGGCAGAATCACGGGCGAAGTGAAGGAGAGATTGGCTTGCACTATCGACCGAATATAATTTTTTATCTCATTTGTGATAGTCTGGATATTACTGGATAATATTGGCGTGGTGCCGCCAGCTGCCGCCAAGTCAAAGTAATTTCTGCCAGCAGCAGAATTACTCGTCAGTGTGGTGAAACCAACCACGAATGTTGAGACGCCAATGGCACGCAAACTGTTAGCCCAACTGATAGCTCTGCTTTGGGTGTAAGAACTCCACTGGCCATCCGAGAGCAAAATCACTGCGCGTTGCCTGCCGCCGCATGTATTCACGGTTGATCCCTGTCTAGCGAAATATCTATATGCTTCCTCAAGCGGATGATCTGGCGATGTACCTCCACTTGGACGAAAGGCAGCGTCACACTGCTCAACCATCCTATTAATGGTCGCTCCACCAGTTGACGAAGGATAAAATCTATTGATGTCATAGCTGGACCAAGTATTCAGTCCAAAATGTGCGTTAGCGGCCAAGTCTGGCTCAGTCACGACATCCCTCAGTGCCCTCGTGACAAATCCCATATTAGAGTTGTAGTAGTAGCGGCCGTTCTGATTATAGGAATAACTACGATATTGGTAATATCGGCGATCTTGGCTGTTGTAATATGGCAAATAATAATATGTGGTATACCAGCGACCGTATCTATAATATCTATAATAATAGTATCGACTTGTAGATGAAATTCCTGAGTAACGATAAGTGTAATACGAACTAGAGCAACCCTGCGCCATCCCGCGCGCATATAGATTAAAGCCGTTGGGCGACCAAGACATACTACCCGACGTGTCAATCGCAAAATATATGTCGGCCGCACCGTTTGAGGCATTTGTACCAGGCGGAGGCGCTTTAGCTTGGAGATCACCACCCATTGTAAGAGCCACCAGAAACAGCAGAGCAGAAAGCCGAGAGATCGTCATTTGCATAACAGAAATCATTGCGCCTCCTGCAACAGAGGATGACTCTGACCGGCATAGCTCTCAAGATACACGGCATACTCCCCAAAATCATATTCCGTGACCATCGCCAGATTGAGGGTAAGGGTACCAGCTTGGCCACTGAGGCGCGCGTGCCGCTCGCTAATAACCCCGTCATCTCCTTGGACGGTTCTACTTTCCTCCAGGTCATAGTCAGCTGATAAATGTGCTAGAATTTCAGAATAATATGCCTCCGCGTCACTCACCGCCCCGAAGGTGACGGAATTTCCTACGAGGCCAACAGCGTCACCGGCGATGTAAAAATACACAAAATTAAAGAGATCAGCCCTATCGCATACGGGGTAAGCCGCCTCAACAATATGCCCATCCAAATCTCCAACGTTTTGGTCAGATGCCACCAAAAAGTCTTCAAAGGCCGAATTGTGGTTCCCTAAAGTCAGCAAATAGTCGGAATAGGTGCACGCCCATGAGTTTGCGGCACCTGTAACTAAAAACATCGCCGACAAAAGTGCAGTACTTCCACGCATTTAAAAGGCCTCCCCCATCGAAAACATAGGCATGTACATCGCCACAAGGATACCCCCAATCACAATACCCATGAAAACAATCATGATAGGTTCAAGCAATGCGGTGAATTGCTTAACACTGTCGTCGAATTCTGCGCCAAAGTATTCATTGATAGAGCTTAGCATCTTACTCAGCTGGCCACTATTCTCACCCACTTGGATCAGCGCGGTAAAAGTAGGGGGGAAAAGGCTGGGATAAAGTGAAAAGGACTGGGACAGCGAGCGCCCCTCGACAATGCCATATCGCACTTGGTGAAGTGCGTCCTTGATAGGCTCAAAAGTAACCGATTTGTTGGTAACTTCTAGGGTGTCGATCAGAGACACTCCGGCTTCGTACAGGTTGCCAACGATCATAGAAACTTTTGCCAAATTCGAATTAATTATAAGTCCTTTGACAACGGGGAGCTTAAGCAAAAACAGGTGATAGCGCCTCCTATACCCAACGCGCCGGCGCGAAAAAAATAGGTGAGCGACTAACAATGCGGAAATTATCGCTACAACAGGCAGAATTTTATCAGGCGTGCGCATGAAATTACTGATATCGACGACCACCTGAGTTGGGACGGGCAGTTCTTTACCACCACTGGAAAATAAGTTCTGAAACGAGGGCACCACCTTCACCATCATGACCGTGACGACCATAACTGCTACGGTCAACAAGACAGCGGGATAAGTGACGGCCGACTTGAGAGCCTTGCGAATACCTGCCTGCCGCTCTGTGTATGCTACAGCTTTACTAAGGAACTCATCGAGCTGGCCGCTCATCTCACCAGCGCTGATCAAGTTGATTACAACCGTATCAAACTGCTTTGGGAACTTCTGGAAGCAATCCGACAGCGGCACACCCTCTAGCACGTCGTGGTAAATGAATTGAACGATCGGCCTCATCTTCTTAGAGGACTGCGCGATTATCATCTCGAGGCTGTCAACGATCGGCAGACCTGCAGATAGCATGGTCTGCAATTTCTTCAGAAGAATTAACTTCTCTTTCGCGGGGACTTTAATTCTCACGACTTTATCAAGGTCTTGCGGGGGCCCGATCGTATCGTCAGCACCCAACTCAACAGTCTGAGGAGTGACTTTGGTTATGATCACGCTCTGAGAACGTAAAAGCGACACCGCATTTTCCATTGACGGGGCCTGCACCACACCTTCCTTACGCTCGCCAGAAACAAAGCCAGACCAAACGAAAGTGTTCATGAACTCAAGACCCTCACAACCTCCGACAGTGACGTTTCACCCGCGTCGACCAATCGCACCGCGTCATCGATAAGTGTGTGCAGGCCGTCTGCCTTGGCCTGCTCGTAGAGCGCCGAATAATTGGCTCCGTTCGTGATAAGGTTCTTGGCCGCATCGCTTGGCGAGAACATCTCGTAAATCGCCATTCGGCCCTTGTAGCCAGTGTGATTGCAAGCCTCGCAGCCCGTCCCATGATAAAAAATTCTTTTATCAGACATGAAGCTATGACCGTACATAAAATGCGCCTGTTCCCACAGCTCATTCTGGTTGGGGTGAGGCGCCTTGCAGTGAGGGCAAATCTTTCGCAGTAGACGCTGCGCAACAACCAGTTCCAGTGATGCAGAAATGAGATAGGGAGCTATTCCCATGTTTATAAGACGGGTAACGGTGGCAACCGCGTCATTGGTGTGAAGGGTACTCAATACCAAGTGACCGGTCAGGCTAGCTTTGATGGCGATGTCAGCCGTGTTACGATCGCGAATTTCGCCAATGAGTAGGACCTCAGGATCCTGACGCAAAAACGAGCGAAGTGCGGCCTCAAATGTGAGACCAATGTCTTCCCTAACTTGCACTTGGCCCACCCCATCAAGCTGATACTCAACCGGGTCCTCAGCCGTCAGTATATTTCGCTCCGCACAATTCAGTTCCGTGAGGGCTGCATAGAGAGTAGTGGACTTACCACTTCCAGTAGGGCCGGTCACGAGAACTAAACCTTGCGTGCGATATATAGAGCGGATTAACAGATTGAGACTGTCAGTAGGTAAGTTCAAATTTGCGAGCGATATTTCAAACCCAGACTTATCTAGCAGTCGCATGACCACCCGCTCGCCATGCTTAGTGGGCAATATCGACACCCGCAGGTCAATTTCCCTGTTCTTCACTTTATAGGTGAATGCACCATCTTGCGGTAAGCGCTTCTCAGCAATGTCGAGGCCAGCTACAATCTTAATGCGGGCAATCAGCGCATCATAATTTTGAGTTATGTAGCGCGCGAACCCTCTCTTTTCTTCTAGAACACCGCTCTCTCGAATCCTAAGACGACACTCAACCTCATACGGCTCGATGTGAATGTCACTGGAGCCAGCATCCATGGCCTCGGCCACAATCGCATCCAGGCACAAACTGACTTGCGGGAACGCCCTATGCCGAATATCAGCAACTTTCACAGGGTTTGTTTCCGATGTACGCAACGAAGCGATCGTTGAAGAGTGCTCCGATTGACTGTGTTCATCCTCGTTCAGCGCATGCATTCCAGTGGATCCTCAACACATATTTTAATCTCAATTATGTAGTGCTGCAGTCTCAGTCGTCAAGCTTCCTGCGATTACTGAATTCGCGGTATCAGAAATATGATTAATTCCTTATCAGACGTCTCAGTCGCCGACCCCCCAAAAATGTTACGAAATATCCCAGTCGCCCCGGGAAGGTTTTCTTGATTTTCAGACCTGCTGCTTTCCATGATGCCGCCAATGACAGCTACAGCGCCATCTGCCACAAGTAGGCGAGTAGATACCTCGGACCTGTCTATAGAGGGGAAGGTAGAGCTCTGCGAATAATTTGGGCTGTCTTTATTGATTTGAACATCCAAAAATACGTTTCCGTCTCCAGTAATTGAGGGGGTCACAACAAGGCTAAGTCCAGCCTCCTTGAATGTCGGCTCTCCTTCGGCGGCGCCACTTTCATAAGGAATTTCAATCCCCTGAAATATGCGTGCCTCAGCATTGTCAACTGCGTAAACTCGGGGATTAGAAACAATCCTCGAAATGCCTTCCTCTTGTAGCGCGGTTATCTCGGCGCGCAGATCGGTCGACCCGACTTCTCTCAGTATGCCAATCGCCGCATTACTCCCACCCGGATTGAAATCAAATACCGTACCAGCGGAACTTCCAAGAGCCTGCGCGGCTGGACCGCCTTGCAATCCGCCAACCGTGACACTGCCACTTGTAGACGCCCAGTCCACACCCAGTCTCATACCAAGGGCAGATCCAAAACTTTGCGAAGCCTCGACAACAATCGCCTCTATTAGGACCTGCTGCGTGGGAACGTCGAGTGTCTCGAGCAAGTCAGATGCAGCCACAACTTCATGTTCCAATCCCCGCAGCATGACAGAATTCGTCCTTAGGTCTGGCACAATGACGAGGGGCGGCACAATACTGGAACTCTGCGTTCCCTCACTGTCCTCTGTGGATGCACCAAAGAGCTGCGCCACTTGCTCGGCCACACTTTCAATGTCGGCGTAGCGTACGCGGTGGAAAGCAGTCGTGACTTGATAAGTCTCACCATCGCGCAAACCACGCAACTCAACCGACTGGCGCGCTCGGGCTAGTTCTGCTGCCTCAATTTCACTCAATTCCGACAGAGTGTAGATTTCTAGTACACTCGACCCGCGCGTTGTCCTAAAACCGAGACGGTTAGATGATAGAATTGTTTCCATTGCCGAGCGCCAGGGGATACTTTCCATGGCGACCGACGTCACTCCACTTACTTCACTACTTACAACCATGTTTATGTTGGCGAGAGAACGCATCACGTCTAAAACCTCCCGCACATCAACATCACGCATTGTCACAGATACAGAAATATCGGGGTAACTATCTGGAATAGCGTCACTTATAACCGGCGCGCGAACCAACACCTCTTGAGCGACCACGGTCCTACCCGAGGGCAATAGCGCACTAGCCCCACCCGGCGTGGGCCGGAACAGATCCCAGAACGCACCTCGCTCCCGCACCTCAGAAATGGTCTCGTTGGCAATTTCACCAGCATCAACATCAAGCGACGGCCCAATATTGTCGCAACCAATCAAGAGCATTAGGGCCATCAAAGAAAATCGAATTCTAATCATCATAACCCCCGATTAACTCTATTTGCAGAAGCGTGTTATCATCAATACGCTCCAAGGTTACATGATGGTCACCGATTTCAATAACCTTGAGATTATCATCGATCACCTCCCCCTCCGCAACACTGAATACAAGGCCTTGATCCCGTCTCAATGTAATTATGCGGACTTCTCCGCTCAATGCAGCGCCCACCACTTCCAAGCCAATTTCGAGCTCGTCCGCGGTGTCTTCCTGATCGCTTATGGACGCGTCAATGCCGACTGGTTCCAGACGGCCAGGGGCCTCTAGCCTGCTAACAAATGGATTCGGTGGAATAGTTTGGGCCGGCGCAACAGCCGAGGCCAACAATCCCGCAGACGTTAATATCACCAAACTACAAAGATGCGGCCGTTGTCGTCTCATTGTGCAATACTCACAAATCGAAATACCTGAAGACTTAACGACAAAGCTAGGTCGCCAGATTGGGCAACATCGGCATTACCCTGCGGCACTTCAGGATGCCCCAGCACTAGCTCACTCACGACAATTTCCTTGTCTAGGTCCCTTATCGCAGTGAGAAACGCCATCACGCTGCGGTAGTCTCCACTGAGGTCAAGCTTCGCTCCGGGATTCACAACGAAGAATAGCTGCTCGCTTCCCTCTTCGATTGTGGGCGCCACCACCTCAGACTGGGAGAAAGACGAGGTTGTCAGCCGATGGCTGACAACCTCGTTTGCTATAAACGAGAAAAATTGCTCGATCTCCCTCTGGTCTTCAAACAGACCGCCGTCAACATTCAACTGTAGGGTTTTCTCCTCAAGCTCTGCGCGAAGTGTAGAATATTCAGAGGCCCTTTGTTCGTACAAGGCGACGTTTCTCTGGTATTCTCCTGGGAGGCTCAGATTGGAAACATACTGATAAGCCGGGACACTCGCCGCCCCGACAGCGGGGATTGCAAAAGCCAAAGCCGGGGCGAGGCGCCCCATTTTTATAACGCCACCAACATTTGACGAGCGCGGTGCACTCATCTTTGCAAAAAGCTCTCTTATGAGCGCACCAATATCTTGGTTTAAGTCCATCGAACGAAATCCTATAGCAAGTCGGCATATGGAACTGAGACCTCAAAAGCAAAGCCGCCCTCTTCATTTACTGAAATCTGCAACAGAGAGGCCCGGGCCCTGCCCCCACCCGACAGCAGTCCCACAAAATTTGAAACCGCAATTTCATTAATACCAATGCCCTCTACAGAGACATTACCAGCCTCCCCCGCTAGCGACACGCGAGAGAGCTGCACTTGAGACGGGACGCGAGCCAAAACCGAAATCAGAGCGGCGTAAACGTCGCGATGGTTTCCTGATATTTGTGCAATCGCCTCCTCTCGCAGGGCGAGCATCTCAAACTCCTGCCTAACCGTCATTACATCACTATCCAACGCGACCAACTCGGACTTAACCTGTTCATTATCGAGCGCTATTTGATTATAATCTGGCAGGAACATCCTCGCGGTAGCCGTTATGGCAATCGCAGACATCACCCCAAGTGCGCTAGAGACGAACAACGAACGACGGAGCGCAGACTTGCGCCGGTCTCCGTCAAAAAGGTCCCAAGACTTGTCACGAAAGTTTAGGTCACTGTCTCGGGGTGGACCGCCTGGAGCGGCCGCGGTGAATATCTGCGTATACTGGGCCATGTAAATGGCCTCCGTAACCAGACGCGTAGAGGATATTCGATTGAACTGGTCCTCGACTGCGTTTGTGTCAATCTGCGCATCAAATCTCTCTAGAGAATGGACATTTGGCCCTCGAAGGACTTCTACGTCGATGCCTTCAGGGGCACTAAATATCACGTATCTGGCATCTACTGTCTCAAAATTGTTCATTCCCCAAATTGGGTGCGGCCCGCCATCCGCATTGGTAGTGGGGGCCGAGGAAAGAGCCGGATTGAATGGCTGGATTTTTGAGCCAGACACCGGGAGGTAAACATCGACCGGCGTGTAGCGCCCAGCCCCACTAGGATAGATAACGGCTCGGCCATCCGAATGGATATCCACTCCCACTACATCCAATTCAGAACCGTGTAGAAGACATCCAGATATTGCGCTGCCAATCGGCGAGATAGAGAAACATTGAAGTTTCAAGCTGGCCAGCGACTTCTCGATATCGGCCAAAAGATCATGGTTTAAGAACACTGCCTGCGCTACGATGCCGGAACCCTCCGATCCGTCTAGCTCGAACAGCTCAAAGCAGACCTCCTGCTCTTCGAGTTCACGCGCAGTGACTACCATGTTCGGCCAGAAAGATTGATTGCGGATCGCAGCAAGCACATCCTCGCGGCTCATGCCATTGGCCACCACCTTATGCTGCTCGGTGAGGCTTTCGCCAAGATAAATAAAGGCTGCATCGACCGAGTGCTTCGGTCCAATAAAATCTGACAGCAGCGCCGAAAATGTCACTGGTCGGGGTACCTCCGCGTCGGACAGATCTATCCCGAACTCGCGGACGGCCGTGATCTGCCCCCCTCCACCGTCAAAGGTCTGAAGCACGCAAAGCAAGTGACGTTGATCAACTAGAACAGAAAGTAAAGTCTTGCTGGCGCGCAATTCCGGTTTCTTAGGGCGCGCCTCCGCATGCATCGGGTTGCGAATAGGCCCGGAATCCCGGCGCAATCTCTTAGAGAGCCCTAAATTTTTTAATGCACTAAAATTCATTCTGCGTAACTCATAGTGACGGCAATGTTGGTGTTAAGTCCGGGCTGGTTCATGTCGTCTTCCACTCGGATCTGTAAGTAGCGCTGCGTCCTAGAGGTTCCCGCACCATACTGCGCGCTCAGGCTCGCAGTTGAGGTATTTGAGGCGGCGCTAGTGTGCGTAAGGGCCACGAGACGCACATTGGGACAGCTGTATCCTGCAGAAGCGGCAAAGTTTGAAGGTAGACGCGTGTTATTTCGGAGATAGGCACTCAAGGCTTGTGTCTTCATTTCATTCTCCAAATACAACCGAGCCAGTTCAACACAGCTCACTCGCTCAATAGCCTCGTCCACTCGGGCCACTGAAGAATTCAAGACGCGATACCTGCTCGAAACGTCCTGAAATGTTGCTGTCACAGCTATAGCTAAAAACAAGCTAATAACAAGCACGGTCGGCAATATGTAACCCGGTGCCGGCCTCATCTAAATAATACATTTTTGGGAGTGATCAAAAACTCGTTGTACGAGAAAATATGCGCGCTATTGACGGACGCCACATTGAAGTATTCTGAGGAGAACGACTGAGCCCGCGCCCGACGAAAAATAGCTTCGCGAGACCGAAGCAATACCCCGACTATCAGCAGCTCAGGATTGCAGTTAGAGGGTGTTGCCGAGACGTAAAAGCCCTCCACATGGTCCACCAGCGGACCATCTGACTGATTTTGCAATACGAACGTGTTAGAAGCACGATCCCAATCGTGGATACTAAACTCTATCACACTACTGCCTACATCAAAGCCTCGATATCCCCCGCCGGTTGCAACAAACTCGAGGTCTGTTCTTTGTCTGGCCCCAGAAAGCTCGTCATACGCAACTGAGATTCTGACCGGAGACGCGCTTAGGTAGCAGCCAGGATGGTTGCCTAGGCCATTGTCCAAATCTTGATAGCCAGCATTATTTATCAGGCGCGTCATAAAGTTTTGGACGATGCTGTGCTGGCCGTTAACTTGTGCTAGTGCTATGTTGCCTGCAAGAATTTGGTTGTAGTTACGCATGACCGTAGTCGCCGCGAGGAAGAGGGTCGTAGCCACCACACTGGCGATCAACAGCTCCAAAAGGGTAAAAGCGGGGAGCGTCTTTTCCATGTTAGTCGCCCCACGGTATAATGAAACGGCTAGAGCGGATCTGGTTGGTGGACGGGATACTGTTAGCTACCGTAACGGTACGGGCTACCTGCCCCCACAGCGTTGTTTGTCCATAATCCACAGACAGCTGCGAAAGCGGGGCCTGTGTCGATGCGTCAATTCGCCGAGAGAGGCCGCGACAGAGAGAAACTGCCGTAGAGCCACTGTAAAGGTGAGAGAAACTGCCACAGCTGGAAGTGCTGGAACCTGTTATTGCTACCGAAAGAGTGGAGGTTGGCGAACCGCGGTGCGCTTGCAACATAAATAAGTCGTTGAATTCTGAACCACTTTCGATCACCGAGCTGTAGAGATTATAAAGCCCCGATTGCCGGTGGTTGTAGTCGATTGCCACCAGCGCGAAGACGAATGAAGCGGCAGCGATAACGCTCGCTATCAGTACCTCGAGAAGCGCGAATGCTGCCGCATTATGGTTCAAATCGCTCTCCATGAACCGGCCTGCATAGCGGGCAAGTTTTCTTCCAAAATAAAAAAACCAGCCTTACCAATGAAATTGACCCTCAACCCGTAGTCACGTGAGCCGCAGCGATGATCCACCAGGGCGGCCTGGTTGTAGTTGCTCTGCTCGAGCATACCTTCGTTGCTAAAACAAAAGTAGCTACTGAACATGCCCACGGCCTCAATTGCATCAAAATCTCGCCTCGACAAAACCTGACTACCATTGCCGTTTGCATCAATACCACAATTTAAGTGAGTTGCAGTACTATAAAAACGATAAATGGACAATCCGTTGTTAGCATTGGACCCGATGTTGACCCGAGTGTATCGATTGTTGTGCAGTGCAAACAACCGTGCGTTGGACAATTCGGTGTATATACCAGACGCCAATGCGTTATGGCGGGCGTCACAAACACGGGACACGCCATAAGGCGCACCCACAGCAGCAACGATACCTATGACCGCAAGAGTAACCAGTAGTTCAAGTAAAGTGAATGCGTTAAGCTTAATGTCCAACAACTGCGTCACCCGGGATCAGACCAGCCTTTTTAAGTTCCGCCACTGAATGCTCCATCGTAACCATGCCAAGATTGCGACCAGTTTGCATAACATTCAACAACTGATGCACTTTGCCTTCACGTATCAAGTTCGACACAGGTGTATTATTGATGAGAACCTCAAAACTTGCCACTCGCCCAGTTCCGTCAGTCGTTCGATGCAACGATTGTGTTAGGACCATACGAAGACTCTGCGCAAGTTGCGTCTTAATCTGTGCCTGTTGCTCCACTGGGAAAACATCTAACATGCGTGTAATTGCGCCTGGCGCAGACGACGTGTGGAGAGTTGCAAACACAAGGTGCCCAGTCTCTGCTGCCGTGAGGGCAAGCCCAATTGTTTCCAAGTCGCGCAACTCCCCGACCAAGATCACGTCAGGGTCCTGGCGCAGTGCACCGCGCAGTGAACGGGCAAATGATGTAGTGTCCTTACCAACTTGACGCTGGACGATGTTTGACTGCTGCGGCTCATGAATGAATTCAATTGGATCTTCGATGGTTATAATGTTGTGTTGTTTTGTCTCGTTAATGTGACGGATCATCGCCGCTAGAGAAGTGCTCTTGCCAGATCCCGTTGCTCCCGTCACCAGAACCAGCCCATTCCGTAGCCCACACACTTCACTCACAACTGGCGGTAGGTTGAGATCTACTAATGACGGCGGCCGAGAGGGGATGAGACGCAATATTGCGCAATGTCCAGAGGCCGTCTTGAAGGCATTTACGCGGAAGCGTAGGTCCTCAATATCAATCGCGAAATCTGTGTCACCGTTTATTTCAAATGCTTCTAGCTCATCTTCAGATATCACACCCGACATCAGCGAATGGACAAAACTAGGCGGCGTGTTGAGGCTATCTTTCTGGAGCAAACCGTTAGCGCGATACCGCAACGGCATGTTGTCAGTTATGTGAAAGTCGGAAACGCCGCTATTCTTGGCCAAGTTCGCGATACGAAGGTGTATATCTGACATTACTCAAACCTAATTAAAAATAATTTCTGACGACCCTCGATCCAATCTGAGACCTGGACATCCAACGCATGTGTCTGCACTTGGGACCGCAACAACGTAGAAGTCAGAGCCAGACGGATGAAAATTAAAAGAATAAGGTGGGTTGGTACCCGACGTCGCCAGATTAATGTCATCTAGTAAAATCTGAGAGCTCACCTGGGCGGAGCCTACAATCGCCACACCACCAGCGTTTGGGATCGCAAAACTACCGTACATTTGGAAGTTGTCCTCCGCGGCAGCTGAAATTACGCCTAAATCCAGCTTCGCGCTCTGGATTTTCTGTAACTTTATGTAGTTTTGATACTGAGGTACCGCGACGGCAGCCAAAATCGCAACAAGAGCCACTACGATCAGAAGCTCGATTAGTGTGAACGCCACTAGACGAGCAGAAAGTGGGCCTCGGATCGCGTGTCTTAAATTGTTAAGCATACGACCGAGGCACACCAGTTAGTTCACCGTGAAGGTGGAAGTAAGGTTTGAGCTACCGACGTCGGTAGTGATAGTGTGCACGCTCCCAGATCGCGATATTGACGTCATGCCATCAGCAGAGGGGTTAGCTCGAGCCTCACATGCATTGCCGCTAGAAAACGGGTTGGTGAATCCAGTGCCCTGGCAGTGATTCGCAAAGTTACTTACGAAATTGTTGGCGCCACTGCATTGAACGTTAGAATCGGCGCCATTAGCATTTTTAAATACGGCGACGCCACCGTTGATTGTGCATTCTGCAGCAAGCGCAGTCATCATACTCACGATGCGGCTGTGGTTAGTTTCAGCAGACGCAACCTTAGCGTTGTTGATGTAATTATTGTACGCAGGGATCCCAACCGCAGCCAGAACACCAACGATCGCAACCACAATCAGCAATTCAATCAAGGTAAACCCTTTGACTTTGCGAATATTCACTTGGGTGATTTTCATGTACAGCCTCTAGATATAAAGTTCTTGACAATTCGAGTCAGCAAGTCCACAACTCCCATAACTATAGTCCAAAAAATGTGCTAGGCAATAAGCTAAATAGTTGCTCGCGAAAGGGATTCGAGGCCGCAGATATGGATTCATTCGCCGCGGGCGACCCAATCGGCGGGCTTCATTACAGACCAAGCGCATCCACACAAATAAAAAAATACTCCGTCGAAATCGAGACAGCATGCTTGCGTTGAAAGCTGCATCGTGGACTGGGGGAAGGTTTTTCCGCCTCTCTTTGTGCCAACGCGCGCATGCCAACATCGCAGAGAGGACAAGTAAGTTTTTGGAATACTTGGGTAGCGGTCTCGGGAGGCACACACTAGGATAAAAATGTGTAATTAATCAATGCCAGAGAGGCGGCATCCGCACCGCATGAAAAATTTTATTCCAAAAATCGTTGAAGAGAGCCTTAAGCTGTTGGTGCAGCGCCCCGAGTGGGTTCAAGTCGGCGCACTGTGCTATCACCACAAAAAAAGGAAATTACAGATCCTTCTGGTTACGAGCCGCGGCACAAAGCGCTGAATTATTCCGAAGGGCTGGCCAATGCCGGGCAAGCACGGGTCCCCCGCTGCAAAGCAGGAAGCTTGGGAGGAGGCCGGCGTGGCTGTTGCTCAGATCGAAAGCGAACCGCTCGGACAATATCGCTATCGCAAGAAAATGGCGAGTGGCCTGGGCCTGCCCGTCACGAGTTTTGTCTAGCCAGCGTTATTTGCTAGCCCATAGGCAGTCCTCAGGTGGTTAAAGTGGCGTGCCGCCATACCACGATAGACCACCCAACCCTCTGCGGTGTCCCTCGCCACTTTATCCTCTAGCACCGCCAGGGGGCGTCCAGTTGCATAGGCCAGCATGAGGGTCTGGGCCGCACGCTCGAAAAAATAAAGATCCTCAAACGCATCGGCAACGGTAGGTCCCGCGACAGTGACGCCGTGGTTGCCCATCACGAGCACTGATTTATCAGACAGTGCCTCTGCAATCCTTTCGCCTTCCTCTAGCGCGTCCGCAATGCCACCAAATTGCAGGTCGTACGCAACCCGGCCGAAGAAGCGTGCAGTGTTATTGTCAATCGGCCAGAGTGTGGGGTCTTCAAGGCAGGCTAAGGCAGTCGCATAGGGCGAGTGCACGTGCAACACCACACGCGCGCTCGGCAGTCGCCGGTGGATTGTCCCGTGAATACACCAAGCAGACGCATCCGGCGCATTATCCCGCGTCATGACGGATGGGTCACCTGAGTTTAAGGCCAAGAGATCCTCGGGACTGATAGTCGCAAAGTGCTGCCACCGGGGATTTAGAAGAAAGACTTTGCCATCCGGGTCTAGCGCCGCGCTGAAGTGGTTACCGACACTTTCGCTCCAGCCGAGAGCGTGACAAATTCGAAACGCATCGGCTAATTCTGCGCGCAGGGTAATTTCATGTTCGTCCATCATGACTTAAACCGCCCCTCACTGACCAATGCGCGATATGTCGAGCGCATCTCGCCACGATCAACGTAGCAACCGCGCAGGTAGCGATCCCCACTCGTTGCTGAATAGGCCGCGCGCCCGTGAACAATTCTGTGATTATCGAACACCATGCACTCGCCGCCCTTCATCATGAAGCGCATCATATACTTGTCCTCTTGGAGCATACGGCCAAACCGGCAGAAGGCAGGGTAATACTCGTCCAACAGTGTCTGATCGAGATCAAAAATATCTGCCATGTGCTGGCTAATTGTGAGACCGGACACCTCGCCATGATTGTCGAGTTCAATCACAGTCTGGCGTGAGCGTGCATCATAGTGATCGTGTTCACAGAAGAACGGAATTGAGATCGTTGAGAGGAGCTCAAACCCCCGTGGGTCTCGCAGCCGGAAGTCATTAGCCACTGCCACGCCGTCAGAGTAAAGGCTCTGCCCTCCCTCAACTGTGTTGACACGACAGTGAAGAAACTGAATGCCCGGCGCAAACTCCTCTGCGGGTGTGTCTGTGTGTAGCTCGAGCGCAGCCGAGGTGTAGGCGGTGTTGGTTGGATTGATGTGAGTGCGCACATCAAAATAAGTGCCGAAGAATGTCGGGCGAACATACCCCATCAACTCAGCAGTCTGGGTCAATCCCTCGTCACTGTCGGGCATGTCCGTGACTATCGTAAAGCCATGGACGAGCATAGCCTCAATCCACGCTGAGCGCTGTCCAGTGTCTGCAAGGAGATCCGGTTGCGCAAAACGCGGAACATTGGGGTAGTGATCGCTGTACCAAGCCTCACGCTTGAGGTCGGCTGGATCTGGGCGGGACTTGCCAATTGCATAAGTTTCAATCCAGTCCAGCGGCATGCGCGTCACGTGATCCTCGTCTACCCACTCAACATGCAGGATACCATCAGCAATCCGGGCTGCTTTCGCTCGTGGCGGTTGCTCTAAATGAAAAATGTCAAAACTACGTTCACGCGTTATTGGGCTGAAGGAGCTAGGGCAATTGTCGCGCAGCCAGTAATAATTTAGGTAGCGACGCCCCCGCTTGGGCAGGGTCACGAACAGGCCCCTACCCCCCAACTCTACTGCCATTACGACTGAGGATTTTCCGTCAAGCATTACTTTAGTCCAGATAATTACAATAATTAAAAATTACAATTGCACATTGATTTTTTAATTATAGATGGATTTCTATGAATATAACATAAGCCATGAGTTATATTCATATTATGGACCACTTCCCCCCACTTCGCTTATTGGTCTGCTTTGAGGCACTCGCCCGGCACGGATCCATGCGCGAGACCGCCGCACAAATGAACGTGAGCCAGCCAGCGATCAGTCAGGCGATAAAGACGCTCGAGGAATATATCGGCGCCGCACTATTGGATCGACGCCGCAAACCGGCAAGCTTGACGGAAGAAGGTGAGATGCTGGCGCGCTCTGTGCGCGAGGGATTGAGCCAAATCCGCGCAACCATCAGCGACATTCAGGCAGCCCAAGCGGGACATGAGCTGCAAATCACAGTCGCCTGCACTCTGGGGGTTGCAACCTATTGGCTGATGCCCCGCCTCCCGCAGTTTTACGCGCTGCACCCAGAAATAACGGTGAACGTCCAGGCGCCACCCACAGACTTACCAATACTGTCGCCAGATATCGATCTGGCCCTACGTTATGGGGCTCAGAATTGGCGCGACGGGCACAACGAAAAGCTGTTTGATGAAGTGGTCTGTCCCGTGGGAGCCCCTAAGCTCATCGACACACTGCGAGCAAGTGGCACTCCAATATGGAGCGCCCCCTTAATACATGTGCGAAACCCGCACACACAACACTGGGCCGGGTGGGAGGCCTATCTTGCAGCCAAGGGTATGCCAGCGCCCAAGCAGGCAGGGCACTCATTTAATAACTATGTCCAAGCCATGCAGGCAGCTCTGGATGGCCGAGGCCTCATGCTGGGGTGGCGCTCAATTACTGCTGGCGCAATTAATGATGGAACACTTCGTCCACTCGCACATCTAGCCCATAATTTTGGTACGGCATATTACATCTCAAGCTGGAAAACACCGACACAAAATACCCGCTCGTTTATTAACTGGATCAAGACAGTGGCTTAGTCTACGGGGCTAGGTCTACAAATTATATCGACGTGCAGTTATCTTTCATCTTGATAGAAAAAATACCCATGATAGCCTCACGCAATGAGCGATCCGATTCCAGAGTTGAGACTGTGGCAAGCCGTCCTGTGGAGGGCAAATCAGGATTTACAAGCAAGCGAAAGCAGCAGAGATCGAGAGTTTCAAGACGTCAGGCGCTGGATTGGAGAATACCCATCGAGAGACTTTCGAGAAGTGTGTATGATGGCGAACTTGGAACCTGATTTTGTACACCCGCGGCTTCATAAAGCACTATCAGAAAAGTTAGAGCACCTGGCACCACACAAACAAAGTAAAAACTTTGCCGCAGAGTAGGCGTGACGACTGAGCTATACTGCTAGTGGGGATAAGTTATGTTTGGGTGTGCAAAAATTTACTTCCACGGGCAGTCTGCTTGCCAATCAGCGCATTTGCAGATGGGCTCAGGAGAGTTCGCGGAGCAATCTGAAGAAAAGCATCGAAACTACGAGCACTGCTGCAAAACCTAACACATCTCCGACAAAAATAGCGCCAGAGGCCCGCACGTCTGTTACATCCAAAGTGTAGTGCAGGGCCGCATTCATCATTGCACCAAACGCACCTGCGAGGGCTAAACTCTTCCAATCGATTGATACCGAGAGATAATTGCGCTCAATAAAGTCAAAGCGGCTCAATACCTCGAAGGCCAGCACGCAGGCAACGAGGCTCCCCAATGCCAGAACAAGCCCTTCGAAGATCGTGCCAGCATCATCCCCAAACCACACAAAGACAATGCTGATAGGCAGAAGGTAGAGGATGCTTCGCCAACCAAACAAATAGGCCGCCAGCACTCGAACACCATGAGGGAAGAACAGCACGCTGGCATAAATAATGTCAGGTAGCACGAACTGCTGCAATTTATCCGACACAACGAATACAGCCTCAAAGGCCATCGCGTAAAAGATCGAACACATGACCAAGGCCACAAGATCGGTCATAAGTGCATGCCGCATACGCACAGCCTTACTCGAGAACTTAAAAGATCAAGCCACGATTATATAATCGGACTTACGACCTGCGCCTGCGCGCTTCAGCTTGCCCTTATCGATCAGGCAGCGCAGCGTGCGGAATTTCGTGCTCACGGGCATGTCCGCGATCAAATCCTGCGCCTCTAAATCATGAAGCGAAAATGAGCCGTCTGCTTTTGCGGCCAATGCCGCGGCACTCAGCACATATTTCTCAGCCTCAGTGAGTTGGTGAATGCCCACTGACGCCTCCATTTTTTCCAACGTATGGCGCAAGCGCGCGGCATTGGTGAGGATGTCAAAATTTAAATCCAATTGCCTCCACCTCGCAAAAGTTTGCCTCACTGGGTTGAACTAAAACCCGCGAAACAATTGCTGCATAGCCGCTGATGTGGCCACGCCCAGTCCATTGCGCACTATCCACGAGCACGTTTCTCTTGTCCAGCATACAGTATCAATTCAATACTCATTAGCCAATAATCTGATACCCTGCACGCTTTTCATTACCCATACGCTTAATGCACCCCGCCTCAGCGAGGGTCTTCAAGGCGCGGAAAAATGAGCTGCGTGAGACATCCCGCTCGCCCTCAAGGCGCTCTAACACCTCGCTCGGGGCAAAGTGATTGTGACGATCTGACACTGAATAGGCCGCACGAAGAACCTTTTTTTCAAGGTCAGAGAGGGCATTCAAACCTAAATCCCGCTCCATCCCATCAAGGACAGTGGCCAAGGCACATAGCTGTTCAAGTTTATCAAGATTTCCCATATCGCTCACCGTCAAGGCCAAATTTCCACCCGTGGCTGCGTTATGCCAATTCATACCATAGCTCAACATTCTGTGCCACAAAATATCTTCTTGGTGAAATATTAGGATTAATTTCTGAACTTAATCTTAACGCTTGCACTACCGACAATGTTAGCGCGAACAACACAAGCGAAAAAGCGGCAATCAGCGATAGGTACTCAGCAATCCTGAAGGGGATTTTACCCGCTTTGCGCATTACTTTCTGCAGGGTCAGTTATTGCCTCAACTTCGGCTTCTGTCTGGCTTGCCGCACGCGCAAGGGCGGATGCCTCACGGGCGATGAAATCACAATGTCCGCCCAATTGACCAGAGAGCAACTTTCCATCATGCGAGAGATCCGCGATCTTCCACACAGCCCCATCCCGCAAAAGCGTCACATCGAGCCGTTCTGCGCCCGTGCCACGGCCCGTCAACACCGAAATTTGCACAGCACGCGCAGTTTCAATCTGACTTTCATAGACCAATGTTTGCGGCAATATTGTCAGGATTGGCAGAATATCTTTCATCTCTAGAACCTCGCCATAGGCGTCCTGATGGCAGGCGGCAGCGCGGGCCGAGGCCTGCACCAAGTCATCGGTCAGATATTGCGGCTGCAGTTCCGGGTCTGTGAAGGCGGCCATAACCACCCCACCACGGGGCGGGATCACCTGCGCCAAAGCCTGTTGGGGGGGGCTTAACTCCTCCACAGGGGGCATGCTCATTGGTTGACACCCTGCAAGGAAGGTGGCGGTCATGATCAAAGCAACGGGCAAATGGCGCATGGGTTTGGCCCTCCTTGGGGCAGTCGAAATTCTGGTCACGCCTCCCCTAGCAAACCCTTGCGCTTGGGGCAAAGAAATAGCGCGGGCCGAAGATAAATTCAGCCCGCGCCTGTGTCTGTCTCTGCTTGGCGGGATACCTTAATCCGTCAGGGTCAGAGCAACAAAGCGTGGATCCTCCGCGCGGCGGATCAGCAAGAGAATAGATTTTTGCCCTGCATCACGCGCCTCTCCAACAATTTGGTCAAATTCCTGCGGGGTGGAAATCGGCATTTGCGAAACTTCGGTCACGATATCGCCCGCCTGTAGGCCCTTTGCCGCCGCGTCCGAGCTTGGATCGACCGCCTCAATCACCACACCGCTCAGCCCCCGTGCCGCGAGGTCTGCACGATCCTCTTCGGTGATAGGGCCAAGGCGCAGGCCAAGCACATCCACGGATGCGGGTTTAATCGGTTCGGGCTGCCCCGCGCCGCCTGCATCCGCAGTCTCGCGGCGCCCCAAGGTGACAGAGAGGGTTTCAACGTCACCACTGCGCAGAACGTCCATATTCACTGTTTCCCCAACAGGTGCCGCGGCCACAACACGCACCAATTCGCGGGTATCCTGAACATCCTGCCCATCAAAGCTGAGGATCACATCCCCCACCTCGACACCGGCATCACGGGCGGGGCCTTCTGGCACATCTGTGACCAATGCACCGCGTGCCTCCTCCAAGGACAGGCCATCGGCGATATCTTGGGTCACGTCCTGAATGCGCACGCCCAACCATCCGCGGCGCGTTTCGCCGAATTGCTGCAATTGATCAACCACATCGCTGACCACGGCCGAGGCCATAGAAAACCCGATACCAATCGAGCCACCGTTGGGTGACAGGATCGCAGTGTTTACGCCGATGACATCGCCCTCGAGGTTGAACAATGGCCCGCCCGAGTTTCCGCGATTGATTGCAGCGTCTGTCTGGATGAAATCATCATAGGCCCCCGACAATTCCCGCCCGCGTGCCGATACGACACCGACCGAAACTGAGAACCCCTGCCCTAGAGGGTTGCCCATGGCCATAACCCAATCCCCCACGCGCAGCGCGTCACTATCCCCAAAGGAGACAGAGGTGAGCGGGCTTTCAGGGTCTACCTTCAGAAGCGCAATATCAGTGTTAGGGTCTGTGCCAATCAATACAGCCTGCAACACCTCGCCCGTACGGAATTCAATCGAAATCTCATCGGCCCCTTCGATCACGTGATTATTGGTGACGATGAACCCATCTTCAGAGATCACAAACCCCGATCCAAGCGCCTGCGAGCGGCGGGGGGCTTGGCCCCCTTGGCCGTTGCGGTTCATGAAGTCGTTAAAGAAATCCTCAAATGGCGATCCAGGTGGCAGCATGGGTTGGATGCCCTGCGGCCCTTGTTGGCGGGCGGCAACGATTGAGGTTGTGGTGATATTCACCACCGCATCGCCTACTTGATCCACCAAATCTGCAAATGTGTCAGGCCGCGCCGATTGCGCCTGCGCGGGGCTTTGCAGGGTGATCAGCCCCAGCGCCACAAGTGCGGCAGCCAGTAATAGCGCCGTTTGGCGCAGACGCGAGACCTGCGGAGGCGCGATGGCAATTGCATTCGCCCGCGCAGCACCTCTTGGCTGCATCCATTCCGTGGTTTGATAATCGCGTCTCACCTGCACACTCCTTTTTCATCTCCCAAACTACGCCCAGACGAGCTGTGGTTAGGTTCCGTCATAACCAATAGGGTCAGATGAATATTTGGCCGCCCACAAGGCTATTCAAGAACCATCCCTATCACCCTATCTCACACCCTCATCACAAGGCCGTGAAAGTAAATTACAAACTTACCGCAAAGGCCAGAACGATGACCCCAAAACACACCGCGCCAAAGCCGATGAGACGGCGCGTTTCCACGGGGATCGCCGCGAGAAACGCAATCAGATTTTCCAAACGCGAAGGGGCCAGCACAAAGACCAGCCCCTCAATAAGCAGGGCCATACCAAGCCCTGCAATTATAATGTCCCACGACAATCCCAGCATCAGCGCGGGCTCTGCGAAGACCCCAAGTAATCAAAGAATTCGCTATCAGGGGCCAAGAGGAAGGTGGAATTCCCCGTGCGCAGGGCTTGGCTATAGGCATTCATCGAACGATAGAATTCAAAGAATTCCGTATCCTGCGAGAAGGCCTCGGCAAAGATGCGGTTCCGTTCGCCATCTGCTTCACCGCGGATGATTTCCGCTTCGCGGGTTGCCTCTGACACGATCTCAACCACGGTGCGGTCGGCTTGGGCGCGGACGCGCTGTGCAGCCTCGGCACCACGGGCGCGTTCATCTGTGGCTTCGCGCTGCCGTTCGGCCTCCATACGGGCGAAGGTGGCTTCAAGGTTTTGCTGTGGCAATTCCGTGCGCTTGAGGCGCACATCCAGAACCTCAAGACCCAAACGCTCAGCCAAGACACGCGCTTGCGCCGTGATCCGCGCCATAAGTTCTGCGCGCTCGCTCGACAAAATCGTGTTTGACGTCACACCATCAGCACCCAAAACAGCACGGATCTGTGGGTTGAGAATATCTTGCAACTGCGCCTCAGCCGCGCGCAGACCGCCCGCACCAATCGCCTGACGGAAGGCAACCAAATCTGAAATCCGATAGCGTGCAAAGGCATCAACCACCAAGCGGCGATCATCAGACGGGGTCACCTCAATCGGTTGGGTGTCAAGCGACAGGATCCGGTCGTCATAATACACCACCTCTTGGATGAACGGCACTTTGACGTTCAACCCTGGCTCTTCGATGACCTGACGAATTTGACCAAACTGCAGAACAAGCGCCTTTTGACGCTCATCCACGATGAACAGTGAGCTGAACGCCACGGCAACTGCGAGAACGCCAACGGGGATTAGGAAAGCAATACGAGACATCAGTTATTCCCCCCTGCTGCGGGCTCAGTTCTGCGCAATTCATTGAGCGGCAAATACGGCACAACGCCATTCCCCCCGCCATTCTCATCCATGACGATCAGGTTCACATCACCCAGAACCTGCTCCATGGTTTCAAGATAGATACGGCGGCGTGTCACTTCGGGCGCCCCGCGATATTCTTGAAGAACCGCCAAGAAACGGCTTGCTTGACCTTCGGCCTCATTGACCACTTGGGCGCGATACCCTTCGGCCTCTTCCAGCAGCTGCGCCGCTTCACCGCGCGCGCCCGCGAGGGCTTGGTTGGCATAGGCATCCGCCTGACGCTCCAGTCGGTCGCGTTCCTGTTCTGCGGCTTGCACGTCACGGAAGGCGTCAATCACCTCGGCGGGCGGATCAGCGCGGTCAAGGTTGAGACGCACAATATTGATGCCTGAATCATATCCATCCATCGTGGTTTGGATCAAATCCCGCACCTGATCTGCGATCAAGCCGCGATCACGGTTTAGAATTGGCGAAAGTTCGGATTGCGCGATAACTTCGCGCATGGCGGCCTCAGACACCGAGCGCACCGTCACCTCTGGATCTCGAAGGTTAAAGAGGAACTCTGAGGGTTCTTTGATGTTCCAAACAACTTGGAAATCAATATCGACGATGTTTTCATCCGTGGTCAGCATCAGCCCTTCGCCCGCGCGGGAAGACCCAATCGCCTCGGTGCGCTGCGTGGTGACTTCGATCACTTGGGCGCGCACAAAGGGCCAAGGCGCCAAATGCGGGCCATCGCCCGTGGTGCGATAGAAACTGCCAAAGAATGTTTCAACGCCCTGCTGAGACGGCTGAACCGTGTAGAAGGACGCCAAGAACCAAGCAACGATGCCTGCGCCCGCGCCAAGCAGAAACATGCTGCGTGTCGGTTTAAAACCACCGCCGCCTGCGCCGCCGCCAAAGCCGCCATTGCCGTCACCGCGCCCCCCCATCAAAACGCGGAGTTGCTCTTGGCCCTTGCGAACCAAATCATCCAATTCGGGGATCTGTTGCCCACCGCCCTGTTCAGGGCGGCGCGGGCCGCCATTGCGACCATCATCATCGCCACCGCGATTTCCACCAGAGCCCCAAGGGCCGCCGTTATTTCCAGCCATGCTGCGCTATATCCTCTTGTGATCTCTCGTCTTACATATTCAGTCAAATCTGTGCCCTGCCGCGCCACGCTGCACCACATGGGCCATCACCGTCTTGTCACAGATGTGCCTTTGCGCCTGATTTTCAAGCCACGCGGACGGGTGTTTTCAGTGTAACCAATTCCTCCGACATGGTGGGATGCACGGCGCAGACGCGGTCAAAATCTTCCTTTGTTGCGTCCATTTTCACAGCAATACCCGCCAATTGGATCATCTCACCCGCCTGCGGGGCGACAATGTGACAGCCCAAAACGCGGCGCGTTTCAGCGCAAACCACCAATTTCATCATTGCCCGATCAGACTGCCCCGCAAAACTGGATTGCATCGGTTTGAAAGAGGTCGCGTAGACCTCAATTGGGCCTGCTGCGCGGGCCTCTTCCTCAGACAGGCCCACAGTGCCAAATTCGGGCTGCGTGAACACCGCCGAGGGGATTAAATCATGATCCACGGGCGTCTTCTTGCCTTCAAAGACTGTCGCCACAAAGGCCATCGCTTCGCGAATGGCAACGGGGGTCAGGTTCACACGATTGGTCACATCCCCAATCGCATAAATCGAAGGCACGGCGGTTTGGCTGAATTGATCCACCACAATCTCACCACCACGGCCCAATTCCACGCCGAGGGCGTCTACCCCCAACCCATCTGTGTTGGGGCGGCGGCCTGTGGCAAAAAACACCTGATCAAAACTTTGCATCTCGCCATTTGTCGCCTCAACACGCAAGCCCGTGTCTGTTTTCTCAATCCCAATCACATCGGTGCCCATATGGATAGAAATCCCATTGGCCCGCATCTGATCGCAAATCAGCCCACGCGCCTCATCATCAAAGCCACGCAGAATTTGTGCGCCGCGATAATATTGCGTGACCTCAACCCCAAGGCCGTTGAGAATACAGGCGAACTCGCACGCGATATAGCCACCGCCCACGATCAATATTGATTTCGGCAGTTGCGGCAGGTTGAAAATATCATCCGATACGATGCCATATTCCGCGCCTTTGACATCGGGGCGGACAGGCCGACCGCCCGTAGCGATCAAGATATGTTTCGCGGATTTGATTGTGCCATCGGCAAGGCGCACGGAATGCGGATCCGACAGGGTGGCGCGCTGCGCAAAAACAGTGACGCTTGATTTGTCCAACAGGCCGTTATAAACGCCTTCTAGGCGATCTAACTCGGCGGATAATTTGCGCTGGAAATTCGGCCAATGAAATGCCCCCAGTGAAATGTCCCACCCATAGGCCGCTGCATCTTCTGCCATCGGCGCATATTCAGAAGCAAAGACCATCAGTTTTTTGGGCACGCATCCGCGGATCACACAGGTGCCCCCCATGCGGCTATCCTCAGCCAAGGCCACCTTAGCCCCCAAACCTGCTGCAACGCGTGCGGCGCGCACCCCGCCAGAGCCACCACCAATCACGAAAAGATCATAGTCAAATGTCATCAATCAGCCCGAGTTGAGGGATTAGGAGAGGTTAAAGAGGTTGTCACCCTCAAGAATTTCGATCTTTTCCCGCTCGACCGTGCCATCGTTGATATTGCGCACCTCAACGCTGCCATCGCCATTGCCGATCACGATAATGTCGCAAATATCGAGGAACAAACCATTCTCTACCACGCCAGGGATCTGGTTCAGAACAAGCGAGGCTTGTTGCGGGTTGGCAATGCGCTTGAGATGCAAGTCGATGATGAAATTCCCTTCATCTGTGCGATAGGGCTCTTCCCCCGAAAGGCGCAAAGATGTGCTGCGACCCAGAACATCGAGATTAACCAAAACTTCCTCAATCAGGGCTTTGGTGGTTTGCCATCCAAACGGAATAACCTCAACGGGCAAAGGGAAGGCCCCAAGACCCGTTACCTCTTTTGCAGGGTCAGCAATCACAATCATCTGATCCGAAGCGGTTGCTACGATTTTTTCTTGCAACAACGCACCACCGCCACCTTTGATGAGGTTCAGGTTTGGATCAAACTCATCCGCGCCGTCAATCGTGAGATCCAGCCATTTCACCTCGTCCAAGGTTTTGACTGTGATGCCAACTTCACGGGCAAGCTCTGCTGTGCGTGTTGATGTGGCAACACCTGTGACCTGCAATCCGTCTTCGCGCACCATCGCACCCAGACAGCGCACCATCCATGCTGCCGTTGATCCCGTCCCAAGCCCAAGGCGCATCCCATCTTCAACAAAATCAACAGCGCGTTTTGCCGCCACATATTTTGCTTTATCAATTGGGTTAAGGTCAGCCGCCATTCGCGCGTCTCCATATTGTCATGCCAAAGGGTCAGCCGCACTGCGCCAGTGGCGTTTGTCGATCTCACATCATGTTTAACGAACCTTGTTCAGGGATGCGAGGGTCAAAGAGACAAACCGAAACTCTGCAAAACCTGATCACGGTAGCGCGCAGGCAAAATGGCAAGCAGCCCTGCCCCCTTTGCCATCAGACGCAGCGCCCCACCCTCGGCCTTGTTGGATGTGCCAATCTGCCCCATCGGATCGAAGGTCAAACCATCGAGAGGCCAACGCAGCCCCTCAGCGGCACAGGCCACAGGGGCAAAAGGGAACAAAGAGACCCGCGTATCTCGCGGTAATTCAAAAGCCATTTCACGATGCGCAGGGAGGTGGAAAACCACATCCTGCGCGCTTTGCAAAATGACGGGCGCGCCTTGATGCCGTGCCAAGGCCTGCATCGCGGCCAATCCATGATCGGCGCGCGGCCCGAGAAACCCAAATCCAATGATGCCCGCAACATCCAAAACCCGCAAAGATTTCTCAAAATCGGTGCTGTCCTGCTCGGGAATGTGATGCAGAACATCCCCGAATTGGGCGCGCGTCTCAGGGCTGATGGAATCCATATCGCCAATCACGGCAACGGGCTGCAGACCAAGGCGTAAGGCGTGATTAGCACCACCGTCAGCCGCGACCACAATCGCTCCAGAGTTGACCAGCGCCTTTACTGGCTGTTCTTCAATTTCTCCACCACCTATCAGGCACACAAGACGTTCGGTGTAGGCTAAACTGTTCTCTGACGCTGATATCCCGCCAAAGCTAAGCTCGTTATCATTCACCTCTACGCTCACGAATGCGTTCAATCCAAATTCTGCAACAGTGAAAAAAATCGTTTTGGTTTTGGCTCATTAGCCCTAGCGTATCACTCAAAGTGATACTGCAGAAGCTAAAAAACGCTTTTGGAAAATACATAGAGCATAGCTAAACAAAATACTAAGGGGCTCTATAGCTTATGAAGCTGCGCCAATGAATTTGGTTTTAAAATGTTAGGATTACCAGTTGATAAATCAATTCAAGTTCAAAGATAAAGTTGTTGTTGTAGTAGGTGGAGCAAACGGTATTGGCGAAGCCTGTGCAAATTATATGGCGTCTTTAGGTTCGCATATAATAATATTGGACAAAGATGGAGCTGCAGCCAAATCGGTAAGCGAGAATATACCAAACTCACTCTCATTCGAGCTTGATATTTGCGACGCAAACCAAATCGACGAAGTGTTCGAGAAAGTCCCGAACGTAGACGTCTTGGTGAATAGTGCCGGCGTAGCGCGTCGGCAACCGGCTCTGGACCATAACAAGTCGGACTGGGATTTGGTTGCAAACGTCAACACCACCGGATCTTTTCTATGTGCTCAGGCTGCAGCCAGAAAGATGGTCAAAGCAAAACAACCGGGATGCATCACAAATATAGCCTCAATTATGGGGCTTTCAGGGGGGGGTATTTACCCCAATGTCTCGTATCAAACGTCAAAGGGAGCTATAGTAAATATGACACGTGCCTTGGCAGTTGAGTGGGCCCCTTATGATATCCGTGTCAACTCTGTTGCCCCTACGTATGTGAGAACGGAATTTATTAGACCGTTACTTGATGACCCCTATACTGTTCGACGCATCGAGGAAATGACGCCCCTAGGCAAGATTGCTGAGCCAGGAGATGTGGCTGCCGCTGTCGCTTTTCTATCGTCGTCAGCAGCATCTATGATCACTGGGCATACTCTCCCGGTCGATGGAGGTTTTTTGGCCCAGTAGTGACATGGTTACGATGGACCTACCAAACCAAAAGGATACCGAAGTCGATGCAAGAAGTGACTTACGATTTTTCCAATAGAATTGCTGTAGTGACGGGGGGGGCAAACGGAATCGGCTCTCAGATTGCCTCACAATACCTTGATGCCGGAGCCAAGGTAGTCATATGGGATCTCCATCCCCCAAAGAACAAAAGAAAAAATGCAATTTTCAAGGAAGTTGACGTTAGTGACCTCAGCCAGGTCGAGAATGCAACCAAAGACACAATTAACAATTGGGGCAAGATTGATTTCCTCTCACACAATGCTGGTTATGCCGGCCCAACTGAGAACACAATTAACTACGACACAGAAGCTTGGATCAAAACTGTGCAAGTCAATTTAATTGGCACTTATATCGTAGCAAAAACAGTAGCTCCATGTATGGTCTCTGAGGGGTACGGTCGCATAATTAATATGGCGTCTCTTGCAGGCAAAGAGGGTACACCCTACGCATCTGCATATTCTGCGGCAAAAGCTGGTGTAATAGGCTTTACTAAGTCGCTCGCAAAAGAGCTGGCCGAAACCAATGTTCGAGTGAATTGTGTGGCACCTGCCGCAGTAAAAACGAACATTCTCGACCAGATGGAACCTGACTTTGTGGAAACTATGATAGCAAAGTCACCGATGAAGCGCCTTGGCTATGCACGGGAGGTCGCCGATATAGTGATGTGGCTTTCCTCTAGTGCATGCTCATTTAACACCGGCGCTGTTTTTGATATGTCGGGAGGCAGAGCCACGTACTAACGCGTTAGTGTTTACCGTCTTTGTCGCCGTTGTTATCTGCCTGTCCAACGCCCTTGAAAACGGCTTTGAATGGCAGGGCCCACAAAATACCAAGCCCCACATATATGGCAAACTCCACCCAGATGGAGGGGCGCTCAAACAAGCTCATCAGCCACCACCCCGCCGCGATATAGGCAGGCAGCCCGAAGATCAGGATAAGCAGGGACAAACGCTTGCGGGTTTTATAGCCAAGGGCCATGACAGGCAGCTCTCCCTTTGGTCGGTGATCAGATCAATCCGCGAACGGGTCAGTCACAAGAATTGTGTCTTCACGCTCGGGTGAGGTGGAAAGTAGCGCCACGGGGCAGTCAATCAACTCCTCCACACGGCGCACATATTTGATCGCATTGGCAGGCAAATCCGCCCAAGAGCGCGCGCCCTCGGTCGTCTCATGCCACCCTTCCATCTCTTCATAGATTGGTGTGCAGCGTTTTTGCGCCTCAGACGCGGTTGGAAGGTAATCAATCCGCGTGCCGTCAAATTCATAGCCCACGCAGATTTTGAGCGTGTCAAACCCATCAAGAACATCCAGCTTCGTCAGCGCAATGCCATTCACACCAGACGTCGCGCAGGTCTGGCGCACAAGGGCGGCGTCAAACCACCCGCAGCGCCGCTTGCGCCCTGTGACCGTGCCAAATTCATGGCCACGCGTCCCCAGACGGGTGCCATCTTCATCGTCCAATTCCGTTGGAAACGGCCCCTCGCCCACGCGAGTTGTGTAGGCTTTTACGATGCCCAGCACATAATCAACCGCACCTGGCCCAAGGCCGACACCTGTCGCAGCCTGCCCTGCAATGACGTTGGAAGAGGTCACAAAAGGATAAGTGCCAAAATCAATGTCCAGCAGCGCGCCTTGTGCGCCCTCGAACAAAATGCGCTTACCCGCGCGGCGCTGTTCGTTCAGAACCTTCCAAACGGGTGCGGCGTAGGGCAAAATTTCAGGCGCAATGGCCTTGAGCTTTTCGATCAGCGCATCGCGATCGACAGGCGCGATGCCAAGGCCACGACGGAGCGGGTCGTGATGCTGCAGCGCGCGATCAACACGGGCGATCAAGGTGGCCTCATCCGCCAAATCCGCTACCCGCACCGAACGGCGACCAACCTTATCTTCATAGGCAGGGCCAATCCCGCGGCCTGTGGTGCCGATTTTGGTGCCGGCGCTGGCCGCATCTTCGCGGGCACGATCCAACTCACCATGGATTGGCAGGATCAGCGGGGTATTCTCCGCAATCATCAATGTTTCAGGGCTGATGGTCACACCATCTTGGCGGATTTTGCCGATCTCTTCGATAAGGTGCCAAGGATCTAGAACAACGCCATTTCCAATAACGCTCAACTTGCCGCCGCGCACCACACCCGAAGGCAGCGCGTTGAGCTTGTAGACCTTGCCATCAATAACCAATGTATGGCCTGCGTTATGCCCGCCTTGAAAGCGGCAAATCACATCTGCGCGCTCGCTGAGCCAGTCGACAAGCTTGCCCTTGCCTTCATCCCCCCATTGCGCGCCAACAACCACAACATTCGCCATTTTACGATCCGTCCTTATCCGCAGGCCAGAATGGCCGGCTCTTGCAAACGATGGCGTCTATAACGACACGCAGCCTCGGTGAAAAGCGCGAAACGCATTGCCCGCCTGCGGCAGAACGCGGGACGGGCCCGCATCCTTGGGTCATGGAACTGTCATATGTGTTGCAATATTCACCGGATTCGCCTTAAAGTTGTGAAACTCTTGGCTTGCGGCGGCGGATCGCATCCCCTAAGTAATCCGCGAAAAGTGACGGATTGTTACAGACACGCACCTGAGGCCGCCATGGAAAATATCGTTCTCGTCATCCATCTTATCCTCGCAATCTGCTTGATTGCCGTGGTGCTTTTGCAGCGCTCCGAAGGGGGCGGCATGGGCCTTGGTGGCGGCGGTGGTGCAGGCGGTGGCCTTATGACAGGCCGCCAAGCGGCAACAGCCCTCGGCAAACTCACATGGGCCTTTGCGACTGCGTTTTTGATTACATCGGTTACATTGACCATTTTGGCGGCGCAAAACTCGGCCACCACATCTGTGCTAGACCGCATTGGCACATCAGCCCCCGCTGACGGGGCCGCAACCGATGGCACAACCGACAGCGCGCCTGCGGCAGATAGCCTTCTGCCCCCAGCACTGGGGGATGCGCCCGCGCTGCCGCCACGGGCGGAATAACGCAGCATCTAAATTTAATTCACCGCAAAGACCCAATAAATATTGGGTCTTTGTTATTTTTAGCCACATGATATAGCGCTGACCGCTTGCCCTAAGGACACGAATCCTGATACGGTCAAATCCCGTGATACAGGTGGCAAACGCGGTCTGTTTCCAACAGACAAAATAGCCCGCGCGGGAGAATATAGGTATATGGCACGATACATTTTTATCACGGGTGGTGTGGTCTCTTCGCTTGGCAAGGGCCTCGCGTCGGCCGCGCTTGGTGCATTGCTACAGGCACGTGGCTACACCGTGCGTTTGCGCAAGCTTGACCCCTATCTCAACGTTGATCCTGGGACGATGTCGCCCTTTGAACATGGCGAAGTTTTCGTGACCGATGATGGTGCGGAAACCGATCTGGATTTGGGCCATTACGAGCGCTTCACAGGCGTCTCTGCCCGCGCGACAGACAGCGTCTCATCAGGCCGTATCTATTCCAACGTTTTGGAGAAAGAGCGCCGTGGTGATTACCTAGGCAAAACCATCCAAGTGATTCCCCACGTCACCAATGAGATCAAAGATTTCATCGCCATCGGCGAGGATGAAGTGGATTTCATGCTGTGCGAAATCGGCGGAACTGTCGGCGATATCGAGGGCCTGCCGTTTTTTGAGGCGATCCGTCAATTCGGCCAAGAGCGCCCGCGTGGCCAGTGTATCTTTATGCACCTGACCCTGCTGCCCTATATCAAAGCATCGGGTGAGTTGAAAACGAAGCCCACCCAACACAGCGTAAAGGAGCTGCGCTCTATCGGGCTTGCCCCCGATATTTTGGTATGCCGTTCTGAGGGGCCGATCCCGCGCAAAGAGCGCGAGAAGCTTGCGCTATTTTGCAATGTGCGCCCCGATAGCGTGATTGCCGCACAAGACCTCAGCACGATTTATGATGCACCTTTGGCCTATCACCGCGAAGGGTTGGATCAGGCGGTGTTGGATGCTTTCCAAATCGCCCCCGCCCCGAAACCAGATCTCAGCCGTTGGGAAGATGTATCAGATCGTATCCACAATCCCGAAGGCGAAGTGCGCGTGGCGATTGTTGGCAAATACACGCAGCTGGAAGATGCCTATAAATCTATCGCCGAGGCGCTGACCCATGGCGGCATGGCCAATCGCGTCAAAGTGCGCGCCGAATGGATTGATGCCGAGATTTTCGACCGCGAAGATCCTGCGCCACATCTTGAGGGCTTCCATGCGATCCTTGTCCCTGGTGGGTTTGGCGAGCGCGGAACAGAGGGCAAGATCAAGGCTGCAGAATTCGCCCGAACCCGCAAGATCCCCTATTTGGGTATCTGCTTGGGTATGCAAATGGCGGTGATCGAGGCTGCGCGAAATCTGGCGGGCATGGCCAAAGCAGGGTCGGAGGAATTTGATCACGAAGCGGGTCAAAAGCGGTTCGAGCCGATTGTGTATCACCTCAAAGAATGGGTGCAGGGCAATTATAAAGTCACCCGCAAATCAGATGATGACAAAGGCGGCACGATGCGTTTGGGTGCCTATGATGCGGTTCTCGCAGAAGGCAGCCGCGTAGCCGAGGCCTATGGCACAACCGCCATCGAGGAACGTCATCGCCACCGCTATGAAGTCGATATCAAATATCGTGATAAACTTGAAAAATGCGGTCTGCTTTTCTCGGGCCTTTCGCCCGATGGGAAACTGCCCGAGATTGTCGAGATCAAAGACCACCCGTGGTATATCGGGGTTCAGTTCCATCCAGAATTGAAATCGAAACCCTTCGCACCGCACCCGCTATTCCGTGACTTTGTGCGGGCGGCCAAGGATGTCAGCAGGCTTGTCTAAGCCTGCCTGACAGGCCCGTGATGCTGTCTTATCAACATATCTATCATGCGGGCAATTTGGCCGATGTGCATAAGCACGCGGCCCTCGCATGGGTATTGGATTACCTGACGCGCAAAGACAAACCGCTGAGTTATCTTGAAAGCCATGCGGGGCGGGGGCTTTATGATCTTGCCGCCCCCGAAGCCGTAAAAACGGGCGAGGCAGAGGCAGGCATCGCCCGCTTGCGCGCAGGTTTTGCAGCAGATCATCCTTATGCGACCCTACAGAAAAAAATTGCCGCAAAATACGGCCCACAGGCCTATGCAGGTTCCCCCCTTTTGGCGGCTGAATTATTGCGGCCTGTGGATAATTTACATCTCGCGGAATTGCATCCTCAGGAACATGAGGCCCTGCAGGCGGCAATGATCCAAGCGGGAGGGGCGCAGCTCTATCGCCAAGACGGGTTCGAGATGGCGCAATCCATTTGCCCACCTGATCCACGGCGTGGCCTGATGTTGATTGATCCCTCTTATGAGGTGAAGACCGACTATGCCCGCATCCCAAAAATCATGGGGCAGTTGGCGCGCAAATGGAATGTTGGGATTATAATCTTGTGGTACCCGATCCTCGCAAACAAAGCCCATCAGCCGATGGAAACAGAGTTACGCCAAACCTTTGCTGATGCGATGCTTCACCGCCAGACCTTCCCCCCCGCCCGCGAAGGGCATGGGATGATTGGCTCGGGCCTGTTTGTCCTCAACCCGCCTTTCGGCATGGAGGCCGCATTGGCCGAGATTGCAGCGGTGTTTGCAAAAGCCAAGGCGCATTAGGCGGGTTCTCTTATCGCAAAAACAGCTTATATTGGGGCCTATGTTTGCAGATCTCCTTCGCCGCCTTGGCGCGCCCAAACCAGAACCCATCACTGACAGCGATGCGCGGCTGGCGCTTTGCGCATTACTCGTACGTCTTGCGCGCAGTGACGGCGATTATGCCCAAGCAGAACGCGCGAAAATCGCGGAAACCTTAGCGGCGCGCTACGGGCTTGACCCGTCAGGCGTTGATGCCCTGATCCATGAGGCCGAGGCGGTTGAAGCAGAAGCCCCAGACACGGTGCGCTTTACACGCGCCATCAAGGAGTCGGTCGCCTATGAAGATCGGATCGTGGTGATTGAGGCCCTTTGGGCGATTGCCTTAGCCGATGGGCACCGCAGCGCGGATGAGGACGCGCTATTGCGTATGGTGGCGCCCATGTTGGGGATCAACGACCGCGACAGCGCCCTTGCGCGCCAAAGTGTGGCCAAACTTTAGGCAGGCGCGTAAATTACGCGCAAGCCTGCGCGAATTTCGCTGCCATTTCAAAAATGCCGCGCTAGACTGGCCGCATGAGCAGCTATCTCAACGATAATCCAGAGATCAAAACGATCCGCGTTGCGGCCTCTGATCTCAATGGTCAGCCGCGCGGAAAACGGATTGCGCGGCGCTATGCGCAAAAAGCATGGGAGGATGGAACACGATTTCCCTTCTCCGTCATGAACCTTGATATTTGGGGCGAAGATATCGATGACAGCCCGCTTGTCTTTGAAAGCGGTGATCCCGATGGCCTGCTTCTGCCGACCGAGCGTGGCTTTGTGCCAATGCCGTGGCTGAGCAATCCAACCGCGCTGCTGCCGCTTTGGATGTTCCACGAAGACGGCCGCCCCTTTGCGGGTGATCCGCGCCACGCGCTGGCGCGGGTTCTAGATCGGTATAAGGCGCTTGGCCTGACCCCTGTTGTGGCCACTGAGTTGGAATTCTACATCATCGATGATCGCGGCCCCGACTTGCGCGTGCCGCCATCGCCCCGCTCAGGCAAAAGACGCAATCAAGCCGAAATTCTGGCCCTCAGGCAGCTTGATGCCTTTGATCAGTTTTTTACCAAAATTTATGATGCCTGCGAGGCGATGGATATACCCGCCGACACATTGATTTCCGAGGCAGGCCCCGGACAGTTCGAAATCAATATGATGCACCAATCCGATGCTTTGAAGGCGGCGGATGACGCGTGGCTGTTCAAGCTTTTGGTCAAAGGCGTTGCGCGCAAATATGGCTTTGCCGCCTCGTTTATGGCCAAACCCTACGAAGATTACGCGGGCAACGGAATGCATATGCATTTCTCGGTTCTTGATCAGCAGGGGCGCAATATTTTCGACAATGGCAGCACTGAAGGGTCAGAGGCGCTGCACCATGCCATTGCGGGGTGCTTGGCAGGGATGGCAGGGTCTATGCTGATCTTCGCCCCCCATGCCAGCAGCTATGATCGATTTGTGCCAGGCGCCCATGCCCCAACTGTTTTGGCGTGGGGTTATGAAAACCGCACAACCGCGCTGCGGGTTCCCTCTGGCACGCCTGCGGCGCGGCGGATCGAACATCGGGTCGCGGGGGGTGATGTGAACCCCTATCTCTTGGTGGCCAGTATCCTTGGCGCAGCACTCACGGGGATTGAGGGCAAACTCACACCACCCGCGCCCACCCATGGCAACGCCTATGATGCGGCGAGCCCGCATTTACCCACCACATGGGGTGAGGCTATCGCGGCCTTTGAAGACTGCCAGATGACCGCGCAAATCTTTCCGCGGGAGTTGGTCGCGAACTACCTCGCCACCAAGCGTCAAGAGATGCATTACATGGCCGAACTTTCACCCGAAGAGCAGATGCAACTCTACCTCGACACTGTCTAAACTGCCCCCTTGCCGAACGATGCGCGGCGGCGTAGCCTTTGGATATCCTTTTTTTACAGGCCACCCATGATCATTGGCATTTTACAAACAGGCCATATGCCTGATGAATTGAAACCTGATTTCACCGATTACGCGCGGCTTTTTGCCCAGCTTTTGGACGGGCAAGATTTCGAATTCCGCGTCTATAACGTGGTCGATATGGAGTTTCCCACAGGCCTATTTGATGCCGATGGGTGGCTCATTACTGGCTCACGTCATGGGGTCTATGAGGATCATCCGTTTATCCCGCCGCTCGAGGCATTGATCCGCGACATCCACGCCGCGCGCATTCCGTTGATTGGGGTATGTTTCGGGCACCAAATCATCGCGCAGGCCCTTGGCGGGCGGGTTGAAAAATTTTCAGGCGGCTGGTGTGTCGGACGGCAAGAATACCACCTCAAAGATGGCCGCAAATTGCATTTGAACGCGTGGCATCAAGATCAGGTCATTACCCCCTGTGAAGGGGCGGAAACCCTTGCCTCAAATGAATTTTGCGCCCATGCGATGCTGTCTTACGGGGGGCATACCTTTACTGTGCAGGCCCATCCAGAATTCGGGGCTGATGTGGTTGCGGGATTGATTGCGCATCGGGGTCAAGGGATTGTGCCCGTCCCCCTCTTGCAGCGCGCCAAGGCCGAACTGTCAGCCCCCACCGATAACGGGATTTTGGCTGAACAGATGGCAAGCCTATTGAAAAGCGCAAAGGTTCCTGCATGAGCAGCGTTTATGACAGTTTTCTCGACAAGCTTCCTGAGGTTGCGCGCAGTTTTCTAGCAAATCGCCGCTTGGACGAGGTGGAATGTATCGTCTCCGACCTTGCAGGTGTTGCGCGTGGCAAGGCCATGCCCGGCCAGAAATTTGCAGGCCAAACTCAGTTTTACTTACCCAATTCTATCTTCTTCCAAACGATCACGGGGGATTGGGCGGATGCTTCGCCTGATGGGTTCACTGAACCTGATATGGTGTTGACCCCTGATTGGGATACTGCCCTGCCTGCACCATGGACAGCCGATTGGACGCTACAGGTGATCCATAACATTCATGACCAACAAGGTCAGATGGTGCCCTTTGCCCCGCGCAATGTGCTACGCCGCGTGGTCGAAATGTATAACGCAAAAGGGCTCGCGCCGATTGTGGCGCCTGAGATGGAATTCTACCTCGTGGCCCCGAACACCGACCCCGCCCGCGAGATCGAGCCACCTATGGGCCGCTCAGGGCGGCGGGCTGCCGCCCGACAGGCCTATTCCATGTCTGCGGTCGATGAATATGGCCCTGTGATTGACGATATCTACGACTTTGCCGAAGCCATGGGCCTTGAGATTGATGGTATTTTGCAAGAGGGCGGCGCAGGCCAAATTGAGTTGAACCTCCGCCATGGCGACCCTGTGCGATTGGCAGATGAGATTTTCTATTTCAAGCGCATGATCCGCGAGGCCGCGTTGCGCCACAACTGCTATGCCACCTTTATGGCGAAACCGATCGAGGGCGAGCCTGGTTCAGCGATGCATATCCATCATTCAGTGGTGAATATGGCCACAGGGCAAAATATCTTCTCGACCCTGTCAGGTGATGAAACGCCTGAATTTCTACATTTCATCGCAGGGCTACAGAACAACCTGCCTGCTGCGATTGCCCTGCTAGCCCCATATGTAAACAGCTATCGCCGCTATGTCCCTGATTTCGCAGCCCCCATTAACCTTGAATGGGGCCGCGATAATCGCACGACAGGCCTGCGCGTGCCCGTGTCTGACCCTGCAAGCCGCCGTGTCGAAAACCGCCTGCCAGGCATGGATTGCAACCCCTATCTTGGGATTGCCGCTTCTCTGGCCTGCGGTTTGATCGGGCTACAAGAGGGCAAAATGCCAAGCGCAGAATTCAAAGGCGATGCCTATCAAGGCGATGACAATATTCCCCGCGGTCTTGGCGATGCTTTGGATTTATTTGTGGAAAACGCGGCTATGACCGAAATCCTCGGGCCTGAATTTTGTAGCGTCTACAAGACGGTCAAAGACCTCGAATATAAAGAATTCCTGCAAGTTATCAGCCCTTGGGAACGCGAGCATCTTTTGTTGAACGTATGAACCCGCTTTATCGCAACGACATCTCGGGACATCATGCCCCCTCTTGGTATGCGGCCTCAGTCCCCCCCGCGCCTGATCGGCCCGCATTGGCCGACACGATCTGCGCCGATGTGGCCATCTTGGGCGCAGGGTTCACAGGTCTTTGGGCGGCCCTAACCCTTGCCCGCCGTGGCGTTCGGGTTGTGGTTCTAGACGCGCATCGCGTGGGGTTTGGGGCATCGGGGCGCAATGGCGGGCAGGTGCATTCTGGCTTTAACAAAGGCCAAGATTGGCTTGAGGCGCGGCTTGGGGCCGATGCGGCCCGCGCCTTATGGGCCCTTAGCGAAGCGGCAAAGAAAAACCTGCGCGATTTTTGCAAGACCCACGCGCCCGAAGCAGAATATCGCTCAGGGATCGCGCATGGCGCCTATAGCATGGCCGAGCGGGATGAATTGGCCCGCGAGGCTGATTATATGGCCCGCACCTATGACCATGAGATCCATGTAATGGATCGTTCCCAATTTGCGGAATTGGTCAAATCCCCGCTATATCGCGGTGGCACACTTGACCCAAGTGGCGGACATTTGCACCCCTTAGCCTATGCCCAAGCCCTTGCCCGAACGGCCGAGGCCGAAGGAGCGGTCATCCACGAATGCAGCGAGGTGACAGAAATTGTCCGCGGGGCAAAGGCAACCCTGAAAACCGCCAAGGGCAGCGTCACAGCAGATCAGGTGATTGTCGCAGGAAATGGGTATCTGCCCAATATTCTGCCGCAAGTGAATGCGGCCGTGATGCCCATTAATAGTTTCATTGCTGCGACCGAACCCCTGCCCCAAAAATGGCAAGAGGTGCTGAGCCAAGATATTGCCGTGGCGGATAGCAAATTCGTTGTGAATTACTATCGTTTCAGCGCAGATCGGCGGTTTTTATTCGGCGGGCGGGAAAGCTATTCGATTGGCTTTCCCGATGATATCGCCACCGCGCTTGTCGCACGGATGCATCGCCTATTCCCTCAGCTTGAGGGGGTGAAGATCGACTATGTTTGGGGTGGCGCGCTTGGCATCACCCCCACCCGTTTGCCGATGGTCAAGCGCATCGCGCCCAATATCATCGCTGCTGGCGGGTTTTCGGGACAGGGGGTTGCGCTGTCAGGCATGGCGGGACGCATCATGGCCGAGGCTATTTTGGGGGATGGGCGCGGGCTTGAGACATTCGCAACTCTTCCCACGCCCCGCTTTCCAGGTGGCAGCGCGTTGCGCGCGCCAATCCTTGCCCTTGCAATGACATGGTTCGCTTTGCGCGACCGATTGGGAATTTAGCGCTGCGGCACTGATGCCACAGACGCGTGGCGAATTGCCCTGACCGCCCCAGTGTCACAAAAGCTTCGCTAGATTTTGAACCGCATTTTATGTAAAGATTTTTGAAAGGGACTTTTTCAAAAAGGTGAAATCATGACCGTTGCGCCAAATGTTTATGACGCAGAACCGATCCCCGAAGCCGCGCGTGCCGAGATCGACCGCCTTCTGAACTCTGGCGATCTGTTCCGCTACACCGCCCCCGCCGATGCGCCTGTTGCGCTGCTTGAGCGCGAATTTGCAGATTTGATGGGCGTGAAATACGCGCTTGCGGTGTCCTCTTGTTCCGCCGCGCTGTTTTTATCGCTCGAGGCGCTTGGCCTGAAACAGGGCGCGCGGGTGATTATTCCTGCCTTCACCTTTGCCGCTGTTCCCTCGTCCATCGTGCATGCACGGATGCAGCCTGTATTGGTCGAAGTGGGCGAAAACTACCGCATTGATTTGGACGATTTCACAGCCAAGATCGACCAAGACATTGATGCGGTTTTGATCAGCCATATGCGCGGCCATACATCCGATATGGATGCCATCAAGGCGCTGTGTGACGCGCGCAATATCCCCGTGATTGAGGACGCGGCCCATTCGCTTGGCACGCTGTGGCATGGCAAAAAAATTGGCACGATTGGCAAAGTTGGATGTTTTTCTTTCCAGTCTTATAAAATGATCAACGCGGGCGAAGGCGGGATTTTAATCTCGAATGATCCCGACCTGATTGCCCGCGCTGTGATCATGTCAGGGGCCTATGAATATAATTGGAAAAAGCACAAAGGCCCGAATGGTCAAAATGACCCAGAATTGGCTGAGGCCTTTGCGCGTTGGCAAAACCAATTGCCGCTTTACAACATGCGCCTGCAAAACCTGTCTGCCGCAGTGATCCGTCCGCAATTGCCTGAATTGGCGCGCCGTGTGCGCGATGGCCTTGCCAATCACGACTATGTCGCGGGTGAGTTGAACAAATCACCTTGGCTGAATGTGCCCCCTGCCTTGGCGCCAGAAACCCGCGCACCAGATTCTATCCAGTTTAATCTAGTGGATTTTGCGCGCGATGAGGATGCGGTCGCCTTTCAAGATGCAGCAGCAGCGCGCGGCGTGAAGGTGCAGGTCTTTGGCCTATCGACCGACAATGCCCGTGCGTTTTGGAACTGGCAATTCATTCCCGGTGAGATGCCTGACCTGCCGAAGACCCGCGCAATGTTAATGCGCGCCTGCGATGTGCGCCTGCCTGCCCGCCTGACACGCAGCGAGCTTGACTTTATCATCAACGCGCTGGTGATGGCGGCCGAAGATGTGATGGGGTCAGAGGAGGCCGCCTACGGCACGTAACGCAGCACCCCTGATCCAATAGCAAGACAGGCCCGCGCACGCTTTTGCGCGGGCTTTTTATTATGGCTTTGGCGCGTTTGCCCAATTGCAGCAGCGCAGATGCGACGCTAGCCTCTGCACAGACACGCTTGAAGGAGTGACCAGATGCCCGCGCATGATCATAGCCCACTCAATTCATGGGAAGCCCGCGCTGAAGAATATAGTCTATATGGCTTTACCGATCTCCCATCCGTTCGGGATCGCGGCACTGTCGTTTTAACCAATGGCGAGGGGCCTTATGTGTTCGACACAAACGGCAAACGCTATTTGGACGCGAACTCTGGCCTTTGGAATATGGTCGCGGGGTTTGATCACAAAGGTTTGGCCGAGGCCGCCAAGGCGCAATATGACCGCTTTCCTGGCTATCACGCCTTTTTCGGGCGGATGTCAGATCAGACTGTTGCCCTCTCTGAGCGTTTGATTGAGGTATCCCCCTTTGACAGCGGCAAGGTGTTTTACACCAATTCTGGGTCTGAGGCGAATGACACCATGGTCAAGATGCTATGGTTCATGACACAGGCCGAGGGGCGGCCACAGGGGCGCAAGATACTGACCCGCAAAAATGCCTATCATGGCGTCACCGCGGTTTCAGCCTCGATGACAGGCAAACCTTACAACAGCCTCTTTGGTCTTCCGATGGAGGGGTTCATCCACCTGACTTGTCCGCATTACTGGCGTGAAGGGCGCGCAGATGAAACCGAGGCAGAATTCAGCGCCCGCCTTGGCGCAGAATTGGAGGAGGTCATCGCGCGGGAAGGCGCCGACACAATCGCAGGGTTTTTCGCAGAACCCGTCATGGGTGCAGGCGGCGTGATCCCCCCCTCAGCAGGCTATTTCCAGATCGTGCAACAGATCTTGCGCAAGCATAACATCCCTCTCATCGCAGATGAGGTGATCTGCGGCTTTGGTCGCACGGGCAACATATGGGGATGCGACACTTATCAGTTTGTGCCTGATGCGATTATCTCCTCCAAGGTGCTGACGGCAGGCTATTTCCCGATGGGCGCGGTGATTTTAGGGCCAGAATTATCCACGCGACTGCAATCCACCATCGACCCGGTCGAGGAATTTCCGCACGGCTTTACCGCCTCAGGCCATCCTGTGGGCTGCGCCGTTGGGCTTAAGGCAATCGATGTGGTTCTGAACGAGGGATTGGCCGATATGGTGAAGATCGGCGCACCCCGCATGGAGGCAGGTCTTCGCGAGATCGCGAAGCACCCAAATATCGGCGAGTTGCGCGGGATCGGCTATATGTGGGCGCTTGAGGCGGTGCAGGATCGCGCCACAAAAACCCCCTTTGCCTCGGATTTATCGGTCAGTGAGCGCATCGCCAACACCTGCACGGATCACGGCTTGATTTGCCGCCCCTTAGGACAATCCGTGGTTCTGTGTCCGCCGTTCAATCTGACCAATGAGCAAATGGACGAAATGTGCGATAAACTGAACAGCGCATTGAACGCCGTGTTTAGTGAGGTTGCCTAAACAGGGAGCAGGACCGCACCGATGCGCCGCCCCTCGCCAAGCAGCACATTATAGCTGCGCGCGGCTGAGGGGCTGCCCATCACTTCGACACCCAATCCCGCGCCTTCAAGTGCCGCGCGTAGTTTGGCGGGGATATGCGCAATCTCCGCCCCTGTGCCAATCAGCACAACATCAATTAAACCCGCCGCTGCAAGCAGGGGCGCGGGATCGTCATAGCCGCCCCAATCCTGCCGCCCATTGGGCAAGATCAGCTGAGCGCCGTGATAGACCGCCCCGTCAATGCGGAAAAAGCCTGCGCCATATCCGTCAATCGGCATGCCGCCATTATAGCGCACCTCGTTAAGTTCCATCGGAAATACGCCCCCCTTCGGATTAGGTTTTTTCCGCGAAGGTCGTGCCTGCCTTCTGATCTGGTTTTGACCAATCGCGCTTTACGCCAATCATCAACACCACGTTCTTTGCAACATAGATCGAGGAATAGGTGCCAACGATGACACCCCAGAAAATCGCAAAAACAAAGCTGCGGATCACATCCCCCCCCAGAACAAGCAGCGCCAAAAGCGCCAAAAGGGTAGTGCCGGAAGTCATCAAGGTGCGGCTGAGTGTTTCATTGGCCGATAGGTTCATCACATCCTGCAAATCGCGCTTTTTGTATTTGATTAGATTCTCGCGCAGGCGGTCAAAAATCACCACCGTATCGTTGATCGAATAACCGATGATCGTCAGAATCGCGGCAATGGTCGCCAGATCAAACCTGATTTGGAGAAGAGAAAAGAGGCCAATGGTCAGCAGAACGTCATGCACCAGCGCCGCAATTGCACCCACCGAAAATTGCCACTCAAATCGCAGCCAAATATAAATCAAAATCGCCGCAAGGGACGCGCCCACCGCAATGAGGGCTGTGGTGATCAATTCACCTGAGACTTTGGGGCCAACGGATTCCACTGATGGGAATGTCATATCAGTGGCGATGGTTTGCAATGCGGCTTCAACCGCCGCGATCATCTCGGGCGTAACAGACTCTTCACCCGCCTGTGCCTGAATTCGGATCATGGCCACATGGCGGTTTTCGCCAAAGCTTGGGTCGAACACTTCGGAAATCGCGATATCGCCAAGGCCCAGCGGGCTGAGGGCTTCACGATAGGCCCCAACATCGACAGGGGTCGAGCTTTCGGCGCGGATGGTCGTGCCACCCAAAAAATCAATCCCGAAATTCAGACCGAGCGCGAACCAAACCCCAATGGACACAAACACTGCCAAGACAGAGGCCCCAAACGTGATACGGGCATGACGGAAGAAGTCGATATTGGTGACTTCTGGAACCAGTCTAAGACGTTTCATATCAGACCTCGATCTTTTTGGGGCGGGCGCGTTCGAACCATGTAACGACCATGACCCGCGTCACATAAAGCGCAGTGAAAACAGATGTGATGATCCCAATGGCCAAAGTGACGGCAAAGCCTTTGACAGGGCCAGAGCCAAGGGTGAACAGGATCACCGCGATTAGGAAGGTTGTGATATTGGCATCCACAATCGCCGACATCGCACGATCATAGCCTAGTTCAATCGCGCGGGCCGGGCCGCGTGCAGTTTTCAATTCTTCTCGGATCCGTTCAAAGACCAACACATTGGCATCAACCGCCATACCAATCGTCAGTACGATCCCCGCAATCCCCGGCAATGTCAGGGTAGCACCCACAAGGCTTAGGATACCAAAGATCATCGCCACGTTCATCAGCAGCGCGATATTGGCGAAAAGGCCGAAAAGGCCGTAGCTCGCCTGCATAAACAGCAGCACCGCCACAAAGGCCACAATCGCGGCAATCCGACCCGCTGCGATACTATCAGCCCCCAATTCAGGGCCAATGGTGCGTTCCTCAAGGAAGGTCATCTCAGCAGGCAAGGCCCCTGCGCGCAGAAGAACCGCCAATTGGGTCGAACTTTCGACCGTAAAACTTCCTGTAATCTGACCAGAGCCGCCCGTGATCGCCTGACGGATTGTGGGCGCTGAAATGACCTCATTGTCCAGAACAATGGCAAAAGGCGCACCGACATTAGCGGATGTATATTCGCCAAAGAGGCGCGCGCCATGCGGGTTAAAGCGGAAGCTGACATTGGGCTGGCCATTTTGCGCGTCAAAACCGGGTTGGCTGTCAACCAGATCATCGCCCGTCACCACGGGGGTTTCTTCTAGAATGTAATACGCGCCTTCTTCATCCATCGAGGGCAGCAGCAGTTGCCGCGCGTCCACACGGGCCTCAGGGTCGCTGGTGCGGGTGATGACAGGGTGAAAGGTCAGGCGTGCCGTGGTGCCAATCAGGTCTTTCAACTCTTGTGCAGAACCTACACCGGGAACTTGGATCAAAATCCGATTTTCGCCTTGGCGTTGGATAGTCGGCTCACGGGTGCCTGCCTCATCGACACGGCGGCGCACAATTTCCACCGATTGCTGCATGGTGCGATCATCAGTTGCGATCTTCTCCGCCTCAGAAAGCGAGACGATCAGCACATCGCCCTCGCCGCGCGCCTCAAGGCTGGCTGATCCTACACCTGTTAGGCTGACAACAGGGCCACCCAAACCGCGGGCCAATTCCACCGCGCGGGCCATGCCAGAGGCCTCACCCAATTGCACCCGCAATTCGCCTGCGAGGGCATCGGTGCGGCGAATGGGGCCGACCTCATCGCGGGCATCGCGCAATGCATCCCGCAACTCGGGCCAAAGCGCGTCCATACGTGCGGAATAGACATCCTCAACCCGCACCTCAGCCAAAAGATGCGCGCCACCGCGCAAATCAAGCCCAAGATTAACAAGGCTTGAGGGCAGAACAGACGGCCAAAGTGCCAGATCCGCTTCGAGTTCAGGCGTAGAGGGCGCGCCACCTTCGAGGGCAGCAAGGGCATCATTGTAACGCTCGACCCGATCATAGGCCAAATTTGGAACGGCCAAAGCCAGTGCAACCAGAACCACGCCCCAAATCAGGATGCGTTTCCATAGCGGGATATCGAGCATATCTTAGCCTTTTCTCACACAAAGCCCCGCCAAATGGCAGGGCTTGGTCAGCCGAAGATTATTCTTTGGCGGGTTCTGTTTTTGAAACAACCTGCGTGATGGTGTTGCGCACAACGCGGACATTTACACCCGTTGCAATCTCAAGCTCGACCTCGCGCTCATCCTTGACTTTGCTGACCTTGCCCATGATGCCGCCTGCGGTGACAACCTGATCGCCGCGGCGCAGCGCAGCAACCATCGCCTGATGCTCTTTGGCTTTTTTCTGCTGGGGACGGATCAAAAGCAGATACATGATCGCGAAGATCAAAATCAGCGGCACGAATTGTGCAAATGCTTCCATGGTCGGTCTATCCTTATATTCGCGCCCGCAGCGGCGGAGGCTTGATCAAATTCACCCAAGATCGGGCAGATGGTTGGCGGACTTGGGTGCATGATAATCCAAAGCCCGTCAATTTGGCGGCACGTTACTTTCCCACCGTCCGAAGCGCAAGGCAGGCCAATACTGCGACTGCGCCCTGCGGCAATCCTGCCATCGCGCCCTATATGGGTATAAGATGCGGCGCTGTCAGCCCCTGAGACGCCAAGAATTGTAACACCCCCTTTCCCCGCGCCGCGCAATATTGCATACCGCCCAAAAGGGAACCTGCGCCCTGTTCTGAGATAAAGGCAAATCCAATGCATGACATTCGCGCCATTCGTGAAAACCCCACACAATTTGACGCAAACCTTGCGCGCCGCAGTCTCGCGCCACTGTCTGCGGAAATTCTGGCGTTGGACGAAGCACGGCGCGCCTGCATCACGGCATCCGAGGCGGCGCAGGCCGAACGCAATGCCGCATCAAAAGATGTGGGGGCGGCCAAGGCCCGCGGTGATGAAGCCGAATTCGAGCGCCTGCGCGCCCTTGTTGCAGAAAAGAAAGACGAGATTGCCCGCCTTGAGGATGAGGCCAAGACCCGTGATGCGGCTTTGCGCGATATGCTGGCCACGATCCCCAATGCGCCCGCCGCTGATGTTCCAGATGGGGCGGATGAGACTGACAATGTGGAATTGCACAAATGGGGCACCCCGCGCAGCTTTGATTTCAAACCTGTAGAACATTTTGAATTGTCCTCTGTTGCGCCAAGCATGGATTTTGAGACAGCCGCAAAACTGTCCGGCTCGCGCTTTGTGATGCTTGGGGGTGCTGTGGCACGGATCCACCGCGCCTTGGCGCAATTCATGCTCGACACCCATGTCGATCAAAACGGCCTGACCGAAATGAACGGCCCTGTCCTTGTGCGCCCCGAAACGATGTTCGGCACGGGCCAATTGCCGAAATTCGGCGAAGATAGTTATGAAACCACCAATGGCTGGTGGATGATCCCAACCTCCGAAGTGACGCTGACCAATATCGTCTCAGGCGAAATTGTGGAGGAGGCCGCATTGCCAATGCGCTATACCGCGCATTCTTTGTGTTTTCGGTCTGAGGCAGGCAGCGCAGGGCGCGATACGGCGGGAATGCTGCGTCAGCACCAGTTCGAAAAAGTTGAAATGGTTTCGATCACGCATCCCGATCACTCGGATGATGAGCAAAAGCGGATGTTGCGCTGTGCTGAGGGCATTTTAGAGGCGCTCAATATCCCCTATCGCTCTGTCACGCTGTGCACGGGCGATATGGGCTTTGGCGCGGTGCGCACCTATGACATCGAAGCATGGCTTCCGGGTCAGGATTGCTATCGCGAGATTTCATCAGTCTCAAGCTGCGGAGATTTCCAAGCACGCCGCATGAATGCGCGCTTCCGCCCATCAGGCGGCGGCAAGCCTGAATTTGTGCATACCCTCAACGGCTCTGGCCTTGCGGTCGGGCGCTGTTTGATCGCAGTGCTTGAAAACGGACAAGAGGCAGATGGCTCCGTCACCCTGCCTGCGGCGCTGCACCCCTATTTGGGCGGCAAAACACGGCTTTTGGCGGATGGCACGCTTGGCTAAGTCTGGCCTAAACCCCACAAAATTGCGTGCCGCTGTCACGCTGGTCTTGGTTTTGGCCTTTGCAGGCGCGCCGCTTTTAACCGCGCCTTTCACAGGATTTGACCCCGCAACCCTGCCCTATGATGTCAGTACCCCGCCTGTGCAACCTGCGGGCTATGCGTTTGCGATTTGGGGGGTCATTTACCTGTGGCTGATTGCAAGCGCGGGCTATGGGCTGTGGCGCTATGCCAACAATCCAAACTGGGATGCCATGCGCTGGCCCCTGATCGTCAGCGCAGGCATTGGCGCAATCTGGATTGAGGTGGCGCTGCGCAGTCCGATTTGGGCCACAATCCTGATTTTCATCATGCTGATCACCGCCGTTCTGGCCTGTTTGCGCGCACCAATAAGCCCAACCTCATGGGCGCGGGCACCTTTGGGCCTATACGCGGGATGGCTCTCGGCTGCGGGGTTTGTGGCGCTTGCAACAATCTTAACGGGCTTTGGCATAGTGCCCCGCGAAATTGCAGGTTGGGCGGGTCTTTTGGGGGCACTTGCCACCGCCTCCGCCTTGACCACGCGGCTCAGGGTCATCACCTATCCGATAGCCGTGATCTGGGCCTTGGTTGGCGTGATTGTCTCGCAATGGCAAAGTGATCCATCGCTAAGCCTTGCCGCTGTTGGCGGGATCGCCGCTCTCGCCTATCAGGGGATCCGTGCCCGCGTGTGAGGCTTGCGCGCAATCTTGCAAATTGGCAAAATAGGGTTTGCAAAGCCAACCAAGGGGCAAATCCATGCGCGCGAATGGCCAAGATACACGCAAGCTCTATGTTGGCGCGAAATTGCGCGAATTGCGTCAGAGGCTTGAACTGACGCAGAAGGACTTCGCGGCCAAGCTTGGCATTTCCTTGCCCTATCTGAACCAAATGGAAAACAACAACCGCCCACTTTCGACTGTGGTTGTTTTGGCCTTGGCGCAGGAATTTGGTTTTGATGTGACTGAACTGACCTCGGGCGATGCGGAACGCCTGATCTCTGATATGCGCGAGGCCTTGGCAGACCCCGTTTTCACGGATGGCCAACCCGCGCTGACCGATCTGAGGCTGGCCGCCTCAAACGCGCCCGCGCTTGCCCATAGTTTTCTAACCCTGCATCGCGCCTATCGTCAGGCGCAAGAGCGCCTCGCTTCCTTGGATGAGGCATTGGGGCGCGATGGCAGCGGCGCTGCCCCCTCGCCTTGGGAGGAGGTGCGGGATTTCTTCCATTATTGCGACAATTACATTGATGCCGTGGATCATGCCGCCGAACGTTTTGCCACGAAAGCGCAAGGGGACCTGGCCGCGCATACCGAGGCCATGTTGTCCGCGCAAGGCGTCACAATTCGGCGCGCGACAGATCAGGGATTGCGCCGTTATGACACCGAAACGCGCGTTTTAACGCTGTCGCCACGCGCCGCGCCCGAAACACAGCGCTTTCAATTGCTGCATCAATACGCGCTTTTGGGGCAGGCGCAGTTGTTGGACGCAACGCTTGATTTCGCTCGGTTCCAATCGGAGACAGCCCGCGCCATTGCCCAAGTCGGCATGGCTAATTATTTCGCGGGCGCTGTGTTAATGCCCTATACCCGTTTTGCCGAGGCCGCGCGCACCACACGCCATGATCTAGAACGCCTATCGATCCAGTTTGGCGCTTCAATTGAACAAGTTGCCCATCGTCTGGCCACCCTACAAAGACCAGGGGCCAAAGGGGTGCCGTTTTTCTTTACCCGTGTCGATCAAGCAGGCACGATCACCAAGCGCCATTCTGCGACACGCTTTCAATTCGCGCGCTTTGGCGGGGCTTGCCCTTTGTGGAATGTCCATCAGGCTTTTGAAACACCTACCCAATTCTTGCGTCAATTGGCCGAAACGCCTGACGGGGTGCGCTATTTCATTTTGGCGCGGGATGTTTCGAAATCAGGCGGGGCATGGGGCGCACCGCTGCGCCGCTTTGCGATCTCTTTGGGCTGCGAGGTGAAACATGCCAAGGAATTGATCTATGCCGATGGCATGCCCTTGGATGATGATGGGGCCTATCAGCCCATCGGGATTTCTTGCCGCATTTGCGAACGGCAAAATTGTCACCAACGCTCTGTGCCGCCTCTCGAAGGAAAACTGCGCGTTGATCCGCATGAACGCGGCACACTGCCCTATCGCCTCGAAACTTAGACCATGCAGAATTGACCGCTGACCACCCTAGGATATAGGGTTTTCGCAACATAGTGACGGAGATGACATCCATGGAATTAGCAGCCTCTCGTATTTTGAACGCAGACCGCGCAACCGTTTGGGCGGCGCTGAATTCCGCCGAGGTGCTCAAGGCGTGTATCCCAGGATGCGAGGAATTAACAGGCAGCCCTGAGGAAGGCTTCGCTGCTACAGTCAAACAGAAGGTTGGGCCTGTTTCAGCAACCTTTAAGGGCCAGGTCACGCTTTCCGATATCGTTCCGCTTGAAAGCTACACGATCACAGGCGAAGGCAAAGGCGGTGTTGCGGGCTTTGCCAAAGGGGGCGCGAAAGTGGCCTTATCCGATGCCGAGGGCGGTGGCACCGAACTGACCTATGAGGTTGAGGCCAAAGTTGGCGGTAAAATCGCACAACTTGGCTCGCGCTTGATTGATAGCTTTGCCACTAAAATGGCTGATCAATTCTTCGAACGCTTTCAGGCGCAGGTCGAAGGCACTGCTGAGGGCTAAGGCGGGGGGCCAATCAGGCCCGCCCCCAAATTTTCAATCTGCGATTACGCCGCCAACATGGCGGCGATTTCGTCTTGGAGACGCATCCGCTCCTTGCGTAGCGCTATTTCAGCCAATTCTTCCAATGGCTCAACACCTGTCTCGGCACGATGCACGGCGTGGTTCACCTCGTGATAGTCAGCCGTCAGTTTTGCAAAATGCGTGTTTTGGGTTTTCTGCTCATGGATTTTCTCAGCATCCTGCGGAAAATCTTCGGCCAGTTCATGCGGGGTGTTCGACATCGGTTCGCGTCCTTTTACCATTACAGTCACGCCCAATCTAAATCCCCAGACAGGCAGCGGTCTTTGCGCTAAATCAAATGATTGCGCTTTGCATGCGCCACAGCTTGGCGCTAGGGTTTCGGCATATAAGGGAGGGACAGAATGGAACATTACGTCAATTGGGGCATTTTGGGCGCATCCAATTTTGCACTAAACGAGATGGCACCTGCGCTGCATCTAGCGGGGCGTGGGCGTTTGGCGGGAATTGCCACGCGCGATGTCGGCAAGGCCGCGCCCTTCACTCGGATCGCCCCTGACCTGAACGTGCATGACAGCTATGACGCGCTCTTGGCGGATCCGATGATTGATGCGGTCTATATTCCGCTGCCCCATACGATGCATGTTGAATGGGGGATCAAAGCCCTCCAAGCGGGCAAGCATGTTTTGGTTGAAAAACCAACCGCAATGACCACGCCCGAAATCCAACCTTTGATCGAAGCCCGAGATAAATCAGGTCTGGTTGCAAGCGAGGCCTTTATGATCGTGCATCACCCGCAATGGCAAATGGCCCGAGAGATTATTGCATCGGGCCAATTGGGGCAGCTGCAGCGCGTGCGTGCGGCCTTTACCTATAACAATGCGGCCGATACCCAGAACATCCGCAATAAGGCAGCCATGGGTGGCGGATCATTGCCCGATATCGGGGTTTACACCATCGGCTCGACCCGTTTTGCAACAGGTGGAACCTTACGCGAGATTTATGACGCGAAAATCGAATATGAGGGCGATTGTGAAGTTACCGCAGAGGCGCGTGCAGGCTTTGATGGGTTTGATGCGCAATGGCTCACGTCAATGCGGATGCACCCGTTCCAAGAGGTCACCTTCCACGGCAGCGATGGGGTTTTACGCGTCCCAACCCCCTATAATGCGGGCGTGTTCGACCAAGCCCGCCTCGTGATTGAAACAGGGATGGAGCGCCGCGAAATCCGCTTCCCCAAGGTCAATCAATATGTGTTGCAGGTGGAAAATCTGAATGCGGCCATTTTGGATGGTGCCGCGCTCAAATGGCGACTGGAAGATGCGGTAGAAACCCAAGAAACGATTGACGCAATCCGCGCCAAGGCGGGGTAAGAAAAAAGGGGCCACGCATCCGCGCGGCCCCTTTTTCTTTGGCTGTGGTGGCGCGGGGTTATTCCATCGCCTCTAGCTCATCAATCATGCTTTCAATCATCGACAGGCCCTTATCCCAAAACGCAGGGTCAGAGGCGTCAAGCCCAAAGGGCGCAAGCAGTTCTTTGTGATGCTTTGATCCGCCTGCCTTTAGCATATCAAAATACTTCTCCTCAAACCCGTCTTGGCCCTCCTCATAGGCCGCATAAAGTGCGTTCACCAGCCCATCGCCAAAGGCATAGGCATATACGTAGAATGGCGAATGCACGAAATGCGGGATATAGGCCCAGAAGGTTTCATAGCCTTCCATGAAGTTAAACACAGGCCCAAGGCTTTCGGCCTGGACGCTCATCCAAAGCGCGTTGATATCGTCAGGGGTCAACTCCCCCTCGCGCCGCGCCGCATGGAGTTTGCATTCAAAATCATAAAACGCAATTTGCCGCACGACTGTGTTGATCATATCCTCAACCTTGCCCGCCAACATAACCTTGCGCGCAGCTTGATCTTTGGCCTCAGACGACATTCTGCGGAAGGTCAGCATCTCGCCAAAAACGCTTGCCGTCTCCGCCAAGGTCAAAGGCGTGGAGGACAACAATTCGCCCTGCCCTGCCGCCAGACGCTGATGCACCCCGTGGCCCAATTCATGCGCCAAGGTCATCACATCGCGCGGTTTCCCCAGATAGTTGAGCATCACATAAGGATGGGCATCGGCCACAGTGGGATGCGCAAAGGCACCGGGCGCTTTACCCTCTTTCACCGCCGCGTCAATCCAACCATCGGTGAAAAACGGCTCGGCCAATTCGGCCATGCGCGGATCAAAGGCTGAATAAGCCTCGGTCACAATACGGCGCGCCTCGATCCATGGCACGATGCGCTCATCCTCCATCGGCAGCGGCGCGTTGCGATCCCAGACCTCCAAGGTTTCAAGGCCCAGCCACTTGGCCTTAAGCGCGTAATAGCGGTGCGAAAGGCGCGGATAGGCCGCCACGACCGCGTTGCGCAGCGCCTCGACCACCTCGGGCTCGACATGGTTGGCCAAATGCCGTGCCGCTTGCGCGGAGGGCAATTTGCGCCACCGATCCTCGATCTCTTTTTCTTTAGCCAAAGTGTTATGCACCCGCGCAAAAAGGGGCAATTGCGCAGCGAACCCCTTTACCAATGCGCGCGCACCCGCCTCGCGCTTGGCGCGGTTTTGCTCAGATAGGCAATTGAGCGTGGCCTCAATCCCCATCACTTCGCCATCCACCTCAAAGCTCATGCCTGCGATCGTTTCGTCAAAAAGACGGTTCCATGCAGCCGCCCCCACGACCGATTGGTCATGCAGAAATTTCTCCATCTCGTCAGACAGCTGATAGGGCTTCATTGCGCGCATCCGATCAAAGACGGGGCGGTACCGCGCCAGTTCGGCATTCGCAGCCAACAACGCCTCAAGATAGGCTTCGTCTAAACGGTTAAATTCAAGGCTAAAGAATACCAGCGCGGTGGTCGCATTGGTAATCTTGTCCTGACAATCGGACATGAATTTCGCGCGGCCTGCATCGGTGGTTTTTTGGTAATAGCGCAAACCTGCAAAGGACATGATCCGACCTGCCACCATGTCGATCTTTTCATAGCGCAGCACGCAGTCCAGCATGGCCTTGGCATCGAGATTGGCCAATTTGCCCTCGTAATCCGCGGCAAATGCCGCGCATTCTTTGGTCAAAAATTCCATGTCGCGTTTGAGTTCGGGCGCATCAACCGATGGGTAAAGGTCGCTCAAATCCCATTCGGGCAAATCCGCCCACGCCCCGCCACCTGTCTCGGACTGGGCATCGAATTGGCGGGGATCGGTATGATGGGTCATGTCACTGCCTTTGATAAACTGCGAAATATCTTTCCCAAGATATGCGGTGCAAACCCCGCGCCCTCAACCCCTAAGGCGCAGATTTCCTCTCAGGGCGCCAAGTTAAAGGTCAAGATCAACCACAACGGGGAAGTGATCGGATGCCACCAACAGCGCTGTGCGCAGATCAATATCCGAATAGCAGGCGGCATCCTCGAACGGATGCCAGATGCGCCACTGCCCCCGTTTTGCGCGCAAATCGGGACTAACCATGATGTAATCTAGCAGCGCTGACAGATAGCGCTTTTCCTCTGGGATATAAAACCGCGCGCTGGTTTGTGTTGCCGCAGTCAGGCTTTGCAGCGCGCGCGCGGCATGCGGATCAAACAATTGTTGCGACCGCGGCAGATAGCAGCCCAAAACAATCTCAAGCGAGGAGCGCCCAAACAATTTTTCATATTCATCCAAACCTGGCCCGTCATTGAAATCGCCCATCACAATCAAGGGATCACCTGCGGCCAAATGGTCATCAACACGGGCACGCAACCAGATCGCTTGGGCCAGTTGTTTGCGCCGATTGGCGATGGCGAGGCGCATCACCTCCTCGGGGCTACGGGCCCCATGCGGGGCTTTGGATTTCACATGAACACCGATCATGCGCATTGCGCCTTTGGCGGTTGTTACTGCGACCTCAAGCGGCGGCTTGGAAAAGCCAATCACATCGGCGCGCGCATCAATATCGAGATCAATTCGGAATTTTCCGTCAAACCGCGGTGCGGCCTCGCTTGCCACGGGATCATGGTGCACATCCATCTGATCGGGATCATACAAAAGCGCAATTTGCTGTTGTGTGTCGTTATCGAACCCTTTGATAGCCTTACGGCAGCGCAACTCAAATCGGGCCGCAAAATTTTCAAGGGCACGCGCTGTGTCGCGGGATTTCTTGGTGTCTGGGGCTTCGATGATCATCACCGCATCGGCATCTAGCTCGATGAAAACCCGCCCCAAGGCCCGCATTTGATCCGCGCGGGTGATTTTATAGCGCGATGACCATGTGCCATCTTCAAGCAAGCTGCCATCATCCGAAAACAGCGCATCAAACCATTCGACATTGTAGCTGGCGAAGCGCATCTATCTCCCCTGTCGGGTCTGGGATTTTACAATCTCGTCATAGGCGCGGTTGATCGCCGCCATTTTATGAGCAGCAAGATTAACCGCTTCGGGCGGCACGCCACGGGCCTGCATCTGGTCTGGGTGGTTTTCCCGCACAAGCGCGCGATAGCGGCTGCGAATGTCCTCTGCACTGGCCTCAGGGGATATGCCCAAAATGGCAAAAGGGTCTTGCGGCGCATCTGGGATAAATGTTGCGCGCAGGGCCGAAAACCGCGCAGGCGAAATTCCAAAAATCTCGGCCACTCGCGCCAAAAATTCATCTTCAGCGGGGTGATAGTGACCATCGGCTTGGGCGATATGAAACAGACCTGAAAGCAGATCCTCTAAAATTGGCGCGGCGGGCTCAAACATCCTTGCGATGCGGCGCGCGTAATCCTGAAATCCTGCTACATCCTCGCGCGCTAGGTTGAAAACACGCGCAGCGGCGGCAGTATCGGCCGCAGGAATATGGAACACTTGCCGAAAGGCTGCGACCTCATCACGGGTGACATGACCATCCGCCTTGGCCATTTTTGCCCCAAGCGCGATGACTGCGATGGTAAAGGCCACACTGCGCTCGGGCGGACGACGCAGGCGCTCGAACAGAACCGATAGGCTTTCACCACGGGCGAGGGCGGATACGGCATCCGTTATTTTGGCCCAGATCGACATGGGCCTAGCCATAGCTTGTTTGGCAGGGCTTGTCAGAGTTTTTTGGGCTTTTGCCGCCACTCAAAGATCTTTCTGCATCAAGACCAGATCGTGCCAGCGTTCAAATTTCCACCCAATGCGCGGCATCCGCCCCGTTTCGGTATATCCCATCGATTTATGGAATTTCTGCGCGATGTCATTTTCGCCACCAATACCCGCAACGAAACGCGCGATGCCTGCCTTTCGCCCTTCGTCCTCAAGCGCCGATAGGAGGCGGGGGCCGAGCCCGCGTGCGCGCGCCGAAGGGGCGATTAAGATCGTATGTTCTGCGATAAACCTATAACCATCCCCCCCACGAAACGGGCCAAAGCGCGCGAACCCAACAACCCGCGCCCCTTCGACCATCACAAGGGCGCATTGATCGGTGAGAATATGTTCCACATCTTCAACCGTCTTGAGCGTGCTTGTGAATGTATAGGCCGTGTCACGGATCACATGGTTCCAGATCTCAAGGATCGAAGGAATATGTGCGGCACGGGCGGGACAAATTTCTGGGGTCATTTTGAAGGTGTCGATTGTTGAGAGAACCACAATTTAAAGAACCACCGCGCCAGTTTCGGTCGCAAGCGTTACGGAAATCTTAGGCGCGTCCGCCTTGGCGATAGACAGGCGGGTATCCGCAAAAAGAGGCGTAAGCGCGGCCCGAAGCGCCTCTGCCTGTGGCGTTTCTAGCGCGAGCGCCTCAAGCCGCACCCCAACATCATTCAGGCGCGTTGCAGGGTGGCCGCCCGATTGCCATTCGATCAGCGCAGGGAACAGGCCATCAAACGGCAAAATCCCATCTTCAGGGATCGTCATGCGCCACCGCAGATCACCACGGCCCAAATTCCAGACCCTGCCAAGAGGAAAGGGAATTTGCGCCAAAGCAGCGTCCAAATCTGTCACTGCGCAGACCCAAGACCGCGCCCGCGGCGCGCCAGAGAACCGATCCAAATCAAACCAACGCGGTTGCGAAGGTGCGGGAATGTCTGGGCACGGGGTGATCAGTTCCAAATATTCCGAAGGCCCAAGCCCAATTAGGCGATTATGAGTGCCCATATCCATATGCTGACCGCCGCCTTGAAAGGTCAGGCCATGGGCCGCGGTCAATTCTGCCTCGGCGGTAGCCAAGTCTTCTGCGGCGATTGCCACGTGATCTAATACCATCATCATCTTCAAGTCGCCTTTATGCAGGGTTATGGTCGCGCGCAAACATCCTTGCGCCGTTGCACGACCTTATGATCGTGTTGAATGAAGATTTCGGCGCAAAGGCAAGAGGCAAAAATGACAACCCCGAATGACAAGGCGCTCTTGCGTAAATCTGCCTTCGCCGCGCGTAAATTGGCCCATACCGAATTAGGGCCTGCGCCTGAGGCCGCGACCGCGCGACTTTTGGCTGAAATCGGGCCAGTCGAGGGGGCAATCATCGCCGCGTATATGCCCATTCGCACGGAAATAGACCCCCGCCCTGCAATGGCACGTTTGGGGCAGAAAAATCGCCTCTGCCTTCCCGTAATCGTGGCCAAGGATGCGGCGCTGCTGTTTCGAGAATGGGCTTATGATGGCCCGTTGATCACGGGGGAATTTGGCGCAGAAATCCCGCCAGAAGGGGCAAGCCTGATCCCTGATATCGTCATTATGCCTTTGGTCGGGTTTGACGATTATGGCCAGCGCCTTGGGTATGGGGGCGGGTTTTACGACCGCAGCCTAGAAGGTCTGCGCGTAGCAAAGCCTAATTTGCGCGCGATTGGCTTTGCCTATAGTGCCCAACGATTTAGCGGCTTGCCCGTTGAGCCAACAGATCAACCCTTGGATGTGGTCGTCACCGAAAGCGGCCTTCACCATGCTGCGCTTGCGCAAAACACCAAAGGGGACTAGGGGTTTCCCCATGAAATGCCTTTTCTTAGGAGATGTGATGGGCCGCGCGGGGCGCGCCGCCATCACCACCCATCTGCCGCGTCTGCGCGAAGACTGGAAACTTGATTTCGTTGTTGTGAATGGCGAGAACGCCACTTCGGGCATGGGACTGTCGGGTGGGCATGCGAAAGATATTCTGGCGGCTGGGGCTGATTGCATAACTTTGGGCGATCATGCGTTTGATCAAAAAGATATGTTTGGCTTTATCGAAAATGAGCCGCGCGTGATACGGCCCCTGAATATCTCGAAAGCGGCACCTGGACAGGGCGCGCGTATTTTCACAGCCCCCGGTGGGCGCAAAGTATTGGTTGCGCAGGCCTTGGGTCAGGTGTTCATGAAACACCCCTATGATGATCCCTTCTCAGCCCTTGATCCGATCCTAAAGTCGCATCCTTTGGGCGGCATGGTGCAAGCGGTCATCGTGGATTTCCACGCTGAAGCGACATCCGAGAAGATGGCCATGGGCCATTACTGCAATGGCCGCGCGAGCCTTGTTGTGGGCACCCACACCCATGTGCCAACCGCAGACACAATGATCCTGTCAAATGGCACCGCCTATCAAACAGATGCGGGGATGTGCGGCGATTATGACAGCGTGATCGGGATGGATAAGGCCGAACCGCTGCGCCGTTTCTTGACCCATATCCCAAAAGAGCGTTTTAGCCCCGCCCTCGGTGAGGCGACCTTATCAGGGGTTTACATTGAAACCGATGACCGCACAGGCCGCGCCACTGTCGTGCGCGCGGTGCGGGTCGGCGGCAAGCTGTCTCAGGCAACTGCGTGAACAGGGTGCTTGCGCTCTCCTGATCAGATGGGGAAGATGGGACTGTGGGCGGGCCGACCTTGGCCTGCACAAGCGAGGGTGCCAATGCTAGACTTGGGACTGACACCAACGGGTGAGGCGATTACAACCCTTATCATTTTGGTTGGGATGTTCATCCTATTCCTGCGAGAGACCTACCCGACCGAGGTGGTGGCCATTGGTGTCGTTGGCCTGCTCCTGGTCACGGGTCTTTTGCCCTATAGTGATGGTTTGGCGGTTTTGTCGAACCCCGCACCATGGACAATTGCGGCCATGTTCATTGTCATGGGGGCTTTGGTGCGAACAGGGTCGCTTGATCGGGTGACGCGTTTGGCGGAAAGCACGGCCAAAACGCATCCGAAATTGGCGGTGACGCTATTGCTTGGTTTTGCGGCTTTGGCCTCGGCCTTTATCAACAACACGCCCATTGTGGTCATCATGATCCCGATTTTTGTGCAAGTCGCGAAAATCCTCAAACAATCTGCGTCTAAGCTTTTGATCCCGCTTTCCTATGCCGCAATCATGGGGGGCACGCTGACATTGATCGGCACATCAACCAATCTCTTGGTCGATGGGGTGGCGCGCAGTCAGGGATTAGAGCCTTTCACGATTTTTGAGGTAACCCCGCTTGGCCTTGTCGTGGTCGCATGGGGCATGATTTACCTTGCCTTAATCGGGCGGCATCTGCTGCCTGATCGCGCCTCTATGGCCACGCTTTTGGGCGGCAATCGGGCCAAAATGAAATTCTTTACCGAAGTGGCCATTCCAGAAGACAGTGCGCTGATCGGGCAAAATGTCACCGAGGTTGAGCTGTTTACCCGAGACGGGGTGCGTTTGATTGACGTTTTGCGCGGGGATGCCTCGCTGCGGCGCAACATGGACGGGGTCACGTTACAGTTGGGCGATCGCGTGGTTTTGCGCACCGAGATGGCCGAGCTGTTGGGGATGCAAAGCTCAAAAGACCTGCGCACGATTGATAAGCTGTCTTCGGTGGAAACCACCACTGTTGAGGTTCTGATTACACCTGGGTGCCGCATGGTGGGCCGATCCCTCGGGTCTATGCGCCTGCGGCGGCGCTATGGCGTTTACCCATTGGCAGCGCATCGGCGGAACCAAAATATCGGCCGGCAATTAGATGATTTGGTCGTGCAAGTGGGCGACACCCTGTTGTTGGAGGGCGATCCCGCCGACATCCAACGCCTTGCAGCTGACATGGACATGGTCGATGTCTCAACCCCGTCCGAACGCCCCTATCGCCGCGAGAAAGCCCCAATCGCGCTGTTGGCTATGGCAGGCATCGTGGTTTTGGCCGCGCTGAATTTGGCCCCTATTTTGCCCTTGGCCGTCTTAGCCATGGCCGTGGTTCTGATTGCACGCTGCATTGACGCAGAGGAAGCGTTCTCTTTTGTCGAAGGGCGGCTTTTGGCTTTGATTTTCGCCATGCTGGCTGTTGGCGCAGCACTTGAACACACAGGCGCCATCGAGCTTTTGGTTGGCAGTCTTGCCCCTTGGCTTGAAAATGTGCCGCCCGTGGTTCTGATTTGGACAATCTATTTCATCACAACACTTCTGACGGAACTGGTGTCCAATAACGCAATCGCCGTGATTATGGCCCCGATTGCCATCGCGCTTGGACAGACGATGGGGGTGGATCCGCGCCCCTTGGTCGTGGCGGTGATGATTGCAGCCTCTGCCTGTTTTGCGACACCGATTGGATACCAGACCAATATGCTTGTTTACGGGCCTGGGGGCTATCGCTTTACTGACTATCTCAAAGTGGGTATCCCTTTGAATATATCCTTAGGTGTCGTGGTCTGTTTGACCATTCCTCTGCTTTGGCCACTGTGAAAGGATGGTTCTTGATGACACGCAATTTTGCACTTGTGCCTTTGGTTTTTGCGCTTTGTGCTTGCGCGCTTTCCCAAGCGAACCCAAAAACTACGGACATCCGCCTGTCGCGTGGTGACCTAGAGGTGCGAATGAGTGATGGAACGACCTGCACCGCAACCGCGCCCGAAGGGGATGTGACGCTGTGGCAAGGGGCGCTTGAGGGCTGCCCTGATGGCTTTGGCTATGTAGTTGAGATTGACCCGCGCAGCAATATCTTGCGCCGCGTGGTCGAATTGGTGGTCAAATCGGTGGCACCCGAAGCCGAGCTTCACCCGGTGGCAAGCGTGACCATCACCGATGCGCGGGGCCAGACCTACGAATTTGTATCACCCCGCCCCGTTGCCCCCATTCGCTGATCATCCCGAAAGCCGCGCTTGCGCAATCTGGGCCGCAGGGCTAAAACCCCGCGCGAGTTTCAAACACAAGGACGCATGCCATGGCAGGCCATTCAAAATGGGCGAATATTCAGCATCGCAAAGGGCGGCAGGACAAGCTGCGCTCTAAGCTGTTTTCTAAGCTGGCAAAGGAAATCACCGTTGCCGCGAAGATGGGCGACCCCGATCCTGATAAAAACCCACGTTTGCGCCTTGCCGTGAAAGAAGCGAAGTCAAGCTCGGTGCCGAAAGACGTGATTGAGCGCGCGATCAAGAAATCGCAAGGCGGCGATGCGGAGAATTACGAAGAAATCCGCTACGAAGGCTATGGCCCCAATGGCGTTGCGGTCATCGTAGAAGCCATGACAGACAACCGCAATCGCACCGCATCAAATGTGCGTTCGACCTTTAGTAAGAATGGCGGGAATTTGGGCGAAACAGGGTCGGTTTCCTTTATGTTCGACCGCAAAGGTCAGGTCAGCTATCCCGCCTCAGCAGGGGATGCAGATAGCGTCATGATGGCCGCGATTGAGGCCGGGGCCGAGGATGTCGAAAGCAGCGAAGATGGTCATATCATCTGGTGCGCCGACACCGACCTGTCGGATGTTTCGACCGCCCTTGAGGATCAATTGGGGGAATCGGAAAGCACCAAATTGGTCTGGCGTCCCCAGACGACAACACCGCTTGATCTTGACGGGGCGCAGAAGCTGATGAAGCTGATTGATGCGCTTGAAGATGATGACGATGTGCAAACCGTCACAGCGAATTTTGAAATTCCTGACGAGATCATGGATCAACTGTGATCTGATCTGCCCGCATGAGAATTAAAAAAGGCTGGCCATGTGGCCAGCCTTTTTTGCGCCTTATTCAGCGGCGTGTTGGCCCTGCCCGTCAGGGCCGGGTCTGACCAATTTTGTAATATCCAAAATATGCAGCAACGGCAGGTCAGCAGGAAATTCGCCCTCTTCTGCCAAACGGCTGGGAAAGCCCACCACATGGCACTCCGCATCTTGCGCGGCATAGGCCGCGGCACCGCGATCAACGATTGCCAAAACCTTGTCTGCTGGAACCTCTAGCGCCCTGATGCAGCTTTGCATGGCCTCAGGATGGGGGGCGTGGCGGGTGACATCGCCGCGCAGGATCACAGCGTCAAAGGAAATTCCTTCGCGGGCACGGGCCGTTGCCCCCAACAGCGCGCGCACAGGCATCAAATCCGAGCGCGAGACAAAGCCAAGACCCCGCCCCCCATGGGCCGCAGCACGCAGCACATCGCGCACACCCGAACGCAAGTGAATGTTCTGAGCCAGTTTCGCTGCAAAGATTTTCTGGTGGGTCGCATCAAGTGCATCGGCACGATGATCTTCACCATGCAGCGCCGCATAGGCCGCCGCCAAATGACGATGCCCCACCTCATGGGTCAGGGATGCATATGTTTCCCATGACCAGAACCACTCTAACCCATGGATACGAAAAGCCGCGTTCCACGCGGCAAGGTCAAGCTCTGCACAATCGGCCAATGCGCCAAGCCCGCCAAAAATCACCGCATCATAGCCCTGCAACCAGTCAGACATTCACCGCAACTCCTTTGGTTCGACTGAAGCAGATCAACGTAAAGGAACAATGAAATGGCCGCCCTTTCTGCATTGCAGCGTGGCAGGCTGGTGCGCGCTTGTGCAAAAAACAAGCGCGATGCCCAAGAAACAGGCAATCCAAAATTCACCTACTTTGTTTGCGGCACCGCTGGCGTGATTTGACGGCGATTCAAGACCGCTTCGCGCCATGTGATAAAGGAAATCGAGCCAATGATAATCGCCCCACCGAAAATCACATAGGGGTCAACCGCCTCGCCAAACACGACCGCCCCCATTGTGGTCGCCCATACAAGTTGAAGGAAGGTCACAGGCTGCGTGACAGTCAAAGGTGCAGCTGCAAAGGCCAAGGTCATTGTGTAATGTCCCGCCGTGGCGAAACAGGCCACAAGGAACAGCCAAAAAATCTGTTCCCATGTGGGTGTGATCCAAACCGCAAAAGCAAAGGGGGCAAGGCCGATGGTCACTGTGACCGACAGCATCCCAACCACCACTGCCGCATCAACCCGATCTGCCATGATCTTGGCGACCAAATAGCCGCCTGCGAAAAACAGGGCCGTGAAAATCATCGCGAAATGCCCCATCGATAATTCGCGAAAGCCCGGGCGCAAGATCACAAGCGCCCCGACAAAGGCCAAAAGCACCGCAAGTGCGCGGCGCAGCGCCATACGTTCGCCCAAGAAGAGGACAGCCATAACAGTGACATAAACAGGATTCAGATAGTTCATCGCCGTCACTTCAGCGATGGGGATTTGCGTCATCGCATAGAACCAACAAATCACGCCCAAACTGTGCAACACGCCCCGCAAAGAAAACAGCGCCAGATCCCCCCGCGTCAGGCGCACGCGCAAAATGGGGCGGATCATCGGGATCAAGAAACCCAAGCCTAAAATATAGCGCAAAAAGGCGGATTGTGCGGGCGGGACATCACTGCCAACATGTTTGACCAAGGCCGTCACCAGTACGAAACAGAGGCCCGTCAAGAGCATCCACGCCATCCCAATCACGGGGCGCGTGGCTGTTTCTTTTTTGAGGCGTGGGGTGGTCGTCATAGCGCGCATGATGCGCCAATCTCAAAAAACCACAAGCCGCAAAATCCCGCGGGCATCACGCGATGAAAATCTTGATTTACCTTCGAATTATTTATAATTATGCCTAATAATTCTACACAAATGCAGGTTTGCCATGTTGGATTATGCTGCGCTTGCGGCTTTTGCTGCTGTCTTGCGGACTGGGTCTTTTGACGCGGCCGCGCAAATCTTGGGCGTCACGCAATCGGCTGTGTCACAGCGCGTCAAAGCATTAGAGGAACGGCTTGGGTGCAATTTAGTGCAACGCACCCGCCCGGCCCGCCCAACCGAAGCGGGCCAAAGGATGCTGCGCCACATTGAAGATGTTACCCTTATGGAAGCTCAGCTGATCAAAGATTTGGGCCTGCTTGCGCCCAATATCAGCGCGCATTTCCGCATCGCTGCCCCAAGCGAGGCGATTAGTGGCCTGCTCCTGCGGGCTTTGGGACGCTCGCAAATGCAAAATTTTGAGATCGTGCAGCGCAATTCTGACGATGTGTTGGATTTATTACGGCGCGGCGAGGTGAATGCAGGGATCACAAGCCGCCCTTTGTCGATTTCGGGTGTGGCAAGCTATAGTTTGCCCCCGATGGAAATTGTCGCCTGCGCAAGCCCTGCAATGGTGCGCAATTATCCAGAGGCTGCCATCCTAAAGCCCCCCGTCTGGTCACCGCGCCAAAATCCTCTCTGCCCGATATTTAGGCCAAGGCGCATTTTGGCAATAAGCATGATGCGTTTGGCCCTGCGCGGATCATGCCATCGCTTGGGGATTGCGTGATTGGCGCACAATCGGGGCTTGGCTGGGTTGCGGCCCCGCATGACATGCTCAAAGGCCCCCTTGAAACGGGTAGTTTGGTGCAAATAGGCAGCGGCAGAGCGCGGGCCGAAAAAGCATTTTACTGGCATCTTCAACAGCGACTTGAAGAGGCCTTTACCCCCCTCATCACAGCCCTGAACGCAGAACCCGCCTGAACGCAGGTTAGGCCGGAATGATCCCGCCCTCTACGGCCAGTTCACGCATTTTCTTTTGCAGCTTTTCAAAGGCACGCACCTCGATCTGGCGCACGCGTTCGCGGCTGACATTGTATTTTCCAGACAGTTCCTCAAGGGTGACAGGCACATCTTGCAGGCGGCGCTGCGCGAGAATCTCACGCTCGCGCTCATTCAAAACTTCCATGGCCTGCTCCATCAAGACCATACGGCTTTGATACTCATCCCGCTCGGCGTAATCTTCGGCTTGGTTAGCATCCTCATCTTCAAGCCAGTCTTGCCATTGCGTGGCACCCTCGCCATCGCTGCCAATCACCGCATTGAGCGAGGCATCCCCACCCGACAGGCGGCGGTTCATTGAGATCACTTCATCCTCAGTCACACCCAAATCTGTGGCGATTTTGGCGACATTCTCGGGGCGCAAATCGCCCTCCTCCAACACGCCGATCCGCGCTTTCGCCTTGCGCAGATTGAAGAACAGCTTTTTCTGTGCTGATGTCGTGCCAAGTTTTACAAGACTCCAAGAGCGCAGGATGTATTCTTGGATCGCCGCGCGGATCCACCACATCGCGTAGGTGGCGAGACGAAACCCTTTTTCGGGATCAAAGCGTTTGACTGCCTGCATCAGGCCCACATTGGCCTCAGAGATCACCTCGGCCTGCGGCAAGCCATACCCACGATACCCCATCGCAATTTTAGCCGCCAAACGCAGATGCGATGTGACCAATTGATGGGCGGCTTCGGTATCTTGATCTTCCGCCCAACGCTTGGCCAATATGTATTCTTGTTCGGGCTCAAGCAGGGGGAATTTGCGAATTTCCTGCAAATAGCGGTTCAGCCCCTGTTCGGGGGATGGTGCTGGAAGATTTGCATAACTGCTCATAAGCATGTGATCCCTGATGTTCGTCTTAATTTGCACGATTTTTTCAAGAAACCGTGAATGTAACGATGATTAACTTCACCTCAGATGGGAATTTTTATCCCCCATTCAAGGGGAAGCGTGCAGAAAGACCCTAGGCGTACCCTCGCAACCAGAGGCAAACAAGGCATACTGCCATTTTTTATAGCAAAGCTCACGCGGATATGATCGCAATGCGTCCCACCCCTTGTCACGAGGCAGCCACGACATAAGCTAAGGCTCAACGCGTGACGAGGGACAAACCATGCTTAACACCACACAAGGATTTCGGGGCGCCGTGACAGCCCCCCATCATTTGGCCGCACAGGCAGGTCAGGATATTCTCGCCGAGGGCGGCAGCGCCATTGAAGCGATGGTGGCCATGGCCGCAACAATCGCCGTGACCTATCCACATATGAACGGGATCGGCGGCGATGGGTTTTGGCTGATCAAACGCAAGGATGCCCCTGTGCAGGCGATTTTCGCAGGAGGCCACTCTGCCGCGTTGGCAAGCCGTGCGTGGTATGAGGCCGCTGGTTTCACCGATGCAATACCCACCCGCGGCGCCAAGGCCGCGTTGACTGTTCCAGGATCGGTGGATGGGTGGCGCACCGCGCTCGAAGCCGCCCCGAGCGCCACCCCCCTGCCCCTGTCGCGCCTTCTTGAGCATGCGATCTATCACGCCGAGGCAGGATTTCCTGTCAGCAACAATCAATCCCAATGCATCACAGACAAGATGGACGGGCTGAAAGATGTGCCTGGATTTGCGGATACCTATCTGTTTGGCGGCGCAATCCCTGTTGCAGGTGCGCGGTTTACACAACCTGCTTTGGCGGCAACGCTGCGCCAGATCGCGCAAAAGGGCATTGCAGATTATTATCACGGCGATTTGGCCAAAACCCACGCGGCCTTTCTTGAGGCCCAAGGCAGCCCTTTGCGTCTTGAAGATTTTACCGCATACAGCGCCCGTGCGGTGACACCGCTGTCGGTCAAGACATCAAAAGCCAGGCTTTATAACATGATCCCACCCACCCAAGGGATGTCATCACTGATGATTTTGGGGATTTATGATCGCATCCAAACATGGGCCAAAGAAGGGGTCGCGCCTATTCACGCCCTGATCGAAGCCACGAAGCAGGCCTTTATTCTGCGCAATCGTGAATTGGGTGACCTCAGCGCCATGCGGCAACCGCCCGAGACGATCTTACAAGATCAGGTGCTAGACGATCTGGCAGGGCAAATTGACCACAAGCGCGCATTGCCATGGCCCTATGAGCCAAAGGACGGTGATACAATTTGGATGGGGGCCAGCGATGCGGAAGGCACATCTGTGAGCTTTATCCAAAGCGTCTACTGGGAATTTGGGTCAGGCCTGACCTGCCCCGACACGGGCGTGTTTTTCCAAAACCGTGGTGCAGGCTTTGGCATGGGCGATGGCGTGAACCAAATCGCGCCGCGCAAAGTGCCATTTCATACCCTCAACCCCGCAATGGCCGTGTTCGAAGACGGGCGCGTCATGGCCTATGGCACGATGGGCGGCGAAGGACAGCCACAAACCCAAGCAGCGATTTTTGCGCGCTATGCCTATTTGGGTCAGGAATTGCAACAGGCGGTTACAGCGCCACGATGGCTGTTGGGGCGCACATGGGGCGATGCAACGACCTCTCTGAAACTCGAGGCACGGTTTGATCCTGACTGGATCACGGCCCTTTCCGATATGGGGCATGAGACAGAAATCTTACCCGATTACAGCGATTTGGTTGGTCATGCGGGCGCGGTTGTCACCCATTTGGACGGCCTGGTTGAGGCCGCGACCGACCCCCGCGCAAATGGCTTGGCCTTGGCGCGCTAAGCTAAGGTTGCCTCAAGGCGGGTGACGAGGGTTGCCATATCCTCGGGCAAATCCGCCTCAAATCGCATCCATTCGCCACTGGCAGGGTGCGCGAAACCAAGCGAGGCAGCGTGCAGGGCCTGACGCGGAAATTGGTTCACGGCACCGGCAAGCTCGGGCCCAAACAGCTTTTCCGAAACCCTACGCCGCCCGCCATAGACGGGGTCCCCCACAAGCGCATGACCTGCATGCGAAAGATGCACGCGAATTTGATGCGTGCGACCCGTTTCTAGCCTGCATTCAATCAAGGCCAAGGCATCGTGATAGCTTTGCAAGGGTTTGACCCGCGTCACAGCGTGACGCCCCCCTTGGAACAGAACCGCTTGACGTTGACGGTCAGTTTTATGGCGCGCCAATTGGGTGGTGATTTTCAGGATATTACCATCCTCAAAACTTGTGCCACGCACACCGCGCAGGCGGGGATCAGCGGGGTCAGGGCTGCCATGACATAGCGCGATGTAATGCCGCTCGGCACCATGGGCGGCGAATTGGTCGGCCAGCCCATGATGCGCACGATCTGATTTCGCAATGACCAGAAGGCCCGATGTGTCCTTATCGATGCGATGCACGATGCCTGGCCGCTTTTCGCCGCCCACCCCAGATAAATTGCCGCCAAAATGATGCAGCAGCGCATTCACAAGCGTGTGATCAGGACTGCCTGGTGCGGGGTGGACAACCAAACCTGCGGGCTTATTCACCACAATCAGATCGTCATCCTCGTAGCAAATATCAAGCGGGATATCCTGAGGACGGGTTTCCACCTCTGACGCCTCGGCCACACGAATGGTGACCTGATCGCCCTCAACAACACGCGCGCGGGCATCTGTGATTGTTGCGCCATTGATCGCAACATCCCCTGCCGCAATCAACCGGGCAAGGCGGGATCGGCTGAGCGCGGCTTCTTCTGGCACATCGCGGCCAAGTGCCTTATCAAGACGAGGTGCAGGCTCTGGCCCAATCTCGAAACTAATGATGCGGAGTTCCGCCATGAACACGCCTTCCTCAGGTGACGATCCCCAATCTGCCGCGCTGCCATCCCATCTGGTCTGGCTGCAGCGTATGGTTTGGGTTTTGACCCTTGTGATGATCTTGGGCCTGATAACGGTGGTTTCGGTTTTTGTCACCCGTTTCCCAAAGCCTGCGCTAAATGAAATCGCCCTTCCAACCGACCTTACCCTGCCTGAAGGGATCACAGCAACGGCCGTGACCTTTGGCGATGGGTGGATTGCGGTGGTCGATCAAGGCGCGCAGATCATTGTGTTTGACGCGACCACCATGGCCGAAATCGGACGGCTGGAAATCACAACCGCGCAGTAACGACAGACTGGGAGAGAGAGATGGTACCGCCTCCCCGGCTTGAACGGGGGACCTCTGGATCCACAATCCAGCGCTCTAACCAACTGAGCTAAGGCGGCACTGTCGGCGGAAATAGCCCCCTCGCGCCGCGATTGCAAGGGGTGGATGACGCGGATATTGTCATTCATGGCGCAAAGGATTAGGGCCTTTGCCGCAAGGGCTAATGCATCCGTGCCTTTTGTCATCTGGAGAGGAAGAGATGAGTATCAATAGCGAAAGCGATATCGCCGCGAATCTACAGATCGGGCCAACAAGCCTTGGGATGGTGCGCATCTATGTCGAGTCCGAAGGTGTCGACCTTCCGCTTGATTTCGATCCTGACGAGGCAGATGAGATCGCCGAAGAATTGCGCCTTGCCGCCGAAGCCGCACGCAAATCGCGCAAATAATCAATAACGCCCCATCGGGTCGCGCATCCGCGCCAAGCGCCGCGCGGCAGTCTGCGCCAGATCATGCGTGATCTTTTTGCGCCGCGCGGGGGTCAGTTTTACCTCTGGCCCCATGCGGATCACTTCGGCATCGTAAACATCCGCAAAGATCAGCCCAGTATCCTCGGGCAGAATTTCGGTCGGGAAATCGGCATCAACCGCCCAGAAATAGCGATCACACCATTCGAGGTAGCCATCCCATTTGCCGTCACTTCGGAAATCAGCCACGCCTGATTTGCACTCGATAATCCAAATTTCACCTTTGGGCCCCAGTGCTATGACATCAACGCGCTTGCCCCGTTTGGGGCAAAACTCCTCCAATGTGGTGAAACCAAGCCGCGCAAAATGCCGACACACCCCCCGTGCAAGACGTTGGCCTGCGGTCATTAAATCGGACGGGTGCGGATCAGAGGCAGTCATAGCCACATGATTGGAACAAATACGGAACAAAAGCAAGACTTAGGTCGATCCTGCCCCACTTGTCGAAAGCCACGGAAAGACCTAAGTGATGCGGTGACGGTTCTGCGCCATTCGTATCTGTGGCAACATTCCGGTGGCCTTAATCATTTCCGAGGGAGCTGGCTCTGTCACGGCCCTGGTCGCGTTACCTGGCACCCACCTGTATATGCAGGCTCTCGGGAATTACGCCTCTACGGTGGATGCGGTTCCGTCACCTCAGCCTTAAACTTAGCCGCGCTTATCCTCACGGAGACGAACGGGAATTGGCTGCATCTCGGGGGTAAAGGCCCGATCACGGCGACCCTGATCGCCTTTGTCATCATCTGATAGGGTCATAATGCGATACCCGATTTGCGCCGAACCGAAGGTAATGGTGCAAAAGATATAAAGCATCACAACGGCAAGAACCCCATCGGCGCTGTTCAGAACCAGATGACGCAGATTGGCAAGGTTGAAACCCAACAGCATCGCAACAAAGGCAAAGGCAATCACGGCACCAATGGCCGCGTGGCGTAGAATGAAACGGATATGTTCTGGCATCTCGCACCTCCCTTTGCAGGATAATTTGGGAATCCCTAAAAAGAGGTTAGCGCAAAGAAACGCCAGTGCAACTGCGATTCCTGCGACAGATCGGCCGCATGGCTTTGGCGGTTAAAAGGCTTCGGGGCGTGCTTCGCGGGCGATATGATCTAGCACGGCGTTCACGAATTTTGGTTCGCGCCCTTCGGGAAAGAACGCCCGCGCAATATCTACAAATTCCGTGATGATGACCTTGGGCGGTGTATCAGACCCAACCAATTCCGCCCCAGCCGCGCGAAACAAAGCGCGCAAGGTGGGATCAATGCGGTCAATCGGCCATTTTGCAACCAAGGCACGATCGGTCATTTGGTCGATCTTGGCCTGACGCGCCACAGCATCCTCAAGAAGCTGGGTGAAGAGGTCGATATTGCCCTCAGCCATTTCTTCGCCATCCAGAACCGCACCAAAGCGATGCGCCTCGAATTCACGGCGCACGGCGTCCACGCTTTGCCCAGAATGCTCCATCTGGAAGAGGGCCTGCACCGCGTATAGACGGGCTGCCGATTTCATCTGCCGCGCATTTTGTAGGGCAGTCTCTCGGCTGGGGGTGTCATCTGACGGGGTGCTCATCGGGCTTGTATCAATCCTTGGGGCGCAGCATCTCGCGCGCGCATGATCTGTCATAAGTCGCGCCGCATCTAAGGTGCTTCGCGCGGCGCGTCAACGCAGAGAGGTGTTAAGCTTTCCAATCCTGTAATCGGGCGACATAGCGCGCGAGCATATCAATCTCGATATTGAGGCGCGCGCCCACCGCCATTGCCCCCCATGTAGTGACCGATTTCGTGTGGGGGATCACATTCACGCCGAACACATCACCTTCCACTTCGTTCACGGTCAAAGATGTGCCATTCAGCGCGACAGATCCCTTTGGCGCGATAAATCCGGCCGAATCGCGTGGTGCGCGAAACCGCATACGGGTGGATTGGCCTTCGTCATACATTTCAATCAATTCAGCCACGCCATCCACATGGCCCGAAACGATATGGCCCCCCATCTCATCACCCAAGCGCAAGGCCCGCTCAAGGTTGATGTGATGCCCCTCGACCCAGTCCGAAATCGTGGTTTTCGACACGGTCTCGGCCGAGATATCGACCGCGAACCAATCCTCACCCAATGACACAACCGTCAAACAAACGCCGTCACAGGAAATCGAAGCCCCGATATCAATGCGTGTCGTGTCATAATGTGTAGAAATGCGCGCACGCAAATCCCCGCGCGGCTCTAATGCCGTGACCGTTCCGATATCTGTGATGATGCCAGTGAACATCGGCCCGCCTTTCGTTTGAGACCCTCTTTGCCCCTCTGCCTAGCGCCGCCCCTGACTTAGGGCAAGAGCGTGCCCCAAAAGCTGCGCCAAATTTGTGCCACAATTTAGCCCTACTGCAACCACCATCTAAGCGCATGATTTTCGTGGGATGTGCCCAAGCATCCTCAAAATAATAAGGCTCGGCACGGGCGGTGCCACTCTCTATTCCCCAGTGCGCGCTTTGCGCGCGCCTCCCCTTCGGCGTGTAAAAGGTGACGATGCAGCGCAAGTTTCTTTTTCTTCAAGGGCCTCACGGGCCCTTTTTTCGGAACTTGCGCAGCAATTGACCGCGGCGGGCGCAATATGTCATCGCATCGGGTTTAATCCCGGCGATCAGGCATTTTGGCGGCAATGGATCGCCTAAATCGTCTGCTCAAGGCGTTTTAGACGCGCGACCATTGGCTGAGAATATCCGCCCCAACCGCACGATGGATAAGGCGCGAGAACCGTGGTGCAGCGGCAAGTTCGGAAATCCCTAAAGCACCAAGCGCGGGCTTCCCCTCGGCACCAATCAGGCTGCCTGCGGAAAATACACTGAGACGATCCACCAAATCCGCCGATAATAGACCTGCGGCCAAAGCCCCCCCGCCCTCGCAGAAAACGGAGGTCAGACCTGCATCCCCCAACGCCTGCAATGCGGCGTTCAACTCAAGATGCCCCCCTTGGGACTGGGCAAGCGGGATCAAATGCGCCCCTGCCTCGCCCCAATAGGCACAGGCCTCATGCGGGGCGTCTTGGCCATGGACAAGCCAAAGCGGCGCCTTCGCGATAGAGGCTTGCAAGCGCCCCCCACGCGGCAAATCTAACCTGCGCGAAAGGATTACGCGCAACGGCTGATGCGGGCTGCCAATATCGCGCAAGGTGAGGTCAGGGTCATCGGCCCGCGCTGTGGCGGCACCGATCATCACGGCATCATGGCAGCCACGCATGACATGGGTCATACGCCGCGCCTCAGGGCCCGTGATCCAGCGGCTTTCACCACTGGCCGTTGCGATGCGGCCATCAAGCGTCGTTGCCAGTTTCAAATGCACCAAGGGCCTGCCGCGTGTCACACGCATGAAAAACCCTGCATGGGCCTGCGCAGCTTCGGGCGCGGCAATATCGGTCGTCACAGATATACCCGCGTCACGCAGCCGCGCGATGCCCTGCCCCGCGGTGCGTGGGTCGGGATCATCTTGGGCGATGACCACACGGGCCACCCCTGCCTCGATCAAGGCCATGCTGCAAGGCGGGGTTTGGCCGTGATGATTGCACGGCTCAAGCGTAACATAGGCAGTCGCCCCCCGCGCGCCCTCCCCCGCTTGTGCCAAGGCTTGCGTTTCAGCATGTGGCCGACCCGAAGGTGCAGTCACGCCCCGCCCGATGACCAAGCCATCTTTAACAATCAAACAGCCAACAGCAGGGTTTGGCCAAGTGCGACCTTGCCCGCGCTGTCCGAGTGTCAGCGCGGCCCGCATGAAGCGTAAATCTTCTTCCTGCGATGCCGCGATCATTGCGGCTCACCCCTCAGGGGGGATCGGCGGGCGCAATTCAGCAACGAAATCTTCGAAATCATCCGCAGCTTGGAAATTCTTATACACGCTCGCAAAGCGCACATAGGCGACTGTATCAATCCGCGCGAGGCTTTCCATCACGATCTCACCGATGGTTTTCGATGGAATATCCGTATCGCCGATGCTTTCCAAACGCCGCACAATGCCAGAGATCATTTGATCAATCCGCTCAGGCTCGACCGGACGCTTCTGCATAGAAATACGAATGGAGCGTTCAAGCTTATCGCGATCGAAATCTTCGCGCTTACCATTGGTTTTCACGACCACCAAATCGCGCAGTTGCACCCTTTCATAAGTGGTGAACCGTCCCCCACAGCCTGGGCAGAGCCTACGGCGGCGGATGGCAACATGGTCTTCGGCGGGGCGGCTGTCTTTGACTTGGGTGTCAACATTTCCGCAAAAGGGGCAACGCATGGTGGTTCCTTATCCCTGCTCAATATTCTGCATCTTGATGTTAGTTATCCACAGCTAGTCTAGGGGAATCAATAGGGATTGGGTAGAGGCAGGTTCAAACTACTGCATTTTGCGACAAAACTGCGCTCTCCAAGATCTCGGACGGATGCAGAAATCTTGCCGATGAATCGCTTGACACCTGCGGCGAAGGCCCGTATCCCCTCTCGAGATTAAGGGGCGTGGAGCCTTCCGCGCCCCCTTATAGTTATACACCGTTCTTATGACGAGGATGATCCAATGTCACGCGTCTGCGAATTGACTGGCAAGGGGCCGATGTCTGGCAACAATGTCAGCCATGCCAACAACAAAACCAAGCGCCGCTTCCTGCCAAACCTGACGGAAGTGAATTTGGGCTCTGAAATTCTTGATCGCAGCTTCAAACTGCGTATTTCCAACTCTGCTTTGCGCACCGTTGATGCGCGCGGCGGTTTGGATGCTGTTCTTCTGCGCGCGAAGGATGACGTCTTGTCGCCCCGCGCCTTGAAGATTAAGCGCGAGATTGCCAAAGCGCAAGCTGCGCAAGCCTAATCACCGCTTATCGAGATCCTGACCTTCGCGGGTGAGGATGCTGCAAGAAACGCCCCCGACCCTTGGTTGCGGGGTGTTTGGTTTTATGCGGCAGCGCGACACCATCGCGCAGGGCCAGACATTATTTTTTGTGGTTTTTGTTTGGTGCCATGACACGCAAGGCTTCCAATTGGCTGATGACAGCGCTGATTGCGCTGATGGTGCTAACGAGCAGTGCCCATGCCATGGCGCGCGGTCAAATGGTTTGGGGCGACTTAACCACATTATGCCTCGGGGCCGAGCAGGTCTGGATCGCTACCGATGCGCAGGGCTTGCCACTTCTGGATCAAGACGGGGCGCCTGTCGCGCATAAACACGCCTGCCTTGATTGCCATCTGGCCCATGCTGCCCCGCTGATCCTGAGCCCAGGTTGGCAGGCGAATGCAAGCTATCATAAATTTGACCAGACACGCGAAACCCCTACCCTAATTGGGGCCTCTCTCCCTCGCCACAAACAGGCCCGCGCGCCCCCATCCTTCTGTGAGTTCAACCCTATTTGAATTTCAACACAGATCTGGATGGAGATATCCAAAATGAAAAAACAGTTTTTCCTCGCGGCAGCCCTCAGCGCGTTGCCCTCTTTTGCGTTGGCCGATATGGTCGTCAGCGATGCCTATGCCCGCAGCACAGGCCCTTCGGCCCCCACAGGTGCGGCCTTTATGCAAATCACCAACGACACGGGCCAAGATGACGTCATCACAGGCGTGATGTCAGATGCGGCTGCCAAAGTTGAACTACACACTCATATCGCCGATGGGGATGGGGTGATGCGTATGGTGCATGTCCAAGAGGGGTTTCCCATTGCAGCCGGCGAAACCATCTTCCTAGAACGTGGCGGCAAGCACGTGATGTTCATGGGGCTGAATGCACCGATGGAAAATGGCGCTGAGATCGAAGTGACGTTCACCTTCGAAACGGCAAGCCCGCTGACAGTGACCATCCCCGTTGATCTTGATCGCATGCCCGAAGGCCATTCCATGAGCGGCCACGGGTCGATGGGCGAAGGCCATAACAACTGATCCCGCAAACCCGCGCAGGCAGGGCATGTGCTTGCGCGGGTTTATCATCTGAGCCCTCTTTCCTATTGGCCCGCCTTGCGCTATCTGACCGCTCACTGCACGCATAGCCTAGGGCCAACATGACCGAGCTTTCTCGCATTCGTAACTTCTCCATCGTGGCGCATATCGACCACGGCAAATCCACCTTGGCGGATCGCCTGATTCAATTGACAGGCACAGTGGCCGAGCGGGATATGAAAGAGCAATTGCTTGACGCGATGGATATCGAGCGCGAGCGCGGGATCACCATCAAGGCCAATACTGTGCGGATCGAATACCCTGCAAAGGACGGCCAGACCTATGTTCTGAACCTGATCGACACGCCCGGCCATGTCGATTTCGCCTATGAGGTCAGCCGCTCGATGCGGGCGGTGGAAGGGTCGCTATTGGTTGTGGATGCCAGCCAAGGGGTTGAAGCCCAGACCTTGGCCAATGTGTATCAGGCGATTGAAGCAGATCATGAGATTGTTCCCGTTCTCAATAAGATTGACCTGCCTGCCGCCGAACCTGAACGGGTTTGCGAACAGATCGAAGATGTGATCGGGATTGATGCCTCGGACGCGGTCATGATTTCCGCGAAAACGGGTTTGGGCATCCCTGACGTTCTAGAGGCAATCGTCACCCGCCTGCCTGCACCCACAGGTGACGCGAATGCACCGCTCAAGGCCATGCTGATCGACAGCTATTATGACCCTTATCTCGGCGTGGTAGTTCTGATCCGCGTGGTGGATGGCAAGATCAAAAAGGGCGACCGCGTCCGTATGATGAAAACGGGCGGGCTGTATCAAATTGACCGCCTCGGCGTGTTCCGCCCCCAGATGGAAAATATTGCAGAGCTCGGGCCAGGCGAAATCGGATTTTTGACCGCCTCCATCAAACAGGTGCGCGACACCCGTGTGGGCGACACCATTACCCATGATAAAGGCGGCTGTGCGGCAGCGCTTCCTGGGTTCAAGCCCTCGATCCCTGTGGTGTTCTGCGGCCTTTTCCCTGTGGATGCCAATGATTTCGAAGACCTGCGCGATGCAATTGAGAAATTGGCCCTCAATGACGCAAGCTTTACCTATGAGATGGAAACCTCAGCCGCGCTTGGGTTCGGCTTCCGCTGCGGGTTCTTAGGTCTTTTGCACCTTGAGGTCATCCGCGACCGTCTCGAACGTGAATATGACATCGACCTTATCACCACCGCACCTTCGGTGATTTATCATGTGCATATGCGGGATGGGTCGATGGTGGAATTGCACAACCCCGCCGATATGCCCGACCTGACCTATGTCGATCATATCGAAGAACCGCGGATCAAGGCCACGATCCTTGTGCCTGATGATTTCTTGGGCGATGTGCTGAAACTCTGCCAAGACCGCCGCGGGGTGCAGCTTGACCTCACCTATGCGGGCAACCGCGCGATGGTGGTCTATGATTTGCCGCTGAACGAAGTTGTGTTTGACTTCTACGACCGCCTGAAATCGGTCACCAAAGGCTATGCCAGCTTTGACTATCAGATGACGGGCTATCAGCAGGATTACTTGGTCAAAATGCAAATTCTGGTGAATGATGAGCCAGTTGATGCCCTATCAACCATGGTGCATCGGGACCGCGCTGAACAGCGGGGCCGCATGATGTGCGAAAAGCTCAAAGAGCTGATCCCCCGCCATATGTTCAAAATCCCGATCCAAGCCGCGATTGGCGGGCGCATCATCGCACGCGAAACCTTGGCCGCGCTGCGCAAGGACGTGACCGCAAAATGTTATGGCGGGGATGCCACCCGCAAGCGGAAACTCTTGGATAAGCAGAAAGCGGGCAAGAAGAAGATGCGCCAATTCGGCAAGGTCGAAATCCCGCAAAGCGCCTTTATCAACGCGTTGAAGATGGATGACTGAGGGCGCGGGGAGGCAGGTATGCCCGCCTCTCTCGCGTCTGCGCTCTTGACACATCCCCCATAAGTCGTGTCACCTCCTCTCATGCGTCAATCGTGGCCAGCGAGTTGCGCAGGTGTGCTGGGGTGTATTAAGTTTGTCAAAGTAACCGACCGCTTTGTGGGGGCAGTAGGGGCCTGCAGGCGGTCGGCGCTTTTGGGCGCGTCAAACCTGATCTAAATCAAGGCTCGGCAGATCTTTACGGTAATGATACCTTCTAGGAAACGTGCAGAACGAACCAAAAGGATCATATCATGCGCTTGTTTTTCCTCATATTTACATTGGCCGCGACAGCTTTGGCGGGGATCGGCGTAACAGCTGTGTTGGCCGCAGGTCTTGACGGGTGGCAGCCGATTGCCATTGCCGCAGGGGGTGGTGCGGTCATTGCCTTGCCCGCCGCGTGGATCATAGCGGGGCGTATTAAGGCATTAACCTGATAGGAACGGAAAAGAGATGTCAAAACCACTGGGCTATAGCGGCACGCAGATTGCGCTGCATTGGGGCATAGCCGCCCTCATCATTTATCAATTCGTCTACCACGAAGGCATTGAAGAGGCCTATGAGCAGGCGCTTGAAACAGGCGTTTACGCGCAATCCTTGGGATGGGCGAGCCACGCCATTCCTGGGATTTTGGTGCTGCTTTTGGTGATCTGGCGGCTTGTTCTGCGCCTGCGGCGCGGCGCGCCTGATGCCCCCGCAGAAGAGCCCGCGATTTTCGCGCGGCTGTCGCATCTCGCCCATTGGGCCTTTTATGCGCTGATGCTGGCCTTGCCAATCACGGGGATGCTGGCATGGGGCGGTCAGATTGAGGCAAGCGCCGAGGTGCATGAGGTTCTCAAGTCGCTTCTCATGCTTTTGGTCTTGGTGCATGTGGGCGCGGTGTTGGTGCATCAATTTGCCTGGAAGACCAATATCATGCAGCGTATGAAACGCACAGGTTAGCCCAAGAACACCTTGAGGCTTTCCACAAATTCCCGCGGGGTGTCAGCATGCAGCCAATGCCCCGCTTGCGGAATTTTTGCGAATTTCGCATTGGGGAACAGCGCCTTAATGGCAGGGCGATGCTCGGGGCGGACATAGTCGGAACGCCCGCCCGACAGGAACAAGATATCCCCCTCAAAAGGGGTGAAATCCCCCTCAGGCCAGCCTGTGATCTTCGCCATTTCGCGCGAGAGAACATCTAAGTTTAGCCGCCACGCCGGTGCCTTAACATCCAGAGATTGCAGCAAAAACGCGCGCACCCCCGCATCGTCCACATGGGCCTGCAATTGACGATCTGCATCCCCGCGTGTTGCAACCGCAGTGAGATCAATTGCGCGCATGGCATCAATCATCGGCTGTTGCGAATGGCCATAGGTCACTGGGGCAATATCCGCGATCACGGCGCGGCGGATCAAATCGGGCCGCGTCAGAGCCAGCATCATCACCGCCTTGCCTCCCATCGAATGGCCAACCACATCGGCACAGACGCCATGCGCCTCGATCACTTGGGCCAGATCATTGGCCAGATCAGGGTAGCTGTGACTGTCATACCATGGGCTTGCGCCATGATTGCGCATATCAACGGTGAGGCAATGCCGTTCGACCCGTTTCGCAATCACACCCCAATTGCGCGCGGATCCATAAAGACCATGCGCGAGTAAAAGAGGCGGGCGATCCTGCGGCGTGCCATGTTCGACAATGTTCAACATAGACCGCTTTTTAGGGGATCCCCCGCCCCTTGGAAAGGTGACTTAATGCGCGGGCGCCACAAAGGTGCCATTGCGCAAATCCGCAATGGCTTGACGGATTTCGTCTTGGGTGTTCATCACAATTGGCCCATGCCACGCGACAGGTTCTTCAATCGGTGCACCCGAAATCAGAAGGAACCGCACACCTTCAGGCCCCGCCTGGACAGTGATCTCATCGCCTGTGCCAAATCGGATCAAGGTGCGATCGCCCGACATATCGCGAATGTTCACTTCTTGCCCCATGACCTCTTTTTCCAAAAGCACGCCTGTGGGTTGGCTTGCATCCGCGAATGCGGCTTGACCTTCGAAGACATAGGCAAAGGCGCGGCGATAGGTGTCGATGCGGAAGGTTTTCTTCACGCCCGCAGGGATTGAAATGTCCAAATATTGGGGATCAGCGGCAATGCCATCAACGGGGCCCTTCTTGCCCCAAAACTCCCCAACGATCACTTTGACACGGGTGCCATCGTCATCAATCACCTCTGGGATTTCTTGCGCGGCGACATCTTGATAGCGCGGATCTGTCATTTTCATAGATGACGGCAGATTACCCCACAGCTGAAACCCGTGCATTTGCCCTTTGGCGTTTCCGAGCGGCATTTCTTGGTGCAAGATGCCCCGCCCTGCGGTCATCCATTGCACCGAACCTGCCCCCAATTTGCCAGTATTGCCAAGGCTGTCTGAATGCTCAACCGTGCCTGCCAGCACATAGGTGATGGTCTCAATCCCACGATGGGGATGCCAAGGGAACCCTTTCTGGAAATAGGCGGGGTCTTCGTTACGAAAATCGTCAAACAACAAGAACGGATCAAGTTCGGTTGGATCTTGAAAGCCAAAGGCACGGTGCAAATGCACCCCTGCCCCTTCCAACGTGGGCTTTGCGCTGCGCGCTTCGACAACAGGACGGATCGACATAAACTTTCTCCTTCTCATGCCCCGTAAGATCTTTGGGGCGTGTTGTGAGTGAAACTAGGGCGCATCCCGCACCATGACAATCTGCACAAATCCGCAAAAAGATGTGCATCTTTGCGAGGGCCGATATTCCATGTATGAGCGGGGAGCAGATTTCAGCGAAAGGAATGCCTCGTGGCCAAGAAACGCGCCCAAGACGAGATTATCGGCTATATCGCCCCCAATATTGCCCGCCGCAGCTTTGCGGTGTTTTGTTTGGGTGGCCTCGGGTTTCTTCTGATCATGATTGCGGCCACAAACCCGCCCCAACATCTCTTCTGGCTCTTGCTGTTGATTGTGTTTGGCGTGGGGTCATTGGGGATGACCTATAAATTGTGGGAGGCCTCATCGCACAAATTGATCCTAACCCGCGAATGCCTACGCGAAGAGAATGGCCGCGTGCTGTTCCATATCGACAATGTCGATAGCGTGGATCGCGGGTTTTTCGCGATGAAGCCCGCGGGGGGCTTTATCGTATTTTTGCACAAACCCGAGGAAGGGGGCCGCGTTTATGCCCCTGGTCTTTGGCGGCGTTGGGGGAAATCTGTGGCCGTGGGCGGCGTCACATCCGCAGGCGAAGCCAAGGCCGTAGCTGATTTGATCAAAATCATATTGGCGGAGCGGGATTTGGGGGCGAAATCCTAAAGCGCGAACCCGCCCCCGAAAGAGGTCATAACCCTTTTGCGCGATAGCTTGCCGCCACACGGGCAATGGACACCAAAAATCCCGCCATCCGCAAATCAGGCACATCGTGGCGATCGTGCCAGACCTCGCGCATCGCCTGATAGGCGGTGCGCATCGTATCATCGAGGCCCGAGCGCACCAATTCCAACTCTCCTGCGCCGCGCAGATATTTTTGTTTAAAATCGGGCGACAGCGTCCAACCAATGCCCGTGTCGCGCGACAGCCGCTCGAGCTCATTTACGATCAATTCATGGCGGCTTTCTTCTTGGCGACGCTGCATCCGACCAAATCGGATATGTGACAGGTTCTTCACCCACTCGAAATAGGACACGGTCACGCCACCCGCATTGGCGTAAAGATCAGGAATGATCACCACGCTCTTTTCGCGCAGCACATCATCCGCGCCAGCGGTGATCGGGCCATTGGCCGCCTCAATGATGAGAGGTGCTTTGATCCGCGCGGCATTGGACAGGTTAATCACCCCTTCAAGCGCTGCAGGGATCAGGATATCGCACTCAGCCTCAAGCGCAGAGGCGCCATTCTCGATGAAGGTGCCGCCTTTGAAATCACGCACACCGCCCGTGGCAACGATCTGTGCGCGCAGGGCTTCGATATCCAACCCCTGATCATTATGAACCGCGCCATCGCGTTCGATCACATGGGTAATCTTTGCGCCATCTTCATCACGCAGAAACAGCGCCGCATGATAGCCCACATTGCCCAAGCCCTGCACAATGATACGCTTGCCCTCAAGGTCGCCCGATAGATTGGCCGCCTTGACATCCTCTGGATGGCGAAAGAATTCCCGCAAGCCATATTGCACGCCTCGCCCTGTGGCCTCGATACGGCCTTGAATACCCCCCGCATGAATGGGTTTTCCTGTAACGCAGGCCTTTGCATTAATGTCGGTTGTGTTCATGCGAGCATATTGATCTGCAATCACCGCCATCTCACGCTCGCCCGTGCCCATATCTGGGGCGGGCACGTTTTGACTGGGGTTGATGAGATCACGCTTGATCAACTCATAGGCAAAGCGACGGGTGATGCGGTCGAGTTCATCTGCATCCCATTCGCGCGGGTCAATGCACAGACCACCCTTCGAGCCACCAAATGGCGCCTCTACAAGCGCACATTTAAACGTCATCAGGGACGCCAAGGCCTCAACCTCATCTTGATTGACATTGGGGGCATAGCGGATGCCACCTTTTACAGGTTCCATATGCTCGGAATGCACCGAGCGATAACCCGTAAAGGTTTTAATTTCACCGCGTAGCTTAACGCCAAAACGCACCACATAGGTGGAATTGCAGACGCGAATTTTCTCCTCCAATCCGGGGGAGAGATCCATCAACGCGGCCGCGCGGTTGAACATCAGTTCAACGGATTGACGAAAACTCGGTTCATTTGCAGGGATGCTGGCCATAGCTGTTCCTTCCATAGACAGCGAACAAAACGGCGTGGGTGCGATTAAATTTACATATCCCCCTCATCGCACCCAAACTTTGCCAAAGCATGACACTCAAAAAGGGTTTGTGATCTGTGTCACACTTCAAACCCTACGCCTTGCCACGAAGATTGCAAAAAACTTCGTAAACTCTTCCCGTAATCGCCGCATTTTCGCCGCTCTTTGGGGACATGACGGGAAAGTCTCCGCCAAATCTGCGGTGGGTCAGGTCAATGGATTGAGGATGATGCAGGGAAAACCGAAAACGGCACAGCTTTGCCGCCATGGTTTGGGCGCGAACCGATTCTGGCGGGACGAGCAGGGATCGGTCACGATCTTTGTGGTGCTGTCGACGATGGTCATGGTCAGCCTCGGTGGCTTGGCGGTGGATGTGATCCGGTTCAAATCTCAACGGGCGCAATTGCAAAGCGCGATTGATCGTGCGGTTTTTCTGCGGCAGGCACCGCCAATGATGAGGCCGAAGTTTCTAGCATCGTCACACAATATTTGACCGCGCAAAACATTACGCCCTCGCGATTAACCCCTGATTGTTTCATCCAAGATGGTCGGCAAAATACCTGAGTTTGTCGCAACTTGACGAAACCCTTCTGCGCTGCTGTCCTAGGGTGAGCCTAGGGACAGAGGGAGAGGTCAGATGCGCTATTCAGGCCTTCGTGTGATCAGCGAAGGATTGCGAGGGCAAAAATCATGGACGCGCGCGTGGCGCGATCCTACTCCAAAAGCGCAGTATGACATGATTATCATTGGCGGTGGCGGCCACGGTCTGGCAACTGCCTATTACCTCGCCAAAAATCATGGCATCACAAATATTGCCGTGCTTGAGAAAGGCTATTTGGGCGGTGGCAATATCGGTCGCAACACCACCATTGTGCGCGCAAATTATCTACTTGAAGGCAATTCTCAATTTTACAGCCATTCCCTGAAACTATGGGAAGGGCTAGAGCAAGACCTGAATTACAATGTCATGCACAGCCAGCGCGGCATCATCAACCTGTTCCATTCAGACGGGCAACGTGATGCCTTTGCGCGGCGCGGGAATGCGATGATCAATCAAGGCGATGATGCGATCTTGTTGGATCTCGATGAATTGCGGCGCATGATACCCTATCTCGATTATGATCAAACCCGTTTCCCAATTTTTGGCGGGCTCTACCACAAACGCGGCGGCACAGCGCGGCATGATGCGGTGGCTTGGGGCTATGCCCGCGCTGCGGATCAACGCGGTGTAGACCTCATCCAGAATTGCGAAGTCACAGGGATTGATGTGCATCAGGGCCGCGTCACGGGTGTTCAAACCACGCGGGGTGCCATTAGCGCACGAAAGATTGGCGTTGTGGTGGCGGGACGCAGTTCTCAGGTGGCCGCAATGGCAGGCCTGCGCCTGCCCATTGAGAGCCATGTGTTGCAGGCCTTTGTCACCGAAGGGCTAAAGCCCGCAATTGACCATGTGATCACTTATGGCATGGGGCATTTCTATATCAGCCAGTCTGACAAGGGCGGACTGGTCTTTGGCGGTGACCTTGATTTTTACGCATCCTATGCCTCGCGCGGGAACCTGCCCACCGCAGAGCATGTGGTGGAAACAGGCATGACGCTCATGCCGATGATCGGACAGGCCAAAATACTGCGCTCTTGGGGCGGGATTATGGATATGTCCTCGGATGGCAGCCCCATTATCGACAAAAGCCCGATTGATGGCCTCTATTTGAATTGTGGGTGGTGTTATGGCGGCTTTAAGGCCGTGCCAGGATCGGGTTATGCCTTCGCGCATCTTATGGCCACAGACCAGCCGCATCAAAGCGCCGAGCGCTATCGCCTCGACCGGTTTGAGACGGGGCGGGGCCTCATGGATGAAGAAGGCCGCGGCAGCCAACATAATTTGCATTAGAGATCGAGACGGTTATGCGTATCCCCTGCCCCATTTGCGGCGAAAGAGACAGCCGCGAATTTCGTCCCAAAGGCGATATCACCTATGCAGATCGCCCTGCGGCTGAGGCGGGCGCGGCGGCGTGGCACAGCTATCTGCATTTGCGAGACAATCAACCTGGCCAAATCGTTGAGATTTGGCGCCATGCACACGGCTGCGGGGCGTGGATATCTGTCACCCGAAACACAGTCAGCCACGCCATCCTAGGGGCACAGTTGCTACGCGATCGAGGGCAAGATCATGCGGGTTGAGGGCAAAGGACGGATCAATCGCGACAAGCCGCTCAATTTTACCTTTGACGGCAAAACCTTTCAGGGGTTCGAAGGCGATAGCCTTGCCTCTGCCCTTCTGGCCAATGATGTCGCATTGGTCGGGCGCAGTTTCAAATATCACCGCCCTCGCGGGATCGTGACGGCAGGCTCGGATGATCCAAACGGCTTGGTTGAACTGTCACGCGGGCCATATGGGGCCGCAATACCGAACACACGCGCCACGATGCAATCCCTCTATGAGGGGCTTGTTGCGCACAGTCAAAACCATCTCGGGCCGCTTGGGTTTGATCTTTTGGCCGTGAATGATCTGGCCGCGCCCTTCTTAAGCGCGGGGTTTTACTACAAAACATTCATGTGGCCGCGCCGCTTTTGGGAAGCGGTTTACGAACCCCTGATCCGCCGCGCAGCGGGTTTGGGCCGCTTGTCCCGCGAAATGCAGGCAGAACCATCTGAAAAGGCCTTTGGGCATTGTGATCTTCTGGTCATTGGCGCTGGCCCTTCGGGCCTGACTGCCGCCCTTGTCGCGGCTGAGGCGGGCGCGGGTGTGATCCTTGTTGACGAGAACACAGAACTCGGCGGCAGGCTTTGGCTTGAGGATGCTGCGATTGACGATATGCCTGCGCAAACTTGGCTCGCGCATATATCGGCCAAGCTTTCTGCCATGCCCAATGTGCGGATCATGCCGCGTTGCACAGTCACGGGGGCCTATGATGGTGGCACCTATGGCATTATCGAGCGCGTGGGACTTGAGCACGCCCCGAGTGGCACTGTGCCGCGCGAATGTTTCTGGCGCATCACTGCACGCGCTGCGATTTTGGCCACGGGCGCGGTTGAACGGCCCATTGCATTTTCAGACAATGATCGCCCCGCCATTATGATGGCAGGCGCAATACGATCCTATCTCGACCGCTACGGCGTTTTGCCTGCGCGCAAAATCGCGCTGTTTGTCAGCACGGATCAAGGACATCGCGATGCGCTTGCCTTGCAGGCCGCGGGGGCAACCCTTGCCGCCGTCATCGATCCGCGCAGCGATGCACCTGCGCTTGGCGATTATCCCCTTTATAGTGGTGCGGAGGTCGTGGCGACACGCGGCCGCACGCGTATCTCGGGCATAACCATTCGTGATGCCGCGGGAAAAACCACCGATATGGACATCGGCGCTTTGGGAATGTCTGGGGGATGGAACCCCAATATTCACCTTGCCTGCCATATGGGCGCCCGCGCAATTTGGAACGCGGAGAAATCCTGTTTTCTTGCCCCTGAGGGCGGGGTGCCTGCCCTGCATTACGCAGGCAGTGCTGCAGGATATTTCAGCACCGCCGAGTGTTTCACCTCGGGGTTTGCAGCGGCGATCAATGCCCTGTCCGAATTGGGCCTGACGGCCCCTCATACGCCCTGCCCAATCGCCCCCGCTTCGCGCGAGACAGCGAGGCCCCATTGGGTGGTTTCTGGCAAAAAGCGGGCATGGATTGATTTCGCCAATGATGTAACCACCAAAGATATCCGCCTTGCCGCGCAAGAAGGGTATCAATCGGTCGAACATATGAAGCGCTACACGACCCAAGGAATGGCGCCCGATCAAGGGCGCAGTTCAAACACGACCGCGATTGCGGTTTTGGCAGATGCCACGGGTCGTGGAATTTCCGAGACTGGCACGACAACCTATCGCCCACCCTTTGTGCCCGTGTCTCTTGGTGCGATTGGCGCAGGCGCGCAAGGCAAAGGGTTTGCACCCGAACGCCTGACCACCAGCCATGCAGCAAGTATTGCCCGCAATGCCCCAATGGTGGCCACGGGCCTTTGGTATCGTGCGTCCTATTTCCCACAAAATGGCGAGACAACATGGCTGCAATCCTGCAACCGCGAGGTGGGCTATGTGCGCAATGCAGTCGGTGTTGTCGATGTTTCCACTTTGGGCAAAATCGCCGTGTCAGGCCCTGATGCCGCGCGGTTCCTTGATTTTGTCTACAGCAATATGATGTCGACCCTGCCAGAGGGGCGTGTGCGCTATGGTTTGATGCTGCGCGAAGATGGGTTTGTTATGGATGACGGAACCTGCGCGCGCGTTGGCCCCTATGACTATGTGATCACCACGACAACCGCCGCCGCAGCCGAGGTCATGGCGCATCTGGAATTTGTGGCACAGGTCTTTTGCCCTACTTGGAAACTCAGCCTGACCTCTACTACAGAGGCTTGGGCGCAATTCGCGGTGGCAGGGCCAAAGGCGTTCGACCTCTTGGCGGGTCTGACCAAAGGACTGCGCCGAGATGAATTGCCCTTTATGGGATGGGTCGCGCGGGATGTTTTGGGCGTGCCTGCCCGCATTTTCCGCATCTCTTTCTCAGGCGAGGAAGGGTATGAAATTGCGGTTCCCGTGGGCTATGGCGCAAGCCTTTATGACGCGCTTTTGACCCGCGCAGAAGCGATGGGGGGCGGGCCTTATGGGGTCGAGGCCCTCAACGTCTTGCGCCTTGAAAAGGGCTTTATCACCCATGCCGAAATAAATGGCCGCGTGACCGCAGGCGACTTGGGCATGGCGGTGCTATTTTCCAAGAAGAAAAGTGATTTCATCGGCCGTGCAGGGGCAGCGCGCGAAGGGCTGCTTGACCCTGCGCGCCCCGCATTAATCGGGTTGCGCCCTGTTGATGGCCAATCAAAAATTCTCGCGGGCGGGCATTTGGTCGAGGCCGATGCAAAACCCAGTCGGGAAACCTCAAAAGGCTACGTATCTTCCGCCTGTTTCTCGCCAACCTTGGGCCATCCAATCGCACTTGGCTTCTTTGTGGATGGGCGCTCACGACATGGGGATCAGGTGAAAATGGTTGATCATCTGCGCGGGCAAGAAACCCTTTGCGAGATTTGCCCGCCTGCCTTCTTTGACCCTGACGGAGGGCGGATGCGTGACTGATCTTTCCCTAGCCCCAGTTGTAACGGGCCCCAGTGAAATCTCTCATGGCGCGATGCAGCTCAGCATTGATGCCCCCCAAAGCATCACGGCACTCTTGCCCCATCCAAACTGCCTTGATGCAGTGAACACGATCCTGAAATCTGATTTGAGCTTAAAATTTCCTGCGCCAGGTGAAGTCGTCACAAACGACACACTGCGGCTGATTTGGAACGGGTTAGATCATGCGCTTCTTTTGGGGGTTTCGGCCCCCCTTGCCCCCTTGGCACCTTACGCGCTTTTGGCAGATCAAAGCGGGGCTTTGGCGCGGTTCACTCTGACGGGGCCTGATCTGGCCGAGGTTCTGGCGCGGCTTTGTCCTTTGGACCTGCGCCCATCCGCCTTCGGGCCACGGCGTTCTGCGCGCAGTTTATTGGGCCATATTGATGCGCTATTTGTGACATTCGATAACGGAGATCACATCGAGATATTTGTGATGCGATCCATGGCACAATCAGCCCTGACCGAACTGACCCATGCAATGCAAGGGGTGGCCGCGCGCAGATCAGCCGCGCTATGAGTTTGCCCACAGGGTTCTCCACAGAGGATCGCACGGCGGCATCTGGACAGCGCCCGCGTTCGCGCAGATACTCGTCCCATGAGTTTGCCGCCTGGATTTTTGGATGAATTGCGCACCCGCATCTCGCTGTCGCAGGTGGTCGGGCGCAAAGTCATGTGGGACAACCGCAAATCCAATGCGGCCAAGGGGGATATGTGGGCCCCTTGCCCCTTTCACCAAGAGAAAACTGCATCCTTCCATGTGGATAATCGCAAGGGGTTTTATTATTGTTTCGGCTGTCAGGCCAAAGGCGATGCAATCAGCTTTGTGAAAGATACTGAAAATGTCAGCTTCATAGAGGCGATTGAAATTCTTGCGCGTGAGGCAGGGATGCCCATGCCAGAACGAGATCCACGCGCACAGGAAAAATCAGACGCGCGCGAGAAATTGGCACAGGCCACCGAGGCGGCGGTGCAATTCTATAAGCTACAGTTGAAATCCTCTGCGGCCCGTGACGCGCGGGATTATCTTGAAAAGCGGGGCCTAGATGAAGCCACGCTTGCACGGTTTGAAATCGGCTTTGCCCCATCAGCACGGCGCGGGACCTTTGAGGCATTGCAGGCCAAAGGTATCGCTGCCGAGGATATCATCACCGCAGGGATTGCCAGCAAACCCGATGACGGTGGCGCGCCTTATGATGCGTTTCGAGATCGGATCATGTTTCCCATCCGTGATCCGCGCGGGCGCTGCATCGGCTTTGGCGGGCGGGCGATGGATCCGAACGCGCGCGCCAAATATCTCAACAGTCGCGAGACACCTCTGTTCGATAAGGGGCGCGCCTTGTTCAATCACGGCCCCGCCCGCGAAGCCGCGGGCAAGGGCCAGCCTTTGATCGTGGCAGAAGGCTATATGGATGTCATCGCGCTATGGCGTGCAGGGTTTGAGGCGGCGGTGGCCCCGCTTGGCACCGCCATCACCGCCGATCAATTACAACTCATGTGGCGCATTTCGCCCGAGCCGATCATCGCCCTTGATGGGGACAAGGCGGGCTTACGCGCCGCAATGCGCCTGATCGATTTGGCCCTGCCCTTGTTGGGTGCGCAAAAATCCCTGCGATTTTGCATCCTTCCTGAGGGCCAAGACCCTGATGATCTGATCCGTGCCAAAGGGCGCGGCGCAATGCAAACCCTGATTGACGGGGCGCAGCCCTTGGTCAACCTCTTGTGGCAACGCGAAACCGAAGGCCGTGTTTTTGACAGCCCCGAACGGCGCGCCGAATTGGACAAATCTTTGCGCCGCGCCACGGCACAGATCCAAGATCCTGATTTACGCCACCACTATGATACAGCATTCAAAGACCTAAAATGGCAGCTGTTCCGCCAAAAACGGCAGAGTTCAGCAGCACCTAAAACAGCCCGCAGCCCCCGCAAGGCTGGGTTTATGCGCCCTGACCTCCCTCTCGAACCTTTGGCGGAAACCCGTGCCTCGGCCCTCGCATCAGGGGCAATTAGCGAAAAAGATCTGCGTTGGTCGGTCATCTTGGCGTTGTTGTGTCTTTACCCCACCTTGCTCGATCATTTTGAGCCGCAGCTTGACCGACTGCACCCTGAGCTGGAGGAATATCGCCGCCTGAGCGCGCATCTTTTGGGGACGCGATGCCGTGACAAAGAAAGCCTTAACCAAGAATTAGAGGCTTTTGGGTTATCTCCCCTTCTTGAAAATCTGCTCTCAATGGGCCATGTCCGCATTACACCGCCCGTTTTATCACAGGGCGCCGAAGACAAAGCACGAGACTGCCTCACGGAGGAATTCGCGAAACTGGCCGCGTGGCATGGGATCGACCATGAAATGGCCGAAGCCCTTGAGGGGTTGGATCGCACCGAAGACGATCCGCACCTGTCATGGCGTTTAACTCAGGCCTTAAAGGCGTTACAACAAGCCACAAAGCCGAAAAGAAACGATCAAGCGGATGCCAGTGAAGACACATCTGCATATTCAAACCGCCTGCGCCACTTGATAGAGGAGCGTGTGTGGGAGAAGAAAAAACGTTAATCCGCTTTGCGAATCACTGGTTCGCACTACAATGATTTCAGGTGCAAGCGTCAGCCGACCTTGGCCGAGCTTGAACGAAAAGGATAATCGCCGATGGCCAAAGACAGCGATGACGGCAAACCCGAAGGCGAAGAGACCGAAATCGGTCTAGATATGAGCCAAGCTGCCGTCAAAAAAATGATCGCCGAGGCCCGCGCGCGTGGCTTTATCACCTATGATCAATTGAACGCTGTCTTGCCGCCTGAACAGGTCTCCTCTGAACAGATCGAAGATGTCATGTCGATGCTGTCTGAGATGGGCGTGAATATCATCGAAGATGATGAGGTCGAAGACGAGGAAAACAAATCCTCTGGCGGTGAGTTGGTGGAAACCTCCACTTCGCGCGAAGTGGCCTTGGCCAGCAGCGAGACCGAAAAACTGGATCGCACAGATGACCCTGTGCGGATGTATCTGCGCGAAATGGGCAGCGTTGAGTTGCTCTCGCGTGAAGGTGAAATTGCGATTGCCAAGCGCATTGAAGCGGGCCGCAACACCATGATCGCAGGGCTTTGTGAAAGCCCCCTGACCTTTCAGGCGATCACCATCTGGCGGGACGAATTGCTAGAAGAAGATATTCTTCTGCGCGATGTGATTGACCTAGACGCCACATTTGGCCGCTCAATCGGTGAAGAAGATGATGATGCGCCCGTGGTTGGTGGTTTGGATGGCGACAACCGCGACAGCGGCAGTGCTGCATCGAACCAGAGTGACGAACCAGAATTGGACGCGGATGGGAACCCAATCGCCCGCGATGATGACGAGGACGAGGACGATCAAGCCAATATGAGCTTGGCCGCGATGGAGGCCACGCTTAAGCCACGCGTTTTGGAAACCCTAGATCGTATCGCCAATGATTACATCTATCTGGCCGAAATGCAGGACAAGCGTATCTCGGCCACGCTGAATGAAGATTCGAGCTTTGATTCGGGCGATGAGGCCACCTATCAAAAACTGCGCGGCGAGATTGTGGAATTGGTGAATGAACTGCACCTGCACAACAACCGTATCGAGGCGCTGATTGACCAGCTTTACGGCATCAACCGCCGCATCATGTCGATCGACAGCGCCATGGTGAAACTGGCGGATCAGGCCCGCATCAATCGCCATGAATTCATCGAGGCCTATCGCGGCTATGAACTTGACCCCACATGGGTGGATCGCATGGCCGAAAAACCTGGCCGTGGGTGGCAAGCCCTGATGGAACGCTCCCGCGATAAGGTCGAAGACTTGCGCGTCGATATGGCCCAAGTTGGCCAATATGTCGGCCTTGATATCAGCGAATTCCGCCGCATCGTGAACCAAGTTCAAAAGGGCGAGAAAGAAGCGCGTCAGGCGAAGAAAGAAATGGTCGAGGCGAATTTGCGCCTCGTGATCTCCATCGCCAAGAAATATACCAACCGCGGCCTGCAATTCTTGGATTTGATCCAAGAGGGCAATATCGGCCTGATGAAGGCGGTGGATAAATTTGAATATCGCCGCGGCTATAAATTCTCGACCTATGCGACATGGTGGATCAGGCAGGCGATCACGCGTTCGATTGCGGATCAGGCCCGCACGATCCGTATCCCTGTGCATATGATTGAAACGATCAACAAACTGGTGCGCACAGGCCGTCAGATGTTGCACGAAATCGGCCGCGAACCCACGCCCGAGGAGTTGGCCGAAAAGCTGCAAATGCCGCTTGAGAAAGTGCGCAAGGTTATGAAAATCGCCAAGGAACCTATTTCCTTGGAAACCCCGATTGGCGATGAAGAAGACAGCCAGCTTGGCGATTTCATCGAAGACAAGAACGCCGTTCTACCCTTGGACAGCGCCATTCAGGAAAACCTGAAGGAAACCACGACCCGCGTTCTGGCCTCGCTCACGCCGCGTGAAGAACGCGTGCTGCGGATGCGCTTTGGCATCGGAATGAACACGGATCACACGCTAGAAGAAGTGGGGCAGCAGTTTTCCGTAACGCGCGAGCGGATCAGGCAGATCGAGGCCAAGGCCCTACGGAAGCTGAAGCACCCCTCGCGGAGCAGAAAGCTGCGGAGTTTCTTGGATCAGTAATGCACGGCCTGCCTTGGCTTTTGTTGATCGCCAAAGTCGCGCTCATACGGAAAACGGGCTAAGGGGTCATTTTTCCCAAAATCTCCGCCGCCGCCGCATCGGGGCTGATTTTGCCATCTGCCACATCACGCGCGCGGGTCTCGATGGCGGCGCGGATAGTTATATCCTCGCGCAATCGCGCCAATAACCCCTCACGCAATTCTGTCTCGAACCAATGGGCCGCTTGCGTGGCGCGGGTTTCTTCCCAGATGCCCGCCTCCCTTCGCCACTGCGCCAAATTCTGCATCTCGGCCCATGCGGTCTCAATCCCTGCCCCTTCCACGGCAGAAACGGCCAGTGCCTTGGGGAACCCTTCGGGGTCTTGCGGGCGTTTGCGCAACAGCCGCAGCGCGCCTGCGTAATCGGCCACTGTGCGGGTGGCGGTGGCGCGCAAATCACCATCGGCCTTGTTCACCAAGATCAGATCAGCGATTTCCATGATCCCGCGCTTGACCCCTTGCAATTCATCCCCGCCCGCGGGCGCCAAAAGCAGCACGAAAAGATCGCACATCTCGGCCACCATCGTTTCGGATTGGCCCACACCCACTGTCTCGATCAAGACCACATCAAACCCCGCCGCCTCGCACAGCGACACCGCCGCGCGGGTACGGCGCGCCACGCCGCCGAGGCTTGCCTGACTGGGTGAGGGGCGGATAAAGGCAGAGGGCACGCGCGAGAGCTGCTCCATCCGTGTCTTATCGCCCAAAATTGACCCGCCTGAGCGCGCAGAACTGGGATCAACCGCCAAAACCGCCACGCGCAGCCCTGCATCGGTCAGCATCATCCCAAATGCCTCGATAAAGGTGGATTTCCCTACACCGGGCGTGCCTGAGAGGCCGATGCGCAGCGCCTCACGCCCATGGCCGCGCAGCGCGTCCAAAAGTGCGGCCGCCTGCGCACGATGATCGGCGCGGCTGCTTTCGACCAAGGTCACGGCACGGGCGAGCGCACGGCGTTCACCCGCCAAAATCCGATCCTTGAGATCGAGAATATCCAATTCTGCCGTCATCAGGGCTGATTACTCCTTGACCTTACAAGCGCTTTTCTGCCTGTTCGGCCAAGCTACGTCCACCCCGAAAGACTTTTGCCGCCCCATGCGCCTGCCGATTGATGATATCCTGCCCGAGCTGATCGCCGCCCTTGCGCACGCAGGCCGCGCTGTTTTGCAGGCCCCGCCCGGCGCGGGCAAAACCACCCGTGTGCCCCTTGCCCTGCTTGAGGCGGGGGCGGTGCAGGGTCGTATCCTCATGCTTGAACCACGCCGTTTGGCCGCGCGTGCCGCTGCCGAACGCATGGCGCAAACCTTGGGCGAGGGGGTGGGGCAGGCCATCGGCTACCGCATGCGCGGCGACAGCAAAACAGGCCCTTCCACGCGGATTGAGGTTGTGACCGAAGGCATTCTCACCCGCATGATCCAAGACGCGCCTGACCTGCCTGAAATTGGCGCGATCATCTTTGATGAATTCCACGAGCGGTCGCTCAATGCTGATCTTGGTCTTGCCTTGAGTTGGGAATTACGCGGCGCGCTTAGGCCAGATCTAAAGATCTTGGTCATGTCGGCCACATTGGATGCGGCCCCCGTGGCGGCACTCCTTGATGACGCGCCCCTTGTCACGTCAGCGGGCCAAGCCTTTGAGGTGGTGACCCATCATCTGCCCGCCCCCCTACCCAAGGAGACGCGGCTTGAGCGCGCGATGGCCGATCTGATCCTGCAGGCCCTACACAAAACGGAGGGGGGCATCTTGGCCTTTTTGCCGGGTCAAGGCGAGATTGCGCGCACCGCAGCCCTGCTTGATTTACCCCGCGATATTCGCCTGCATCAACTTTATGGGGCAATGCCCTTAGCCGCGCAACGCGCGGCCATTACCCCCGAGGCAGATGGTTCGCGAAAATTGGTGCTTGCCACATCCATCGCAGAAACCTCACTGACCATTGCGGATATATCCGTGGTCATCGACAGTGGCTGCGCAAGGCGCGCGCGGTTTGACCCCGCCTCAGGCATGACACGGCTTGTAACCGAACCCGTCAGCCGCGCCGAGGCGGATCAACGCCGTGGCCGCGCGGGTCGTGTCTCGGCAGGCATTTGTTATCGAAATTGGACAAAGGGCAGCGAAGGCGCGCTACCCGCTTTCCCCCCCGCCGAAATCGAGGCCGCCAATTTGACAGGCTTGGCATTGGAATTGGCCCTTTGGGGTAGCGCGGATGGCTTGGCTTTTCTCACACAGCCCCCTCTGGACGCTCTGGCCGAGGCGCGGGCCTTGTTGCAGGGGCTTGGGGGTTTGGACGCCGAAGGGCGGATCACGGCTCACGGGCGCGCGATGGCTGCAATGCCCTTGCACCCGCGTCTCGCGCATATGCTGTTGTCTGGGGATGCGCGCGCCGCCCGAATTGCGGCCCTTTTGGGCGAGCGTGACCCCCTGCAGGGGCAAACTTCGCAAAGTGATCTGAAGCTCCGTCTGCGCCTTTTGGATGGCCCTGCAGGAAAATCCCCTGCCCTTGCGCGTATCCGTCAGGAAATGGCGCGCCTCAAACCCTTGGCCAAAGGTCGCGGGTTAAGTGACGCGCAATATCTGGCTTTGGCCTATCCCGACCGCATCGGGATGCGCCGCAAGGGGGACGCCCCGCGATATATTCTTTCAGGTGGAAAAGGTGCCATCTTTGACGCAGGCGATGAATTGGCAGGCGCGCGCTTGATTGTTGCCAGTGACCTTGATGGCAACCCGCGCGAAGCCCGGATCAGGGGCGCGCTTGCCCTGACCGAAGCCGAGTTGCGCGACATCTATGGCGATCAAATTGCATGGCAGAAGATTTGCGACTGGAACCCGCGCCTGCGGCGCGTTGAAACCAAGCTGCAAGAACGCTTTGGCGCACTCATCCTAGACGAGAGGCATGACCCCAAGCCAAACCCCGCGGATGTTGCAAAAGCCCTCTGCGCGGGTATTCGCGACCTTGGCCTAAACGCGTTAGGGTGGACACGCGGCGCAACATTTCTGCGGGCGCGTATTGCCTTCGCGGGCTTGACCGATGTCAGCGATGAGGCGCTTTTGGCACAGCTTGAAGATTGGGCTTTGCCCTTCCTCGGCACGGCGCGCACCGCAGATGATCTGGGGCGGTTCGACCCAAGCGAGGGGCTGAAGCTGTTGGTGGGATATGAGGCCTTGGCCGAGCTTGATCGCCTTGCACCTGCGCATTGGACAACCCCCTTGGGGCGGCAAGTCGCGATTGACTACGGCGATGCCCAACCCGCCATTGCACTGCGCATTCAAGAGGTCTTTGGCTTGACCGAGCATCCGCGCATAGGGCCAGATCGCTTGCCCATTAAATTCACGCTGCTCTCTCCTGCGCAGCGCCCTATTCAGGTGACGCAAGATCTGCCGCAATTTTGGGAAGGCTCTTATGCGGATGTGCGCAAGGATATGCGCGCGCAATATCCCCGCCACCCTTGGCCCGAAGATCCACGCGCGGCTGACCCAACCCTGCGGGCCAAACCGCGCGGGACATAACCCTATTCTGCCGCAATCGCGCGGGTGGCTTCGATGGCCTCCCACAGGCGGGCGGGGGTGAAGGGCATCTCAACCTTGGCGCCCATATCCGCAAGCGCATCATTGACCGCATTGGAAACTGCCGCCAACGCACCCACTGTGCCTGCCTCGCCACAGCCCTTCATCCCCAATGGGTTCGCGGTTGAAGGAACAGGACGGATGGAGAAGCCAATAAAGGGCATATTATCGGCGCGCGGCATCGCGTAATCCATGAAGGTTGCTGTCAACAGCTGACCATCTGCGTCGTAAACCACGCGCTCGCAAACCGCCTGACCAATCCCCTGCGCAACGCCACCATGCACTTGGCCCTCGGCCAGCATTGGGTTCATCATATTTCCGAAATCATCTACCACAGTGTAGCGATCCACGGCCATCACACCCGTTTCGGGGTCAATCTCGACCTCAGCAATATGGCACCCATTGGGATAGGAACGCCCGGGCAGTTTGACATATTCCTGCACCACACACAGATCAGCACGGCCCGCACCGCGCGCGGCCTCTGCAGCCTCTAGGAGCGTAACCACCACATTTGAGCCAGGCGCACGGAAGACACCTTCATCGGCATCGAAATTGACATCATCCGCATCGAGATGATCCGCCATGAAATCGCGCAAGCCACCGATGAGGCTATCACCTGCGGCGCGTAGCGCCATGCCCTGCACAGTGACCGAGCGCGATCCACCCGTGCCGCCACCCATTTCGATCAAATCACTATCACCCTGCACGATCTCAATCGCCTCAAGCGGAAGGCCCGTTTGATCATGGACAAGCTGCGGATAGACCGTTTCGTGGCCCTGCCCGTTTGATTGCGTCCCGACATAAACGCGCGCGCCGGCATCGGTGAGTTCGATCTTGGCCCGCTCATCGGGGTCGCCTAGGATTGACTCGATATAGTAACAAATTCCCGCGCCGCGCAGTTTGCCCTTCGCGGCGCTGGCCGCACGGCGTGAGTCAAATCCCGACAGATCCGCTTTTTCCAAAGCACGATCCAAAAGCGCCCCAAACTCGCCCACATCGTATAACTCCCCCGTTGCGGTGCGATAGGGCATCTGATCGGGGCAAATGAAATTGCGCCTGCGCAATTCGGCGGGATCCACCCCCAAGACGCGGGCAGCGTGATCCATGCTGCGCTCAAGGCAGAAAATCGCCTCAGGGCGTCCCGCCCCGCGATAGGCATCGACCTGCGCAGTGTTGGTAAATACCGCACGGTTGCGGAAAAACACATTTTGAATGTCATAGGTGCCGGTCAAAACGCGGGCGAATAGGTTTGATTGGATCAGCTGCCCATATTGCGAGACATAGGCCCCAAGGTTTGACCAACTGTCCAAATGATAGGCCACGAGGCGATAATTCTCGTCAAAGCCAAGCTCGCTCACTGTGACCAAATCGCGGCCCGCGTTATCGGCCAACATGGCCTCGGTGCGGTCGGACATCCACCGCACAGGGCGGCCCAGATGGCGGGCGGCCATCGCGGTTAGGAAATATTCGGGATAGCCCATGGTCTTCATCCCGAACCCGCCGCCGACATCGGGCGTGGTCACACGGACGTGCGAAGGATCAATGCCAAAGAATTTGGATAGATCGCCCTTTGTGCCCCAGACCCCCTGACCATTTACGCCCAGATGAATACGCTCACCCTGCGGTTCCGCGAAGCACCCACGCGGCTCGATTGAATTAACGATGATCCGGTTGTCTTCAATGCGCAGACTGACACGATGTTTAGCCTGTGCCATCGCAGTTTTGACAGCCGCCTCATCGCCATGTTCCCAATTATAGGCCACGTTATCAGGCGCTTCGTCATGCAGCGCCGCGCCGCCTGCAGAAAGATCTAATTTCACGGGCAGGTCATCAATATCCAATTCGATCAGTTCAGCCGCATCGCGCGCCTGCGCAAGGCTATCTGCCACGATAAAGGCCACGGCCTCGCCCACGAACCGCACCCGCGAGGTGGTCAGGACGGGGCGGCGCGGGGCAGCCGCATCGCTGCCATCGCCGTTTTTCACGGTGACATAGCGCATCGCATTCAGATACCCCGCCGCCTCGATATCAGCGCCCGTGATGATCATATGCACCCCATCCGCGGCACGCGCGGCATCGAGATCAAGAGTGGTGATAGTGCCATGTGCAACAGGACTGCGCAGCACGAACCCCACCAAGGCATCCTTTGGCGCAATATCATCAATATAGCGCCCCTGCCCCGTCAAAAGACGAGCATCTTCAAGGCGTTTCACCGATTGGCTTGATCCAAACTTTTTCATGATCCCTCCTACTGGCATGGCGCTGACCTGCGAAACGCGCCTTCGCTTATGTCGCACAGTAGCGGGCCAGATCGATCTGTCCAGTCTCGCCCGCCGCTTTCTCATCATTTCCCGTGGAGAAGCGCCCCCTTGCCCCTTGGCCTCACCCGCCCCATTGGGTAAGGGAGGCACTTAGAACCCACACGCCGATGCAGCCCGAAGGCAGATCAAATGGAAAAGACATTCGACGCAAAATCAGCCGAAGCGCGGATTTCCGCGAAATGGGAAGCAGGGGAATGCTTTAAGGCAGGGGCCAATGCCAAAGCAGGCTCTGAGGCATTTAGCATCATGATCCCGCCCCCCAATGTGACGGGCGTGCTGCATGTAGGCCATGCGTTCAACAACACGCTTCAAGATGTGCTTGTGCGGTGGCATCGAATGCGCGGCTTTGACACGCTGTGGCAGCCTGGCACCGATCACGCGGGCATCGCCACGCAAATGGTGGTCGAGCGCGAATTGGCCAAGGAGGGCAAATCGCGCCGCGATATGAGCCGCGAGGAATTCCTCTCTCATGTTTGGGCGTGGAAAAAGAAATCTGGCGGCACGATCATCGAACAGCTCAAGCGCCTTGGCGCCTCCTGCGACTGGTCACGCGAGGCTTTCACCATGTCAGGCGCACCCAATGCGCCCGCAGGCGAAGAGGGCAATTTCCACGATGCGGTGATCAAGGTCTTTGTCGATATGTATAACAAAGGCTTCATCTATCGCGGCAAGCGGTTGGTGAACTGGGATCCGCATTTCGAGACTGCGATTTCCGATCTTGAGGTTGAGAATATCGACCAGACAGGCCATATGTGGCATTTCAAATATCCGCTCGCGGGTGGGGCCACCTATGAATATGTCGAGAAGGATGAGGACGGAAACGTCACCTTGCGCGAGACGCGCGATTATATCTCGATTGCCACCACACGGCCCGAAACCATGCTTGGCGATGGCGCGGTGGCGGTGCATCCCGATGACGAACGCTACAAGCCCATCGTGGGCATGCTCTGCGAAATTCCTGTCGGGCCAAAGGAACATCGCCGCCTGATCCCGATCATCACCGATGAATATCCCGACCCGAATTTTGGCTCGGGCGCGGTTAAGATCACGGGCGCGCATGATTTCAACGATTACGCCGTGGCCAAGCGTGGCAATATCCCCTGCTATCGCCTGATGGACACGCGCGCGCATCTGCGCGCCGATGGCGCAGCCTATGCCGAGGCCGCGAAGATTGCGCAGGAAGTGGCCAATGGGGACAAGACCCTGACCGAGGCCGAAGTGGACGCGCTGAACCTTGTTCCCGACCATCTGCGCGGGATGGAGCGTTACGCCACCCGTGATGCGGTTGTGGCCGAAATCACCGCCGAAGGTCTGGCCGTGATGACGCGCGCCGATGATCCCCGCCTTGGCAAAACCGCGCTGAAAGCGGATGCAGAGGGCGCGGATGCCTTGGTGCCTTTGGTCGAAGAAAAGACCATCACGCAGCCCTTCGGGGATCGCTCAAAGGTCGTGATCGAGCCGATGCTGACCGACCAATGGTTTGTCGACACCGCCAAGATCGTGGAACCTGCGCTAGAGGCCGTTCGCACGGGCCGCACGCGGATCATGCCCGAACAACACCGCAAGGTTTATTTCCACTGGCTTGAGAATATCGAGCCATGGACGATCTCGCGGCAACTCTGGTGGGGGCATCAGATCCCTGTGTGGTATGATGACGAAGGCGGAATGTATTGCGCGCCAACAGAGGCGGAAGCGCAGGCGATGGCAGGCGGCAAATCCCTGACCCGCGACCCCGATGTTCTCGACACTTGGTTCTCCTCTGGCCTTTGGCCCATTGGCACGCTTGGCTGGCCTGAAAAGACACCAGAATTGGAACGCTATTTCCCGACCTCAACGCTTGTGTCGGGCTTTGACATCATCTTCTTCTGGGTTGCGCGGATGATGATGATGCAATTGGCCGTGGTCGATGACATTCCCTTCCGTGACGTTTACGTCCACGCGCTGGTGCGCGATGAAAAGGGGCGCAAGATGTCGAAATCCATCGGCAACGTGCTTGATCCCCTCGAATTGATTGACGAGTTTGGCGCGGATGCGCTGCGCTTTACGCTGACCTCCATGGCCGCGATGGGGCGCGATCTGAAACTGTCGAAAGACCGCATCGCAGGCTATCGCAATTTCGGCACGAAACTGTGGAACGCCGCGCGGTTTGCGGAAATGAACGATTGCAAACCTGTTGCAGGGTTTGATCCAAAATCGGTCAGCCAAACTGTGAACAAATGGATCATCGGCGAAACCTCGCAGGCGCGTTCGGCCCATGACGAGGCGCTGTCGCAATATCGGTTCAACGATGCGGCAAACGGGCTTTATGCCTTTGTCTGGGGCAAAGTATGCGATTGGTATGTCGAATTCGCCAAGCCGCTTTTTGCCTCTGATGACGCGGCTGTCATCGCCGAAACCCGCGCGACCATGGCATGGGTGATCGACCAATGTCTGATCCTTTTGCACCCCACAATGCCCTTCATCACCGAAGACCTATGGGGCGAGATTGCAGATCGTCCCAAGATGCTGGTGCATACAGATTGGCCCGACTATGGCGCGGACCTGGTCGATGCCGAGGCCGCACGCGAAATGACTTGGGTGATTTCGCTGATCGAAGAAATTCGCTCCGTGCGCGCGCAAATGCACGTCCCCGTAGGGCTTAAGGTGCAATTGCTGCAACTTGATCTCGATGTGCGCGGTCAGGCCGCGTGGGACAATAACGCAGCGATGATCGAACGGCTTGCCCGCATCTCGGAGCTGACCCATGTAACGGCGATGCCCAAAGGGGCGGTCACAGTTGCGGTTGAGGGCGGCACATTCGGCCTGCCCGTGGCTGATCTGATTGATGTGGCCGAGGAAAAGGCGCGCTTGCAAAAGCTGCTGGATAAGTTGGCCAAGGAAATCGGCGGGCTGAGGGGCCGCGTGAACAACCCCAAATTCGTGGCAAGCGCCCCCGAAGATGTGGTCGCGGAGGCCCGCGAAAACCTTGCGGCCCGTGAGGAAGAAGAAGCCAAGATTAAAACCGCCTTCGCGCGTTTGGCGGAATTGGGCTAAGATGAACGTGGCGGCGCACGAGCGCCGCTGCTGCGTCAATCACAGTGCTGAATGTGGAATGGCTTGGTAGCGGAGGAAGGACTTGAACCCCCGACACGCGGATTATGATTCCGCTGCTCTAACCAACTGAGCTAACTGACTTTCTTCACTTTTTGAACCTATAACAATTCTGTTGTCACTTCTGTGTCACTTAAGGAGGCTTAAGTGGCAACTTTCAGGAAAAGAAATGCAAAGTGGCAAGCGATTGTCAGACACAAGTCAATTGGAACCCTGGCCAAAACATTTCCGAGCAAACTACTCGCTCAACAATGGTCAAGAGAACAAGAACTTAGATTAGCCAATGGGAGCTTTGGCAAATTGTTGCCAGATGGTGTGGATTTAAAAGAACTGCTCATAAAATATCGTGACACTGTCACTCCCCAAAAACGAGGACAAGCAGCAGAGCATAGGCGGATCAACCGATTACTATCTGACCCAATTAGCACCACTCAGATAAGCCAATTGAGCTCGCAACTACTGGCAAACTTTCGAGACCGGCGACTCAAAGACGGCGTAAGGGCAAGCCAGTATGACTTGGTAATCATTCGTCATTGTATAAAAGTCGCGATCGGTGAATGGGGCTTGTTGCTTGAGAACAATCCAGCAGAGCGGATAAAGCTGCCACCGTCACCCAAACCCAGAGAGAGACGCTTAAAACAGTTTGAATTCGATAGATTAAAAGCAGCATCCAAACGAACGACAAATCAAAATGTCTGGCCTGTGGTCGTGTTTGCCATTGAGACCGGCATGAGACGTGGCGAAATACTGAGCCTCAAGTGGGAGAGCATTTGCTTCGACAATCAAATTGCTTCATTGGCACATACCAAAAATGGCTCATCAAGGAACGTGCCGCTGTCCTCAAAGGCTTTGTGTGTGCTGTCCGAGCAAAGAGAAAGGGGGACTGTCCTCCCCTTTCCAATTAATGATAATGCCTTTCGTCTTGCTTGGGACCGACTTCGAGCTCGCGCCGGCATTACAGATTTGAGATTTCATGATTTACGGCATGAAGCTATCAGCCGATTCTTCGAAAAAGGTCTTTCAATCGCTGAGGTCGCTGCGATATCAGGGCATAAAGACCCCCGAATGCTCTTTCGATATACCCACCTGGATGCAATCCAAATAGCTAAAAAACTGAGATAGGGACTGCCTAAAAATTCAATTTTTTACCCTAACTAACTGTCTAAGATTGTTTATAAATATTGATTGGTGTAGCCTTTAAGTAATCGTTTGAGTGAAACACTGTGCTGACGAAATTCGGCTCTGTGTTTTGATAGGGGGCGGGGCACCTCACCGGCTTATGTATCTTTAGGTTTCGTTACCTCCCCTTCCTGTCTCTATTGCAGAGCAAAATTTGGAAATGTGAGGCGATCCTTGGCCGGAATAGTCTATCTGCTTACCAACCCTGCAATGCCAGGATTGGTAAAAATTGGAAAAACAACCAGAGACGATCCCAAAGTTCGTATGAGCGAGCTTTATTCCACTGGTGTGCCTGTCCCATTCGAATGCGTGAAGGCTGTAAAGGTAGAAGACGAAGCCGCTATAGAGTCTGCTCTCCACACAGCTTTTGGACCAAGCCGCGTTAATAGCCAGAGAGAATTTTTCGAAATTGATGCTGTGCAAGCTTCAGTTCTGCTTGATCAACTTGGGACTGAAGATGTGACGCCACAAATTAATGCTGAGAACGAGACGATAGACAAACAATCTCGAGACGCGGCGAAGAGGCTAATATCACGCCGCCCCAATCTAAATTTTGACGAAATGTCTATTCCGCCAGGCTCTATTCTTCAATCCACAAATACAGAAGATACCGTCGAAGTCTCTGGGCCAAAGAAAGTAATTTTCCGTGGCACTGAAATGTCACTCACCCGAGCGACACGAGATTTACTGGGATTAAGCTATTCAGTGCAGCCAACCCCACACTGGCGGTTTAATGGTGAGTTGCTCCAAGACATATACAACCGAACATACGTTGAGCTTGACGAATAAATGGACAAAAAATCTCTCAGCGAACGTGATATCTGCACCAAATTCATCAGCCCCGCGCTGGTCGAAGCCGGTTGGGATGCAATGTCACAAATTCGAGAAGAGGTCACCATTACCAAAGGCCGCATAACAGTTCGCGGTAAGCTTGTTTCAAGAGGCAAAGCGAAACGCGCTGATTATGTCCTCTACTACAAAAGTAAAATTCCCATCGCCATTGTGGAAGCTAAAGACAACAACCACGCCGTAGGGGACGGTATCCAGCAAGCCATAGGCTATGCAGAGTCTTTGGATGTGCCTTTTGCTTTTTCGTCAAATGGTGATGGCTTCGTTTTCCACGACCTTTCCGGAAGCACCTCGACACCGGAATTGAATCTCGGATTAGATGAATTCCCATCCCCTGAAGAACTGTGGTCGCGCTATCGTGCGTGGAAAGGACTGACAACGGCTGAAGAGCCAACGTTCCTCCAAGATTACTATGACGACGGTAGCGGTAAGGAACCACGCTACTATCAAATGACGGCAATCAATCGCGTCATGGAGGCAATAGCAAAAGGCCAGGATCGACTGTTGCTCGTTATGGCTACTGGCACGGGCAAGACCTACACAGCCTTCCAAATCATTTGGCGTTTATGGAAAGCGGGGAAGAAAAAACGCATTCTGTTTCTGGCTGACCGGAACGTGCTTGTAGACCAAACCATGGTAAATGACTTCCGCCCTTTTGGCGGAGCTATGGCCAAACTCTCAACCCGCTCAAAAGTTATTGAACGCGATGACGGTAGCACCGAAGAGATCACGACGGCCATCGGGAAAAAGAGACGTATTGATACCGCCTATGAGATTTATCTGGGACTCTATCAAGCCATCACAGGGCCAGAGGAAAAGAAGAAGCTGTTCAAAGAATTCTCGCCTGACTTCTTTGATTTGATTGTGATTGACGAATGCCATCGCGGAAGTGCCGCGGAAGACTCCGCATGGCGTGAAATCCTAGAGCACTTCTCCTCGGCAACCCAAATCGGCCTTACAGCAACGCCTAAAGAAACTAAATATATCTCAAACATCGATTACTTCGGTGAGCCGGTATACACTTACTCACTCAAGCAGGGTATCGAAGACGGCTTCCTAGCCCCTTATAAAGTTGTGAAGGTTCATATTGACCGCGATGTCGAAGGTTATAGGCCAGAGGCAGGGCAGCTAGATAGAGATGGAGAAGAAGTCGAAGATCGCGAATACAACACTAAAGACTTTGACCGCAAGCTTGTCTTGGATGAGCGCACTAAGCTCGTCGCCAAGAAAATTTCTGACTTCTTGCGTGAGAGCGGTGACCCTTATCAGAAGTCGATTATTTTTTGTGTCGACCAAGAGCATGCAGGCCGCATGCGACAGGCTCTTATCAATGAAAACCCGAAACTGGTAGCCGAGAATTCACGCTATGTGATGCGCATAACGGGCAATGATAAAGAAGGCCAAGAACAACTCGATAATTTCATTGACCCTGAATCCAAATACCCGGTTCTGGTAACGACATCGCGGCTGCTCTCAACCGGCGTAGATGCTCAGACATGCCGTTTGATCGTCCTTGACCGTGAAGTGAATTCGATGACTGAGTTCAAGCAAATCGTTGGCCGTGGCACTCGTGTTCATGAAGATACCAACAAACTGTATTTCACATTGATCGATTTTAGAGGTGCAACCAGCCATTTTGCTGACCCTGACTTTGATGGTGATCCTGTTCAAATATATGAACCAGGGCCAGATGACCCGATAGACCCACCAGAGCCACCCACCGGCGGCGAAGACGACCCAGATGATCCATCGGAGCCAGGGGGCGATGATGGCGGCGGAGGCACAATCACTGATCCACCGCCTGGCGGCGGGAAAATCAAAAAGGTGTATGTCGATGGCGTAAGCGCGACTATCGTCACCGAGCGTGTGCAATATCTCGACGCAGATGGAAAGCTTGTCACGGAGTCTTTACGGGACTTTACCAAGCGCGCACTAACGAAGCATTTTGCCAGCCTGGATGATTTCATCCGTCGCTGGGAAGCATCAAAGCGGAAGGCTGCTTTGCTAGAAGAACTTGAAGTTGAAGGCTTACCTCTTGAGTTAATAGCCAGCGAAATAGGCAAGGAACTAGACCCGTTTGACCTTGTTTGCCATGTGGCTTTTGACAAAAAGCCTCTCACTCGCCGCGAACGCGCTGAGAACGTCAAGAAGCGCGATGTCTTTACAAAATATGGTGAGCAAGCCAAAGCCGTATTGGACGCGCTGCTGGCCAAATATGCGGATGAAGGCGTCATGAATCTTGATGACGCCAATGTATTGCGTATTGCACCATTTAGTGAGCTGGGAACGCCGCTCCAGCTTGTGAAAGCGTTTGGCGGAAAAGATGAATTTGAAAAGGCTGTGCAGGAATTGCAGGCAGAACTTTATAAAGAAGCAATGTAAATATGTCGGTCAGCAACTCAATCAAAACCATTCAGAATATTATGCGTAAAGATGCCGGTGTTGACGGCGATGCCCAGCGCATTGGCCAGTTATGCTGGATGTTCTTTCTCAAAATTCTGGATGACCAAGACCAAGAATTAGAGCTGCTGCGAAGTGATTATATATCCCCTGTCCCAGCTGAATTTCAGTGGCGTAACTGGGCTGCTGACCCCGAAGGCATCACCGGCGAAACTTTACTGAATTTCATAAATGATGAGCTGTTTCCAGAGCTTAAGGAATTGCCCATCGAAGGCACGAACGCCCCGCGCCGCCGTGTTGTTCGCAGCGTTTTTGAAGATGCGCTGAATTACATGAAGTCGGGTCAACTCATACGCCAGGTTATCAACAAAGTCAGCGAGATTGATTTCAATGACCTCAGCCAGCGCAGTCATTTTGGCGAGGTTTATGAACAGATTTTGAATGATCTGCAGAATGCAGGAAACGCGGGGGAATATTACACACCGCGTGCTGTCACGCAGTTTATGGTGGATCGCATTGACCCAAAACCGGGTGAAAGTCTGTTTGATCCGGCATGCGGCACGGGTGGCTTTCTAACTTGTGCGATGCGCCATATGCGTGACCATTATGTCAAACGGCCAGAGCAGGAAGCAGAAATGCAATCCGGCCTGCGCGCGGTAGAGAAAAAGCCTCTCCCCCATATGCTCTGCACAACAAACATGTTGCTGCATGGTGTAGAAGACCCCAGCTTTGTGCGCCATGACAACACATTGGCGCGGCCTTACATCAGCTGGGAGCAAAAAGACCGCGTTGACATTGTTCTGACCAATCCACCCTTTGGCGGCAAAGAAGAAGATGGAATTGAAAACAACTTTCCATCAAATTTCCGCACCAAAGAAACAGCTGATCTATTTCTGGCACTCATTATTAGGCTTTTGAAAAAAGATGGTCGTGCGGCAGTGGTTTTGCCTGACGGCACCATGTTTGGTGATGGCATTAAAAACGCGCTGAAAGAGCATTTGCTGGAAGAGTGTAATCTACACACCATCGTGCGCTTACCGAACTCTGTCTTTAAGCCTTATGCCTCTATCGGCACCAATTTGCTCTTCTTTGAAAAAGGTGAGCCGACCAAAGACATCTGGTTTTATGAACACCAAGTGGTGGCAGGGCAAAAAGCCTATTCCATGACCAAGCCCATCCGCTTTGCCTATTTCCAGGATTGTATAGACTGGTGGGGCGGTGAAAAACGTGAAGGCCGCATAGAAAACGAACTGGCCTGGAAAGTCAGTATCAATGACGTGAAAGAGCGTGACTTCAACCTCGACATTAAAAACCCGAACACCGTTGAAGCTGAGCTGGAAGACCCGGAAACCCTGCTGGCCAAATTGCATGAAGCAGAAGCCGAAACCGCTGCCTTGCAGGACAAGCTCAAATCCATTCTGTCTGAGGCTTTGGCACGATGACCCCAGAGCAATTTGAAGAGATTTTTGAGAAAGTGAAGGCAGAGGCTGGCTGTCTTGAGACCATTCGCAGATACGTGTTGAGTGTCGCAATACAAGGCAAGTTGGTCAGTCAGAACAAACTCGATGAACCTGCTCCAGAATTGCTCAAGCGAATTCTAATCGTTAAATCAAAAAATCCATCGGCTGCTGGACGAGCGCGACGCGTCGACACAGAAGCGTTCAATCACCTGAAATATGAAATACCTGACAGTTGGAAATGGACTACCCTGACCGAGATTGGACACGTCAATCCAAAAATAGAAGCTGATGATCATAAGACCGCGTCTTTTGTGGAAATGGCATCTATCTTTGCTGAGTACGGTCATTCTCACCTGTCCGAGGCTAAACCATGGGCCAAAATCAAGACTGGTTTCACAAGATTTTGTGAAGGGGATGTCGGTTTGGCAAAAATCACACCGTGTTTTGAAAATGGCAAATCGGCGATTTTCACAAACTTGGAAAATGGAATTGGGGCGGGCACGACCGAGCTATTGGTAGTGCGCCCCTATCTGGTCGAACCACGCTACGTCCTTGCATTCCTCAAATCAGGTTTTTTTATTGGAAACGGCATACCATTGATGACAGGTACCGCAGGTCAAAAACGCGTTCCGTCTGCTTACTTCTCTGCCTGCCCATTTCCGCTGCCACCTCTCGAAGAGCAAAAGCGCATCGTGGCCAAGGTCGATGAGCTCATGGCCCTTTGCGATGAGTTGGAAGATGCCAGAGATACAGAACTGAAATTGAAATCTCAATTCACCAGCTCAACTAATTCTAAGCTAGTTTCTGGGGGGCAAATTCAGAACGAAGTATTAAATTACTCAACACAATTGCAACTATCTACAAAGACCCAAATTGAGAAATATAAGCAGACCATGCTGGAACTTGCGATGCGCGGAAAGCTCTGCAAGCAATTAGCTGATGACGAACCAGCCCATGTAACTTTGAAAAAGATAGCACATGACATGGGCAAAACGATCAGCGATGAAATAACACCCGCTGACAAGCCTTTTGATTTACCTGATGGCTGGTCATGGGCTCATTTTTCAAGTTTAGGGGAGTTTGGAAGAGGTAAGTCTAAACACCGACCGCGAAATGACCCAACGCTGTATTCAAATGGAACATATCCTTTTGTTCAAACGGGTGATGTTGCTAGATCGGAAGGTAAGATCACAACCTTCAGCGACAAGTATAACGACAAAGGCTTAGACCAAAGTCGATTATGGCCAGAGGGCACACTCTGCATAACAATAGCGGCAAATATTGCAGATACTGGAATACTTTCCTTCGATGCTTGTTTTCCGGACAGTGTTGTAGGTTTCATTCCAAATGAGCTATTTGATAACGCGAGATTCTTTGAATATTTCTTGCGAACTGCAAAAGCAAACCTCGCTGAATACGCACCTGCGACTGCCCAGAAAAACATCAACCTGAAGATTCTCAATGCAGTGCTCATCCCTATACCTCCACTGAAAGAAATGAAGCGGATTGTAGAAAAATTAGATGGCATCATGGCAGAGTGCGAACGACTTGAAGCAAGTCTTGGGATTGAAGACAACACTAAATCCGACCTCCTGAAAACACTAGTGGCATAAGTTCCGCGCAGGGGACCAGAAGGCCTCTGCGCGTGGTCTAAATACCTGAAGTGACTCATCTATTTATTTTTCTGAGCCAGTTTTCTGGGTAAGGACAAAGAACATCCCCGCCCCCTTAAGGGGGGCGGGGAGATTGTCCCATGTCCTATCATACCTCGGGACATGTCCGTTGGGACAAAAGGACAAGCTGTCCCATGAGCTTGTCCCATCATGGTCTATTCCACTGGCTCAAAGTCAATTTGAGGCTCAACACACTGATATTTGCCCTTTTCGGGCCTTATTAAGACGCCTTGGTTAACAAGATTACGTAAACAGCGGTTCACGGTTTTTGGTGATACTTTAATACCCACATCAAGAACCTGTTCGACGATTTCCGACGTGCTCATCACAGAGCCAATTATGATGGTGGGTAAGGTTTCTTCTAGTTGCTGACGTAAAGTTAAGACTGGCGCAGTTTTGACAAGATCAAGCAATCCAATGTCAACAAGCTCAAGAGCTAGTGACGTAATTGGGTGCCCCTCGTCGTCAAATCCCATTTTATCACTAAGGTCTACAACCACAGCTTCCAGAGCAATAGGGTGCGCAGGCTCGTCATCCTTTGGTGGCTTGGCGTCGCAGTGCAATTTGAACTTCATGTTCTGGCCGTTTTTAATTTCAAGACCAAGATCGACCGCGCCATTCAAAGAACTATGCCCTCTGGCTCCACCGGTGCCTGTCTTTGCCGGGTGATGAAGCACCAGAACCGCTGCATTAAATCGAGCGATAATTGCCGTTATGCCTTTAACAAAATCAGACATGTCCCTAGCTGCGTTCTCGTCACCATCCAGCGATCTGTTCAGTGTATCTACAACAATCAAGTCAACCTGGCCGACCCTTGCCACATATGCATCAAGCGCGGCCACAAGCCTTTCGACGGCATCAGTTTGGTTGAGGTGCAACGGCTCTAGAATAAAGCCAAAAGTGCTTGGATCAATTTCAACGCTGTTATGCGCCTCCCAAGCACAAAGCCGTTTCTCGATGCCGGACTGACCTTCTGCCATGATATAAACCACATTCCCTTGTCTCACTGGCTTGCCGTGAAAAGGTGTGCCTGAGCTAACGCAGCAAGCCATATTCAGGGCAACGAATGTCTTTTTGTTAGACGGTTGCGCCACCAGGCTAACAAAGCCACCTTCGGGAATAATGCGCGAAATGAGGTAGCTTGGCGGCTTGCGCTTTTTTACCTCATCACGGGTCAGGATGCGTAACGTATGATCTGTCATGGCCCGCTGAGGGCTGGGCTTAAAGGCCCAGCCCCTCCCCTCCGCGACAATCGCGTAAGAAATCTTCTAAATCTGTCCGGTGATAGCGAATAGCACCGCCAATACGGTAATAGAGCGGTCCGCGCTCCTGAACGCGCCAGTGACGCAGTGTTGCAGGCTGAAGATCAAGAAACTCAGCCGCTTCTCTTTCCGTTAAAAGTTGTCTCATGATTGTCTCCTTTGGTTGCATCATGTGAAGTGACAAGGCGTCACAAACACACAATCTCATGCACCCTCAGGAGCGGTCGTCCCTATCAAACAACTTTTTTCGATCTTTTTAAAACGAGGCTTTCAGCCACCAAAACCGCCAATTATGACCATGCAACCCGCTTGGCTATTCTGGCTTGTCACTCATTTGTCACTCCTATGAGTGACAATTCACCAATGGCGTTCTATGTATAAGGAGTGAGACACATAACCGACACAGGCTGTGTTCAGCAGAAATGTTCGGGTTTATGTGAAGAGAATTGGTAGCGGAGGAGGGACTTGAACCCCCGACACGCGGATTATGATTCCGCTGCTCTAACCAACTGAGCTACTCCGCCAGAAGCATCGCGGAAGTAGGACAAGCGGGGGCAAGCGTCAACCTCAAAATCGAAGCGCCCGCGCAGTTTTTCAATCCACCCGCCCGCTTGGCTCAATCGCGAGATCCTCCAAGATCGGACAATCGGGGCGGTGATCCCCCGAACAACGCGACACAAGATCGGCCAAGGTCGCCCGCATCGCGGCCAATTTAGCCATTTTCGCATCAATATCCTGCAAATGTTGTTGCGCGATCTCTTTCACATCGGCGCTTGCGCGCCCGCGATCCTCGTACAGGGCCAAAAGCGCGCGGCATTCCTCGATGGAAAACCCCAATTCACGAGCGCGCCCAAGAAAGCCCAGCTTATGCACATCTTGTTGCGAAAAACTGCGGTATCCGTTTTCGCCGCGCGCCGGGGCAATTAAACCAATTTCCTCGTAATAGCGGATGGTTTTGGCGGGCAGCCCCGTGGCCATGGCCGTTTGCGAGATATTCATCAATGCCCCCCCACATGACGCAGGCGTAGCGCATTCATCACCACAAAGACCGAGCTTGCCGCCATCGCGCCCGCCGCCAACATCGGGTTCAAAAGCGGCCCTCCGATCAGGGCCAATGCCCCTGCTGCGACAGGGATCAACGCCACATTATAGCCAAAAGCCCAAAACAGATTCTGCCAAATATTGCGCAAAGTGGCCCGCGACAGGGTCATGGCATCCACAACACCCCATGGCGCGCCAGACACCAGAGCCACATCTGCCGCCTGCATCGCGATATCGGTGCCACTGCCAAGCGCGATGCCCACATCTGCTTGCGCCAAAACAGGGGCGTCATTGATCCCATCACCGACAAAAACAACGCGCTGCCCCGCCTTTTGCCACGCCGCCACAAGTGCCAATTTATCTTCGGGCTTGAGGCGAGCATGGGCTTCTATGATGTCCAATTCTGCGGCAAGCGCATCAACCGCGGGCGTCGCATCGCCTGAAAGAAGCGCGATCTTCAGACCCATGTTTTTCAACGCATCAATCGTGTCGCGGGCATCTTTCTTAGCAGGGTCACGAAAGGCCAAACTGCCGGCATAGGCACCATCCTGTGCCAAGTGGATCAGGCTTGCGCCCTGAGGGGGAATGTCTGGAACACTGACACCCAACTCTGCCAAATAGGCCTCTGTGCCTAGGGCGATCTCCGCGCCCTCGACAATCGCGCGGACGCCACCACCGATGCTGTTCTGGAACCCTTGCATCACCGCGATGGTCAGCCCACGCGCCTCGGCCTCGGCCACAATTGCTTGGGCGAAGGGATGTTCTGATCCGCGCTCAACACTTGCAGCCAAGGCAATCAGGCGATCTTCGTTCTGCGCGTTGTAACACGCCACAAGCGCAGGCGCGCCCGTGCTAAGGGTACCTGTTTTGTCAAAGGCCACAATGTCGGCTTGCCGCAAATCTTGCAGTGCGCGCCCCTCGCGGAAATGCACCCCCAATTCTGCAGCGCGCCCCGTTCCTGCCATAACAGACACAGGTGTCGCCAGACCCATGGCGCAGGGGCAGGCAATAATGAGAACAGACACGCCAATCACCATAGCCTGCACGGGGGATGGGCCAAAGACCCACCAAAGCGCCGTGGTTACAAACGCCACAGCGATCACGACAGGCACAAAAACCGCCGCAACGCGATTGATCAAAGATTGGATGGGCAGGCGCGTCATCTGCGCCTTTGTGACCATATCCACGATCTGCGCGAGAACCGTTTGCCCACCTGTTGCAGTCACGCGGTAAATGGCGCTGCCCGCGCGGTTCATCGTGCCGCCCACAACACTATCACCCACAGATTTCGTCACTGGAACAGGCTCGCCGGTGATCATGCTTTCTTCAACCAAGGCCTCGCCCTCAGTCACGATGCCATCGGTGGCAATTTTCTCACCTGGTTTGACGCGGATCAGATCCCCGATCCGCAGTTCAGACGCTGTCACCTGCCGCTCGGCCCCATCTTGCAAGAGGGTGGCGGTGTCAGGGCGCAGTTCCATGAGGCTGCGAATAGCTGCGCCCGCCTGACCGCGCGCGCGAAATTCCAAAAAACGTCCCAAGAGGATCAAGGTGACGATGACCGCCGCGGCCTCGAAATAGATGAAACGGCTGGCTTCTGGGATTAAGTCTGGTGCAAATGTGACCGCAGTGGAAAAGGCCCACGCCGCCGTGGCCCCCAACGCAACCAAGGAATTCATCTCTGGCGCGCCGCGCAGCAATGCAGGCACCCCTAGGCGGAAAAACACCGCACCTGGGCCAAATAAGACCAAGGTGGTCAGGGCGAATTGCACCAGACGGGTTGTAAATTCCCCAAAGGTCGCATCCTGCCAGTGATGAAATGCGGGGACAAGATGCCCGCCCATCTCCATGATAAAGACAGGCAGGGTTAGGAGCGCCGCCAAGATCAACTGTCGCTTCAGCAGGTGCCCTTCATCCTCTGCGCCGCTCTCGGGCTGCACCTCTGCCGCGGATGGCTCAGGCAGGATTGGATAGCCTGCTTGGCGCATCATATCGGTTAAATCGGAAAGGGCCAAATCGGGGGTCGCGGTGACATAGGCCTCTTTCATGGCTAGATTGACTTCGGCTTTGATCACGGCGGGATGGGCATTTAAGGCTTTTTCAGCGCGGGAGGTGCAGCCCCCGCAACTGAGATTTTCCACGGCAAAACGCCAGTGATTGGTCTGCGCAGGGTCAAGCGCAACGGGATACCCCGCCTTGCGCATCGCTGCATCCATCGCCGACAGATCAAACTCTGGCGTGGCTGTCACTTGGGCGGTTTTGGTGGTCAAATTGACCTGAGCAGAACGAATATGCGGCAAGGCCGCAAGCGCCTTTTCTGCCCGCGCAGCACAGCCCCCACAAGAGAGGTTCTCAACAGTCAAAGGGATCACGCGCTGCGCTTGGTGGTCTAGCATTCTAAAGGGTCACTTATCATTCAGTTGGAGTATCTCCCCCTTCAGATAAGGGTTCCAGTTACTGGAAGGTCAACCCCCTTTAATGAGTGCCTGCAAATATTGCCCATATTCATTCTTGCCAAACAACTGAGCCCGCGCGGCAAATTCGGCCGCCAAAATCCAACCTTTGTGATAGGCGATCTCATCGGGGCTGCCTGTCTGCAAACCTTGACGTTTTTGCAATGTATAGACGAATTCCGAAGCATCGAGCAGACTGGCATGAGTGCCTGTGTCAAGCCACGCATACCCGCGCCCCATTTGGCAAACATCCAACTGCCCATCGTCAAGATAGCTTTGCAAAAGCGAGGTGATCTCCAACTCTCCCCGCGCCGATGGGGTCACTGATTTGGCGCGCGCAGGCGCCGTGCCATCCAGAAAATAGAGGCCTGTCACCGCATAATTTGAAGGCGGCACTTCTGGCTTTTCAATGATTTCGCGCACACGGCCCTCGGCATCAAACCCGACCACGCCATATCGCTGAGGGTCTGACACATGATAGCCAAAGACAGTGCCACCTGCTTTGCCATGATCGGCCTCTTTCATCAATTCAGGCAATCCGTGACCAAAGAAAAGGTTATCACCCAAAATCATGGCCGAAGGCGCACCTGCCAAGAAATCCTCCGCCAAAAGATAAGCTTGGGCCAAACCATCGGGCGAGGGTTGTTCAATCCAGTCCAACCGAATGCCCCATTGGCTGCCATCACCAAGGGCGCTTTTGAACTGGGCTTGATCCTGCGGGGTGGTCATGATCGCAATCTCGATTCCCCGTTCGTTCCGCAAGCCTGATGTCAGCTTATGCTATGCAGGGGGCAAGGTTGGAGCAGAAACTTTAACGGAACGGGGCGGCCACCTGACCGCCCCTTCCGATAAATTACCCCACCACGTTTTCGGCAGGGCCGTATGGATAGCCCGTAATATCCTCGGCCCCATCCTTGGTGATTATCAAAATATCATGTTCGCGATAGCCCCCCGCGCCTGCCATTCCCTCGGGGATTGTCAGCATAGGCTCCATGGAAATCACCATGCCTTCTTCAAGAACAGTGTCGATATCCTCACGCAGCTCAAGACCTGCTTCGCGGCCGTAATAATGGCTTAACACCCCAAAGGAATGGCCATAGCCAAAACTGCGATATTGCAGCAAATCGCGTTCCGCGAAGAAATCATTGATCGCATGGGTGATCTCAGCACAGCTGACACCCGGCTTCATAAGGCTCATACCCAATTCATGCGCCTCGATATTCGCCTGCCAATAACCAAGGCTTGCCGCATCCACTTCGCCCACAAACATCGTGCGCTCAAGCGCGGTGTAATAGCCCGAGATCATTGGGAAGGTATTGAGGCTCAGGATATCACCGCGCTGCAAAACCCGCCCCGTGACAGGGTTATGCGCGCCATCGGTGTTAAGCCCCGATTGGAACCATACCCAAGTGTCCCGATATTCGGCATCGGGAAAGCGTTTGGCGATTTCCAGCTCCATCGCATCGCGCCCTGCCATGGCGACATCAATCTCACGCACCCCCGCCTTCACGGCGTCCCGAATGGCATAACCGCCCACATCGGCAACTTGCGCGCCTGCGCGGATCAACTCGCGCTCGGCGACAGATTTCACCATGCGCTGGCGCATCGTAGCAGGCGCGACATCGGCGGTGGATTTTGGCGCCAAGAACTCAGTGAGAAGCGCAAATTGGCTCAAGACCAGATGATCGGATTCGTAACCAACTGCCTTGCCCTGCCCCGCTACATGGGCCACGGCGCGCCAGTAATTGTTGCGCTGCCAATCGGTATAGGTGATCCCATCACAGGCACAGCGCCGCCATGGCTGCCCCGCATCAATACCCGCAGAGATCACGACCGCCTCAGATGCGGTCACAACCAACGCATAGGGGCGGCCAAAGGCACAGTAGAGAAAACCCGAGTAATAGGCGATATTGTGCATCGAACTCAGCACAACCGCATCTAGGCCTTGCGCATCCATAATTGCGCGCAGCCCCATCAGGCGGGCATCATACTCAGCTTGAGAAAACGGAAGAATGGCTTTTTCGCCATTGTGGAAACGGAAGAATTCAGGTCGCTGCATCGCCGACCCTCCTTTGACAGAAGACCCCGGCGTTCAGGGCTGTTAAGGTCTGCCATAGGACGACGCCATCGTCCCCAACCTCGTGGCACTATCTGCCGCGAAAGCCTTGAGTCGCGCAAGTCCCCTCTAGCGGCCTAGCACGCCTTCGGTCTAAGGTTTTGCCATGTTGAGCTATTTTCTCAATCGGGCGCTTGCGATGATCCTTAGCCTTGCCGTGGCAAGCGTGGTTATCTTTTGCCTGATTGAGGTGATCCCCGGTGATCCCGCCAGTTTCATGCTCGGCCTAAATGCCACAAACGAGGCGGTTGCAAACCTTCGGGCGGAACTGGGCCTCGATGGGGGGCTTCTGCCCCGATATCTGGCATGGGTCGGGGGCATAGTGCAGGGAGATTTTGGCCTATCCTACACCTATCGCGTGCCCGTGGCCGATTTGATCCAAGATAGGCTTGCCGTTTCACTGCCCTTGGCCATTTACGCGCTGATCCTGTCAACTGCCCTCGCGATCCCTGTGGGGGTGCTGGCCGCGGCCAAGCGCGGCGCATGGCCCGATCTTGGGGTGATGGCGGCTGCGCAAATAGGCATTGCGATCCCCAATTTCTGGTTTGCAATGCTGTTGGTGCTGCTGTTCGCGATACAATTACAATGGGTGTCGGCGGGTGGATTTGCGGGATGGGACAGCTTTGGGGCGGGGCTCGCCTCGCTCACGCTGCCCGCTTTCGCCTTGGCCCTGCCGCAGGCGGCCATTTTGGCGCGGGTTTTGCGTTCGGCCCTCTTAGAGACATTAGAGCAAGACTATATCCGCACCGCCCGCGCCAAGGGCCTAAGCCGCAGGCAAACCCTATGGCGTCATGCGTTGCGCAATGCAGGCATTCCCGTGATGACGATCTTGGGCCTGCAATTCTCGTTTCTGCTTGCGGGTGCCATTATCATCGAGAATGTTTTCTTTCTTCCTGGGCTTGGTCGCCTGATCTTTCAGGGCATCACCCAACGCGATTTAATCGTGGTCGAGTCGGTCACCATGCTGCTTGTGTTCGCCGTGATCCTTGTGACCTTTTTGGTTGATCTGGCCTATGCGGCCCTTGACCCTAGGCTGCGCAGATGAAGGTGCAGCGATCCTTAATCCTTGGCGGTGCGATTAGCCTGTTTTTCCTTGCCCTCGCCACCCTTAGCCTCCTCTGGGTGCCCCATGAGGTCACAAGCCTTGCGATTGCCAATCGCCTGCATGGGCCAAGCGCCACCTATCTGCTTGGCACGGATCAATTCGGGCGCGATGTCCTATCTTTGCTGATGGTGGGCGCGCAAACCTCTATTGCGGTGGCGGTGGCGGCCATTGGCATTGGGGCAAGCATTGGCGTGCCTTTGGGTCTGCTGGCAGCCGCACAGCATGGGCGCTTTGGCGATGAACTGATTATGCGGGGCAATGATCTGATCTTTGCCTTTCCCGCGCTGGTGATCGCCATTCTGATCACTGCAACCTACGGCCCCTCGGCGTTTAACGCGATCCTTGCAATTGGCATTTTCAATATCCCCGTCTTTGCCCGCGTGACCCGTGCGGGGGCGCTGCCACTTTGGACATTGGATTACATCCTTGCCGCGCGTGTGGCGGGAAAATCCAAGTTTCGGATCAGCCTTGAACATATCTTGCCCAATATTCTGAACCTGATCATCGTGCAGGCCACGATCCAATTCAGCCTTGGGATTCTGGCTGAGGCCTCGCTCTCCTATGTTGGGCTTGGGGCACAACCGCCGACCCCCAGTTGGGGCCGCATGTTGGCCGAGGCGCAAACTATGATCTACACTCATCCGATGCTGGCCATTCTTCCCGGGGCCTGCATCATGGCCTTGGTTCTAGGCTTGAACTTGGCGGGGGATGGGCTGCGCGATCACCTTGACCCAAGACTGGAGCGCGCCCTGAAATGACCGCTTCGCACCGCCTTGAACTGAAGAACCTGACAATCACCCATGACGGGGGCGCATTGGTTTCTGATCTTTCCCTGACGCTCGCCGCGCATCGGATCACGGCCTTGGTTGGGGAATCTGGATCAGGCAAATCGATGACGGCGCTGGCGATTATGGGCCTATTGCCCCAAGGATGCAGCGCGCATGGTTCGGTTCTGCTCAATGGCACTGACAGTCTCTTGGGCCTGTCAGATCGAAAAATGTGCCAGTTGCGCGGTCGAAGGATTGGGATGATTTTCCAAGAACCCATGACCGCGCTGAACCCCGTTCTGCAAATCGGCGCACAGGTTGCCGAAACCCTTATGGTGCATCGGATCGCTCCCAATCGGCGGGCCGCAATGGCGCAGGCGCGCACCGTTTTAGATCGGGTTGGCTTGGCGCAGATCGCGCTTGATCGTTATCCGCATGAGCTGTCTGGCGGACAAAGGCAGCGCGTGGCCATTGCCGCCGCGATCGCGGCAGCGCCCGAAGTTTTAATCGCGGACGAGGCGACAACCGCGCTCGATGTCACCACCCAACAGGGGATTTTAGCGCTTTTGAAAACCCTCGTTGCCGAGGATGGCATGGCGCTTTTACTGATCACGCATGATCTAGCCGTTGTGGCCTCGATGGCCGATGAGGTGGCGGTGATGAACCAAGGCCGCATCATTGAAAAAGGCGAGACAAAGCAGCTTTTGTCCCGCCCGCGCGACCCTTACACCAAGGCGCTCTTATCCGCCGCCCGCCCCGCCCCAAAAGAGACCGAACCCCTGACAGGCGAGACACTCTTATCTGTCGAAGGGGTCAGTCGCATCTATCCGCCCAAACGCCTAGGCTTGCGCAAATCTGAACCCTTCGTTGCGGTGCATGATGCAAATCTTACCCTTAGGCGAGGGGAATGTTTGGGGATCGTTGGGGGCTCTGGATGCGGAAAATCCACGCTCGCCCGTGCCATTTTGGGGCTAGAGGCCGCGCAGTCAGGGAAGATTGTCTTAGACGGCACAGAGGTGCATCCGAACATGCCGCTTGAAAATCGGCGGCGTCTGTCGATTGTGTTTCAAGACCCCTATGGCAGCTTTGACCCCCGTTGGCGGGTGGGGCGCGTGATCGCGGAACCGCTTGATCTGCAAAATGTCCCATCTAATGAGGTCACATCTCGCGTTGCGACTGCACTTGAGCAGGTCGGGCTTTCGCCTCAGGATGCGCAAAAATACCCGCATCAATTCTCAGGCGGGCAAAGACAGCGCATTGCCATTGCCCGCGCGCTGATCACGCGCCCCGATATCGTGGTGCTTGATGAGGCGGTTTCAGCCCTTGATGTCTCCGTGCGCGCACGGGTTTTGGATTTGCTACAATCACTGCAACAGGAATTGCAGCTTTCGTATATTTTCATCACCCACGATCTCACGGTTGTGGCCCATATGGCCGACACTATTGCGGTGATGGAAAATGGGGTGATTGTCGAACAGGGGCCAGCGCCCCAAATTCTATCTGCCCCTAGACATCCTTATACACAAAACTTACTCAACACCGCGCCCCGCTTGGACGCGGCCCCACAGAAAGGGACAGTTTCATGAGGCTTGCAGGAAAAACCGCAATTGTAACAGGCGGCGCATCGGGATTTGGCGCAGGGATCGTGCGCAAATTCCGCGCCGAAGGGGCCGAGGTGATGATTGCCGATCTCAATGGTGCAGCAGCTCATGACATGGCACAGGTCACGGGCAGCCTTGCCCATGAAACCGATGTCGCCAAGGGCGAGAGCGTGGCCGCCCTCGCCCAATCTGCGCTCTCCGCGTGGGGGCGTATTGATGTTGTTGTGAACAATGCGGGCATCACCCATCTGCCGCAGATGATGGAAGATGTTACCGAGGAGATGTTCGACCGCGTCCTCGCGGTGAATGCTAAATCTGTTTATCTGATGGCCCGTGAAATCGTGCCGCATATGAAAACTGCAAAAGCGGGCGCGATCCTCAATATCGCCTCAACCGCGGGCCTCAGCCCACGACCAAAGCTGAATTGGTATAATGCTTCAAAAGGTTGGATGATCACCGCAACCAAGGCGATGGCGGTGGAACTGGCCCCGCAAGGTATCCGCGTCAACGCGCTATGCCCTGTGGCGGGGGAAACCCCGCTTTTGTCCAGTTTTATGGGCGAGGACACGCCCGAAATGCGGGAAAAATTTCTATCAACCATCCCTTTGGGCCGCTTTTCCACGCCCGAGGATATGGGCAATGCCGCGTGCTTCTTGTGCTCGGATGAGGCCTCAATGATCACAGGTGCCGCCTTGGAGGTTGATGGCGGGCGCTGCATCTAGGGGGATTGCGATGTTTGAGAAAGGCGCGAAAAACTTAATCACCGATGTCGCGGGCCTATATGTCGGCCACGCTCAGGATGATGTGATCAAAACAGGGGTCACTGTTCTGACAGCCGAGCGCCCGTTTGTGGCAGGGGTGCATATCATGGGCGGTGCGCCTGGCACGCGAGAAACGGCGCTCTTATCGCCTGAGCGATTGGTGCAGGAGGTGGATGCACTGGTTCTTTCGGGCGGGTCTGCCTTTGGCCTTGATGCGGCCTCAGGTGTGATGGATGGCTTGCGGGCCGCAGGGCGCGGCTTCGCCGTTGGGGATCAACAGGTGCCAATCGTGCCCGCCGCAATTCTCTTTGATCTGATCAATGGCGGTGACAAAGCATGGGGTCAGAACCCCTATGCCGTCTTGGGACGTGCGGCGTTTGAGGCGGCATCGGCTGATTTTGACCTTGGGACAGTGGGCACAGGAACTGGCGCGCTGACCGCCGACCTCAAGGGTGGGCTTGGCTCAGCCTCGGTCACCTTTGACGGGATCACGGTGGGCGCTCTGGTCGCTGTCAACGCATTGGGCCGCGTGACTATCGGCGATGGCCCGCAATTCTGGGCAGCCCCATTTGAAATGGGTGCAGAATTTGGCGGGCTTGGAACAGGGGCGTTCGATCCATCCGCACGCCCCTTGGTCAAAGGTCATCGGGACGGGGCAACCACCATCGCGATTGTGGCGACAGATGCCATCTTGACCCAAGCGCAAGCCACCCGCATGGCCACCGCCGCGCATGATGGAATGGCGCGCGCGATTTACCCCACGCATACGCCGATGGATGGGGATTTGGTCTTTGCCGCTGCAACCGGCGCGCGCGCCCTTCGCGATCCGCTCATGGATACGCTGCATTTGGGAAATGCGGCAGCCCTGTGCCTTAGCCGCGCGATTGCCCGCGCGGTCTATGAGGCCACCCCTGCAGCACATGATCCCCTGCCCACATGGGCCGAGAAATTTGGCTGATCACTCAAAAAGCCCCGTCTGGGCAGGCGGGGTAGGAACGGGCAGCCCTAGATGCGCAAAGGCCGATTGCGTCAGCATCCGCCCCCGCGGGCTGCGCGCGATCAGGCCTTGTTGCAAGAGATAGGGTTCAACCACCTCTTCGAGCGCATCGCGGCTTTCGGAAAGGGCGGCTGCAAGCGTTTCAATCCCGACAGGGCCGCCGCCATAAGACTCCGCAATTAGACGCAAATACCGCCGATCTGCCCCGTCAAGCCCAAGCTTATCGACCCCAAGCCGTGTCAGGGCGCGATCTGCAATCGCCGCCGTTACGCGGCCATCCCCCTCGACCACGGCGAAATCGACCACGCGGCGCAATAAGCGCCCTGCAATGCGCGGGGTGCCGCGGGCGCGCTTGGCGATCTCGCGCGCCCCCTCCTCATCGGCAGGGGCGCCCATCAGGCGCGCGCCACGGGTCACAATCTGCTCCAACTCGGGCATGTCATAATACACCAGACGCGTGGGGATGCCGAACCGATCCCGCAAGGGCGTGGTCAACAGCCCCAAGCGCGTGGTGGCCCCGATCAAGGTAAAGGGCTGCAATTCGATGCGCACAGATCGCGCGGCGGGCCCCTCACCTATGACCAGATCCAGTGCAAAATCCTCCATCGCGGGATAAAGCACCTCTTCGACTGCGGGATTCAGGCGGTGAATTTCGTCAATAAACAAGACATCACGCGGCTCAAGATTGGTGAGGATCGCGGCCAAATCCCCCGCTTTTGCCAAAACGGGGCCAGAGGTCATGCGAAAATTCACCCCCAATTCGCGCGCCATAATTTGCGCCAAGGTGGTCTTGCCCAAGCCGGGGGGGCCATGAAACAGCACATGGTCCATCGCCTCACCGCGCTTGCGGGCACTTTCGATAAACACCCGCAAATTCGCCCGCGCTTCGGCCTGACCAATAAACTCGGTCAGAAGTTCAGGACGCAAAGCGCGATCTTCGCGCAGATCATCCTGCGGGTGCGGATCGGGGCGCAATGTTGGATCAGGCGTGCTCATATCAATCCTTCGGGGCCAAGAGGCGCAGTGCCGCACGGATCAGCGCAGGGGTCGTGTCGGCCTCGTCTGCCGCGCGCGCAACCACACTTGCCGCGTCAGAGGGGCCATAGCCCAAATTGGTCAGGGCTGAAATTGCCTCAGCCTGACTTTGCGCATCGGCCTGCGCGGTTGCAGGCGGCGGCGGTGCTGCAGGGGTGGATGCAGGCTCCTGCGGGCCTTCCACCACGGGCGCAGGGGCATTCTGCGCCAAATCGCGGGCCAGACTGCCACCCATCGCCATCAAAGCGGGGCCTTTATCCTTTAGTTCATTGACCACACGCTGCGCCAATTTCGGGCCCACACCAGGGGCTGCTTTGACCGCGCCCCAATCCCCAATCGCAATGGCACGGGCTAAGGCCTCTGTGCCAAGCGCACCCGAGATTGCCATCGCGGCTTTGGCCCCCACGCCCTGAACAGACACCAACAAACGATGCCACTCACGATCATACGGGGTTAAAAACCCAAAAAGCTGCAAAAGGTCTTCGCGCACCAGAAGTTCGGTGTAAAGGCTTGCCACCTGCCCCTCATTCGGCAGGTTCGCAAGAGTGCGTTCTGAGCAATAAACCACATAGCCCACGCCACCGACATCCAAAAGCACATGGTCACTGGCGCGGTAATCCACGCGGCCTGTCAATTTCCCGATCACAGGCTTGCCCCCACTGCTTTCATGATCCGCGTCTGCGATTGCGCATGATGGGCATGACATATCGCAATCGCCAAAGCGTCAGCAGCATCAGGGGATTTTGGCGCGCATCCGGGCAATTGCAGTCGCACCATATGTCCAATCTGATCTTTATGCGCGTGCCCCACCCCAACCACGGTTTTCTTTACTGTGTTTGGCGCATATTCAGCCACAGGCAAGCCTGCCTTGGCAGGGGCCAACATCGCAACACCACGCGCCTGCCCCAATTTCAACGTAGCCGCGCCATCACGATTGACAAAAGTCTGTTCGACCGCCGCGCAATGTGGTGCAAATTCGGCAAGGACGGCGATTAATCCGTCATATAGCGCCAAAAGACGCGGGGCGAGATCATCGCCCACCCCTTCGATAACGCCATTTGATATGTGGCGTAGGCGCGGGCCATCCGCCTCGATTACGCCCCACCCAAGATAGCGAAGCCCTGGGTCAATACCGATGATACGCATGGCCTGCTCGCCCTTTGTGGTTCTTTGCGTCAGCTTAGCCCATCAATAGCACGAAACAAGAACATTCAACAAGCGGGGCGTGCCAATCACCCCATGTAGCGCAGTGTCAGCGCCGCCCATTCCCCATGCTCGGACGCATAAACCCGCTCGAACCCTGCCGCGAGATAGGCGGCAGTGACGTCCTCAGCCTGCTCCAACAAAAGGCCTGACAAGATCAAATAACCGCCCTGTGCGGCATGACGCGCCATATCGGGGGCCAGTTCGATCAGTGGCCCCTTTAGGATATTGGCAAAGATCAAATCAAAGGGCGCGCGGGCTGCAAGGGTGGGATGATCAAACCCTGCGGCTTGCACAGCCTCGATCCGATCTGCGAGGTCATTCGCTTGGGCGTTTACACGGGCGACATCAACCGCGATCTCATCAATATCAGAGGCCAGAACAGTCTGCGGAAAGACCCGTGCCGCAGCCAAGGCCAAGACCGCCGTGCCACAGCCAATATCAACCACATTTTTGAAAACATGGCCCTCAGTGAGCAGGTGATCAAACGCAATCAAACATCCAGAGGTGGTGCCGTGATGCCCTGTGCCAAAGGCCATTGCGGCCTCAATCAGCAAGGGCACGGCATCGTTTGGAACTGTATCGGCATCATGGCTGCCGTAAAGGTAAAACCGCCCCGCGCGCACAGGGTGCAATTCACGGCGCACCTGCGCGACCCAATCGGTTTCGGGCAATTCTGAGACGACAAATTCCCGCGCGCCATGCGATGCCGCCAAAAGCGCCAATCCGATCTCATTGGGGGCCTCAAGGAAATAACCGCCCACCTCCCAACGGCCAGAGCCGTCTTCGATCTCAAAAACCCCTACGCCATAGGGCGCGGGATCAAGTGCCTCTATGGCCTCACCCAAGGCTTCGGCGGCGGATTTAGCAGGCAATGTGGTAAAGGCGGTAAAGGTCGTCATAAGCACCCTATTTGATCACAGTGGTGATGGGCGCAGCCACGGGTAAACCGCGCCGCGCAAGTAAGGTTTCATTCCCCGCCTCTGGATTACGCGGCACCAAAAGCGACAAGGCGAAAGATGTGGCAGCCATCCCTGACGCAAGCAGGAACACCGCAATCGGCGAGGTCAGCCAGATATACCCCAAGATCGCGGGCAAGAACACCGCTGCGATATGGTTGATGGTAAAGGCCACGGCGGCCGTAGGCGCAATATCAGCGGGATCTGCGATTTTCTGAAAATAGGTTTTGATGGCGAGGGCCAGCGCAAAAAAGATGTGGTTGCCGACATAGAGCACCGCCGCCATACCCACGCCCCAATCAAAATGATAGAGGACCGCATAAAGCAGGAATATCACGAACAAGCCCGCATATTCAAACATCAAGGCCGCACGTTCCCCAAAAAAGGCAACAGCACGACCCAGAAGCGGTGCTGCGATCATATTGGCGACCAATGTGACCATGAACAGCACTGTGATCTCATGCACGGCAAAGCCATAGCGCTCGACCATCATGAAGCCTGCAAACACCACGAAAATCTGCCGCCGCGCGCCCGACATGAATTGCAGCGCATAATAGAGCCAATAGCGGCGGCGCAGGATCATTTTGCGGTTCTGCGGGGTTGGGCCCTCAAATTGGGGGAAGGCGAAAAATGCAATCATTGCAACCAAGGCGGTGAAGCCGCCCGCCACCCCATAGACCAAGTCATAGCTCAAATCATAAGCACGCCATGTCAGCACGATTAACCCATAGGCCAAAAGCGTGGCCAAAGACCCCATCGACATCAGCCAACCAATGGTCTGTGGCGCGCGCTTTTTGTCGATCCATTGCAATTGAAGCGATTGGTTGACTGTCTCGTAATAATGGAACCCGATGGAGGAGATCAGGGTGACAATCAACAATCCCCCCAAGGATGGGAATTGCGAGGTCAGCGCCGTGGCCAGACCCAACATAACCAAAGACACAAGCGCCAATTTCTGCTCGCGGATCACAAGCAATAAGGCAATCACGCCAATCGCGAGAAACCCTGGAATTTCGCGCACCGAATGCAGCCATCCTATGTCGGCCCCGTCAAACCCTGCCGCCTCAATCACAAAATTATTGAGCAATGCCGACCATGTGGCAAAGGCCACAGGCATCGCAAAAGCGATCAGGAACAAAAGAACCTGTGGGCGCTGCCAGCGCGGCAAATGTGAGGTTTCAGAGAGGGGCACGAGCTTCATAGACTTTGCCATAGGCCCGAAGGGCTAGGCTTGGCAATTGAAACTTTCACCCCATACGATCTGCCAAAAGAAATTCTGCCGCCGCATCAAGGCGAATATGCGGGGGGCCAAACCCCGCGCGCAGGCTTGATATAGGCGGGGCGAAATCTGTCACCGCGAATTCATGATCCGACCAATCCCGCGCGCCTTCGCGTGCAGGGGCAAGGATATGGTCGGGATGGTCTGGCAAGTGCCCCGCATCAAGGGCGCGCATCTGATTAGATTGCCCAACACGGCCCCGCACCAGATCAACCTCGGCCCCGTCTAGAATGCGGCTTTCCTCAACGGTGCTGCGCAGGCCTGCAATCGCCATAGCCCACGTTTTCGCCCCCCGATAATCGGCGCGCTGTTTGGCCTCTTGCACCAAAGCCTCGAGAAGATTGGCATAGGCCTGATGCTGAGATTGATGCAGGTAATCTGCCTTGGTGGCGGCAAAAAGGATACGATCGGTTTTTTGCCCCAAGAGTGCCGCCAAAGGGCCATTCGCGCCGTGGCGGAACACCGACAAAATACCCGCCATCGCCTGTCGCAAATCTTCTAAGACCTCAGGCCCACCTTGCATGGCGCTGAGCAGATCCACCAAAACCACCTGACGATCAATGCGGGCAAAATGCGCGCGAAAGAACGGCCGCACGATTTGCGATTTATAGGCCTCAAAGCGTCGCGCGGCCTCGCGCGCGATTGTGCCACGCCTCAGGGCCTCAATCGGCAAGGGGCAAAAGGTTAGCGCAGGGCTGCCCTGCAATTCGCCCGTCAAGATAAAACGGCCGGGGGTCAATTGGCTGAACCCCGCCGCGCGCGCCGCGTGCAGATAGGCGGTGAAACTTTGCGCAAGGGCCGAGGCCTGCATCTCATCATGGCGCGTCTCAGCCACAGCTTCGGTGGCAATCGCCAAGAAATCCCGTGCCGCCGCCAAGCTATGCGCTTTGGCGGAAATCTGCGCCAAACTGGACTTAGACCATTGCGCGTAGCTTTGCGTCAACAGTCCCAAATCCAACAACCATTCACCCGGATAATCAGTGATATCCAAATGCAAGCGGCGTGGGCCCGTCAGACGCGCAAGCCGTGTTTTTGGCGTGATGCGCAAGGACAAGCGCAATTGCGAAACTCTGCGCGTGCCAATCGGCCAATGCGCCTCTGGCCCCGTCATCGCGGCAAGATGGCTTTCGTAATCAAATCGCGCGACCGTATCATCGGGTTGTGGTTGCAGGTAGGCTGCTTCAATCCGACCTTCGCGCTCGGGCGAGAATGCCGCCATGCGGCCCCGCTCCATCAAATTGGCCACGAGAGAGGTGATAAACACCGTCTTTCCTGCGCGAGACAGCCCTGTCACCCCCAAGCGCAGGCTTGGGTCTGAAAAGGCGCGCGTCAATGCTTCGCCCGTGCCCTCCAGGCTGTCACGCAGCATATCGCCCAAAGATGATATCACGCTTGGCCTGCCCCCATCAAATGCCTTGTGCAAAGATAGGATGGCAAAGCCGCCATGGATAGGGGGTTATGGGCAATTGCATGGCGCGCGCGTTTCCGTTAGCCAAAGCCATGGCCCGTTATGCGCTCAAAGTCGAATATGATGGTCGCCCCTTTGCGGGGTGGCAACGTCAGGCTGATCAACCCTCAGTGCAGGGTGCGATTGAGGCTGCGCTTGCACAGCTTGAGGCGGATGTGCCCTCCATCGCTGCGGCAGGGCGCACAGATGCAGGCGTTCATGCCACGGGTCAGGTCGCGCAATGTGACATGGCCCAAGAGTGGCAGCCCTTTCGCCTGTCTGAGGCGCTGAATTATCATTTGAAACCTTTGCCCGTAGCAATTGTGGCCTGTGCGCCCGTGTCAGAGGATTGGCACGCGCGGTTTTCCGCAGTTGAACGGCGCTATACCTATCGGCTGATCAACCGCCGCGCGCCCTTGACCCTTGATGTGGGGCAGGCATGGGCCGTCAAGCAGCCCCTTGATCTTACCGCCATGCAAGAAGCCGCACGTCATTTGATCGGCAAGCATGATTTCACAACCTTCCGTGCCTCTATCTGTCAGGCGAAATCGCCCGTCAAAACCCTTGATGAGATACGGATTGAGGCCTTCCCGCGCGGCGATGCGGTCGAATTTCAATTTCACCTGCGCGCGCGCTCGTTCCTACACAATCAAGTGCGCTCGATTGTCGGCACGCTTGAGCGGGTTGGGGCGGGATCATGGTCGCCTGACGATGTGCGCATCAGCCTAGAGGCGCGCGATCGGGCCGCCTGCGGCCCCGTTGCGCCGCCAGATGGATTAATCCTGACGGGCGTGGGGTATCCAGATGATCCGTTCAGGGGTCAAGGATCATGACCCCCACCGCTTGGCCCGTGACCCGCGAAATTGTGCTTGTGGGAGGCGGGCATAGTCACGCGCTTGTCGCGCGCATGTGGGGGATGCGGCCACTTGCGGGTGCGCGCTTAACCCTTGTCTCGCCCAACCCAACGGCGGCCTATTCAGGGATGCTGCCCGGTGCGATTGCGGGGCATTACCGACAAGACGAAATCGAGATTGATCTGGTTCGCCTTGCCCGTTTCGCCAATGCCCGCCTCATCCTTGCCCCCGCCATTAGGATTGATCGAACGGAAAAACGCCTGCATCTCGCGGGGGGTAGGTCTATTTCCTATGATATCATGTCGATTGATATTGGCATCACGACAGATATGCCCGCCTTAGCAGGCTTTGCAGATCATGCCGTGCCCGTCAAACCTCTCGAGGGGTTTGCAGCCGCATGGGAGGGCTTTCTGACCCAAGCGCCCAATCCTGCACGCATCGCCCTTATCGGCGGCGGAATTGCGGGGGTTGAGGTCGCCATGGCCGTGGCGCACCGCCTGCGCGCCACAGGGCGCAAGCCCGAGGTAACGATATTTGAGCGGGCACAAGCGTTGCAAGAATTGCCTTCGCGCGCGGCACGGCTACTGCGACAAGACTTGCGCATCCAAAATATTACCCTGCACGAGAGCGTTGAAATTACCGAGATCACCGCGCAAATGATCCATCTGCGAGATGAGCCCCCACTGCCCTTTGATTTGATCCTTGGCGCGGCAGGCGCGCGGGCGCATCCGTGGCTGGCACAGACAGGGCTTGCCCTGAAAGATGGGTTCATCCGCGTGGGCGCCGATCTGCGCAGCGTGACAAACCCTGATATTTTCGCTACGGGGGATTGCGCGCATTTTGATCATGCCCCCCGCAGTAAGGCGGGCGTTTATGCGGTGCGCGCGGCAAAACCCCTTTTTCACAATCTGCGCGCGGCTGCGATGGGGCGCAGTTTGCGCGCCTATCAGCCGCAACGCCATTGTCTCAAGCTAATTTCCTTGGGCGATAAGCGGGCCATTGCCACGCGCGGAAGGGTGGCTGCATCCTTTCCATTTCTGTGGACGTGGAAAGACCAAATTGATCGCAAGTTCATGCAACAGCTGACGCAGTTGCCTGAGATGGCGGCACGACCGCAACCGCCGCAAGACCACGCGCTTGGCATAATCGAGGCCATGGGGCCAAAACCGCAATGCGGTGGCTGTGGCGCGAAACTGGGCCAAGCCGCGCTTGAGGCCGCCCTGCCCCCACCCCCAACCCACCGCAAAGACATTGAGATTGGGCGGGGGGATGATGCGGCGGTGCTGCATATAGGCAGCGCGCGCCAAGTGATCAGCACAGATCATCTGCGCGCGTTTTGCAATGACCCTGCAGTGATGGCGCGCATCACTGCCATTCACGCACTTGGCGACATTTGGGCCATGGGGGCCGCCCCGCAATCGGCCTTGGCAATGATCACCCTGCCCCCCTTATCAGAACCGCTGCAAAGTGCTTGGTTGACCGAAATCATGTCAGCCGCCGCCGAAGTGATGTCAGCGGCAGGGGCCGATATTATCGGCGGCCATAGTGCGGCGGGTGCGGAACTGAGCATCGGGTTCACAGTCACAGGTCTTGTTGCAGATCGCGCAATCGGACTTACGGGGGCGCAAGCAGGGGATGCGCTGATCCTGACCAAACCCATTGGCACAGGGGTTCTTCTGGCGGCAGAGATGCAAGGATTGGCAAAGGGCCGCGACATTGTGCGCCTTTATCAGGGGCTTACGACACCGCAGGGGGCGGTGGCGGATATTCTCGCCCCCCATGCCCGCGCCATGACCGATGTCACGGGGTTCGGCCTTGCAGGCCATATCATGAATATCGCCCGCGCCTCAGGCGTGGGGGCGCAGATTTGGCTGGATCAAATTCCTCTCTATAAAGGCGCGCTTCATTTGGCGGCGGCAGGGGTGCAATCGACCCTTTACCCGCAAACCCGCGCGCATCTTTTGGGGCAAATACGGGGCACAACATCGGGCCCGCGCGCCGATCTGTTATTTGATCCTCAAACCGCAGGCGGGCTTTTGGCAGCCCTGCCCCAAACCGCCCTGCCAGAGGTGCAAGCGGGACTTCAAGCCACAGGTCACAACGGATGGGTTATTGGCGAGATAACGGATCAAACTGGCAGGCTTGAGATCAGTTGAGGGGATTGAACCACCGCCGCCAAGCCGCTAATCCCGTGACCTATGACCCAAGATGCAGTCACACCCTATTTCACCCGCGCTGATGGCAGCTATCTCTTCGCCCGTTGGGGTCGGCCTATCGCCCCTGTAGTGTTTGGGGTTGAGGATGCGACCGTGTCCATCGTCAAGGGCGCGCTTGAGGCGGTTGTCGCACTCGCTGGCCACCAGATGGCCGAGACAGATCCCGAACTGGGCGCGAATTTCATGATTTTTTTCATCCGTGATTGGGACGAGGTTCTTGCCACACCCAATATGGATCGCCTGCTGCCCAATTTAGCCGAGATCATTACGCGGCTCAAATCGGTAGATGCCAATCAATATCGCGCATTTCGCTTTGATGCCGATGGTGGCATCAAAGCGGCCTTTGTTTTTGTGCGCATGGATGCGGATTTATCGCGTCTGCCCGCCGATACCATCGCGCTGTCACAAGCGGTGCAGACGATTTTACTTTGGTCGGATCAAGCCTTTCTAGGGCACTCCCCTCTGGCCGCAACAACCGATGGCACAGCACGCCTGAAACCTGAAATTGCAGCGATTATTCGTGCAGGCTATGATCCTGTGATGCCCGTCTGTGCGCAAGAAAGCACACATGGCCTACGCATGGCGGCACGGGTGGCTGTCTTGGAGCACAGAAATTGAGCATGACGCATCACTGGCCCATCCGTGTTTATTACGAGGACACCGATCTGGCGGGGATCGTCTATTATGCCAATTACCTAAAATTCATCGAGCGCGCCCGCAGCGAGATGGTGCGCGAGCTTGGCATTGATCAAACGGCACTGAAGGCCACACAGGATATCGTATTTGCCGTGCGCCGCGTTGAGGCTGATTACCGCGCGCCCGCAAAATTCGATGATGAATTGGTGGTTGAAACCAAAATTCTGCGCGCAAGCCCTGTGCGCTTGGAATTGAGCCAAGATGTCATGCGCGCAGGCACCGTGATCTTTGCCGCAAAGGTCACCCTCGCCACCATCAATGGTCAAGGCGGCGTGGCGAAACTGCCGCCCGAAATGCTGTCGAAATTCTGCTAAGCCCTGAGAGCAAGGATTTGCCAATCACGCGGGCTTGAGCGCGCGCCCATTCCCAAGTGATTTTGAACCTGATATAGGTGAACGCGATCCCATGCTTAGTGCCGCAAAAAGAACGGCGCCGATTTGGGGGTGCTTTGCCCAAAAGGCAAGGTCGGGCATCGAGGCAAATAGAAAGAACGGGCATGGACGCTACAACGCTTAGCATGGCGCAAGAGGCTGATTTCACCCTCATAGCGCTGTTTTTCCGCGCATCCTTTATTGTGCAGGCCGTGATGATCGCACTGATCGTGGCCTCAGTTTGGGTCTGGGCGATCACGATCAACAAATTTCGGATTTATCGCCGCGCAAGGCAAAACACAGCAGATTTTGACGCAGCGTTTTGGTCGGGTCAGCCGCTTGATTTGCTCTATGATCAAATCGCCGAAAGCCCGCAATCAGCCGCGGAACGTGTCTTTGTGGCGGGCATGGCCGAATGGCGCAACTCGCTGCGTGACGATGGCGCGCTCATCCCTGGTGTGCAGCAACGCGTGGATCGCTCGATGGATGTGGCAATTGCCCGCGAAGCAGAGCGCCTAACCGCAGGCTTGACCTTCCTTGCCACAACAGGCGCAACGGCACCATTTGTTGGCCTCTTTGGTACAGTTTGGGGGATCATGCGATCCTTCCAAGAAATCGCGATTTCTGGCAACACATCCCTTGCCGTTGTGGCGCCTGGTATTGCCGAGGCCCTGCTGGCTACAGGTCTTGGCCTATTGGCCGCGATCCCTGCCGTGATTTTCTACAACAAACTGTCGTCCGACTCAGATCGGATCATTGCAGGCTATGAGAGCTTTGCAGATGAGTTCTCCACCCTCCTGTCACGGCAGCTTGACTGATGGGGGCCTCGGTTGCGCAAAAATCGGGTGGCGGTCGCAGACGTGGCCGCAGACGGGCGGGCAGCAGCCGCGCCATGTCCGAAATCAACGTCACGCCTTTCGTGGACGTGATGTTGTGCCTTTTGATCATCTTTATGGTGGCCGCCCCGTTGATGACTGTTGGTGTGCCGATTAACCTGCCAGACACTGCCGCAGAAGCCCTGCCGAGTGAGGAAGAAGAACCGCTCACTGTAACCATCGCCCCCGATGGGCGGGTGATGATCCAAACCACCGAAGTTTCACGGGATGAACTGGTCACGCGACTGTTGGCCATTGCAGGCGAGCGCGACAGCACGCGCATTTTCCTACGCGCAGATGGCGCGATTTCCTATGAGCAAGTGATGCAAATCATGGGCGCGCTGAATGCGGGCGGCTTTCGCGAAATTGGCCTTGTGACCGATGCGGGTGGGCCTGCGCTGGATGGCGCGGCGGGCAGCGGGCCTGAGGGGTAAGTTTGATGCGGCGGGAGCTTTATGTCTCGGCTGGGCTGCACATCGCGCTGCTCTTATGGGTGGCGTTTGGAGATATTTTGTTTCACCGCAACACGGAAACCGATTTTCAGGTGACGGGCGTTCAAATCATCTCAACCGCTGAATTTGAGGAACTTACCCAAGCCGCGAGCCTGCCACCTGTGCCCGAACCTGCGCCAGAGCCAACGCCAGACCCCGCACCGCAACCCGAGGTGCAACCAAAGCCCCCAGAAATCAGCGCTCCCCCATTGGGCGCGGAGGATGCGCCCCCGTCAGATACGCCAACACCTGAGGCCGCGCCGCGCGTGGCACCAACACCCGCGCCCACACCGCCGCCTGATGCCGAAATCGCGCCGACTGTTGTCGAGGCAACCCCTGAGCCTGATACGCAAAGTGAAACGCCCGTTGAACAAGAGGTGGCCCAAGCCCCCGAAGCCGCAACGACCCAGATCGTAACAGAGGCCGAAACACCCGCGGCAAGCCTTGCACCGATTGCGTCACCAGTGCCGACCGCACGGCCACAGCGCCCCACACCCGAACCAGAGCCGCAGCCTGAGCCTGAACCAGCGCCTGAACCTGCTGACCCGCTCGCTGATGCGATTGCGGCGGCGGTTGCAGATGCGGTCAGCGCCCCTGCGACCCCCTCCGTCCCCTCTGGCCCGCCCCTCAGCAGCGGCGAAGTGGATGGTTTGATCGCGGATGTGCGCACGTGTTGGAATGTGGGCGCGCTATCCTCCGAGGCGCAGCGCACAATTGTCACCATCTCGGTCACCTTGGGCCAAGATGGGCGGCCAGATGCGGGGTCTATCCGAATGATCGATAGTTCTGGTGGCTCGGATGCATCGGTCTCCCAAGCATTTGAAGCAGGACGCCGTGCAATTTTGCGCTGTGGCGCAAACGGGTTTAACCTGCCCCCAGAAAAATACGACCAATGGCAAACCATCGAGATGGTCTTCAACCCTGAACAGATGAGGCTGAGATGAAGGCGCAGTTGATTACAGTTTTTCGCGGCTTGGGGCTGTGCCTTGCGCTTGGCGCAAGCAGCCTACCCGCATGGGCCCAAGGTGCAGGCGGGCCTTTGCGCATTGAGATCACCGAAGGTGTGATTGAGCCGCTCCCCTTTGCCCTGCCCGTCTTTATCGCGGATACGCCTGATATGGCCGATGCCGCCCAAGATATCACGCGGGTGATTGCCGCCGATCTGCGTGGCACAGGCCTGTTTCGCGAAATCCCAGCCGAGGCCCATATTTCCACAATCACCAGTTTTGACAGCCCCGTGCAATTTGCCGACTGGCAAGCCATCAATGCCCAAGCCCTGATCACGGGTTCGGTGGGCCGCACCCCAGAGGGGCAGATGGTTGTGCGTTTTCGGCTTTTTGATGTGTTCTCGCAACTGCCGCTCGGGGATGGGCTGCAATTCGTAGCAACGCCCGAAACATGGCGGCGCATGGCGCATCGGGTGGCAGATCAAGTCTATAGCCGCATTACAGGCGAAAGCGGATATTTCGACACGCGCGTGGCCTTCATCAACGAGGAAGGGCCCAAAAACGCGCGGCTCAAGCGTCTGGCCCTGATGGATTATGACGGCGCGAATGTTCAATATCTAACAGATAGCAGCGCGATTGTTCTTGCGCCCCGCTTTTCGCCAGATGGGCGCAGCTTGCTCTACACATCCTATGAAAGTGGCACGCCGCGCATCTATCAGATGGATATTGCGAGCGTGACCCACCGTCCTTTGGCCGATCTTCCTGGAACCATGACCTTTGCCCCGCGCTATTCCCCTGACGGGCAGCGCGTTGTGTTTTCGGTCGAACGGGGCGGAAATAGCGATATTTATGTGCTTGATTTGGTCACGGGCACGCAGACACGTTTGACCGAAGCGCCTTCGATTGAAACGGCACCAAGCTTTTCACCAGATGGCAGCCAAGTCGTGTTTGAAAGCGACCGCTCTGGCAATCAGCAGCTTTACATCATGCCTGCCATGGGTGGCCCTGCGCAGCGTATCAGCCGCGGCAGTGGTCGTTATGGCACCCCCGTCTGGAGCCCGCGCGGCGACTATATCGCCTTCACCAAACAAGAGGCAGGGCGGTTCCATATCGGCGTGATGCGCATTGATGGCAGCGAAGAGCGTCTTTTGACAGCGTCTTTCCTTGATGAAGGGCCAACTTGGGCGCCGAATGGGCGCGTGGTTATGTTCACCCGCGAAACTGCAGGCACAAATGGGGCGCCTGCGCTTTATTCGGTCGATATTTCGGGGCGCAACCTTCAGCGTGTCGCGACACCGGGAATGGCGTCCGATCCCGCTTGGTCGCCGCTGTTGCAATAACCCGCACGTGATTGGCCGAATCATTATGCCCGATTCACAACGCGCTTTGGACATGTTACACAGGGCCAAAGCGGTGCTCACAATCGGGGTGGAATGACCTGCCCCGTGTCTTAGGAATGTAAACGATGAAACTTTTGGTAAAATCAACTTTGATGGTTGCGATGCTTGGTCTTGCAGCCTGTTCGCAAGCAGGGCTTGGCGGCAATGGCGCAAGTGGCCAATATGGCGCTGGCGCAGGCGGGAATTACGACCCTGCAAGCCCCGAATATTTCAACCAAACCATTGGTGACCGCGTGTTCTTTGCGGTGGATCAATCGAACCTGTCGGCTGAGGCAATCGCGACCCTAGACCAACAGGCGAACTGGCTGTTGAGCAACCCAAACTATACCGCGATTATCGAGGGTCACGCGGATGAACAAGGCACGCGCGAGTATAACCTTGCGCTTGGCGCGCGCCGCGCGGCATCGGCACAGGAATATCTGATCAGCCGTGGGGTCGCGCCCAATCGTCTGTCGACAATCTCTTATGGTAAAGAGCGCCCGATTGAGATTTGCTCGAACGAAGCGTGCTATAGCCGCAACCGCCGCGCAGTGACGGTGATTGCCGCTGGTGCGGGGGTCTAAGTGATATGCTCAAGCGGGCGCTGATCTGCGGAGTTATGGTCATTGGCCTTGGGGGCGGCATGCCCCCCCATGCGGCCTTTGCCCAAACTGACCAAGCCCAAAGCCTTGCCGATATTCGGCAAGAGCTATCGGTGCTTTACTTCGAGATACAGCGCCTCAGGCTTGAGCTCTCAACAACGGGCGGGCCAAGCCTGCCCGCAGGAACGGCGAACCCGCTTTCGCGGCTTGACGCCATAGAGACCGAATTGCGCCGCATGACCGCCGCAACCGAAACGCTGCAATTGCGCATCGAGGCGATTGTGGGTGACGGCACCAACCGCATTGGTGATCTGGAATTCCGCCTGTGTGAATTGGAACCTGACTGCGATATCGCAACGTTGGGTGATACGCCCTCCTTGGGCGGTGTTGCCCCCAGTGGGGACACAGGCACGCCCTTGGGCCAAGGCAGCACCCTTGCGCCCGCGCCAAGCACCGGCGGGGCCAGCGATGGCCCGCAATTGGCCGTTGCAGAACAATCAGATTTTGACCGCGCCCTTGCGGCCTATGATGCGGGCAATTGGGCAGAGGCCGCACAAGCCTTTAACCGCTTCGCAGAAACTTATCCTGGCGGCCCGCTGTCGGGCGAAGCACACTTCCTGCGCGGTGAGGCCGAAGTCCAGCAAGGGGCCTGGAGCCGTGCAGCCCGCGCCTTTCTTGACAGTTTCTCAGGCAGCCCCGATGGCCCAAGCGCGCCTGCGGCCTTGGCTCGCCTTGGGCAATCCTTAGGCGAATTGGGCCAAATTGAGGAGGCCTGTATCACGCTGTCGGAGGTCGCTACGCGCTATCCAGAGGCACGCAGCGAAATTGCGACTGCCGAAGCAACGCGTGCGGCGCTTGCGTGCAATTGAGTCTGAGCGATAAATTTCACAGTGAGATGGCGCGGCTATGCCCCGCGCCTTTACCGCCAGTTTTGGCCATCATGGTTTCAGGTGGCAGCGATAGCCTTGCCTTGATGATGCTGGCCCATGATTGGGCCGCAGAGATGCGCCAAGACCCTGACAATGGCCCCGTGACGCTGATTGCGATTACTGTGGATCACGGACTACGCCCCGAAAGCGCCGCCGAGGCGGAAGGGGTGGCGAAAATCGCGCATTATCTTGGGATTGATCACGTCACCTTGCAATGGAAATGGGATGGCGTGGGCAACTTACAGGCCGCCGCGCGCGCTGCGCGCTATAGCCTTGTTCAAGAATGGCGCAGACGCAAACGGCCTGAAATTGGCGCGATCCTTGTGGGCCATACCCGTGATGATCAGGCCGAAACCTTTTTGATGCGCCTATCGCGTGGATCGGGCGTTGAGGGATTGGCCGCGATGAAAGCCTTGCCGCTATCGCATAAGGCCGCAGATGCGGCAGGGGCTACCCCGGTTATTCGTCCAATCCTTTGGGCGTCTCGCGCTGACCTGCGTGCGGCCCTGCAAGCGCGCGGGATGCAATGGATCGATGACCCCTCAAACGATAACGAAGAATATCTGCGCGTGCGCACGCGCAAAGCGATGCGCGATCTGGCCGGAATTGGTCTTGATGTCGACACCCTCACGCGTACGGCAGACCACATGGCCCGCGCCAGCGTTGCACTTTGGGCGCGCGCGGCGGATGTGGCCCGCGATGTCGTCACCGAACCCTATCCAGGCATTCTGCGGTTTGACCTGACGCGCCTTGAAAGGATTGAAGAAGAAACCCAATTGCGACTCTTGGCGCATGGGATTGGGTGCTTGACCCAAGCCCCCTACAGGCCCCGCCTCAGCAGCCTAGGGGCCTTGGCAGAAGCCGCACATGCGGGGCGCGGAGCAACGCTTCAAGGGGTGCAAAGTTTTGTGCAAGATGATGCGCTGATCTTGGTGCGTGAATTGCGCGCAGTGGCCGATTATGAATGCCCTGCAGATGGGGCGTCTGCATGGGATGGGCGGTGGCGCATCAAAGGGCGCCGTTTGAGCGAGGCCGTGATCCGCCCCTTGGGCGCGCAAAGCCTTGCTGCGCTTGAGCTGCCAAAGGGTTTGCCAAAGGCCGCGTTTCAGTCTTATCCCGCGCTTTGGGCGGGCCAAGCCTTGGTTGCCGTGCCCTATTTGGCGCGCGAGGGACTATGCGCGCCGCAATATGATCCATCGGCAGAGTTCCACCGATCCATATTATCGCATTGAAGTCAGCCAAAGCTTCCTTATCTTAGAGGGAACGCAAGCGCGCATGTGGCGCGGCTGCCGCGAAAGCGAGGAGAATTCTGTTGGGCAATGCTCGTAATATCGCCTTTTGGGTCATTTTGTTTTTGTTGATCCTTGCGCTGTTCAATCTGTTCAGCGGCAACCAGTCATCGGTCAATGCCCGATCAGTGGCTTATTCTGATTTCATCTCTCAAGTCGAACAAGGCTCGGTGAGCACGGCAACGATAGATGGCGAAGCGGTGCAGTTCACCACTTCGGAGGGCACATTTGAAACCACCCGTCCTGCGGACAGTGACATCGCCACCGCCTTGATTGACCAAGGGGTGCGGGTCGAGGTTCGCCCACAGGAGCAGTCGGGATTCATGTCCATTTTGTCACTGTGGCTGCCCGTTCTGGTTCTCATCGGGATCTGGATTTTCTTCATGAATCGCATGCAAGGCGGCGGTCGTGGCGGGGCAATGGGTTTTGGAAAATCCAAGGCAAAACTGCTGACCGAGAAGCATGGCCGCGTCACCTTTGACGATGTTGCAGGGATCGATGAAGCCAAGGAAGAATTGGAAGAAATCGTTGAATTCCTAAGGAATCCGCAGAAGTTCAGCAAGCTTGGTGGCAAGATCCCCAAGGGCGCGCTGCTTGTCGGCCCTCCTGGAACGGGTAAGACCTTGCTTGCACGTGCCATCGCTGGCGAGGCGGGTGTGCCCTTCTTTACCATCTCTGGCTCTGACTTTGTCGAGATGTTCGTGGGTGTCGGCGCAAGCCGCGTGCGCGATATGTTTGAGCAGGCCAAAAAGAACGCGCCTTGTATCGTCTTTATTGACGAGATTGACGCGGTCGGGCGCTCACGCGGTGTTGGCTATGGCGGCGGCAATGACGAACGCGAGCAAACCTTGAACCAGCTTCTGGTTGAGATGGACGGCTTCGAGGCCAACGAGGGTATTATCATCGTGGCGGCGACCAACCGCCCAGATGTTCTTGACCCTGCCCTTCTGCGTCCTGGTCGTTTCGACCGTCAGGTACAGGTGCCCAACCCAGACATCAAGGGCCGTGAAAAAATCTTGGGCGTCCATGCGCGCAAAGTGCCTCTTGGCCCGAATGTCGATCTGCGAATCATCGCACGCGGCACGCCAGGCTTTTCGGGTGCTGATTTGGCCAATTTGGTGAATGAAGCCGCTTTGATGGCGGCCCGCGTCAATCGCCGCTTTGTCACGATGGAAGATTTCGAGAATGCCAAAGACAAGGTGATGATGGGGGCTGAACGCCGCTCAATGGTGATGACTGAGGATGAAAAACGCCTCACCGCCTATCACGAAGCGGGCCACGCGGTGGTTGGATTGAACGTGCCGCAGCACGATCCAATTCACAAAGCGACAATCATCCCGCGCGGTCGTGCCTTGGGTTTGGTTCTCTCCCTGCCTGAGCGCGATCAACTGTCCGTCAGCTACACAAAATACACCTCGAAAATCGCAATGGCGATGGGGGGCCGTGTGGCTGAGGAGTTGGTATTTGGCAAAGAGAACGTCACCTCTGGGGCGGCCTCTGACATTCAGCAGGTCAGCCGCATTGCGCGCGCCATGGTCACGCAATTTGGCTATGCCGAAGAGCTGGGCTATGTCGATTACGCCAATGAGCAGCAATCCTATTTGGGCTCTTATGGCGGCGGCACGAACCATTCGGCGGCCACGCAAAAGATCATTGACGACAAGGTCAAGGAATTGGTGAATCAAGGTTATGAGACCGCCAAGCGCATCTTGACCGAAAAACGCGATGATCTTGAGCGTTTGGCACAAGGTCTGCTTGAATATGAAACCCTCACAGGCTCTGAGATCACCCGTGTTATCGCGGGCGAACCTTTGAACCGCGGCGATGATGGGGATGACACAGGCACAGGCGGTGGCGCCTCGATCACCGCGATTCCAAAAACCAAATCGCGCAAACCGCGCAATGACGATGGCGGGATGGAGCCTGAACCCTCGACGTAAGCGGCCATGGTTTTCTAGACTACAAGACACCCCCCAATCCGTTTCGATCTGGGGGTGTTTTCATTTCTGCGCGCTCTGCTTCTGGCGCACCACGGCGCGAAAAGGTCGAAAACAGTCCGCGCGATTCAGAATCGCCTCCCTATAGTCGCGCTGAATTCGACCTTTTTTCTCAACCCCCAACTATGAATGGGACACGCGCATCATGGCCTTCAAAACCGACATCGAAATCGCACGCGCCGCAAACAAACAGCCAATCAAAGAGATCGGCGAAAAGCTGGATATCCCATATGAGGCGCTGCTGCCCTATGGGCACGACAAGGCAAAAGTGTCTCAGGATTTCATCAACGGCCTTGAGGGCCGCGACAATGGCAAGCTGATCCTTGTAACTGCGATCAACCCCACCCCTGCGGGCGAAGGCAAAACCACCACCACAGTGGGACTTGGGGATGGTCTTTGTGCGATTGGCAAAAAGGCCGCGATTTGTATCCGCGAAGCCTCGCTTGGGCCAAACTTTGGCATGAAGGGTGGTGCAGCTGGCGGTGGCTTGGCGCAAGTTGTACCAATGGAAGAAATGAACCTGCATTTTACAGGCGATTTTCATGCGATTACGGCGGCGCATAACCTGCTCTCTGCGATGATCGACAACCATATCTACTGGGGCAACGAGCTGCAGATTGACGACCGCCGCGTGGTCTGGCGCCGTGTTCTCGATATGAACGACCGCGCCTTGCGCGATGTTGTGACCTCACTTGGCGGTGTGTCCAACGGCTTCCCACGACAGACAGGGTTTGACATCACAGTGGCCTCCGAAGTGATGGCCATCTTGTGCTTGGCAGATGATTTGGCGGATTTGCAGCGCCGTTTGGGGGATATGATCGTGGCCTATCGCCGTGACCGCAGCCCGATTTACGCACGCGACATCAAGGCCGATGGCGCAATGACTGTTCTGCTCAAAGATGCCATGCAGCCAAACCTCGTGCAGACCCTCGAGAACAACCCCGCCTTTGTGCATGGTGGCCCCTTTGCCAATATCGCGCATGGCTGTAACTCGGTCATTGCCACCAAAACCGCGCTGAAATTGGCGGATTATGTGGTCACCGAAGCAGGCTTTGGTGCGGATCTCGGCGCTGAAAAATTCATGAATATCAAATGCCGTAAGGCAGGGCTTTCGCCCGATTGCGTGGTCTTGGTTGCCACTGTGCGGGCAATGAAAATGAATGGCGGCGTTGCTAAGGCTGACTTGGGCGCAGAAAATATTGAAGCGGTCAAAAAAGGCTGCCCAAACCTTGGTCGCCACATAGAGAACCTGAAAGGTTTTGGTGTTCCTGTGGTTGTCGCAATCAACCATTTCTACAGCGACACAGATGCCGAAGTCGCCGCCGTTCAAGACTATGTGAAATCACTGGGATCTGAGGCCATCTTGTGCCGCCACTGGGCAGAAGGATCAAAGGGGATCACCGACCTTGCGACCCGCGTGGCGCAATTGGCGGATAGCGGTTCTGCTGCCTTCCAAACGCTCTATGCCGATGACATGCCACTGTTCCAAAAAATCGAAACAGTGGCCAAGCGGATTTATCGCGCGGACGAGGTGTTAGCGGATCAAAAAATCCGTGATCAGCTCAAAGCATGGGAGGATGCAGGCTATCAAAACCTGCCCGTCTGTATGGCAAAAACGCAATATAGCTTTACCACAGATCCAAACCGCCGCGGCGCACCAACAGGTCATTCCTTGCCCGTGCGCGAAGTGCGTCTTTCGGCAGGTGCAGGGTTTATCGTTGTGATCTGCGGCGAGATCATGACCATGCCTGGCCTGCCGCGCGTCCCCAGTGCGGAGAATATCCGCCTGAATGACGCAGGCGAGGTTGAGGGGCTGTTCTAAACGCCTTTTTCAATAAGGCAATCCCCGCCCGTTGCAGCAGTAACGCGGTGGGGATATATGCCTTGCCAATAGACCGAAAAACGACCCCGAACAAGGAATGACGCCATGACCGCCCATATCATTGACGGCAAAGCTTTCTCAGCCAAAGTTCAGCAAATGGTGACTGACCATGTGACCGCAATGAAAGCAGATCATGGCATCACCCCAGGTCTTGCTGTAGTGTTGGTCGGCGAAGATCCTGCAAGCGAGGTTTATGTGCGCTCAAAAGGCAAGCGCACAGTTGAGGCTGGGATGAATTCCTATGAACACCGCCTTGATGCCACAACCTCGCAGGCGGAACTTCTGGCCTTGATTGATCAATTGAACGCGGATCAATCGGTGCATGGTATTTTGGTGCAATTGCCCCTGCCTGACCACATTGACAGCGCGCTTGTGATCAATGCGATTGACCCAGCGAAGGATGTGGATGGGTTCCATATCTCGAATGTGGGTCTGCTTGGAACGGGGCAGAAATCCATGGTGCCCTGCACGCCATTGGGCTGCTTGATGATGTTGCGCGATCATCACGGCAGCCTTTCTGGCCTCAACGCTGTGGTTGTTGGGCGCTCGAATATTGTGGGCAAACCTATGGCGCAACTTTTGCTTGGCGACAGCTGCACTGTCACCATCGCCCATTCCCGCAGCAAGGATTTGGCCGCAATTTGCCGTGGCGCAGATATTCTGGTGGCCGCTGTCGGCCGCCCCGAGATGATCACGGGTGACTTCGTCAAAGAGGGGGCTACGGTGATTGATGTGGGCATCAACCGCATCGCCACCCCTGAGGGCAAAACCCGCCTTGTCGGCGATTGTCATTTTGACAGCTGCGCGGCCCAAGCGGGCGCGATCACCCCTGTTCCTGGCGGTGTCGGGCCAATGACCATTGCCTGCCTTTTGGCTAATACGCTCACCGCCTGCGCGCGCAGCCATGGCTTGCCCGAGCCCGAAGGGCTTACCGCTTAAGCGGGATCATGACAGGCGGCTGTCCCAAAACGATGGCCGCCGCATCTGCCCCCAATAGCCCGGCAAAGGCGGGATCATCGGCCCAAAGACCGCCCGTATAAGCCCCAAATGCGGGCAAGATCAGGCGCTGTGCATCCATCAAAAACGCAGCGCGCGACAGGCTACGCCCACGCAAAGCCACGCGCATTTTTGGATGATAATGACCTGAAATCTCAAACCGCCCTTTGGGTAAATCAGCCCGCGCGATATGGCGCAGGATAAAGGGCGGCGTTTCAAATTCATCCAGATGTTCGCCCGAAAGATTTACAGGGCCTGCATCATGATTGCCCAAAATCCAAACCCATTTGCGCCCTGCTTGGATGGGCCCTAAACGCCGCGCCAAATAGGGCGAGAGGTTCCGCGCGGCCTCTAGGTCGTCAAAACTATCCCCCAGACAGATCACCACAGCGGGATCATAGGTGGCAATCTCTTCCGTCAATCGCGCAAGGGTTTCGGGGGTGTCATAGGGCGGCAATAATCCTGCACCACGCCGCGCCATCCGTTCAGATTTTCCCAGATGAAGGTCGGACACAATGAGAACATCCGCCTTTGGCCAATAAAGCGCGCCTTGCGGCGTAGCCAAAAGGCGTTCCATGCCAAACTGAAATTCAAGATGGGCTTGCATCGCCTATAGATGCGCCAAGCCAAAGACAGGGGCAAGCCCCCTCACCTGTGACCAAGCGCGGCTTGGGGCAGGAATTTTGCGGCTTCTTCCTCCAACAGACGTTGATCGGCAGAACCATGGACAGGGATGCGCCCCGCCTCAAGCAACAAGGGCGCTGCAAATGGGCTGACGCGGGGCAGCGCGATATGGTCAATACGCCCGCCTACGCGGGCCAACATTTCATCAATGCGACCAAAATCGACCAACCCCCGCAACGCATCACGGCGCGTCATCTCAAGTAAGATATGGTCGCTGTCATATTTGCGCAGCGTGTCATAAAGGATATCTGACGAAAACACAGCCTGCCGCCCTGTTTTCTTGGTGCCATTCACGCTGCGCTCGATCAGCCCAGAGATCAACGCAACCGCCTTGAAACTGCGCTTCATGACGGCGTTTTCTGACAGCCACCCTTCAAAGGCCGCACGCAATAAATCAGGCGCAAAGAGCGGCCTTGGATCAGCTATGGGATCAAGCCCCCAAATCAGCGTGGCATAATCATTGGCCACAAAGCCCATCGGGGCGAGACCCAGTTGATCCATGCGATGGGTCAGAACAAGGCCAAGGGTCTGCTGTGCATTGCGCCCCGCAAAACCATGCACACAAAGATGTGCGCGGCCCTCATGGGGGTAGGTTTCCACCAGCAATCGGTCACGCTGCGGCAAGCGGGACAGGCGCGTCTGATGATCCAGCCAGTCGGCAATATGGGCGGGCAAACCCGACCAATCGCCACTTTCAAATCGCGCCAAAATGCGATCAGAGAGTTGTAGGGAAGTTGCGAATTTCGTGCCCATGAATGTTGCAATTTTCGGCCGCTTTTGGGGGCTTGGGCTGACCTCAACCACCAATTCGCGCATGCCCTCATAGCGCACGATCTGCCCCCCGATGAGGAAACTGTCGCCTTGGCGCAATTGCGCGGCAAAGTTTTCTTCAACCTCGCCCAAAGGTGCCCCGCCGCGCCGTTTGGCCATGCGCACTTTCAACCTGTCGGTTTCGATAATCGTGCCAATATTTTGGCGGATGCGCGCCGCACTGCGTGGATCTCGCAAAGCTAGCGTCCCATCGGGCCGCCTGACCAGTCTTTGCCAGCGATCATAAGCGCGCAGCGCATAGCCACCTGTCGCGCAAAACTCCAAGGCACGGTCAAATTCGGCACGGGTCACGCCCGCATAGGGCGCGGCTGAGGTGATCTCGGCATAAAGATCATCGGGTGCAATCGGCCCTGCACAGGCACAGATCAAGATATGCTGGCACAGAACGTCCAGCCCGCCCTGACGGATGGGGTCATCTTCAAGCCCGCCATCGCGCACCGCCTCAAGCGCCGCTTGGCACTCGAGATATTCAAAGCGGTTGGCGGGCAAAATACACGCCTTAGATGCAAGATCAAAGCGGTGTCCCGCGCGCCCGATGCGTTGCACAAGGCGCTTAACCTCTTTGGGTGCACCAATTTGGATCACCAGATCAACATCGCCCCAGTCGATCCCCAGATCGAGACTGCCTGTGCAGACGATTGCGCGCAGGCTGCCCTCACTCATCGCGGCCTCGACCTTGGCGCGGGCCTCGCGCGACAGCGCGCCATGATGGATACCAATCGGTAGGGTGTCCTCATTGGCCTGCCACAATTCGTGGAAAAACAGTTCGGCATTGGCGCGGGTGTTGTGAAAGATCAGCGTGGCGCGATGGCGTTTAATCTGGTCATAAACCGCCTGCACGCCATATCGCCCGCTGCCGCCCGCCCATGGGGGCGGGATATCCGCCTTAAGAATGGCGATATTGGGCGCGGGGCCTTGCGGCGCGGTAATGATCTCAGCCCTGCTGTCCGGCGCCAAATAGGCCGCGATTTGAGAGGGGTCTTTTACTGTGGCGGACAAACCCACACGGGTCATCTGAGGGGACAACCGCGCAAGCCGCGCGAGACACAACATCAGTTGATCGCCCCGTTTGCTGTCAATCAGCGCATGAATTTCATCTAGAATAACCCGCTTCACCGAGGCAAAAATTTTATCCGCGTCAGGATAGGACAATAACAGCGCAAGCGATTCAGGCGTGGTCAGCAAAATCTGAGGCGGGTCAGCGCGTTGACGCCGCCGCATATGGGCCGATGTATCACCCGTTCGATCCTCAATACGAATATCAAGGCCCATCTCGGCAACAGGGATCTGAAGATTGCGCCTGATATCTGCCGCAAGCGCCTTGAGCGGCGAGATGTAGAGCGTGTGCAGCCCTTGTTTGGGTGCATGGATCAAATCCACAAGCGAAGGAAGAAATCCCGACAGGGTTTTGCCCGCACCCGTGGGGGCGATCAAAACCTGCGCAGGTGATGTCGCGCGTAGCATCGCGCGCTGATGCGGGTGCATCTGCCATCCGCGCGTAGCGAACCAATTGTCAATTTGGGTAGGCAATACGTCCATACCCCGATCATAGGGCGGCCCGCCTGCCCGTCCAATCAAAGATCAGATTTGCGCCGCGCCTAAGCCAAGATAAAGGATCAATGTGCCCGCTAAGGCCACGCCCATAGGAAACAATTTTCCGGCCTCCCAACTGGCCCATGTTGCGGTAGCCTTGCGGATCAAGGTGATTTTGCCCGCGATACGATGCACCAACCACGACGCCAACAAAACGCCTGCAAAAAGAACCAAAAATTGCATCCCATCCCCTTTGGCGATGAACAGGGACAAAGCGGCCGCAAATTTTGCATCCCCCGCCCCGATGGCAATCGGGCCGATTGTGGACATCAAAAACCCAACAACCAAAACCCCCAAGGCCCAAACCCAACACATGGCGTAAACCTCAAGCGGTAATAGAAACAGGCCCGCAACCGCGAAAATTGCAATTAGGATCAGCACTGACAGATTTGGAATGCGCATTCGGCTCAGGTCTGTCCAAGTCACATAAAGGCACAACAGTGCGGTCAGGATTAAAAAAAACCAAAGCCTCAATCTGCATCAAATGTGTCATTAATTGCGAACCCCGCTGTCTAAGGCGCGCTGTGTTGCGACAGACGCCTCGAAATATTGTGGATGGGTATCAATGGCCTCAGCCAGCAGGCCACGGCCTAGATCAAAGCGATCCTGTCGAATAGCCGCCAATGCCATCGTATAGAGAAGCTGTGCGCGCTCCACTTGGGTCTTATTGACGAGCGGAAGGGTAAATTCACCTTGTGCGGCGCCCACCAGCACCAGAAGCCGTAATTACCATAGATCAGAGGCCGATCATGCACTAACAATTAACTTGGCACAGTTAGATGAGGCTGCTCAACCCCCCTGCCGCGAAACCCGCATGATGACGGGGCCCATAGCGCTTGGTTCTGGGCAGATATTCCCCATGGGCTTACGGGCGGGGTGCCAAGATTTGAGGCCGCGCTGAATGTGATCGCCAACGCACCTGACAGGCAACACGGAGATAACGCCGCTGGCATGGGTGATCTGGCCCGCCGCTATGGCGCAGTGATCTTGCGCGAGACAATCGAAACGCAGGTATCACCTGCTCTCGCCTTGGCCATTTTGGCGGTGGAGTCGGCTGGGGTCGCAGATGCCCAAAGCGGCGCAGCCGCCCAAGGGGTGATGCAATTAATCCCTGATACAGCGGCGCGCTTTAACGTAGATGATCCATTTGACCCCGCGCAAAACATTCGCGGCGGCGTGGCCTATCTGGATTTTCTAATGGGGCGCTTCGCCCGTGACCCGCTTTTGGTCATCGCGGCCTATAATGCGGGGGAAGGGGCAGTGGATACGGCGGGTGGCGTGCCAAACTTTGCCGAGACCCGTGCCTATGTGCCAAAAGTGGCTGAGGCGTGGCAGGTGGCGCGGCTGTTATGCATCACGCCACCTGAGTTGATTTCGGATGGCTGCGTTTTTGCAACCATGCAGCCCTAAGGGTCAGACAATATGCGCCTCTGTTGCCGCGCGCAGTTCAGCTTCGGTGACACCATCGGCCAGTTGCACGATCTTGAGGCCGCCTTCGACCACATCCAGAACGCCCAAATTGGTGATGATACGATGCACAACGCCCGTTCCTGTCCGCGGCAAGGTGCAAGATTTCAAAACCTTGCTTTCCCCATGCTTGTTGGTGTGATCCATCACAACCACAACACGGCGCACGCCTGCGACCAAGTCCATCGCGCCGCCCATACCTTTGACCAATTTGCCAGGGATCATCCAATTGGCAAGATCGCCCGTCTCAGACACTTCCATCGCACCCAAAATTGCCATCGCAATCTTGCCGCCACGGATCATCGCAAATGATGTTGCGCTGTCAAAATAGGCGGTATGGGGCAATTCAGTGATCGTCTGCTTACCCGCATTGATCAGGTCTGGATCTTCCTCACCCTCATAGGGGAAAGGCCCCATGCCCAGCATTCCGTTTTCGGATTGCAAGGTCACGGTCATGCCTTCTGGAATATAATTTGACACGAGGGTTGGAATCCCGATGCCAAGGTTCACATACATCCCGTCTTCAAGTTCTTGTGCCGCGCGGGCGGCCATTTGATTGCGATCCCATGGCATGGATTAGGCCTCCTCACGCTGGCGCACAGTGCGCTGTTCAATTCGTTTCTCATGCTGCCCCTTGATCAAGCGATGCACGAAAATTCCAGGCAAATGGATATGATCAGGGTCTAGGCTGCCCGCGGGCACGATTTCTTCGACCTCCATGATGCAAACCTTGCCACAGGTCGCAGCAGGCACATTGAAGTTCCGCGCGGTCTTACGGAAAATCGCATTGCCCGTTTCATCAGCCTTCCACGCTTTGACGATAGATATATCCGCGAAAATCCCTTCCTCAAGGATATAGGTTTCGCCGTTAAAATCTTTGTGGTCTTTGCCTTCGGCAATCACTGTGCCCACACCTGTCTTGGTGTAGAACCCCGGAATGCCTGCCCCCCCTGCGCGCATCCGCTCGGCCAAAGTGCCTTGGGGGTTGAATTCCAGTTCCAATTCACCCGCCAGATATTGGCGCATGAATTCTGCGTTCTCGCCCACATAAGAAGACATCATCTTTTTGATCTGGCGTGTGGCCAGAAGTTTGCCCAAACCGAAATCATCAACGCCCGCGTTGTTGGAGGCCACGGTCAAATCTTTAACACCGCTGTCCACGATGCCATCAATCAGCAATTCAGGAATCCCGCAGAGGCCAAAGCCGCCTGCCGCGATCAGCATTCCATCCTGCAAAAGGCCATCCAAAGCCTCAGCAGCAGAGCCATAGATTTTCTTCATCGGGTCTCACCCTTTTTCCAATAAGATTTGTGGCAAATTGACCCGCAACCTGCGCGGTGTCAACGTGCTGCAATGCAGCAAATATCAGTTTGCGGGTCTGTTAGCGCATATCAGAAAGGCTTGCTTCCATCTCGGCGATCCATTCGCTCACAAATGCATCAAACCGCACATCGGGTTGCTGTGCGGTGATCCGTTCTGACAAAGGATCAGGGGCGGTGATGCGACTGCCACTCATAACCTCCAGAACCGCATGGGCGCAGAACGGCACGTGCAATTCGGAATAACCGCCTTCATGCACCATCACGAGGCGACCCTCGCACAGCGCGTCAGCCGCGTCCCGCACCTGTTCTGCCATCGCACGGAACGTGTGGCTGCCTGCCATCATTCGCCCCAAAGGATCAACACCTGACGCGTCAAACCCACAAGCGATGATAATCACATCAGGCGCAAAGCGTTCCAATTCGGGGATCACCAAACGCTCCATCGCCTCAAGATAGGCATTATGCCCGCCCCCGGGGGGCAGCGGGATATTGAGGTTAAACCCTGCCCCAGCACCCGATCCACGATCCTCAAACGCACCGCTATCGCGGGGATAATTGCGATCTTGGTGAAGGGAGATGGTCAGAACATCATCACGATCATAGAAAATCGCCTCAGTTCCGTTGCCGTGATGCACATCCCAGTCAATCACGGCACATTTCGTGGCCAGCCCTTCGGCCCGCGCGGCCTCAATCGCGATGGCGATATTGGCAAGTAGGCAAAACCCATTGGGAAAATCAGGCAAACAGTGATGCCCTGGCGGACGAGACAGCGCATAGGCATTCTCCAAATCCCCCTCAAGCACTGCAAACAGGGCTGATTTGGCCAAACCGGCAGACAGGGCTGCAATCTCGAACCCATCGGGGCCGAAAGGTGTGCGCAACCCCAACTCGCCCCCACCCTGCGCTGAGATATCTTGAAACTGGCGCAAATAGGTTTCGGGATGAATGCGCAAAATATCTTCTTCGGTTGCAGGATCCGCATGGCGGGGCGCAAGTTCAGACCACAGTCCCGTGATCTCAAGTAGGTTTTTCAAGCGCCGCTTCGTTTCAGGATTTTCGGGCAGGCCGCCTGCGGCAAGAGGTTGAACCAATCCGCCCACAGGGGCGAGAAAGGCATAATTGCCACCCGAATGCCAAAAGCAGCGTTCATCCCAGAAAAACCCTGTTGCCATGATCAAACCTTTCCTCATCACCAAATCCACCGCGCGCATCTTGCACCCTAAGAGACAGAGTGCAAGTTTGCTACTCATTGGCTTTTGAGAGGCACCCCTTGCGCAAATCCCTACCCGACCTCAGCGCCTATGCGCAGACCGGTATACGGCTAAATTTACGTGTCACCCCAAAGGCCGCGCAGAACCGTATCGTGGTCGAAGAAGACCTGTTGCGGGTCTATGTGACCCAAGCACCCGATAGCGGCAAAGCAAATCGTGCGGTTCTAAAACTCTTGGCTCAGGCAATCGGGATCGCGCCCTCATGCCTGACGCTGATACGCGGCGAGACGGATCGGAACAAAGTGGTTGGCGTGAATATGGGCTAAACACTGCGGCTTTGCCAAACCGTATAAAGGCCCGAGGCAACAATAATCAAACTGCCAATCAAGGTCAGGGCATCGGGACGTTCGCCAAACACGGCCACGGCCAAGATCATCGCGAAAACCAAACGGGTATACCGAAATGGGGCAATAACGGCAATTTGCCCTGTTCGCATGGCCATAGTCAGGCACATATAGGCGGCAACGCCAAATAAGATGGCAGGCCCTGTCAGAACCATGCCGCCCGCGCCTAGTGGGGCCACGCCGCCCTGATAACCCCAAACGATACCGCCTGCGATGCTCAGCATGATAAACCCGTAAACGCCAAGCTGCGCCGTTGTCATGCTCTTTGGTGCGGCGCGTGTCGCCAGATCACGGCCAGCAAAGCCGATCATGCCCAAGACCGCGAAGAGGGACAGCGGTTCAAACGCGTCCAGCCCAGGCCGTAGGATTAATAGCACCCCAACAAACCCTGCGCCAATCGCCGCCCATTGCCGCCAGCCCACGGTTTCGCGAAAGACCATCACCGCCCCCGCCGCCACCACCAAAGGTGTGGCTTGCAAAATCGCACTGGCCGAGGACAGGGGCGTTAAGGCAATCGCGACCGTGTAACATACCCGACCCGTTATTTCGAACAAGGCACGCCACGCCATGGCGCGACCAAAGGCCTGAGGGTGCAAGATCACCTCGCCCCGAAGGCGCGCCATGGCCACAAAGGCCAACAGCCCACCAAGCCCAAAGGTCACCATAACTTGGCCCAAGGGGATATGCGCCGCTGCCGCCTTGATAAAGACATCCTCGAGGGTAAAGGCAAGCATTGCCAAAACCATGAACAAACTGCCGCGCAAATTGGCCGCGTGATGGGATGTATCAGGGGTCATTGGGGGGGCTTAGCGGGTCGGGCGATCAATCCGATACACCCCTTCTGGCAAGTTCAGCGCTGCCGCCAACTCCCGCAACTGCGCCATAGAGATTGAGATTTTCTGAATGCTATCACTGCGCGGGTCATATTGTTCAACCTGAACGACCTCTTCAAAAGCCGTCAGCACGACATCCTCTTGGAGCGGGCTTTCCCCCTCATCCATCAAGGTTACAACCGTGGCGTCAAAATCATGCTCAATGCTAAACATAAGATCACGCTAGGGGGGAATTTCCCTCTTGGCAATCATGTGATCCTCTCGTGATGAGAATTCGATTGAGATATCTCAAAATGGGCTGCTAAATAGGGTTGGCCTCAACAAAAAGGTATTTGGTTCTAATGCGTGCAATTCTGATTTTGCCGATGCTTGCATTCCTTGCCGCGTGTCAGGTGGCAAGCCCGCCACCAAGTGGCGCACCTACAAGCACGGCAAGCAGCGATAATCTGCCCAAACTAGCCCCAGATGTGGCAATGAATAATTTCCGCACAGTGGTCGCCAAGGTCGAACCCATTGCCGAAGATATTTGCCGCCAAGAAACACCAGATCAAAACTGTAATTTCACCATTGCGATTGAGCGTGACAGAAATGCAGGCATCAACGCGTTTCAAACCTTGGACAATGCGGGCGACCCATATCTGGTCTTTACGATTGGCCTTATTGAAGATGCGCGCAATATTGACGAATTGGCCTTTGTGATGGGTCATGAGGCTGCGCATCACATCGCCCGCCATATTCCCCGCCAACGGGCCTCTGCCCAAGGGGGGGCGTTAATTTTCGGCGTGCTTGCAGGGATTGCGGGTGGCGATGCCTCTATGGTGCAAAACGCGGCGGATATTGGCGCGACAGTGGGCGCGCGCCGTTTTAGCCAAGATCACGAATTGCAAGCCGATGCTTTGGGTACTGTCATCGCCTATCGCGCGGGGTTTGATCCGGAGCTTGGCGCGCAATATTTTACCCGCCTGCCTGATCCGGGCGAAACCTTTCTTGGAACGCACCCGCCCAATGCGAACCGCATTCAAATCGTGCGGGATACGATGGCAAGCTTGCGCTAAGGGTGGGGGTCAGGCGATCTGACCCCAAAGATCATATTCACTGGCCCCATCAACTGTCACATTCACGATGTCGCCCGCTTTGAGATCTTGGAACTCTTCATCGATAAAGAGATTGCCATCAATCTCTGGCGCGTCTGATTTGGTGCGGCAGGTGGCCCCTTCATCGTCCACCTCATCCACGATCACCTCAAGACGCGTGCCAATTTTGGCGGCCAATTTCGCCTCGGAAATGCTCTGCGCCTTTTCCATAAAGCGCGCAAAACGCTCGTCCTTGACCTCTTGCGGCACATGGTCTGGCAAATCATTTGACCGCGCACCCGCAACATTTTCGTATGTGAAACAGCCGACCCGATCGAGCTGCGCCTCATCCAACCAATCAAGCAGGATCTGGAATTCGGCCTCTGTTTCGCCCGGATACCCCACGATAAAGGTTGAGCGCAGGGTGATCGCAGGGCAGTCCGCACGCCAAGCTGCGATTTCGTCTAAGGTTTTACTTGATGCCGCAGGGCGGGCCATACGTCGCAACGTATCGCGATGGGCATGTTGGAATGGGATATCCAGATAAGGCAGAACCAACCCTTCGGCCATCAAAGGGATCAACTCCCGCACATGCGGATAAGGGTAGACGTAATGCAACCGCACCCACGCGCCCAGTTGGCCCAAATCGCGCGCCAAAGGAAGAATTGGGAATTTCTCATCCCGACCAGCCCAATCCGTGCCATAGGCCGAGGTGTCCTGACTGATGACCAGAAGTTCCTTGACCCCTGCCTCAACCAGTTTTTCTGCCTCACGCAACACGGCCTTTGCGGGGCGGCTTTGCAGGCGGCCCCGCATATCGGGGATGATGCAAAACTTGCACTTGTGATTGCAGCCCTCGGAAATCTTGAGATAGCTGTAATGACGGGGCGTTAGGCTTACGCCTGAACTTGGCAAAAGATCGACAAACGGATCAGGCACGGGTGGCACGGCGGCATGCACCGCATCCAAGACCTGCTCATATTGGTGCGGGCCCGTTACGGCCAGAACACGCGGATGCGCGCCTGTGATATAGTCAGGCTCGGCCCCCAAACAGCCCGTCACGATCACGCGGCCATTTTCGCGCAGCGCCTCGCCAATCGCGTCCAAACTTTCGGCCTTGGCGCTGTCGAGAAAGCCGCAGGTATTCACAATTACCGCATCGGCACCGCCATAATCGGCGCTGATCCCATAGCCTTCGGCGCGCAGTCGGGTCAGGATCCGCTCACTATCCACAAGCGCCTTGGGGCAGCCAAGCGAGACCATCCCGATTTTGGGCTGACCCTCGCGGATCGTCTCCTCAATGCGCGCACGGGCAAGATCTGGGCGAAGATTTGGTGGTTTCTGTGTCATATCCCGCGCTATAGCGTGGCTTCTGGCCATCGTGAAGCAAGAAAGCACTCAGGCACCATCGGCGCGGGGCCACATCCAGCCTAATCTTGTTCTGCCGTGACCTCGCGCAACCTTGAACATAAAGGCACCGCCAAGGCTTTACGGCCCCGAACCATAGCCGCTAAACACAAAGGTGCTTGGGGTTACAAAAATAGTTTGGGGGATTCTCGATGAAGTGGGTGTTGCGGGTCATTTTGGCTGTCGTGATTTTCGTGGGCGTGGCTGTTGGAGGGATTGCGTTAATTCCAACGGACACCATTGCCAGATTGGCGACAGGGCGGCTATCGGCCAGCCTCGCGCGTGATGTGGCCCTGACGGGCGCAGTGCGGCCAAGTTTTTACCCCATGATCGGGATCAGCGCCGAAGGTTTTGAAATTTCCAACCCTGACTGGGCTGCGGATCAAGGCCCGATGCTGCGGGCTGAGGCGTTGCATATCGGGGTCGAAGTCATGCCCCTTTTTTCTGGCGAGGTGCGGATTGCGCGCGCGGAACTGATAAAGCCTGACATCATTTTGCTGCGAAACGCGGATGGACAGGCCAATTGGGAATTTTCAACCACCGCCCTCACAGCCGAGACAGGCACAAGCGGTGACCTGCCGCAAATCAGCCTCAGCCTTGCACAGATCAGCGATGGCACCCTGCGCTATACTGATGCCACAACAGAGCAAAGCTATGCGGCCGAAGCGGTCAATCTTCGCCTTGAAGCGCCCGATCTGAACGGCAGTCTGACAGGCAGCTTTAACGCCGCAATCAATGGCGCGCGCTTGAGGGGCGATGTGACCCTCACCACCCTTGCTGATGCGCTTGCAGGGCGTGAGGCGCGCACTGATATGTCCCTGTCTTGGACAGGCGGCAGCCTTGGCTATCGCGGCGCGCTTATGCTTGCCCCGTTCAGCCTTGCGGGCGAGGTGAATGCCGATATCACCGACCTGACCCCGATCACGACTGCGGCGGGTGTCGCAGCGGTGACTTTGCCCGCGGGATTGGGTCGTGATCGTATCGCGCTGAACGGCCCCATTGCGATCACGCCCGAGGGCGTTGCGCAGATCATGGATGCAACCCTTGCGCTAGATGACACGGCCATAACCCTATCTGCAGATCTCAGCACAGGCGGTGAGTGCCCTAAGATCACGGGCCGCATCGCGGGCGGGCGCGTTGACCTAAGCGCCCTGACAGAAGGCAGCGCAACCGAGGGCAGCAGCGCAGGCGGCGGATGGCCGCGTGACGAAATCGACCTCACAGGCCTGTTCGCGGTAGATGCCAATCTTGATCTGGCCCTTGCCGAATTGGATTTGGGTATGATGCGGCTGTCAGATATTGCGCTACAAACCACGCTTGATGCGGGCCGTCTGCAGCTCGATTTGGCGCGCGCCGTGGCCTATGGCGGCACGATTGCAGGGCAAACTGTGATAAATGGCCGTGGCAATGGATCCGTAGCCAGCAACATGGCGATCCGTGCGGTGCAATTGCAACCCTTGTTGCAAGATTTTGCAGATTATGACCGCCTTTCAGGCACGGGAAACGTCACCTTTAACATTTTAGCGGGCGGGCGGTCTGTAGCGGCATGGATGAACAGCCTTGAGGGCAGTGCCGCGCTTGACTTTGGTCAGGGGGCGATTGAGGGGCTTGATCTTGCGGGGATGATCCGCAATCTCGACAGCTCCTATCGGGGCGAAGGCGCGCGCACAGTCTATGACAGCATCACCGCGACCCTTGCGATCACGGGCGGTGTGGCGCGCAATGACGACCTCACCCTAACCGCTGGATGGGGCGGTGTCACAGGGACGGGCGAGATCAATATTGGGGGCCAGTCAGTGGAATATCGCGTGATCCCCGCTGTGCAAACATCCTCCGATGGGTCGAATATTGCCGTGCCCGTCATCGTGCGCGGCCCTTGGGCTGATCTCAGTTTTGCACCTGATTTAGAATATTTGGCCAATCGGCGGCTAGAACTGGAACGCGCAGAACTTGAAGCTGCGGCCCAAGCCCGCATTGACGAAGAGCGTGCTAGGCTGGAACAAGAGGCGCGCGATCGGCTTAACCTGCCCGCCGAGGGCGATGCGCGCGATGCCATCGAAAATCAACTGCGCAATGAGGTCGAAGGTGCCTTGCGCGGCCTGTTCGGGGGGAATTGATCTATGCGCCGCCTTATGATCACAGCCCTTTGCGTGATGCTTGTGGCCTGCATTGGCACACCCGAACCTGATCTTTATCCAGGCGAAACAGCAGAAATTCGGGCCCTCGTGAATAAAATGGCGCGCCAATATGATGTGCCCGCCCCCCTGATCCACCGCGTGATCCAACGTGAAAGCGACTATCGCGCCCATGCCCGCAACGGCCCCTATTACGGGATGATGCAAATCTTGCCCGCCACAGCCCGCAATATGGGGTTTACGGGTGAAGATGCCGATTTACTGGATGCAGAAACCAATCTCACCTATGCGGTCAAATATCTGCGCGGCGCATGGCTGCTGTCAGATGGATCTTATGACACGGCCGTCATGCATTACGCGCGTGGCTATTACTATGTAGCACGGGACAGATGCATGTTGGTCGAGACAGGCCTGAGGGAACGCGAGGTCAGGCGCGACTGTCGGGGGTGAGGCGTTTTTGCCGCATATCACCGCTGTCTCAATGCATGCTCAGCAAAACCAGATCGGGGGGGCGGTGGCCATCTGCAAAGGTCTTGATGTTGATCAACACCTTTTCGCCCATCTCAATCCGCCCTTCAAGCGTCGCTGACCCCATATGCGGGAGGAGGATCACATTATCCAATTCCCGCAATCGGGGGTTCACATCATGGCCACGCTCAAACACATCCAAGCCCGCACCCGCGATCTCGCCCGCGCGCAACATGCGGGTGAGTGCGTTTTCATCAATCACCTCTCCCCGCGATGTATTCACAATCACCGCTGATGGCTTCATCAACTTCAACCTGCGTGCATTGATCAAATGAAAGGTCGAAGGGGTGTGCGGGCAATTCACTGAAATCACATCCATCCGCGCCAACATTTGATCCAAGCTTTCCCAATAAGTCGCGCCGAGCGCTGTCTCTATATCAGCGTGAACCCTGCGGCGGTTGTGGTAATGAACCTGCATGCCAAAAGCAGCCGCGCGGCGGGCCACGGCCTGACCGATGCGACCCATTCCCAGAATACCCAAACGCTTGCCCGCGATACGCCCCCCCATAAAGGCGGTTGGCGCCCATCCCTGCCATGTGCCCGTTTGCATGACAGCCTGCCCTTCTGGCACGCGGCGCAGAACACCCAAGATCATCGCCATGGTCATATCGGCGGTATCATCCGTCATGACACCGGGTGTATTGGTGACCAAGACCCCGCGTTGGCGTGCAGTGGCAACGTCAATATGATCGACCCCTGCACCATAATTGGCAATCAGCTTGAGCCGTTCGCCCGCTTGCCCCAACATGCCTGCATCAATCTGATCCGTCACACATGGCACCAGAACATCCGCTGATTTCATCGCTGCGACCAGATCATCGCGGCTCATTTTGCGGTCTTCGTCATTGAGCTGAACATCAAACAATTCGCTCATGCGGGTTTCCACCGCTTCGGGCAAATGGCGGGTAACGACAACTTTTAACCTTGGTGCGGGCATGGGCTTCTCCTGAGGCGGATGGCATGTCTGACGCTGTTACCCTTCCCCATTCTGCGCGCGGGTGCAAGCGTTCGCGGGGCCTTGGCCGCGACAGGCGCTTCGTAATGTCATCTTCCCCCGCGATGGCTTTCTCGCTATAGTATGAGAAAAATCAAAATAACCCAGCCCAAAGCGGCGGGACGAGGCCTATTGAGGATAGTCATGCCACGGTCAGATTGGCGCATAACCCTAGCGATTGGTGCGGTTTGTCTTGTGTTTGCGGCCACCGCAGGGGCGCAAAGCACCGATGGCGCGGTGCCGTTGCCACGCCCTGACAATCTTGTGCCAGTCGAGACACCCGAACTTGAGACCGCCACCCCCACGCCAACGCCCAGTTTTGACGCCCCGACCACTGGGCCAGAAACAGGCTTTCCGCTGCCGCGCTATGTTTCGATGGATGCGACACGCGGCTATGCGCGGCGCGGCCCCTCGCGCAACCACCGCATTGATTGGGTCTTTCAAGAACGCAATATGCCGCTGATGGTTGTGGCCGAGCATGGGCATTGGCGGCGGGTCGTGGATCATGACGGCGTGGGCGGATGGATGCATTACGCCCTTTTGTCAGGGCGACGCACAGCGCAAATTGATATTGACCTTGCCGATTTGCACCAACGCCCTGATCCAGATGCCACTGTCATTGCCCAAGCCCAACGCGGCGTGGTCGGACGGGTAAGCGAATGCGAACGCGACTGGTGTCGCTTTGCCGTTGATGGGTTTACAGGATGGGTTGAGAAATCCGCCCTTTGGGGCGTGATGGAGGACGAGATTTTCGACTAGTCCCCTGCGCAAACGGGGCAAGCCGCATTGCGCTTTAGCTTGACGATCCGCGTCTCAGGCCCAAGCCCATCATATAGCAGCATACGTCCCAATAACCCCTGACCCGCACCTGTAATCTGCTTGATGGCCTCAAGTGCCATCATGGTGCCCACCACCCCTGGAAGCGCGCCGATGACACCCGTCTCGGCACAGGTGGCAGCCATCCCTGCCTGTGGTGGATTGGGAAAGACACAGGCCATGCACGCCCCGCCAGCACTTGAATCGTAGAGGGCAATCTGTCCCTCCCATGCTGAAATTGCACCTGCCAAAAGCGGACGCTTGGCAGACACCGCAGCGCGGTTGATCATTGCCCGCGTTTCGAATTGATCCGTGCCATCAATGATTAGATCATAGTCCGCGAATAGCTCTGCCGCGATCGTCTCGTCCAAAGCACGATTGTAAGGGCGGGTATCAAGATGCGGATTTATGGCCTTCATCGCACGTTCTGCTGAAAACACTTTGGGCATATCTTGATCGGCATCGCGATGAATGATTTGGCGTTGCAGGTTCGACAGGCTGACATGATCCGCGTCAATCACTCCAATGCGCCCGACCCCCGCAGCTGCGAGATACAGCAAAACAGGCGAGCCCAAACCACCTGCCCCTACCACCAAAACCTTGGCCGATTTCAGCGCCTTTTGCCCCTGTCCACCAATGTCAGGCAGGATGATGTGGCGGGCATAGCGCTCTAATTCCTCTGGCGTGAAGGTGCCGCTTTGGCGCGGCGCGGGCGTGATCATGGGCTGGGCCACGCGGCGCAAGCGGTTTAGACCCGCGCGATAGGCCAGAACCAACAGAACTGCGCCGCCTAAAATCAACCATGGCGCGGCAGTTTCGCCTGTCGCGATGCGCAAAGGGTGGCCCTCGGGCAATACGAAATGGCCCAAGACAACCACCCCATAGACAAGGGCGATCATCACAAGACGGGGGGTATAGGCAGTTTTCATCACTGCCCCAAAGCCCCAAAGCGCAGCCATGATTGCAAGAACCGTGAACATCAGCCCTGCCCAGTTGAGCCGAAACCACCCGCACCGCGCGCGGTTTCATCCAAACGCGACACAAGCGTAAAACGGACTTGGGTCACTGGCGCGACAACGCCTTGAGCAATCCGATCCCCATGGCCAATAACAAAAGGTGCATCGCCCAAATTGATGAGGATAACCCCCAATGGCCCGCGATAATCGCAGTCAACCGTTCCGGGCGCATTGGCGAGCGTCACCCCATGTTTCAAGGCAAGGCCAGATCGCGGCCGAATTTGCAGCTCATACCCACGAGGCACAGCCACACGAAACCCTGTTTGGATCAAGGCGCGCATCTGCGGGGCAAGCGTCAGCCCGGCCTCGCGGGCGTCAGCCGTGAACTGTGCGCGCAGATCAAAACCCGCCGCCCCATCGGTTTCATATCGCGGCAGGGGCAGGTCAGGATCGGCCCAGTCTTCGCATAAGAACTTTACCTCTACTTGCGCCATTATGCGTGCCCCAAAGCCTCGGCCACGCGCAGGGCAAGCCGTGCTGCAGTCTCAGATTTGCTCAAGCGTGGCCATGGATCAGCGCCTGTGCGCGTGATCAGCGTGACCGCATTATATGCACCCCCCATGATCCCCGTTTCAGGGGACACATCATTGGCCACAATCCAATCACATCCTTTGCGCGCCAATTTCGCTTGCGCATGATCAACCAGATTTTCGGTTTCAGCGGCAAAGCCCACAACCAAGGCCGGGCGGCCTTTTTTCATCTGTGCCACAGATGCCAGAATATCTGGGTTTTCCGCAAAGCTGAGACGGGGCAGCGCGCCATCGCCCGATTTCTTGATCTTTTGGTTTGCGGCATTATCCACGCGCCAATCGACAACGGCAGCGGCAAATATAGCGGCATCTGCAGGTAGGGCCTCTGTAACGGCCTTTGCCATCTGCGCGGCAGTCTCGACCTTGATCACATCTACACCATGAGGCGGTGACACAGATGCAGGGCCTGTGACGAAACTGACCCGCGCGCCCAAATCGCGACAGGCCGCAGCAAGCGCCGCCCCCTGCGCCCCTGACGAGCGGTTGGCGATATAGCGCACGGGATCTATGGGTTCATGTGTTGGGCCAGAAGTAATCAGAACATGTCGCCCCGCAAGCGGGCCTTCCGCAAATTGCGCGGCAATAGCGCTGACAATCTCATCGGGTTCGGCCATGCGGCCTAGGCCAAATTCACCGCAGGCCATGCTGCCCTCATTGGGGCCAACAGAACGAATCCCATCCCCCAAAAGCTGCGCCAAATTGCGCTCGGTGGCGGGATGTGCCCACATCCGCACATTCATCGCAGGGGCGATCAGCACCGGCTTGTCAGTTGCAATCAGCAGGGTCGAGGCCAGATCATCTGCATGACCGCCCGCCATTTTGGCCATCAAATTCGCCGTTGCTGGGGCCACCACAACTAGATCTGAGGCACGGGATAATTCGATATGGCCCATTTCGGCCTCATCGGTCAGATCAAAGAGATGCGTGTATGGCTTTTGGCCCGCGAGGGCTGCGACCGAAAGTGGTGTCACAAATTCTTGTGCCGCCTGTGTGAGAACAGGGGTAACAGCGGCCCCTTGGTCGCGCAAACGGCGGATCAGCTCAAGGCATTTATAGGCCGCGATCCCGCCCCCTATGATCAACAATATACGTTTCCCCGAAATCATGATGATCTCACCTTTTCGCCTGTTCTGTTGCGAAACCTATGTGGCGCAGCGCCGTGGGGCAATGGGAAATGCCCCTCACGCGGCCCCTTTGCGGCGCAGCGCGCCCAGAATTTCTCCGAATGAAAAGGCGCCAAACAGGCGACCAAAAAGGGCATAGGTCCCCGCGCTAACTGCAATCAGCCCCGCAAGCGCGAGATAGCGCACGCCCCCCCCCTCAAGAACGGGGGCAAGGATCAATCCCGCACCATAGAGCACCGCCCCCATCGCGATGGCCGCCCCCGCAATGCGTGGAATGCGCGCGAGATACCGCGCATCATAGGCAGCGACATCACCATAGGTCTTTGCACCACGGCGCAGCTGATAGGCCATGACCCATGCAGAAATGGTGGTGGCCAATGCGGCGGCAAGATAGCCGATGAAAAAGGCAAGCCCGATGGCGAGAGCGGCATTTATGACCATTGCTACCAAGGCATAGTGAAATGGGCGCTTGGTATCCTCGCGCGCGTAAAACACGGGCTGCCAGATTTTCTGAAGAACAAAGGCAGGCAACCCTGCCCCATAAATCGCCACCGCCCAAGCCGTGGCAATAGTGTCTTGGCCCTCAAAGGCCCCACGCTCAAACAAGACCGAGACCAAAGGCACTGGGATAACCATCAACGCAACCGCGGCAGGAATGGTCAGGGTCATCCCAATCTCAGCCGCACGCGATAAGGCCTGCCGCCCCCCTGCATCATCGCCTGCCCGCAAGCGGCGCGAGAGATCTGGCAACAACACAATCCCAATTGCGACCCCAACCACACCGAGCGGCAATTGATATAGCCTGTCGGCATAAGACAACCATGCAATCGCCCCATCAAAGAAGCTTGCAACCTGACGCCCCACCAAAAGATTGACCTGCACCACCCCACCTGCAAGCATGGCAGGCCCTGCCACAACCGCCAGTCGGCGCAGATCAGGCGTGAATTTCGGCCAAGTTGGGCGGATGACCAACCCTGCGCGTGCAGCTGCCCCCCACACCAAAACCAGTTGCGCCACGCCCGCCACGGGCACCCCCCAAGACAGGGCCAGCCCGATCATGCGCGCGGCTTCGGGGCTGTCCGTAGCGCTCTGCGCGCCAAAGATCAGCGCCGAGACGAGGATCACATTCAACAGCACAGGCGCCGCAGCAGCAGCCGCAAAGCGCCCCGCAGCGTTCAGCATGCCCGAAATCAACGCCGCCAGTGAGATCAGCAAAATATAGGCGAAACAGATACGGCCAAATTCCACCGCGATCCCAAAGCGGGGATCATCGGCAAAGCCCGATGCCATCGCTAAAACCAACCAAGGCATGGCAATCTGCGCAAGCAAGGTGAAGCCAATCAGAAACACAGCGAGCATGGATAATGCATTGCGCGCAAATGGCATCGCATCGCTGCCGCCTTCGAGTTTTTTGGAAAAAATCGGCACAAAGGCCGTATTCATTGCACCCTCAGCAAAAAAGCGGCGGAACATATTTGGTAAAGAAACCGCCACCAAAAACGCCTCGGCCACGCCGCCCGCACCAAGATAGCGGGCAATCAGAATATCGCGCAGAAATCCCAAGACGCGGCTGACCAATGTCCAACCGCCGACAGTGAGAAAGCCAAAGCCCAATCTGATTTGCGGGGCCGCCACAGCCGCTAGACCCCTGCCCGCTCGGCCACGCGCGCGATGGCATCGCACAACTTGCGCTCCAACACATCTTGGCGGGATTTGGAGTGGAGTTTGAGACCGAACATATCTTTCACGTAAAACACATCTACCACCTGAACACCGAAGGTCGCGATCATCGCACTGGCGATGTAAATATTGTTCGCGGCTAAGGTCTTGGTCAGATCATATAGCAGACCAGGGCGGTCGCGTGTATCCACTTCGATGATGGTGTAGATTTCCGACCCATCATTATCGAAGGTGATATTGGTCGCCACGTTAAACGTGCGCTCGCGTTTTTTGATCTTGTCGCGCCTCTCAAACGCTTTTGAGGCTACAACCTCGCCCTTTAGGGTTTTGTCGATCATCGAAGTCAGACGCGGCAGGCGGGCATCCTCATAGGGGTTGCCATCAGCATCTTGAACCCAGAACACGGCAGTCGCATAGCCATCTTTCGAGGTATAGGTGCGGGCATCGACCACATTCGCGCCCACCAATGACAGGGCGCCAGAAAGGCGGCTAAAGATGCCTGGGTGATCCGCAAGCGCAAAGCAGACGCGGGTCGCATCGCGGTCAGTATCACGCTGTGTGTCAATCCGGATTTCATCATCCCGAAGGCCAAGCAGCATATTGGCAAAGATAATCTGGCTGGCCAGATCAAGCCCTTGCCAGTAGGGGCCATAATGGCGGTCTATTTCAGTTTTAAGATCCGCCTTAGGCCAAGTTGCCAAGGCATCGCGCAGGGCCTTTTTGCCCTCACTTTCCAATTTGTCGCGGTTAAGATCCTCAAGACCCGTTTCCAAGGCTTCAGCCGTGGCGCGATAGAGGCCGCGCAACAGCGTGGCTTTCCAGTTGTTCCATGTGTCAGGTCCAACCCCGCGAATATCGCAAACTGTCAAAACAGTCAGCAAATCCAGACGCTGCCGCGTTTTTACCAGTTTGGCGAAGTCCCGCACTGTGCGCGGATCCGCAATGTCGCGTTTTTGGGCCATGTCGGACATCAACAGGTGGTAGCGCACAAGCCATTCGACTGTTTCAGTCTCATCGGGTTTGAGGCCCAAGCGAGGGCAGAGTGCACGCGCAATCCGAGCGCCCAAAATCGAATGATCTTCTTTCCGACCTTTGCCAATGTCATGCAGCAAACAGGCCACATAAAGCACTTTGCGGTTTACCCCACGCTTCAAAATACCAGATGCAATCGGCAATTCCTCGACCCATTCGCCCCGTTCGATCTGCGCAAGGGTAGAGACAACTTGGATCGTATGCTCGTCCACAGTGTAGCTGTGATACATATTGAATTGCATCATCGCCACGATAGCCGCGAAATCAGGGATGAATGCGCCCAAGAACCCCAATTCATTCATCCGCCGCAAGGCACGTTCGGGGTTGCCTTGTTTCAAAAGCAAATCAAGGAAAATGCGGTTCGCCTCTTTGTCGCGGCGCATTGCTGTGTCAATGAGGTGCAAATTGGCCGAGATCATCCGCATTGCATCGGGGTGCAAAAGATAGCCTGTGCGCAACGCCTCCTCAAAAATGCGTAATAGATTGATCTTATCGGCCAAAAACGCCTTTTCATTTTCGACAGTCAGACGATTTTGTTTCAGCGCATAGCCGTCTTTGAGTTTCTTTTTGCGGCTGCGCCCGCGCAAAAAGCCTAAGATCATCGGTTCGCTTTTGGCGTGACTGGCCTCAAGCGCGGTCAAAAAGATGCGGGTCAATTCGCCCACGCGGGTGGCATGGCGGAAATAATCCTGCATGAAATGCTCAACCGCACGGCGGCCTGAGTGATCGGCATATTGCATGCGTTCCGCGACCTGCACTTGCAAATCGAAACTCAAACCATCCTGCGCGCGGCCTGCAATAGCGTGCAAATGACAGCGCACCGACCACAAGAACCGTTCGGCCGCATCAAACGCGTCAAATTCTTCGCGGCTGAACACCTTGAGGGCAACCAGATCTTCGGCCCGCGCCACGCCATGCTGATATTTCGCAATCCAATAGAGCGTCTGCAAATCGCGCAGACCGCCCTTCCCCTCTTTTACATTCGGCTCCAACATATAGCGTTGGCCACCTTGCTTTTTGTGGCGGCTGACCCGTTCCTCAAGCTTGGCTTCGATGAATTCTGAAAGGCTGCCCTCAAACAAATCTTTGCGCAGTGCCGTCTTGAGCTTGGCCGATAATTCGGCATTGCCCGTCAAGTGGCGCATCTCCAACAAGGCCGTGCGGATTGTAAAATCCTCGCGTCCCAGACGCAGACAATCTTTGATGTTGCGGGTGGCGTGGCCCACTTTCAGCTTAAGATCCCAAAGCATGTAGAGACTAGATTCAATCACGCTTTCGACCCAACCTGTGCTTTTCCATGGGGTCAAAAACAGAAGATCAACATCCGAGAACGGGGCCATCTCGCCACGCCCATAGCCGCCAACCGCCAAGATCGCCATCCTCTCCCCCTCGGTCGGGGTGGGATTGGGGTGTAAGCGTGTAGATGAAACACGCAGCACCTGCTCCACCAACCCATCGGTCAGATGGACATAGGCGCGCGTCACACGGCGTGCGGTCAGGGGATTTTTCGCAAAGGCCGCATCAATGGCAATTCGACCCTTTACTTGGGCATCTTGCAAGATCGCCACGACCGCCGCGCGAATTTTGGCAGGATCGCTGAGATCAGATATCGCGTCATCAATTGCGGCAGTAACGGCCTCTGCGTCAAAAATATCTTGAGCGGGACAAATCAATTGCCCCGCAGCAGATGGGATGACCGAAAGGCGTGGGTTCTGCTCAGAATCCAGCGCCGAGGGTTCTTGGGGCGGGGTCAACAAGGATGATCTGCCTGTCCTGCAAAGTCACTACGGCAAGGCCGCGTTCAATAGAGCCATCGGGTAGCAATCGGAATACGCCGTTCGCGCCCGCAAAGCCAGAGCCTGATGCGAAATCCACACCGCCCAAACGGCCCGTGCGACCCACGGTGTCAATCACAGCGCGCATCCCGTCATAGGCCAAGGGCGCAAGGTTATGGGGGGCTTGCTGATAGGCCAATTGATAGCGGGTGCGGAACGCACTTTCGGCATTGGGATCGGGCAGGACAAACCACCCGCCCTGCAAGCCACGAATTTCCAAGGTCTGCGCAGGGATATCCCAACGGGTCAGACCAATGATTTTGGTGGCCTCAGTGTCAAAGCCATTATCTGGCAAGAGTTGACCGAAAAGCGGCAAAGCCCCTGATGCGTCCGCGGTCAAAATCATCGCATTTACGCCAGTTTGTGCGACCATTGCCTCAACCTCAGGTAAGGCAGCAACAACGCCAGTCTGACTGAACTCATAGGCGATTTCACCCACAACAGTGGCACCTGAGGCCGCCGCCGCACGGCGCACTGCATCACGCGCCACTTCACCCGCCAAATTGCGCGCATGCACCACCATGATGCGATCACGGCCATTCGCCGCTGCATAGGACACCATCCGCGCGGCGGCATTGTCGTAAGTCAGGCCAAGCACAAACAGATTGCGCCCTGCAATGCTGGCATTGTTCGAGAAACTAAGAACCGAGACATTGGTATTCGCCACGGCCACACCAACCGCCGCCGCCGCGTCCGAGCGCAATGGCCCAAGGATCACATCCGCCCCTTCCGCAACCGCCTGCTGTGCCACAGCTGCGGCCATGCCTGCATCGGCTTGCGTTGGATAAACTACCAATTCGATTTGCGTGCCAACGGCCTCGGCGGCAGCGAGGCGCGCGGCGTTCTCAAGGCTACTTGCCAGAAGGTCGTCCCCTGCATTGGGCGAACCATAGGGCAGCAGCATCGCAACGCGCACAGATTGCCCGACCTGTGGCCCTGTTCCCATTGTGGCCTGACAGGCCGACAGAACCACGCCAAAGAGCAAAAGCAAACTCAACCGCAAGAACTTGCGAAATCTTGTCAAAGCAGGGATCATAGTGATCTCTCCCAGTGGGGCCAATTTGCACAAACCCTAGCCAGTCCTGTCCGCCAAGTAAACGCTCGCAATGGACAGACTGCGCAGATATGTAAGTGAGCTGATGCGAAACGACACAGAAAACGGGCGCGAATTTGCCTACACCCCCCGCGACAGCAAACTGGCCGCGGGTTTATATTTTGTCGCAACCCCGATTGGCAGCGCGCGCGACATCACCTTGCGCGGGTTAGACATCCTTGCCAGCTGCGATGTCATCGCCGCAGAAGACACGCGCACCTTGCGCCATTTGATGGAAATTCATGGGGTGGCGCTGAATGGCCGCGCAGTCTTGCCTTATCACGATCATAACGGCGCAGAGATGCGGCCAAAGATCATGTCCCTTTTGGGCGAAGGAAAATCCGTGGCCTATGCATCAGAGGCAGGGACGCCGTTGGTGGCCGACCCTGGCTTTGCCTTGGGGCGTGCTGCCATTGCGGATGGTCATATGGTCACCACCGCACCGGGTGCATCCGCCTCACTGGCCGCACTGACCGTGTCGGGCCTGCCCAGTGACCGCTTTCTTTTTGCGGGCTTCCCACCCTCAAAATCGGGGGAACGGCGCAAATTTCTGCAAGATTTGGATCAGACCCAAGCAACGCTGATCTTATATGAAAGCCCGAAGCGCATTCATAAATTGTTAAACGAGATGGCCGAGATTTGGAGCCAAGATCGCCAGATCGCTCTGTGCCGCGAATTGACCAAAAAATTTGAGGAGGTCATTCGCGGATCGCTTGCAGATGTGATTGCGGCGATCGAAGGTCGAGCATTGAAAGGTGAGATCGTGGTTGTCATTGACCGCGCGGAAAAGCAAGCCGCTGATGAGGCCACCGTGATTGCGGCGCTTCGGGCGCGACTTAAGACTGCACGGCTGAAGGAGGCTGCGGCGCAGGTGGCAACCGAACTGGGCCTGCCAAAACGCGATGTTTATCAATTGGGTCTGTCCTTGGACGCGGATCCGTGAGCGGGAAAACCGCCTATCTTGCGGGGCTGTCTGCCGAGGATCAGGTGGCGCGGCTCTATGAAACCCATGGCTATCACTTGCGGGCGCGGCGATGGCGCGGGCGGGGCGACGAGATAGATCTGATTTTTGAAAAATCAGGCGAAATAACTTTTATGGAAGTTAAAAAATCGCGGGATTTTGACACCGCTGTGTCACGGGTCAGCCTCGCACAAAGGGCGCGCATCCTACAGACAGGTGATGAGTATTTGGGTCTTTGTCCCATGGGCCTTGCAACACCGTGCCGTTATGATCTCGCAGCCCTCAACCAGATCGGACAGGTTCACATCATCGCGAATGCGTTTCTCGAATAGCCTGCCTGACATGAATTGGGCATTGCGTCCCCCCCTGCCAAAGGCCATGAAAGGGTTGGTATAGATACGGGGTGAGACATGGCACTCAAAGTCGCAATTCAGATGGATCCAATCGCGCCGATTAACATTGACGCGGATAGCACGTTTCGCGTGGGGCTGGAGGCACAAGCGCGGGGGCATGAGCTGTTTTACTACACTCCAGATCGTTTGTTTTTTGACGAGGGTCGGGTCTGCGCGCGCGGGTGGCCGATCACCTTACGCCGCGAAAAAGGGAACCACTTCACCCTTGGGGCAGAGCAGACCATCGACCTAGGCGATTGGGATGTGGTGCTTTTGCGCCAAGACCCGCCTTTTGACATGGGTTACATCACCACCACCCATCTTTTGGAACGGATTCATCCCAAAACCTTGATCGTGAATGACCCGTTTTGGGTGCGCAATTATCCTGAAAAATTGTTGGTTCTGGAATTCCCCGATTTAACCCCGCCCACTATGATCGCTCGCGATATTGGTGCTTTGCGTGAGTTTCGCGCACGCCACGGGGATATCATCATCAAACCGCTCTACGGCAATGGTGGCGCGGGCGTGTTTCGTCTTGAACCTACGGATCGCAACCTCAACTCCTTGCATGAGATGTTCACCTCTATCAGCCGCGAACCCCTGATTGCGCAAAAATTCTTGCCTGATGTGACGGCGGGGGACAAGCGGATCATCTTGATTGACGGCGAGCCCGTTGGGGCGATCAACCGCGTGCCTGCCGAAGGCGAAACCAGATCAAATATGCATGTTGGCGGACGGGCTGAAAAAATCGGGCTGACCGCGCGCGAAAATGAGATCTGCGCCAGAATTGGCCCGCTGCTGCGCGAAAAAGGCCAGATTTTTGTGGGGATTGATGTGATCGGCGATTACCTAACCGAGATCAACGTGACTTCACCTACGGGCATTCAAGAATTAGAACGCTTTGACGGGATCAATGTCGCCGAAATCATTTGGCAAGCCATCGAGGCACGACGTGCGGGCTAATCTTCACGCCCTGTGCTGATGCGATAACTGACCGCTTCAAGGATATGCGCCTCTTCGGTTTTGTCGGATAGGGCCAGCCCAACTTTACCAAGATCCACACGATTGAACTGTACCAAGAAGAGCCTGTGAGGTTTCAAGACCGTGGTCAGTTTGGAAACAGGATTTTTCAAACTGACGTTTCTACTGGAGCTTTACAAACAGGCCAAAGCTCAGCCTTAGTCCTTCGTTAAGTTGATATGCAAGTTAGAGAATAATTCATATTTTCGCGGAGATAACAGAATTAACTGTCCTTGCCCGATCAAAAGCCTGTATGCCATGTCGCACCCCATCCTGTGCCAAGGACACCACCGCTAGGGGCAATACCCGATTCTCACAACAGACCATCTGCCTTCTCTCTGATGAAATTCAGTGACCGAGAGAGGGGGGATGGTATGGGCATAAGCCTGATATGCGCTTAGCCCTGAATGGCGCGCGATTTGCGTTAGGATTGCGCCGAAATGGCATGTAAAGATCACATCTTGATCTGGGTGCTGCCCCAGAACGCGATCAGACGCGCGGCTCACCCGCGCCATGACCATCGCCCAACTTTCCCCGTTGGGCGGGCAGATGTCTTCCCCCCCCTCCCAAAAGGCGCGCGAAAGTTCAGGGGCGGATTGGCTAACCGCATCAAACCCCTGTCCCTCCCATTCGCCAAAATGAAATTCGCGCAGATGACGCTCATGAGGCAGGCGCAGGCGCGGCGATAGCGCATCTGCAGTGGCCGCAGCACGGATGAGGTCAGAGGAAATCATCACGGCCTGTGCAGGAAGATAGGCATCAAGCCGCGCTATTTGCGCGTGATCGCTGAGATCAGCAGGAACATCACGCCACCCCGTGATCACCTTGGCATGGGTCGGCCCATGGCGCAGCCAAAAGGCACGGCGCATCACCCCTGCCCCTTCGGCAATTGCCCTTTGAGGACGAGAGGCAGGCCTGCGGCCACCATCACCACAAGATCCGCTGTGGCAGCGATGGCTTGGTTCAATTCCCCTTGATCCTGACGAAAGGCCCGCGAGAGGGGATGATCCGGCACAACGCCCATTCCAAGCTCGTTCGAGATAATAACAACAGGGGCTGGGCAATCGGCGATGGCGTGGGCCAGCGCCGCCCATTCAGCCCGCCAGTCCCGTTTAGCCATACCCAAATTGGCCAACCACAGCGTGGCGCAATCAATCAACACGGCCTCGCTTTTATGCAGTTGCGTCAGAGCCGCAGGAATATCGGTCGGCACTTCGACTGTGCGCCACTGGGCCGCCGCACGCGCGGATTTATGCTTGGCGATTTTGACCTCCATCTCGGCATCATAGGCCTGTGCTGTCGCGAGATAAACGGGCGACAGCCCCGTGTTCAGCACCAAATCCTCGCCAAAGCGCGACTTGCCAGAAGCCGCACCGCCAAAAACCAATGTCAAACCCGCCAAACCCGTCAAAAGAAATTCCTCACCAAAAGTGATCCATTCATCATGCTGCCGCGTAACACCAATAGAACCGCACAAGATGCGGAACAAGACACTGCCAAAAATGATACGCCAACAGGGGGTGCGTTATGGCTTTGGACATGGGTGGAGAAAAAGCGCTTTCGCGCCGTGCGATGAAAGCGGAACTGTTAGACGCAGAGACGGAATTGCGGCTGGCCTATGCTTGGCGCGATCATCGCGATGAGGAAGCCTTGCACCGTCTGGTGACGGCCTATATGCGCCTTGCGATTTCCATGGCCGCGAAATTCAAGCGCTACGGCGCGCCGATGAATGACCTGATCCAAGAGGCGGGTCTGGGTTTGATGAAGGCGGCAGATAAATTTGACCCTGATCGTGGCGTGCGGTTTTCAACCTATGCCGTGTGGTGGATCAAGGCATCTATCCAAGATTACGTGATGCGCAATTGGTCGATGGTGCGCACGGGGTCTACCTCCAGCCAAAAATCACTTTTCTTCAACATGCGCCGCGTGCAGACGCGCATCGAACGCGAGGCAATGGCCGCAGGCCAAAACCTCGACAAGCATCAATTGTTGCAGATGATCGCCACAGAGGTCGGCGTGCCGCTGCATGATGTTGAGATGATGGAAGGTCGCCTTGCAGGATCTGATTATTCTTTGAACGCCACGCAATGCGTTGAGAATGAAGGACGCGAATGGATCGACACGCTTGAGGATGACAGCGAACAGGCTGCAGATTTGGTTGAGCAGGCCCACGACCGCGCGCAACTGCGCGAATGGTTGTTGAATGCCTTGTCATCATTGAACGAGCGCGAGCGGTTCATTGTGCGCGAACGCAAATTGCGGGATGAGCCGCGCACGTTGGAATCCTTGGGCGAAGAACTGGGCCTGTCCAAGGAACGTGTGCGCCAACTTGAGGCTGCCGCATTTGCCAAGATGCGCAAATCCCTTGAGGCGCAATCGCATGAGGTGACAGCATTTCTCGCGGGTTGATCCTTCACGCGCCCCTTGTGGTGATTTTTGGCTTGGCCATCTTGGCCATGACCACAAACACGCCGCAAGCGGTGGTAACAACATCCCCGATTGAGCCAATAATCGTGGCTGCCGCCCGCTAGATCAGCGTTTGCGAAGGCGTTGCAAAAGCAAGGCCCACCCCCCTGGGATCAATACAAACGACAGGGCAAATCCTGTCACAAATCCTGAAAGATCAGAGATCACGCTGCCCCAATCGCCTTGCAAGAAAGCGAATAAGATTTGAATGCCCAAAAGCATTGCAATCAGGGAAAAAGCACGCATCGGATTGTCACCTGTCCGACCCATATTGGCCCAGAGGATAAAGGTGAAGGCACCGATCAGAGCATAGACACCCGGATACCCGCCGATCAGGGGATAGGTGCTGTTTAACAAGCCCACAAAGGCCAAAGCCCCGATGATGGAACCCGCAAAGAACAGAACCAAGATCGACAGCCCTGAGAAAACCTGTGACACCATTTTGCCAATGGCCAGTATGAACACGCTGACGAACACGGCATGGATAAAACCGCCATGGATCAGCGGGTAGGTCACAAGACGCATCAGATCATTTGCGGGATAGCTGTTATTGGCAAACATCCAAGCGGCAATTTCGTGGAACACGCCATAATCCCGCACCGCGGCCATGCGCCACCCAATCCCGCCTGACCCGCCCAAAAGCCCAGCAGTGGCCAGCTGAAACATCACCTCAAGGCCAAAGATCACCACAGCTAAACCAAGAACGACTGGGTGAAGGTCGTTGAACAGGCTATTATTCTCTTGATCCATGGCTGCACCTTCGGTTGACCTTATTGCGCCTCGTGGGTAAGCGATGCGCAAGGCAAATGCCAGTATTGTGGAATGATTTTCTTCTGGCACCCAATCACAACCGCAGTAGGTCACCAATGGCTGAGACAAAATTCACACCACGCGTCTTTTCAGGCATCCAACCTTCGGGCGGGCTGACCCTTGGGAATTACTTGGGCGCGATGAAGCGTTTTGTAGATATGCAAGAGGCGGGCGGATTTCAGACCATCTATTGCATGGTGGACATGCACGCGATTACCGTTTGGCAGAACCCAAGTGACCTTACGAAAAACACCCGCGAGCTTTGTGCGGGCTTCATTGCCGCAGGGATTGATCCAGAAAAATCCATCCTCTTCAATCAAAGCCAAGTGCCTGAACATGCGCAGCTTGGGTGGTTGTTTAATTGCGTGGCCCGCATGGGATGGATGGGCCGCATGACCCAATGGAAGGACAAAGCGGGCAAAAACGCCGAAAACGCCTCGCTGGGGTTATTCGCCTATCCCGCGCTGATGGCCGCTGATATTTTGATCTATCACGCCACCCATGTGCCAGTCGGCGAAGATCAAAAACAACATTTGGAACTGACCCGCGATATTGCGGCCAAGTTCAACCATGATTTTGGGGTCGACTTCTTCCCGATCGCTGAGCCCGTGATTGAAGGGGCGGCAACACGGGTTATGAGCCTAAAAGACGGGACCAAAAAGATGTCGAAATCTGACCCTGCAGATGCAAGTCGGATCAATATGACCGATGATGCGGATGCGATTTCCAAGAAAATCCGCAAGGCGAAGACGGACCCTGATCCGCTGCCTGATGCATTGGCCGAACTGGCGGCGCGACCCGAGGCCCGCAATCTGGTCAATATCTACGCCGCTTTGGCAGAAATTGATCCGCAGGCCGTTTTGGATCAGCATCAAGGCGCGCTCTTTGGTCATTTCAAAATGGCACTGTCTGATTTGGCTGTGGCAAAACTTGCCCCAATCTCGGCGGAAATGGCGCGCCTGATGCAGGATCAGGACGAAATTGATCGTATTCTCGGTCGCGGTGCAGAACGTGCGCGCGAAATTGCAGCACCGATTTTGGCGCAGGCCTATGACATTGTCGGGATGGTGCGCAGCTAGACGCCGTTAGTGCATTTTTGCACAGAAACTCTGCGAAATGGTCAGTTTATGTGCGCGTGCTTTGGGGGCAGATTGCCCTCAAAGGAGAACATCATGACCTATACTGCACCTGACGCCTTGGCCATTGGCCATGTCCATCTGAAAGTCACCGATCTTGAGCGCTCGATCGCATTTTATAGCGATGTCTTAGGGCTAGAGCTGAAACAACGCTATGGCCGCCAAGCCGCATTTTTATCAGCTGGGGGATATCACCACCATATTGGCCTTAACACGTGGGAATCTGCGGGGGCCGGCCCCGCACCGCGGCGGGCGGCGGGTCTTTACCACGTGGCTTTCCTCTATCCTGACCGCAAAAGCCTTGGCCGTGCCCTAGCGAATGTGGTTGCCAAAGGCGTGCAGCTTGAAGGGGCGGCGGATCATGGCGTGTCGGAGGCGCTCTATCTTTCTGATCCCGATGGCAATGGGATTGAACTCTACCGCGACCGCGCGCCTGCCGATTGGCCCCGCGATGCATCAGGCGCATTGGAGATGGTCAACGCCCCGCTTGATCTAGAGGCGCTCTTGGCGGAGGCTTGACTTTTTGCTGCATTGCGGCTTGCATTTTGCAGGCGCGGCATTAATCGCGCCGCGCTTAACACTTTCTTTGTCATACCGTCATTAAGGTTTGCACGCATCCTAAGGCAGGGCGCTTTGGTGCCCTCAACCTCTGTTGGCTGATTTCGGTCGACGGTTCACACGAAACGGAGGTTCGACATGACTACGATATCGAAGAATGAAACACCGCAGTCGCCCAAATTGGGCGCAGCACCACAGGCGGCAAAGCCTGCTCAAGATCCGAAAGCTGGCCCAAAACCCGCGTCATCATCGATGGAATATCAATTGGGCTTTGCGACTGGCCCAACGGGCTGAAGCGGCCTATAGGTAGCCATGAGGAGGATCACTCATGGCAACTGGCAGCAATATAAAAACCTATTTCAACGGCGCATGGCATGATGGGGATATCCCTGTCATCCGCGCCGCTGATCATGGCGCTTGGCTTGGCTCGAATGTGTTTGACGGCGCGCGCTATGTGGACGGGCTTGCGCCAGACTTGATGGCGCATTGCGCAAGGGTCAACAGATCTGCCGAGGCGTTGATGATCACACCAAGCCATAGCCCGAAGGCCATGTATGAAATCATTTGGGAAGGATTGGCGCGCTATCCCGCGGATGCCGCCGTATATATTCGTCCCATGTATTGGGCGCTTGATGGGGGCGAATTGGGGATATTGCCAAAGGCGGGCGCAACAGGATTTGCGATCAGCCTTGAAGAAATCCCAATGCCCGACCCCAAGAAAACCGTGCGTCTGACCACCACATCCTTCCGCCGCCCCGTCTTGGCGGATAATGTGGTCAACGCAAAAGCAGGCTGCCTATACCCCAACAATGCGCGGATGCTTCTTGAGGCGAAAACCAAGGGTTTTGACAATGCACTTGTGGCCGATGCGATGGGGAATGTTGCGGAAACCGCCACCGCAAATGTTTTTATGGTGCGCGATGGGGTGGTCTATACGCCAATTCCAAATGGCACATTTTTGGCAGGCATAACACGCGCGCGCCATATCAAAAACCTGAGCGAAAATGGCATCACGGTGGTTGAAACCGTGCTCAGTTTTGATGATTTCCGCCGCGCCGATGAGGTGTTTTTGACGGGGAACTTGCAAAAAATCACCCCCGTCAGCACCTTTGACGAGATCTCCTATGAGATCGGGCCCATCAGCCAGAAAGCGCGCGATCTCTATTGGGATTGGGCGCGCAGCGAGGCGGCCTCATAAGGCATCACGCGTTTGTTGTTGAAATGGCGCGTGCAAATGCGCATCCTTTGATGCGGTGAGAGGGGATGAAAAGATGCGTAAGTTTCTGGTGGTTCTAGACGACACGCGTGAATGTCTTAACGCGATGCGCTTTGCCGCGATGCGCGCAGCCAACACCAAGGGCGCGGTTGAAATCCTCTCCATCATCCCACCTGAGGAATTCCAACACTGGATTGGCATTGGCGATTTGATGCGCGCCGAGGCGCGGGAACGGATTGAGGCACATTTCGAAGTATTTGCAAAATGGATGCGCGACCGACAGGGGATTGATCCCAGTCTCGCCATCCGTGAAGGGGAACCTGTCCAAGAAATTCTCGCGCATATTCACGATGATCCCAATATCGGTGTGTTGGTTCTTGGGGCAGGATCGGGCAAGGGTGGGCCTGGTCCATTGGTCACGCAATTGACGAAACAGGCCGGCAGTTTGCCCGCGCCGATCACCATTGTTCCAGGTGAGTTGACCAAAGAACAGCTTGAGCAAATCACCTGATTGCTAAGTTTTAGAACCATTCTAAAACTTGACTTATCGGGGGTGCCGTATCATATCAGGCTCATGCTTGCGCGCAGGAGAAAGCCCAATGTTTATTCAAACGGAATCCACCCCGAACCCAGCCACGCTGAAGTTTTTGCCAGGGCAAACCGTTCTGGACATGGGCACAGCCGATTTTCCATCGCGCGAGACGGCGGATAAATCGCCACTTGCCGCGCGCATTTTTGCGGTTGATGGCGTAACGGCTGTATTTTTTGGCACCGATTTCGTGACTGTGACCAAGGCCGATACAATCGAATGGGATCATATCAAGCCTGCCCTTCTCGGCGCGATTATGGAGCATTTCCAGTCTGGCGCGCCCGTGATGGGGGATGAGGGGCCCGCCGCAGGGGGCCATGCTGATCACAGCGGCGAGGATGCCGAGATCGTGGGTCAGATCAAAGAATTGCTCGACACCCGTGTGCGCCCTGCTGTGGCGCAAGATGGCGGCGACATTACCTTTCACGGCTTTGATCGTGGGGTAGTCTATCTGCATATGCAAGGGGCCTGCGCGGGCTGCCCCTCATCAACCTTGACCCTGAAAATGGGTATTGAAAATCTGTTGCGCCATTACATCCCCGAAGTGGTGGAAGTGCGCCCTGTCACGGTCTAATCCCCCTTGCTTTGCTTAGGGATAGACACATCGGCCGCGCATTGCGCGGCCGCTTTGGTCGACGGGGGCGCAGTCCTTGCTGCGCGGCTTGAACCGATGGCGAAAGGTCAGGCGGAACGCCTTATGCCTTTGGTCGATGAGATTTTCGCAGAAGCAGGCAAAACAGCCGCAGACTTGGGTGCCATTGGTGTCGGCATCGGGCCGGGCAATTTCACAGGCCTGCGCATTTCGGTCTCAGCCGCCCGTGGTCTTGCACTGGCCTTAGCGCGACCTGCGATTGGTGTCTCAATTTTTGAGGCGCGCCGTTATGGGATCAAAGGCCCCCTCAGCGTGATCGAAGATGCCCGCCGCGATGAGGCCTATCTGCAAAGCTTTGATGATCAGGGCCGCGCAGATGAAGCGCGGCTTGTCACCTTGATCACGCTCTCCGCTCGTGAACTGGCTCAGCAGGTCACAGGAAGTCTGGGGCCGCAAATTGCCGATGCTTATGGGCGAACCTATGTCGCCCCACCTGTCATGATTGCCACAGCAATCGCCCATATCGCCGAGGCCAAACAAGCTACAGATATGCCACTGCCGCGCCCTGCACCGCTTTATTTGCGCGCGGCCGATGCAGCCCCCGCGCGCGACTATGGGCCACGTTTGCTGTGACCCGCACCGCCACCCAAATGGCCGCCTTACACGCCCGCGCCTTTAGCAGAGGTGGCGCGTGGACGCGCAAAGATTTTGAAGAGCTGCTCGTGGCGCGCAACATGACCATCTGCCATCACGACCACGGCTTTGCCGTTTTGCGGATCGTGCCACCTGAGGCAGAAATCCTAACCATCGCGATTGACCCAAGCCATCAAGGCAAGGGATTTGGGCGCATTTTGTTGCAGGAATTGATGGCGCGTGCGCAAGAGGCGCGCGTAGAAGATATCTTTCTTGAGGTCGACAGCACCAACCATGCCGCGCGCGCCCTCTATGCATCTGCGGGGTTTGATGAGACGGGCCTACGCAAAAACTATTACCGCTACAAAAACGGCACATTTGGAGATGCGATCCTCTTGGCAAAGGCGTTTTTCTACTAATCAAAGCGGCAAGGCCTGAATTTAAGGCACATGCCATAAAGCGGTGGATAGCTGCGCGAATCTTATTGACCATTTCGCGCAAGCCCCGCTTTATAGTTGCCAATTAATAAACAGGCCCCATTGATTTCTGCCGCTTATCGGAAGCTGCAAATCGGGCTTTACACAACAGGAGACTCACAATGACAAAATCCTCACGCGCACTGAAATCTTTGATGGGCGCTGCAGCGGGCCTCGCTTTTGGCGCGACTGGCGCTTTTGCTGATCCAGCGCTGATTTTCGATCTCGGCGGCAAGTTTGACCGCTCCTTCAATGAAGCTGCATTTGGTGGTGCCGAGGCATGGGCCAGCGAAACAGGCGGCAGCTACCAAGAAATCGAATTGCAAAATGACGCACAGCGCGAACAAGCACTGCGCCGCTTTGCGGAAAACGGCTCGAACCCAATCGTGATGGCAGGCTTTGCATGGAGTTCCGTGTTAGAAGTTCTCGCCCCAGAATACTCTGACACAAAATTCGTCATCATCGATGGCGTTGTCGATGCCCCAAATGTGCAATCAGTCATTTTCCGCGAGCATGAAGGCAGCTATTTGGTTGGCATGTTGGCGGCCATGGCCTCGGAAAGCGGCACTGTTGGTTTTATCGGTGGCATGGACATTCCTTTGATCTCTCGTTTTGCCTGTGGCTATGCCCAAGGTGCCGTGGCGGCCAACGCAGATGTGACTGTTCTGTCCAATATGACCGGCACCACGCCTGACGCGTGGAACGATCCTGTGCGTGGTGGTGAATTGACCCGTGGTCAGATTGATCGTGGTGCTGATGTGATCTACGCAGCCGCCGGCGGCACAGGTGTGGGCGTATTGCAAACCGCAACCGATGCTGGTGTCTACTCTATCGGTGTGGACAGCAACCAAAACCACCTGCACCCTGGTTCGGTTCTGACCTCGATGCTTAAACGCGTTGACGTTGCCGTTTATAACGCATTCAGCGCAGGCGAAAACGTTCAGCCAGGTTTGGTTGTGTTGGGCTTGGCCGAAGATGGCGTAGGCTATGCGTTGGACGAAAATAACGCGGCTCTGATCTCCCCTGAAATGCAGGCCGCTGTTGACACTGCGCGTGAGGCGATCATTGCAGGTGAGATTGCAGTTCATAACTACACCGATGACGGCAGCTGCCCCGTGCAGATGCAATAACGACACGCGCGCAATTTGCGCGTGACAGATGCGGGGGCGAAGCGGATCATACCCTCTTCGCCCCTCTCGCATTGCACCAAAAAGCAAGGACACCCTATGACCTCCGCACCCGCCATTGAATTGAGAGGGATTTCAAAATCCTTCGGGCCTGTGCAGGCCAACAAAGATATTTCTTTGACAGTTGCGCGCGGCACGATCCACGGGATTGTGGGGGAAAATGGCGCGGGCAAATCCACGCTGATGTCCATTCTTTATGGGTTCTACCGCGCAGATCGGGGTGAGATCTTCATCAATGGCCGCGCGGTCGAGATCACCGACAGCCAAGCCGCCATCGCGGCGGGTATTGGGATGGTGCACCAACATTTCAAATTGGTTGAGAATTTCACAGTTCTGGAAAACATCATCCTTGGCGCAGAGGAACGCGGGCTTTTGCACGGCTCGATTGCCAAAGCCCGCAAAGCGCTGGCGGATCTTTCCGAGACATATGGGCTCAAGGTTGATGGCGATGCGGTGATTGAGGATTTATCGGTCGGCCATTTGCAGCGGGTTGAAATTCTCAAACAGCTGTATCGCGAAGCGGATATTTTGATTTTGGACGAGCCTACAGGAGTGTTGACCCCTGCAGAGGCAGACCAACTGTTTCGGATTTTGGGCCGCCTTCGCAAAGAAGGGAAAACCATCATCCTGATCACCCATAAATTGCGCGAGATCATGGAGATTACAGACACTGTCAGCGTGATGCGCCGTGGCGAGATGACCGCCACTGTCAAAACCGCAGACACCACGCCTGAGGGTTTGGCTGAACTGATGGTAGGGCGCAAAGTTCTACTGCGAGTCGAAAAAGAACCCGCGCGCCCCAAGGACATCGTGCTAGAGGTGCAAAACCTGTCTTTCGTGGATGCAAGCGGCGTGGCGCGCCTGAAGGATATCAACCTAGAACTGCGCGCAGGCGAAATTCTGGGGATCGCGGGCGTGGCAGGCAATGGCCAATCCGAGCTTTTGGAGATTCTGGGCGGTATGCGCCATGCAAGCGCGGGCGCAGCCCTCTATAAATCCGCACCTCTGCCCCTATCTGGCGCCACTGCAAATGGCCGCGCGCGGCGGCAAATGGGTATTGCCCATATCCCCGAAGATCGCCAAACCGCAGGGCTGATTATGCCCTTTATGGCATGGGAAAATATTGCCTTTGGCTATCATGAACGCGCAGCCTATCAGGCGGGTGCGACCTTGATGGACAATGCCGCAATCCAAAAAGATTGCGCCGAGAAAATGGCGCAATTCGATATTCGTCCACCTGACATTATGTTGCCTGCGCGCAATTTCTCGGGCGGCAATCAACAAAAAATCGTGGTCGCGCGCGAGATGGCCCATACGCCCGATCTGCTGCTGATTGGGCAACCGACCCGCGGTATCGATATTGGTGCGATTGAATTCATCCATCGTCAGATCATTGCCTTGCGTGATCAGGGCTGTGCCATTCTTTTGGTTTCGGTCGAATTGGACGAGATCATGGGGCTCGCCGATCGGGTCGCGGTGATGTTTGACGGCCAAATCATGGGCGAGCGCGATGCCGCCAAAACCGATGAGGCGGAACTGGGCCTGTTGATGGCAGGCCTCACAAAAGGGGCCGCGTGATGGAGCGTATGCCAAAATGGGCCGATATTTTTCTGGTTCCAGTCATCAGCATTTTTTTGGCGCTGATTGTTTCAGGGCTTGTGGTCACGGCAATCGGTGAAAACCCATTTCACGCGATGGCGGTGATGGTGCAAGGCGCAGTGGGTTCCGCTTATGGGTGGGGGTATACCCTGTTCTACGCCACCAATTTCATCTTCACAGGGCTTGCGGTGGCGGTGGCCTTTCATGCGCGCCTGTTCAATATCGGCGGTGAAGGTCAGGCCACATTGGGCGGGCTTGGGGTGGCGGTAATCTGCCTCTCTGTCGCTTGGCCCCATTGGAGTATCGCATTGCTCGCTGCAACCTTATCCGCCGCCGCCTTTGGCGCGGTTTGGGCGCTTATCCCTGCATGGTTGCAGGCCAAACGCGGCAGCCATGTGGTGATCACCACAATCATGTTTAACTTCATCGCGGCCGCTTTGTTGGTTTACCTCTTGGTCAATGTGTTCCGCGTGCCTGGATCCATGGCACCAGAAACCGCGCGCTTTGCTGAGGCTGTGCATTTGCCAAATGCCTCGCAATTCGCAGGTTTTGTAGGCTTTCGCCCCTCAACCCCGCTGAACGTAACCTTCTTTGTCGCGCTCTTAGCCGCTTTTGCAGTTTGGGTTCTGATTTGGCGCACGCGACTTGGCTATGAGATCCGCGCCTTTGGTCATTCGGAACGGGCAGCGATTTACGCAGGGATTTCGCCTGTGCGGATTATCATCGTCACCATGCTGATCTCGGGCGCGCTTGCAGGGCTAATGGCGATTAACTCGGTTATGGGCGAGGCTGAAAGACTGGTTATCAGCAGCGTACAAGGCGCGGGCTTTGTGGGGATCGCCGTGGCCCTCATGGGGCGTTCTCATCCGATCGGTGTTTGTTTGGCGGCCTTACTTTTTGGCGCACTCTATCAAGGAGGGTCGGAACTAGAATTCGTCATCCCCGCAATCAGCCGTGAAATGATCGTGGTCATCCAAGCCTTGGTCATCTTATTCACGGGGGCCTTGGACACGATGGTGCGTCTCCCCCTTGAGGCATTTTTTGCGCGCACGCGCACCCGTCAAGCGGGGGATATGTGATGGATTACGCAACGATCCTGCAAATTTTGGACAGCTCAATCCGTCTTGGCACCCCTCTCCTTTTGGCCTGTCTTGCAGGGCTTTACTCTGAGCGTGCAGGCGTGTTCGACATTGGCCTTGAGGGAAAAATGTTGGTCGCGGCTTTCTTCTCAGCAGCGATTGCCTTTGTGACAGGCAGTGTCTGGATTGGTCTTGCGGCGGGGATTGTCGCCTCTAGCCTGTTGGCGGCCTTGCATGGCTTGGCATCAATCACCTTTCGCGGCAATCAGCTGATCTCAGGTGTGGCGATTAACTTCCTAGCCGCAGGCCTAACCGTGGTCATTTCGCAGACATGGTTCGCCCAAGGTGGGCGCACGCCCGCATTGACGGGCAATGCGCGCTTTAGCGAAATCACTTTGCCCTTTACCGAAACGTTGGGACAAATCCCCTATCTCGGCCCACTTTATGCTGAGGTGATCTCTGGTCATTCGATCTTGGTGTATGTGGCCCTAGCGCTTGTTCCCGCCACGGCGTGGCTGCTTTATGCCACGCGGCTTGGTCTGCGCTTGCGTGCAGTTGGGGAAAACCCCGCCGCCGTTGATACAGCGGGCATCTCTGTGTCCGCGATGCGCTATAGCGCGGTTTTGATCTGCGGGTTGCTCTGTGGTCTTGCGGGGGCATATCTGGCCACTGGGCTGTCTGCGGGCTTTGTCAAAGACATGAGTGCAGGTCGAGGCTTTATCGCACTGGCGGCACTGATCTTCGCAAAATGGCGACCATGGTATGCGCTATCCGCCTGCTTCCTGTTTGGCCTGCTCGATGCTGTTGGCAACCGCTATCAGAATATCGACATCGCAGGACTCGTGATCCCCGTCCAATTCATGCAGGCCTTGCCCTATATTCTGACAGTTGTAATTTTGGCGGGGTTCGTGGGGCGTGCAATCCCCCCCCGCGCGGGAGGCGAGCCTTATGTCAAAGAACGTTGAAGCCCTCATCAGACAGATACAATCCCTTGCAGGGGACACACCGCCTGAACTCGGCCTGATCCTTGGTTCGGGCCTTGGCCATTTGGTCGATATGGTTGAGGGGGTCAAAATCCCCTACAGCGATCTTGCGGGATTTCCCCATGCAAGCGTGTCAGGGCATTCGCCCCAACTGGCGATAGGTCAGCTTGAGGGGCGGCGCGTTTTCATTTTCGGGGGCCGTGTTCACTATTATGAACAAGGCCAAGCTGATGCAATGCGCCTGCCCCTTGAGGTGTTCAAGGCGCTTGGCGGCTCAAAACTGTTGATCACCAATGCCGCAGGCTCCCTTACGCCCGAGTGCCGCCTTGGCGATGTGATGCTGATCAATGATCATATCAATTTCTCGGGCCGCAACCCGTTGATCGGTGTTGAGGACGATGCGCGCTTTGTGCCCATGAAAGACGCCTATAACCCCGTGATCCGTGACGCGTTGCGCAGGGCTGCTGTGTCCGAAGGCATCGACCTGCCAGAGGGGGTTTATGCGTGGTATTCTGGCCCCTCATTCGAAACGCCCGCCGAAATTCGCGCAATCCGCATTCTTGGCGCAGATGCAGTGGGAATGTCGACTGTGCCCGAAGTCATCTTGTGTCGCTTTTTAGGTCTTGAGGTCGCGGCGGTATCGGTCATCACAAACATGGCAGCGGGCCTGTCTGATGAAGCCATCAGCCATGCGCATACAAAGGCCATGGCCCCCTTGGGTGCGCAGAAATTCGAAAGCCTTTTGCGGCACTATCTCAAAAATGGTTAAAGAAATTTAACTTTTCCCGACTGTCTGCCTGTGCTGTAAGGGGATAAGAGTGATGAACGGCCTCCTTTATGCAAATCTATCTGCCCATCGCCGAAGTCAGTGTTGACGCTTTTGCCATTCTCGGGATTGGCGGATTGGTTGGCATATTGTCAGGTATGTTTGGGGTCGGGGGCGGCTTTTTGATCACGCCTTTGCTGTTTTTCATCGGCATCCCCCCCGCCGTGGCGGTTGCCACATCCGCCAGTCAGGTCGTGGCGTCATCCGTTTCAGGCGTGATGGCCCATCTTAAGCGGCGCACAGTTGATTTGCGCATGGGTGTGGTTTTGCTGATTGGCGGCTTGATCGGCGCGGGCGCAGGTGTGCAGCTTTTCGCGATTTTGCGCGCCATGGGTCAGGTCGATCTGGTGGTGCAGATTTCCTACGTGGTGTTCTTGGGCATTATCGGCAGCATGATTTTTGTTGAAAGCCTACGCGCCTTGCGCAAAAGTCGCCATGGCACAGCCCCAAAGCGGCGCAAACATAACTGGGTTCACGCCCTTCCCTTCAAGATGAAATTCCGTGTTTCGGGGCTGTATATATCGGTAATCCCCCCACTTATTGCAGGGGCGTTTGTCGGGCTTTTGGCGGCCATCATGGGGGTCGGTGGCGGGTTCATTATGGTGCCTGTCATGATCTATCTCTTGGGAATGCCCACCAAAGTTGTGGTTGGCACATCCCTGTTCCAGATTATTTTTGTCACTGGCTTTGCCACTGTGATGCATGCCGCAACGAACCGCACGGTCGATATTGTTTTGGCGATTGTTCTTTTGGTGGGCGGCGCGATTGGCGCGCAAATCGGGACGCAGATCGGCACAAAATTACGGGCCGAGCAATTGCGGATTTTATTGGCAAGCCTCGTTTTGATCGTCTGTGCAAAACTGGCTTTTGATCTCTTGGTCGAACCCGCCGAGCTCTATTCCATCTCCTACCAAGCGGGGGTGGGGCTATGAGAATGCTTATCGCAATCTTCGTTTATCTGTCCACGCTTCTGCCAGTCTGGGCTGAAGATGTGGTGGCAGGGGTCAGCCAAGACAGCATCTCGATTACGACCAATTTCTCTGGTTCCGAAATTTTGATTTTTGGCGCTGTGCGGCGCGAAGCGCCCATTGCACGCGATACAGACCTTGAAGTCGTGGTAACTGTTGCAGGCCCAAGCCGCCCTATCACAATGCGGCGTAAGGAACGCTTTGGTGGGATTTGGATCAACCGCGCCTTTGCGCATATCGATGCTGCGCCAACATTTTATGCTGTCGCCACCAGCGCCCCCTATCGTGACGCGATTAGCAGTGTGTCTGATGTGCTTTATAGCATCTCTCTGCCGCGTGCGTTTCGCAATGCCGCCGGCGGCGCAGATCATGCCAGTGGGTTCCTCGAAGCCCTAGCCCGTCTGCGCGCCGAAGAAGGCCTCTATCAGATCAATGAAAACAGTGTCGATCTGCGGGAAGACACCCTATTCTCGACCTCTATCGCCCTGCCCGCAAATTTGGTTGAGGGCGATTACTTGGTGCGCATTTTCCTGACCCGTGAAGGGCGCGTCATCAGTGCACATGAAAACACGATTGCCGTTCGCAAAGTCGGGATTGAGCGCGCAGCCTATCGTCTCGCCAATGAACAGCCGCTGCTTTACGGGTTTTTGGCGCTCTTCATCGCCATTGCCGTGGGGTGGCTTGTCTCCGCTCTATTCCGCATGATCCGGGCCTAATTGGGCATCTAAGACCAAAGGCGCGCTTGGCACCTCCAGATCACCGACCCCAAGCGGGCTTTTGGGCTTTGACAGCATATAGCGCGTCACCCAAATCAAGCGGTTCTCGGCCCGCGTAATCGCCACATAGGCCAAGCGCTTCCACAATGGTTGTCCCGCTTCGACACGGCCCATGCGGCTTGCCGCGTAAAGATCAGGGGCAAAGACCTGCGCATCGGGCCATTGGCTACCTTGTGCCTTATGGATCGTCACCGCAGCCCCATGCAAAAACGCGGCCCCCATATGGGCGGCATAGGGGATGAATGGTTCCTCCTCATCGGGCAGTTCAATTTTCACGATAGAGGCGGCCGAAAGGCGCGGCGCCTCGGCCCCTATGACATGCAAGCGCGAAAACCCAGGTTTTGAGCCTGGCCCAACATAGACAACCTGCGCCCCCTTAATCAGACCGCGCGCCTCAAGATCAATGCGCTTCTTGCGATGCTTCAGCGGCAATTCAATCCCATCACAAATCAGAGGTTCGCCAGGCAATAGCGCATCAGAGGGCGCGCCATGCACCGATCGGAAGCCCGTGATCAATCGCACCCGTGTGGTATTGCGCCAAACCAAAACGGGGCTGCGGGCCATCAAATCACTATCAGCGCGCGGCGAAACAACCACGCGCTCATCCCGCGCGGCCGCCTGCTCAATCATCCGTTCAAATTGCTCGAACTCAAGCGCGGGATCCCCCAAGGCATGGGCCAGATCAAGGATCGGGTTATCTGCATCTTGGCGATGGATACGGCCCAAGGAAAAAACCGCTTTTTGGTTGATCTGCTCGAACACCATTTTGCCTGACTGCCCCACGGGCGCCAATTGGGCGGGATCGCCGAACAGAACAAGCGCGGGAAATATCTCGCGCAAATCCGCGAATTGCTTATCATCCAACATGCTGGCCTCATCGACCAGACCGATATCCAACGGCTCCTCTCGCCGTTTCCAGCCTGTGATGAAATCTGATCCCCGCAACCCCGCTGCAGCCAAGGCTGCAGGAACCGATTTATGGGTTTCATAGGTCAGGCGCGCGCGCTCGAGCGCCTCATCACTCAGGGCTTCAATCTGCGGCCTTTCCCCCTGCCCTGTAAGCCATTCTGCGACCTTTTCAAATTCAGGGTCATAAACAGGCGTATACAGAATACGGTGGATCGTTGTGGCTGGCACCCCGCGCATGCGCAAAACGCTTGCGGCTTTATTGGTGGGGGCAAGGATTGCAGCAGACCTGCGGTCTTTTCGGCGGCGTGGCTCGAAATCACCTGTGATCAGGTCGACCCCGGCGGTTTCAAGACCTTTTACCAAGGCCGATAGTAGCATCGTTTTCCCAGAGCCCGCTTTTCCCGTAATCGCCAGAACGCCTGATTGGCCATCTGAGATTGGGGTGATCGTCTCGGCTTCAATGTCCACACCATGCCCCGCCAACATGGCGGCAACACTATCAAAGGCCTCGGCCTGATCGGAGGAGAAGGTCAACGCAGACATGGGCGCACCCTAACGCCCAAGATGCCCCCCTTCCACGGCAAAAACACCGCTTCGGAGAAGTTAACCAAAATTCCTGGAAAGTGTTTTTCAAATTTTGGATTTTTTTATTCATCTTGGCACGGCATGTGCAGCACCAGAGCGCCCGCAGGAAAAGCCTGTCGGGATACGGCTCGGAGAATCCGGCCATAATTAATTGGTACAGGAAAACCCCACATGTCCATGGAAGATGAAGAACTGCTTGAGGCAGTTTTGTCTTTGCTTATGTCTGAAACATCAGATTTCAGCGATTGCGCCAAAAAACTTGCAAAAGAATGGCCCGAAGTGCGCGTGTCCGATGTGATCGGCATAGTGCTAAAGGCCTGCGAAGTGATCGCACGCACTTTCAAGGATGGCGAAAATCGTCAAGACATCTGCAAAGGACGTGAGTTCGCGCTATGGCTCTCTTACACGGCTTACGAACTCACCCAGCGCGGGGTCGATCCCGTGCTCATGCAAGACCTGCACAAGGTTGAGGGCGCAGATTAGGCAGCGCCCAACTCGACAGCCAACACCGCTGCACAATCGCCTGATTTGATCAGGCCAGGTGCGTGGCGGGCCACGAGCAAACCATCACGCTTGGCCAGAAGGCCGAGCGGGGGCTTGCCTGTGGCCTCAACAGGCCAAATACGGGCAACAAGATCGCCCGCGCGCAGGCGTGCGCCCAAATCAACAACGGGTTCATAAAGCCCATTCATTTCGGCAAAGGTAAAACAATCCACATCAGGCATATCTAACAGGCTGCTTGGCGCCTCTTCTAGCTTGCCCTGCACAACGCCCAAATGAACCAAAAAATTGCGCACCCCGCGCTTGGCAATCGCGACTGTTTCCGCGCGCGCCATCCCTGCGCCACCAAGCTCGGTCGTCACGAAGGTTTTCCCTGCGCGCTCAACCGCGCCGTCAAACATACCTGTGTCATCAATCTCAAGCATTTTAGCAGTATAAGGTGCGCCAAATGCGCGGGCGGCCTGCGCACAAGCCTGATCTTGGGCCGCATCGGACAAGACATGGCTTGCGGCAAAGGGCAGAAAATCCAACGTCTTGCCGCCTGAGTGGAAATCCAAAACCGCATCAACCCGCGGCAGGAGTTCATCGTTGAGATATGCTGCGATTTTCTGTGTGACCGTGCCGCGCGCATTTCCAGGGAAGGCGCGGTTCATATTGCCTTGATCAATCGGCGATGTGCGGCTTGCCGCCAAAAAGGCGGGCGTATTCATCTGCGGCAGAATGATGACCCGCCCCGCTACATCAGAGGCCTCAAGTGAATAGGCCAAATCATGCAGGGCAATCGGCCCTTCATACTCATCCCCATGATTGCCGCCCGTCAACAAAACGGTCGGGCCATCCCCATTGCCGATGACGCAGATGGGAATCATAACGTGGCCCCATGCGCTGTCATTACGGCTATGGGGCAGGCGCAAATGGCCATGCGCCTTGCCCATGCCATCAAGGGCAATGGTTGGGGTCATTTCACAAATACCTCGCGTGGCAAGTTAGACAGGCATTCAACACCTGTCTCGGTGATCAGGATCGGCTCAGTGATTTCAAGCCCGCCATCATCCAACCACAAAGCAGGCATGAAATGGAAGGTCATTCCTGGTTTAAGAACGGAGCGATCCCCGCGCCGAAAGCTCATTGTGCGCTCGCCCCAGTCAGGCGGATAGCTTAGACCAATCGCGTAGCCACAGCGGCTGTCTTTCTCGAAACCCATTTCATTGAGCTTTTTGTTAAAGGCATTCGCAATATCTTCACAGAAATTCCCTGGCTTCGCTTGTTCAAGGCCTGCATGGATTGCCTCAACCACCGCCTCTTCGGCACGGCGATATTTTTCAGGCGGCTCGCCCAAGAATAGGGTTCGCGATTGAGGGCAATGATAGCGGCGATAACAGCCTGCGATTTCAAAAAAGGTCGCTTCGCCTGCAGCCATGGGTTTGTCATCCCATGTCAGATGCGGAGCGGTGGCATCCACGCCTGAGGGGGTCAGGGGCACGATGGCGGGATAATCGCCCCAATGACCATCTGCACCCAAAATACCCGTGCGGCTAATCTCGGCCACAAGGGCGTTTTTCGGCATGCCGGGCTCGGCCGTTTCACGGATGACTTCGTGCATCCGCTCCACGATTTTTGCAGCGCGGCGCATGTAGGTGATTTCCTGCTCGGATTTCACCGCGCGTTGCCAATTGACCAAACCTGTGCTGTCCACAAATTCAGCATCAGGCAGCCCCTTCACCAGAGCCGCATAGGCAGCAGCAGAGAAATAGTAATTATCCATCTCAACGCCAATGCGCCCTCGCACGCCGCCATGATCATGGATCAGGCTTGCAAGGGTTTCATGCGGGTGTTTTTCGGGGTTTTGCACATAGGTGTCATCATAGCCAACCACAGCGTCATCTGACATCCAGACCGTGCGTAAGGCACCCAATCCATCCATCGCACGGCCCCACCAAATCGGCTCGCCTTTATGGCCCAAGAGCACTGCTTGATGGACGTAAAATGACCAACCGTCATAGCCCGTCAACCACGCCATATTGGACGGGTCAGTTACAATGATAAAATCCAAATTTCGCGCGGCCATCTCGGCGCGCGTGCGCGCAATACGCGCCTGATATTCTTGGGTTGGAAAGTTATGAATGCGAGAAACCATCTGCCGCCTCCTGTTGGTGGGCCAAGTTTTCGATAATTCAGCGCCCATCGCTTCCCGCTTCGCGTCATTGCTTGCACCAAAAACGTCGCTTGCGCCAATCACAGTGTCGGGTCTGTGATCCATGACTTCGCCGCAAGGCATGGCACTGGGGCGGATTTTCCCTTAGGCTTGAGGCAAACGTGCCAAAACACATGACAAAGGACAAAGCCGATGCTTACCAATGATCAGCTGTCGAAATGGGATCGCGACAGCTTCATGCACCCCTCAACACATCTTGCGCAGCACGCCCGCGGCGAAAGCCCCAATCGGATCGTGCAAACCGCAAGCGGCTGTCACATCACCGATCGCGATGGAAATCGTTTTTTGGATGCATTTGCAGGGCTTTACTGCGTGAATATCGGCTATGGCCGTCAAGAAGTGGCTGAGGCCATTGCCGAGCAAGCCCGCGAATTGGCATATTACCACGCCTATGTAGGCCATGGCACTGAGGCCTCAATCACGCTTGCGCAGATGGTCATGGATCGTGCGCCCGACCATATGTCAAAGGTCTATTTCGGGCTTGGTGGATCAGATGCCAATGAAACCAACATCAAACTGGTTTGGTATTACAACAATATCCGTGGGTTGCCGCAGAAGAAAAAGATCATCTCGCGCTGGCGCGGCTATCACGGCTCAGGCCTGATGTCGGGATCCCTGACAGGGTTGAGCCTGTTCCATCAAAAATTTGACCTGCCTCTTGATGCGGTCTTGCACACAACCAGCCCCTATTACTTCCGCCGTGATGACCTCGGCCTTTCCGAGGCGGAATTCTCTGCCAAATGCGCGGCTGATCTTGAGGAGCTGATCGCCCGCGAAGGTGCTGACACTATCGCGGCCTTTATCGCAGAACCCTTGCTGGGAACAGGCGGGATTGTGCCGCCCCCCGCAGGGTATTGGGAGGCAATCCAACCCGTTCTGCAAAAGCATGACATCTTGTTGATTGCAGATGAAGTGGTCACGGGCTTTGGCCGCATGGGATCAATGTTTGGCTCGCCCCATTATGGCATCACACCAGACATCATGACCATCGCCAAGGGCCTAACCTCGGCCTATGCGCCGCTCTCAGGATCCATTATTTCCAACAAAGTTTGGAAGGTTCTTGAGGATGGCACCGATGAATTCGGCCCCTTGGGGCATGGTTGGACATATTCCGCCCACCCCATCGGCGCGGCGGCAGGTGTTGCCAATCTGAAACTTTTGGACAGCCTGAATTTGGTTGAGAATGCCCGCGACACGGGCGCCTATTTCAACCAAGCCATGCGCACCGCCCTCGCTGAGCATGCCCAAGTGGGCGAGGTGCGCGGTGATGGGATGCTATGCGCGGTAGAATTGATTGAGGATCGCGACACTCGCACCTTCTTTGACCCCGCCAAAAAGATTACCCCCCAGATTGTCGCCGCAATGGCGCGGCGCGGGGTGATTGCACGGGCCATGCCACAGGGCGATATCATTGGCTATGCGCCACCGCTATGCCTCAGCCGCGAGGAAGCGGATACTGTCGTCAGCGTGACGGCCGAGGCAATCAAAGAGGTTTTGCAATGACCTTAAGTGGGGTCAACGCAACTTGGCCCCATTTCAACTCCAAAATTTCTTAGCAACAAGGAGATCTTAGCAGTCTCACAGAGTGACTGTCTTCAATCGTTGTAACTTTAAAAAACCGGTATCCCTCGAGACCATTTGTCACTGCATTTTACCAGCCTCAAAATACTCTTGAGAGACCTATACACTCTTTTTGCTAACTTTTAGACGGACACGATTTGTGGCTTCTTTAGTGCCATCATGATCTGTGCCAAACCAAACGTCTAATGGAACCTCCATCGTTCCATAGTTACATTCAAAATACCTATGATGTAGCTGATGATGGAAGTCCGCCGAGTCGAGTAACTTGGTCTTTTTTGCCAGAATTTTTTCAAACCCAGAATGTGAAAAAGCCGGGCCAAGCGACGTCATAAATAGATGAACAAAGACTATAGCGGGTTCGGACGGTATCACAAAATGTATCAATACTGACGATTGATAAATTAAGTTTTCGATTGGATGCATTGAAATGCCAGACCATGGACCGGTGTGCACGTTCCTATGATGGGTACTGTGGACATGCTTGTACAAGAAGGGATGATGCAGCAACCGATGGATAAAATAAAAGTGACCAGATCGAACCATTGGCAGCACCAAAAGCCATGCAAAAAATTGTAAAGGGTGGTCGTTGAATGGCATCACGCTTATCAAGCCATTGGCGAGAAGATTTAAATACAAAATCTCGTATGCCGTCCACACGGTAACACCGCTAACCAGGCTCCAAAAAATATTGTCATACACCTGGTCATTAAAACTGAAAAACTTGTTTTTTTGGGCCATTTTTCGTTTTAAAAATTTAAAGTCATCTCCCTGCATCCTTAAAGAATAAAGATACATATGAAGTGACCCGGCCACCAAAAATAGTATGGCTGAGTTACGAACATAGGTTAAAGCTATAATTTCAGAACTTGGTTCCTGAAAGGCTTCAAGGCTAGGAGTTAAGTAATGATAAGTTCCAACCGCTAGTATTGCGATAAACAATGCCCGTGAAATGCTGATCCAACGGAAAACAATCCATCTGAACGTCTTCGCGACATCGATAGGCCACTCAAACAACGGATTGTATCGAATAGGCTCATTTGGACTATAGTTCCAAGATTTTTTATCAACGGAGGAATTAGCCATTTTTTATCACCAAGCCGAAAACACAAGACACCGTACCCAAGAGACCACCTAGATCGAAAAAAGCGAACTCGTCAGCGGAAATCGCATGCTAATGTAGAATTCTTAATCTTCATAGTTCTCAAACAGTTTTGACAAAGCTTACCTTACTATTTCATGTTTCTATAAGTGTAAGCTTCAGAGGCAGTGTACCTATGACAGAACTCAAAGCATGCCCATTTATGCGACTTCATCCTGATGACAATACACTTGTTGCGAGAATTAACGCTGATGAGGGCACAAAGATCGACATGGATGGAGGCCAGGTGCAATTGTCTCAAATGATCCCAATGGCTCACAAGATCGCCTGCCGGCATATCAAGTCTGGAGATGTAGTCTTAAAATATGGCATGCCGATCGGCGTAGCTACAGTGGACATCGCGCCTGGCGAACATGTGCACGTCCACAACGTACGTTCTGCCTACACACCAAGCGTTGTATTACACGACGCAGATGCCGTCAGCTGAGGAGAGTAAAATGATTGAAGGCTGGCTGCGACAAGATGGCAGAAAAGGTATACGAAACAGTGTTTTAGTAGCGTATTTGGTGGAATGCGCACATTTTGTAGCATCCGAAATCGTGACAGAGTTCCGGGGCCAAGACGTACAATTAATTGGTTTTCCAGGTTGCTTTCCTAATGAATATGCTGCGCAAATTATGGAGCGCCTCTGCACCCATCCCAATGTTGGTGCAGTCCTCTTCGTTTCTCTGGGATGTGAAAGCTTCGACAAAGTGCGTGTTTCTGCAGCCGTAGAAGCATCGGGCAGGCCCGTCCGCACGCTTGTAATTCAGAAAGCAGGTGGCACTAAATCGACAATAAAATTAGGCCAGGACTGGATAAAAAGCGCACTTTTAGAAATTGACAATGTATCGCGCACATCGTTGGCACCCTCTGACCTAGTAATTGGGACGGTCTGTGGCGGATCAGATGGAACATCAGGCATATCAGGTAATCCTGCCGCCGGACGCGCATTCGATTTCCTAGTAGCAGAAGGCGCAGCCTGTATTTTCGAGGAAACAGGGGAGCTAATCGGTTGCGAAAACATCATGGCAGAACGCGCAGTGACCCCAGAATTAGGGCAGGCAATACGAGAAAGTGTACTCAAAGCCGAACGTTATTATCAAACACTTGGGTATGGGAGCTTTGCTGCAGGTAATGCCGCAGGTGGGTTATCCACAATTGAAGAAAAATCACTCGGCGCCTATGTAAAATCCGGCAGCAGTCAAATATCCGGCCTTATCAAACCAGGCGATATCCCTCCATGCGGCGGACTGTATCTAATGGACGTGGTACCGGATGGAGACGTTCGGTTTGGCTTCCCGAACATCAGCGACAATGCTGAAATCGTCGAGATGATAGCCTCTGGTGCGCACATGACCCTATTCGTCACAGGGCGCGGCTCAGTGGTAGGCTCTGCAATATCACCAGTCATTAAAATTTGTGCCAATCCAGAGACCTATCGTGCCCTATTTGACGATATGGATATTAACGCAGGCGACATTATCGAAGGTCATCGTACGATCGACGAAGTAGGACAAGAGATTAGTGAACTTGTATATGCAGTCGCAGGCGGTCAACAAACTAAATCTGAACAGCTCGGTCATCGAGAATTCATACTTACCTACAAAAGCTTTGAGCCGATTGGACCAGCCTGTTTACCAAATCTTCATTCATAACTTGAGTGTTTATTGGCAAAGCATGCAATCATAGCTAACGGTAACTCTGGGCTTTGAGAAACAAACAATCAAAGAGTGCGCTGATTACGTGGCCGATTGTACTGATGCGTTGGGTGCTTTTGAGCCATATTCAAAAGGCACTACAGCGAGTAGAAAGCGCATAAGCGCGCCCCCCAGTGCGATCGCCGTCAACGCCAAGATCGCTGCGAATGACAGGGTAGGCACACCAGACAAGCCAGCACCCACGGTACATCCGCCGGCCAGAACTGCGCCGAACCCCATCAGTCCGGCACCAGCCAAATAGCGCGCGGTTTGGCGAGGGCTGTCAAAGCTAGACCAAGCAAATTGCCCCCGTAAGAGCGCCGCCGAACCCGCACCCAGCACTGTGCCTCCCATCAATCCCACACCAAAGCCAGGCGCAATGGCGGTCGAGGCAACAACCCAAAACAAAGTTTCGGTGGCAGGTGCCGTGAAAGACAGGCTTTGCAATGCGATTGGATCGAAGTCGTCAAACAAGATAAAGCCCGTGCCAACCCAGCCCAGAGGCACCAAAAGCCCCAACAGCGCTGCCAGAGCCAGCATTCCGGCCCCAAGGCCTGAACGCCAGGCAAAGACCAATGCAGCGCCCCCAATCAGCGCCGCCCACAGCAGTGGCGTACCCGGCAGAGTAGGGGCCAATTCCATGGTGATAGCTTTTAAATTGGTACGCGGGCCCGACAGCACCCCTTTTGACGTGGCATGGGCTGCGATTGCGAAGACCGCCAGAACCAGAAGCGCTCGCAGATTGCCGCTCGCGCTCAGTACAGTCAGCCGCGACACGCATCCGCGCGTCAAGATCATGCCAGCGCCGAAGGCGAGCCCGCCAACGACAATGGCCACAACGGGCAGACTTGTGACCATGAAGCGATGATCTGCAAAATCGATCCAGCCCATCAGTATGGCTGCCTGCGTACCCAGGGTAGCTGTGCCCAGCGCCATCAGCCAGATACCCGCGGCTTGCCGGCGATCCTCACCATCGATCATCCGGCGAAAGCAGAGGCGCGTGATTTGCGCCAAAGCACCAAAGGCGCATCCCAAAACCAATGCAAACCACAGAGCGGCCTGAGGAGCGGTAAGGGTTTCAAAGCCCAGCTGTTCGAACATGGCGAATCCTCACAAAAGCGGAACTTTGTCCTCTTTTGTGAGAAAATAAGGTGCTGACAAGCCCAGAATAGCCCAGAAACACGGCTGAATGTGGAGCATTTGTTCTGTTTTTTTGCATAAAGGTAAACGCCTTTCTGCCCAAGCGCCGAGGCAAGAGAAAATGGCCCACCAGATCCGGCGGGCCATAACAATGGTTCTTTTTGTTTTACCGCCCGCGAGTGCGCATACTTAGTGGAAGCACACCGCGTGGGTGGTCAATCCTGACGACCCAAAGGTAACGCTCTAGTAGACCCGTAGCGGCGATATAACAGTGGCAGGGTGGGGTTTTGAAGCTATTCAGGTAGGTTGACTACCCTCAGCCTCAAAATGTAATCTGACGTGGATTTTTAAGGTATTTTCTGCTATCGTCATGTTGGAAGACGGCCTCTGCTGAACCGACACTCCAGAAGATGGCCTATCCCTCAAGTGGTCCAAGCATACCGTCTTCCACCCCCGTCAACCAAAGTGACTTATCTCCTCAAAGCTTGACCAAGCAACCCTGTGCGCCCAAGCTACGGTGAAACAGGAGCCACGCAATCAAGCGCATCATCTTAGCCACAACCATTGCAGCCGCTACTTTGGCAGGGGCCGCTTTGGCGGGACACAATGATGGATAACCTTCTTCATCCAGCCAATCACTACAAGCAGAGATGCCCCAGATGTCAGTCACCACTGAACACCGTTGTAGTTCATGGGCATGAGCAATGTGCGATATGTAAGTCCAATATTTTTGAGTGCTGCTCTGGCGATACGTGCGAGACTGACCATAATCTTGCTGTAGGCTACAAGCGGGGGTGAGATAGCGTGAAACTCCTCCTCGCCTTCATAGCCATAATCGCAGCCTGCCTCTTCACTATCTCGAAGCTGCATGACGATGGCACATGCGCCGCGCCCGACAGGAGTAGCTTAGGCTAAATCACTTCAACGAAATAAGAAAATCAATGGGTTAGGAGGATTTGGTGGAGCCTAGGGGGATCGCCACCAGTTTCCTATAGTGTCTCTATTAATATTATAATATCAATAGCTTATAGAATTCTTATCAGAGATATAGCCCGCTCAATATAGCCCTGCGTATAGCCCGGCTTTGTGCCTCAAAACTTTCAACGCTTTAGTCGATCAAACTAAAGAGATGCTTGACGCACGGACATAGCGATGCTCTCCTGCGTGTATGACAAGAAGCATCAGTCAAAAAGCATTATCCGTGTTTATCGGGGAGTCTTATCAAGGCGATTTCGTTAGAGCATTACTGTTCTGTGCCGCTTACATGGCCGCAATCTGGATATCTGTTATGCTACCTAATCCCGCTCAAGGTGGTGGCCTAGCGGTGCTCTTTGGTGGGGCGGTATCAATAATACTAGGCGTTGGGTACTTCATCCTGTTGGTTTTGGCACGGGCAGTCAGGACTAAAGTAATATTGAGCAACATACTTAAAGCTGCGGCACTAGGATGGATGTTTGTATTCCCTTGGTTGTATCTTCTTTATCTGGTCAACGCCTAAAAACCCTACGACTTGACCAAGCAACCCTGTGCGCTCAAGCTACGGTAAAACAGGAGCCACGCCATGAAGCGCATCATCTTAGCCGTAACTGTTGCAGCCAGCACTTTTGCAGGGGCCGCTTCTGCTGAGCAGTATGTTTGTGAGATGGGGCAATCAACTGGTTTCGCTCTTGTTCAGGGCGAATGGGTGCAAGTGCGTTTTGAGGATAACAGCCGATACCTGATCAATACAGATACCATGACCGTCAGCCAGTTTGGACGAGAGGGTACATTTTTGAAGGTGATGACTGCGTTTTACTCGGGGGTAATGCTCCCGAGTTCATGCGATGCTTACCCGATCAGAGCATATTCGCAATGACGTTTAGCCTTAATTCGATGCGTTTCGTTCTCACATCGCATGGATACGCTAATGGTGATGGCGATACCCGAAACGATCCTGCTGTTGGTATCAGCACTTGCGCAGAGTTGGGCAGCTAAACACGCCACGTTTTGTAGCTCTCCGATCGTAAACGCCCTTTCGGTGCAACGCTCCAACTACATTTATAAGTTAAGCAATTTACTTTGAGATTGTGATTAGGATTTTGGCCCCCGAAAATATACACATTTAGAGATTTTTCCGTTTTCGATGTGGTTCGCAGCTAGAGTGATGTTACCGTTTATGCTGTTGTGCGTAACTACGATCACGTTGTCGGTTTCAATATGGCACTCCACGTTTGCATCGCCAATTGGATCCAAACCTTGCATCATCTGAATTGCCTGCTCTTTATTTTTGCCTTTTTCGCCAACTGAACTTTGATGTACCGAAAGCATTGCAAAATCATCAGACATTAAATTAGCAAATGTATCTGAATTTCCGTGTTCGATAAGATCAGTAAGTGCTTTTTTGATGTCCTCGTATGTCATTGTATCCTCCTATCTTTGACATAAAGTAACCTGCACGCTCATTGTAAAAAACAAGTGACCGTCAACAATAAGTATCGATTTATAACAAGAATAATGTAGCAGTAGGGCACAGGCTCTTCTTGCCACTCTTTTGCGCAAGGGTTGCCTTTGGATAAACAGCCATTGCGTATAGCCGTAATGGTGGCACATAGGCTAAATCAGGTCAACGAAATAAGGAAATCAATGGGTTAGGAGGATTTGGTGGAGCCTAGGGGGATCGAACCCCTGACCTCTTGCATGCCATGCAAGCGCTCTCCCAGCTGAGCTAAGGCCCCGTAACCATGCGCAACATTTGTTGCGATCTGCGGTTTATGGTGTCGCGCGGGGCAGATCAAGCGAAAAATCCGCCCGACACGCAACGGTTTTCAGAGTGGTTTACTCGTCATCGTCCGAACCGACATCAGCAATGTCATCGAGCGAGACATTGTCGTCATCGTCATCTTCGAGAAGATCATCATCCAGATCGGAATCATCATCCAATACCAAATCATCTTCATCATCCAAGACCACCTCATCATCCGCATGGGCTTTGGATTTGGCCGCAGAGGCGGCAGATGGTTTTTCGGCGACCAAGCTGCGGCTGCCTTTACCAGTATCTAATGTGACCACCTCGCCCGTATATGGGCTGACGATTGGGTCTTTGTTTAGGTCGTAGAAACGCTTGCCTGTGGTTGGGCATACGCGTTTAACACCCCATTCCTCTTTGGGCATGACACCCCCTTCAATGAACGCTATCGAGAGAATTGCGATCCCCTGCCACAATGTGAATAGGGTGTCAAAGGCTTTCCGAAAACTAATGCGCGGATTGCCCGTTAGATTGACGAAACACAGAGGCTTATTGCGATGCGGCGCAAGACATCATCTTGGATTCACCAGTTGGACGGGCCACAGCCCGTTGAGGTGGTGATGAAGAAATCCGTGCGCGCAACGCGATTTTCGTTACGCGTGTCCAATCGAGATGGCACTGTCAGCCTAACCATGCCCCATTGGGCGCCGGAAGGTGAGGCTTTGGCCTTTCTGCACGCTCGCCGTGATTGGTTGATGGGGCATTTGCAAAACCGCCCCACAGCACAGCGCCCTGTTATCGGTGCTGTGATTCCCATCGAAGGTGTTCCCCATCCAATTATCGCGGGAAGTGGCCGTTCCGCAAAGCTGATCGATGGATGTTTGAGCGTTACCGATGATCCACGCCTGCCCATTCGCGTGGCCGCCTTTCTAAAAACCCGCGCCAATGCGCGGCTCTACACGGCCTCGGAATATTACGCGAATAAACTGGGAAGACAGTTTTCCAAGCTCACACTTCGTGACACCAAAAGCCGCTGGGGCAGTTGCTCGGCGCAGAGGCATTTAATGTATTCTTGGCGACTGATCATGGCCCCGCCTGAGGTGCTGGATTATGTCGCCGCCCATGAGGTTGCGCATCTGGCAGAAATGAACCACGGCCCAAAATTCTGGGCACATTGCGCCGCGCTCTGCCCGGAGTATCAACGGCATCGCGCATGGCTCAAAACCCATGGGAACGAGATTTTGGCTTGGCGTTTTGAGAGCTTGCCAACGGGATAAGATTTGTGATCACATATGGCCTATGTTGATCAACCCGCGCCCAGCTGAACAAACCGCTACCGTGGCCCATGAACGGGTCTATCGCGCTTTGCGCTCGCGCATCATGCATGGCGAAATTTTACCAGGGCGAGCGATGACGCTGCGCGGAATTGGCCAAGAATTTCAGGTATCCATGACCCCTGCGCGCGAGGCGGTGCGGCGTTTGGTAAGCGAAGGGGCATTGTTTTTATCGGCGTCAGGCCGCGTATCGACCCCAGAACTTAGCAATGAACGGATCGAAGAATTGGCAGCGTTGCGCGCATTGCTTGAGCCTGAATTGGCCGCACGCGCCCTGCCGCGGGCGCATATGGCCCTAATCGAGCGTATGGAAAGCACCAATAGCGCGATTGCAGGGGTGATCCATACGGGCGATGCCATTGCCTATATTCGCCATAACCTTGAATTCCACCGCACGCTCTATTTGCGCGCACAAGCGCCCGCAATGTTGGCTTTGGCGGAAACGGTTTGGCTGCAATTGGGGCCGACCATGCGCGCGCTCTACGGGCGGCTAAACCGAACCGATGCACCGCAGCATCATCGCTCGATCCTCGCCGCATTAAAGGCTGGAGATGAGCCAGGGTTGCGCTTGGCCGTTCGGGCCGATGTCACCCATGGATTAAGGCTGCTGGCCGCCTGAGGCTGACCATTAACCATTGCTTAAACCGAATCGGGTTTTAAATGACCCATGCGGTTTGCAGTCCCCCAATCAGGAAACCGTCGTTAGACTTGCCCAAGGTTTCCCCGACTGTTGCGCAAGTCACCCCAAAGGAAAGATGCCGAATGCCTCCCCTGCATTCGGCATCTCTTTGTTTCAAACGCCGCAAGTCAGGCGTGGATCGCTCCATCCCCACAGGCCAATGCCGCCTCGCGCACTGCCTCAGAGAATGTAGGATGCGCATGACAGGTCAGCGCCAAATCCTGCGCACTGGCGCCAAATTCCATCGCGACACAAACCTCATGGATCAAATCCCCTGCCGCAGGGCCAATGATATGAGCCCCCAAAATGCGGTCAGTGTCTTTGTCGGCAAGGATTTTCACAAAACCATCCGCCGCGAAATTCGCCTTAGCGCGGCCGTTGCCCATAAAGGAGAATTTCCCAACCTTATAGGCGCGGCCCTCAGCCTTCAGCATCTCCTCAGTCGCGCCGACCGAAGCCACTTCGGGGTTTGTGTAAACCACGCCAGGGATCACACCATAATTCACATGGCCATGTTTGCCCGCAACAACCTCGGCAACGGCCATACCTTCGTCCTCGGCTTTATGCGCCAACATTGGGCCTGCGATACAATCACCAATCGCATAAACGCCCTTAATATTGGTCTGCCAGTGGCCATCCGTTTTGATTTGTCCGCGCTCAGACAGTTCCACCCCAAGCGCATCAAGGCCAAGCCCCTCAGTGTAGGGTTTGCGCCCAGTCGCAACCAGAACCACATCTGCAACAACCTGATGGTCGCTGTCATCTTTCTTCAATTTGTAGCTGACAGTCGCATTGGTCTTGGTTGTTTTTACCCCTTGAACAGCGGCCCCAAGCGTAAATTTCAAACCCTGTTTTGAAAGGGTTTTTTGGAAATTCTTGGCAACTTCACTGTCCATACCGGGGGTAATGGTATCGAGATACTCAATCACCTCGACCTCGGCCCCAAGACGGGCATAGACCGAGCCAAGCTCAAGACCGATGACCCCAGCACCAATGACAACCATTTTCTTGGGCACTTTACCTAGAGCCAAGGCACCCTCAGAAGTGACCACGATTTTTTCGTCTACCTCAATGCCTGGCAGCGTGGACGGCGTTGAGCCAGATGCAATGATGATCGATTTTGCGTTATGGGTTGTGTCGCCAACCTTCACCTGCCCCGCTGCAGGGATGGAGCCGGACCCTTTGATCCAATCCACCTTGTTCTTTTTGAACAGGAATTCGATCCCTTTGGTGTTTTGGCCAATCACATCATCTTTATAGGCCAGCATACCTTTCCAATCGACCTTGGGCGCAGCACCTTTGAGGCCCATCTTGGCGAAGTTATGTTCTGCCTCGTGCAAGGCATGGCTTGCGTGCAGCAGCGCCTTAGACGGAATGCAGCCAATATTAAGGCATGTGCCGCCCAATGTGTCGCGGGCTTCGACACAGGCGGTCTTTAGGCCCAACTGTGCGCAACGGATTGCGCACACATAGCCACCAGGGCCTGCGCCAATAACGATAACATCATAGTCTGCCATAATCTTCGCCTCCTTGGCGCTTGGTCGTGGCCCTGTATCAGGCCGAATTCGCCAAGCGCATAGGAAATTGGCGTGCGCGAAACAAGGATTTTCACCCCTTACCCCCCCAAAAACGGGCCAAAATAGCGCGGCTCAGGGGGTGATCTTCGACTTTGTGATCACAAATTAAAAAACTGCGATCACAACCATAGCGATTGTCGCAAAGAACCCAACCGCCCAAATGATAGACCGCCACGGCGTGAGTCCTTGCGCATAGGCTGGCACATAAAGGATCCGCGCCACCAAATAGGCATGGGCGCAAATTTCGGTGGCAGCATTAGACGCCCCAAGCGCCGTTACCAGCCCCACCGCAATAGCAAAGAGGATCAATGCCTCAAAATGGTTGTTTAAGGCGCGCTGCAATCGGCCCGCCACACCCGTTAGGCTTTTGGCTGTATCCCGCGCACTCATGGAATACCCAACCCCGACCTGTAAATTCGCAACAACGCCATACAGCATCAATTGGAATACCTGTAAAAAGAAAGCGAGGGCGAGAATGTAGAGCTCGGTCGTCAATGCGGTTTGCATGGCTAAGCCTTTCGTTGCAGCGGGCCAAGCTATCGCAGCTTGGGTGGGTTATCTGGGTCCGATCCCGGCGCGGGGCGGCACCGTGGCTTTTCAACCTGTGGCAGATCAAAACGTAAGCCAACCTTCGCCAATTTCGCGACAAAGGCCTCATGCGCCGGCAAAAACACCACATCAAGCATGCCCGCCTCAACGCCAGACAGATGGAGCGTTTCTGAAACGGCGCGCGCCAAGGCCGCATGCGCCTCAGGCGCTGCATCGATAAAGCAAAGGATATGGCTGTGACTGCCATCGGCATAATCGGCTAAGGCAAGATAGGCCCCTGCGGCCAATCCCGTCAGCCCTGCTAATTTGGCGTCCAACGCAATCAACACATCTTGCGGCAGGCCGCGTGGTGCGTTCAGCGACACGGGGCGCGCATCCATGGATGTTGGTCCCTGCTCGGCAATATCGCGCAGCCAGACCATCGCAGCGCCGTCAAGCAAGATCTCGCTGGGCGCGACCCCAAGGTTCAAGCCCAGACCAATATCCTGAGGTGCCAACATTTTGGCTAAGGCCCGCCCCGTAAGCGCAGCATAGGGTGCTTCTAACCCGTCCACGAACTGCGACAGCCGTTCTTCGCGGTCAAAGGCCAAGACGAAGGAAACCCCCTCAGATGTCAGGATTTTTGGCTCAATCCGATCCCGCCCAGCGGCCATTGGGCGCTCAAGCAGGACGAAGAGCTCAGCCCCCAAAAGGCGGTCATAGAACCGCAGTCGCGGCATCTGGGCATCAGGGTCTGCTTGCATTTGCGCATGGGCATGATCCAAGGGCGTTTCGGTCATCCATCAAGACTCCAACATCTTGCGCAAAAGACGCGCAGGTCAGGATTATTCACCCCATCTCGTATTGCCCCGCCCCGGCCTGCGCAAGGGCGGGGGCAGGATCACACCCAATCTTTCAACGAACTGCCAAACACTTTACCTGTCTATCAGTGTCCTTCCTGTCGCGCCTGACGAGGCGGCCTATCCGCGCAGTTTTGAAAATACATTGCTTGCCTTCCTTGTGTTTTCGGGCATCTACCTGTTGATATCAATGACAGCATCTATTCTTCGAGAACAGGTATCGGCGTAAAAAATATGAGAGACGTGCAAATCGGAAATCTGACGGTCGGCAACGACCGCCCGCTCACCCTTATTGCGGGGCCTTGCCAATTGGAAAGCGCGGATCATGCGCAGATGATTGCAGGTATCCTAAAAGAGGCCTGCGAAAAGGCAGGCGCGCAGTATATTTTCAAGGGCAGCTTTGATAAGGCCAATCGCACCTCACTCAATGCCGCGCCCCCCTTGGGCTTGGATAAAGGCCTTGAGGTTTTGGCATCTGTTAAATCCACGCTTGGCGTGCCTGTTCTGACCGATATTCACGAAAAAGAGCAATGCGCCCCCGTGGCCGAGGTGGTGGATGTTCTCCAGATCCCTGCTTTTCTGTGTCGCCAAACCGCCCTTTTGCTAGCGGCGGGAAGGACGGGTGCCGTGATCAACGTCAAAAAGGGACAGTTTCTTGCCCCGTGGGATATTCCCAATGTGGTCGCCAAAATCGAAAGCACGGGCAATGATCGGATCCTGCTCACCGAGCGCGGGGTCAGTTTCGGCTATAACCGCCTCGTGGTTGATATGCAGTCTCTGCCCGAGATGGCAAAAACGGGCTGCCCCGTGGTAATGGATGCAACCCACGCTGTCGCACAACCTGGGGGTTTGGGTGGCGCATCAGGCGGGCAGCGCGAATTTGCACCTGTTTTGGCCCGTGCCGCCGTGGCGGTTGGTGTGGCCGCGGTCTTTACCGAGACGCACCAAGACCCCGACAACGCCCCTTGCGATGGCCCCAATATGATCCGACTGTCGGATATGCCCGCATTGATTGAAATGTTGATGCAGCTTGACCAATTGGCCAAAGCCAACCCAATCCGCATTTAACGCAAGCCCAATAAGGTATTCGCCATGACAAAACCCCTCGCCGAGGTCACCCCGAATACATGGACCTTTTTGCGCGATCCCATGATCAAACCGACAGGGTTTCGCGAATATGATGCACGCTGGCGTTTTCCCGAAGAGATTAACCTGCCAGGCGTTACAGCCTTGGGTCTAGGGCTTGGCACACAAATGCATGAGGCCGGCATTCGCCCTGAGATCGTGGTGGCCAATGATTACCGCGACTATTCGCTCTCGATCAAAAACGCGCTGATCTTGGGCTTGATGCAGGCGGGGATCAAGGTGCGGGATATCGGCCCCGCCCTCAGCCCGATGGCCTATTTCGCGCAATTTCACCTTGATGCGCCCGCGGTGGCCATGGTGACAGCCAGCCATAACCCCAATGGATGGACAGGGGTGAAAATGGGATTTGAAAAGCCCCTCACTCATGGCCCAGTCGAGATGGCGCGTTTGCGCGATATCGTTTTGGGTGGCGCGGGCGTGGCACGCACGGGCGGTGCGTATGAGTTTGTCGATGGCGTCAAAGAGGCCTATTTGGATGATCTCGTCGGCGATTTCAAAATGACCCGCAAGCTGCGCGTGGTCTGCGCCACGGGCAATGGCACGGCTTCGGCCTTTGCCCCTGAGTTATTCGCGCGCATGGGGGTCGAGGTGGTCGCATCGCATAATGCGCTTGATTACACATTCCCGCATTACAACCCAAACCCCGAAGCGATGGAAATGTTGCATGACATGGCCGACACGGTGCGTGAAAGCGGCGCTGATTTCGCGCTTGGGTTTGACGGGGACGGCGATCGTTGCGGCGTGGTCGACAATGAAGGCGAAGAAATTTTCGCCGATAAGATGGGCGTGATCTTGGCCCGCGATCTGGCCAAACATCACAAGGGTGCGATTTTCGTAGCTGATGTGAAATCTACGGGGCTGTATGCCTCTGACCCTGAATTGCGGGCGCTTGGCGCGCGGGCGGATTATTGGAAAACCGGCCACAGCCATATGAAACGCCGCGTGCATGAATTGGGCGCACTCGCGGGGTTCGAAAAATCGGGCCACTACTTCTTCGCGCCGCCTCTGGGACGTGGCTATGATTGCGGCATGCGCGTTGCGGTAGAAATCTGCAAATTGATGGATCGCAACCCTGACGCCTCTATGGCGGATCTGCGCCGGGCTTTGCCCCAAACCTACGCCACCCCGACCATGTCGCCCTATTGCGCGGACACGCAAAAATACGATGTTCTCGCTCGGTTGGTGGAAAAACTTGTGGCTTTACAGGGTCAAGGCGGCTCACTGGGCGGGCAGAAAATCGTGGATGTCGTAACGGTAAATGGCGCGCGGGTGATGTTGGAAAATGGCGGATGGGGCCTTGTGCGGGCCTCATCCAACACGCCAAATTTGGTGGTTGTCTGCGAAAGTCCCGCCAGCGAAGCAGAAATGCGCGCAATCTTCCGAGACCTAGACGCGATCATTCGAACAGAACCCGATGTCGGGGCCTATGATCAAACGATTTGAGACCACGAAAATAAACCAAAGATTTTTCGCACAAGGGTCTTGATCCTGCGACCCGCGCAAAGTAACTAGCGCGTCACGGTTGGGGTGTAGCCAAGTGGTAAGGCAACGGTTTTTGGTACCGCGTACCGTAGGTTCGAATCCTACCACCCCAGCCAATTCTTCCCAAAACTGACTGGTACACCCGACAGGTAACAAAATGGCGCGCTCACGGCTGATCACGCCGTCTTAGCGGTAGTATTCGTTGGGATTGCGTGCTTTGGTGCGCGCATCCTTTCGCGATAACTGATAGGGTCTTTCATTGGACAGGTTCGGAATTTGTGCCCGCGCGTGATCCGCACGACTCAAATCCAAATCGCAGATATGCAAGGCAGGCGCTGCCGTGCCTGCATCCAACAAAATCTCGCCCCATGGGGCGACAACCATCGAATGACCATAGGTGCTGCGCCCATCTTCATGGCTGCCTGATTGGGCGGCGGCTACGATAAAACTGCCAGTCTCAATGGCACGAGCACGCAGCAGAACCTCCCAATGAGCTTGGCCCGTGGTCACTGTAAAGGCCGATGGCACAAAGATCATGCGCGCGCCCGCCTTGGCATAGTCGCGAAAGAGATGGGCAAAGCGGATATCATAACACACGCTCATCCCCCACGGGCCCCAAGGGGTGTCGACCAACACCGCCTGATCCCCTGCGTCAAATCGGCTGGACTCTCCAATTGGGGCCTGCCCGGCCAGTGCGATATCAAACAGGTGAATTTTATCATAGGCCGCGACCACATCCCCATCAGGCGCGATCAAAACAGCGTGATTGCGGAATTTTCCTGCGCCTTCAGGTCGGATCGGTGTTGTGCCTGCTTGGATCCAAAGGTTGTGCCTGCGCGCCGCATTGCACGCGGCATCCAGAAATGGATCTTCCGAGGCGGCCTTGACCTGTGGCAAAGCTTTCTCACGATCGCGACACATCAAACCCGCCACTTCAGGCAGACATAAAAGATCTGCGCCCGCTTCCGCGGCATCGCGCGCAAACTCTTGCATCACGGCGATATTTGGGGCGTGGGTCGTGGCAGAACACATCTGCCCAAGAGCCACACGCAGATGATCGGCAGCCTTGCTCATGACCCGCCTGCCTCGGCGCGGGCAATAAGGTTTGCAACCTCAGGGCCAAGTGCCTCGACCACCAAAGCCACGCCCTTGGCATTGGGGTGAATGCCATCGGGCTGCATCAAATCGCTCAATGCCTCTTGGCGGTTACTTTCAGCGGCCGCGGCAATAGGCCCAAGAAAATCAAGCACAAGACTAGTCTCATATTGGGCCGCGAGATCGGGGTAAATCGCGTCAAATTCAGCCTTAAATGCGGGGCCGTAATTATTGGGCGCGGGCAAGCCCACCAAAAGAACAGGCAAATTGCGCGCAGATATTTTCTGCAAAATTGCCTCAAGGTTGGCGCGGCTGGTTGCAGGTGGAATCCCACGCAACAGGTCATTCCCTCCCAACGCCACGATCACGGCATCCACTTCAGGGGTCAGCGTCCAGTCAATCCGAGACAGCCCCCCTGCGGTCGTGTCACCCGAGACACCCGCATTGACGACTTGTGCATCAAGACCTTGCTCATTGAGCCAATTTTGCAGCTGCGGCACAAAACCTTCGCCTTGGGGCAAGCCGTATCCTTGGGTCAGACTGTCGCCCAAGGCAACAACCTGCACCTGCGCGGCGCCCGTCTGTGGCAGCAGCATCAGCAGCACGCCAAAGAGCGCCGCCCAGACAGGCCGCCCCTTGCCGCAGCGCGGCAAAACCCCATATCGAGATGCAACCAAGTATGCGGGGTTATTGAACATGGCTGAAACCATCCTTTCGCTTGAAGACGCGGATCTGTCCTTGATAGGCAATGCGGGCCCTGTCGATATCCTACATGGGGTGTCTTTGACGATAAGCAAAGGGGAAAGCGTCAGCCTCGTTGGGCCATCGGGTTCGGGCAAGTCCTCGCTCTTAATGTTGATGGGTGGATTAGAGCGCCCCACATCGGGCACAGTGCGTGCGCTTGATCATTATTTGGGGCGTATGGATGAAGATGCCTTGGCGCGGTTTCGCCGCAGCCATATGGGCGTTGTTTTTCAATCTTTTCACCTGATCCCAACCATGACCGCGCTAGAGAATGTTGCAACGCCCCTTGAATTGGCAGGGGTGGCCGATGCGTTTGATCGGGCCGAGGCTGAACTGGCTTCGGTTGGCCTTGCGCATCGTGCGGGGCATTATCCTGCGCAAATGTCCGGCGGTGAACAACAGCGTGTGGCCTTGGCCCGTGCGGCAGCACCGCGCCCCTCGATCTTATTGGCGGATGAACCCACAGGGAATTTGGACGCAACCAATGGGGCGCAGATCATGGACCTTCTGATGGATCTGCAAACCCGTCACGGGGCTACGCTGATCCTCGTCACCCATTCTTCGGAACTGGCCGCAAAATGTGACCGCATGGTCACCTTGCGCGATGGTCGGGTCGTCTCAGAAACACGCCCGCAAAAAGGATCGCGCACATGATCATGGCGTGGCGAATTGCGCAGCGCGAATTGCGCGCGCAATGGCGTGGGGGGTTGCGTGGTTTTCGCATTTTCCTCGCCTGTTTGATTTTGGGCGTGGCGGCTATCGGCACTGTTGGCACAGTGCGCAGCGCAATTGGCGATGGCTTGTCGCGTGAGGGGGCGGTGATCCTTGGCGGAGACGCTGAAATGGAATTCACCTATCGCGGCCCAAATGATGAAGAGCGCGCCTTTATGGCGGCAATCTCAACAGACCTCTCTGAGACAATCGAACTGCGGTCTATGGCGGGTTTCGCGGGGCCCGAGGGGATGGATTACGCCCTGACCCAATTGCGGGCGGTCGATGCGGCCTATCCGCTTTATGGCGCGGCGGGTCTTATACCAGATCACCCGATCCAAGAGGTCATTTCTGCGCAAAATGGCCTGCATGGCGCGGTGATGCAGAAAGTGCTGATTGATCGTTTGGGCATGCAAATTGGTGATGTCTTCACCATTGGAACGGCAGAATTTCAGCTGCGCGCCGCACTTGATGCAGAACCTGATGGCGCGGCAGGCGGCTTTGGCCTTGGCCCGCGCACCATCATATCGCTGGACGGATTGACCGCCTCAGGCCTGATGCAACCCGGCACACTTTATGAAACCGAAGTGCGGCTGAAACTGTCCGAAGGGGCAAATTTCGATAGCTTGCGCAGTCAGATGGAGGCGGCCTTTCCCGAAGGCGGTATCCGCTGGCAAGACAGCCGCCGCGCGGCCCCGGGGGTGCAACGCTTTGTCGATCGTATCGGCACGTTCCTTGTGTTGGTTGGCCTTGCAGGTCTGGCCGTAGGTGGGGTTGGCATTGCTGCCGCGGTGCGGGCCTATTTGGAAAATCGTCTATCCACCATTGCGATCCTGAAAACCATCGGGGCCGAGGGGCATACAATCTTTGCCGCCTATCTGATCCAAATTATTATTTTGGGTGCCGTTGGTGTTGGCATGGGCGTGGTGCTTGGGGCGGTGTTACCGCTTGTGGCGGCTCCGTTCTTGGCCCCGCATATGCCTGTAGATTTGAACATAACCATCGCCCCTGCTGCCCTTCTTGAGGCGGCAAGCTATGGCGCACTGACGGCGTTAATCTTTACGCTGCTACCCTTGGCGCAAACCGAACGCTTGCGCGCCGCAGCGATCTTTCGAGATGCGGCAAGCCCAGCCATTGCCACCCCGCGCAAACGCTATATCGCAGCGCTGCTTGGCCTATGCGCGGCGCTCTTGGGTTTGGCGCTATGGCGGTCTGGCGTGCCGATTTTGACGCTTGGCGCAACAGGGGGGATTGCCGCAGCACTTTTGATCCTATGGGTGGCTGCATGGGTGTTGCGCCGCGTCTTGCGCAATTTGGCGCGCGGGCGCGCCTTACGCGGACGGGTTATGCTGCGCGCGGCCCTCGCTGCGATTGCCGCCCCCCGTTCAGAAGCAACCGCGGTGATGATCTCGTTGGGTCTGGGCCTGTCAGTTCTGGCGGCGGTGGGGCAAATCTCGTCCAATCTACAAAATGCGATTGACCGCGACCTTCCCGAGGTTGCCCCCTCCTATTTCTTTGTCGATATCCAACCAAACCAGATTGACGCCTTTCTCACCCGCACGGCAAGCGACCCTGCGGTATCACGAGTGGAAACCGCGCCCATGCTGCGCGGCATCGTGACGGGGATCAACGGGCAAGACGCGCGCGAACTGGCAGGGGATCACTGGGTCGTGCGCGGGGATCGTGGCCTGACCTATCTGGACGAAGCCCCACCATCTGACCAAATCGTTGCAGGGCAATGGTGGGATCAAGACTATGACGGGCCACCATTGATGGCCTTTGCCGCCGAAGAGGCCGCCGAATTAGGTGTCGGGCTTGGCGATCAGATCACTGTTAACGTTTTGGGGCGGGACATCACCGCGACCATTGCCGCGCTGCGTGAGGTTGATTTTTCGAATGCAGGGATTGGGTTTGTTATGACCCTCTCCTCTAACGCGCTTGCAGGCGCACCTCATACATTCATCGCAACAGTCTATGCCGAAGAGTCCGCAGAAGCGCAGTTGTTGCGTGATATTGCGGGCAATGCCCCCAATATTACCGCCATTCGCGTCCGTGATGCACTAGACCGCGTGGCCGAGGCGCTTGAGGCCATTGCAAAGGCAACGTCCCTTGGCGCAGGCGTGACCCTGTTGACAGGATTGATCGTCTTAATCGGTGCGGCCGCATCGGGCGAACGGGCGCGCAGCTATGAGGCTGCACTTTTGAAAACCCTCGGCGCCTCGCGTGGGCAAATCCTGTCATCCTTCGCCCTTCGTTCCGCATTGTTAGGGGCGATGGCAGGCTTGGTCGCCCTTGGCGCAGGCACGCTTGGAGGCTTTGCGGTCATGGAATTTGTGATCGAGGCGCCCTTTCAGTTTGATCTCACCTCGGCCATTCTCATCATTGGCGGCGGTGCCTTGGTCAGCCTTGCTGCGGGGCTTGGTTACGCATGGCGACCTTTGGCCATGCGCCCTGCGGGACGGTTGCGCGCACGCGATTAAGCGCGCGGCCGCACCGCAAATTTAGCCTTGCTTATGCGCCCATATCCGCGCAGATTTTAATCATGTTCAAACTGTTCAAGCGCACCCCCAAACCCACAGGACAGGCAGCCCTAGGTCAGGGCAAAGGCGGGCAACCGCGGCCTGAATTGGCAAGCTATATCGTGGGCGACCTTATGGGCTGCGCTAGTTTGCTTGAAGGCATTTTGGCGCGCATTGATGCCCATATCGGCAATAGTGGCGCAACAAATCCACAATTGGTGTTCGTTGGAAATTACCTGCACGCGGGCGGGCAAGGGCTAGCCACGCTCGACCGCCTGATGGATCTGACCCAAGAATTTCCAAATAACGTCACCTGTCTTTGCGGTGCGCAGGAGCGACTTTTGCTCGATAGTTTAGACGCGCCGGCGGTGCGACTTCAACGCTGGCTGCGTGCAGGGGCCCCGCGATTTTTACAGGAACTCAAGCTTGACCCGAACCTGCCCCCCGATGACTTGGTTGCACATTTATCAGAAGTCTTGGGAGAGGCGCGCATTGCGTGGTTAGCCAACCTGCCGTTGTTTTGGAAATCAGGCAGCTTGGCTGCAACACATGCAGGCGCTGATCCGCATCATCCGCTTGACCAACAAAGCGGCCGCAATCTGATCTGGGGCCATCCTGAATTTGCCTATCGCCTGCGTGGAGATGGCCTATGGATAGCCCACGGCCATAACGCAGTCGACAGCGCAACCCAAGCGGAGGGACGCATCGCGCTAAACACCCGCCCCGATGAAACAGGACGCCTAAGCGCCGTGGCAATTTTGCCCGATGGCAGCACCACCGAATTGCATACCTAAGAGAGAGGTGAGCGCGGACTAACCGGGGAGAGCTGATTAATCCGCGCTTTTAAGGAGAAATCGGGTGTCCCTCAGGGGTGACGGCAGGATCCCGTCAGGACACCCGAAACGCTTTGCCCATCTCAAACCACTGGAAGGGACTAACAACCAGAGACTTGGGCCTTGCGTGTAAATGGCCTTTGCGCGCGTGCCTTCGCATCGGCCCAATCAGGTTTGCGCCTGATCATGACCAAGATTTAGGGTCACCCTTGCTGAAAGAAAATATTGCATTACAACATATTTTGATAGGAAAAAACTAACAAGGCATCCGCCATGCCAATTCCAAAAATTCCGCTTACCTTGCGCCAACTTCGGTACTTGGTCGCGATTGAGGAAACGGGCCATTTCCGCCTAGCGGCAGAATCCTGTGGGATATCGCAACCCTCGCTCTCGGTGCAGATCAAAACCCTGGAGGAGGCATTATCCCTGACCCTGATTGAACGGGGGCGCGGGCCTGTCAAATTGACCCTAGCGGGACGCGAAGTTGTGGCGCGCGCGCGCGATATTTTGGACGCGACCCAAGCAATTGTTGATCTATCCGCAACCTTGCAAACGGGCCTCGCGGGCACATTGCGCCTTGGCACGTCCACTACGCTGGGGCCTTATCTGATGCCACATATCGTGGGCGATTTGCATCGCTCCCACCCTGATTTGCGTCTCTATGTGCGCGAGGCGGCCCCGCATGACCTTGCCCGTCAAATCAGCGAAGGGGGCCATGATCTGATCCTGACTCAGTTGCCAATCCCTGGCGCGTCTTTGGTCACGGAACGATTGTTCCGAGAGCCCTTGGTCGTGGCAATCTCAGCCGATCATCCACTTGCGCAGCGCAGCCAAATTGAGCCGCAAGACCTCAGCGGCGAAACAATCCTGTCACTGTCACCGAATTATGCGCTGCATGACCAGATATCTGCACTTTGTGTTGAAACAGGGGCGACATTGTCGCGCGAATATGAGGGCACATCGCTTGATGCCCTGCGCCAGATGGTTGCAATGGGGATGGGGGCCACATTTTTGCCTGCGCTCTATGTGCGTTCCGAAATATTGGGGCGCGCGCAGGATGTTGCAGTAAGGCCCTTTAAGGGCAAGCGTTTTTCGCGCTCTATCGGGCTTGTATGGCGCTCAACCTCAGGGGCCAGCACTGCGCATCGGCAATTGGCCGATGTGATCCGCGGCTACGCGCGTCAATTGCCCGAACTGATCATCGAGGGCTAGGCGCGCCCCAATATCGCACCGCTTTTGCCGCGCTTGCGCCCTTCTGCCGCAGTTCTTGAGTGAAACAATCTGTCCCATAGAGGCTCAATGTTGAGCCGCAGTGTAAAAGGCGACAGAGTATGAATGAGCAGCAAGACGAAAACAATCAACGGCTAAGCCTTGCCGATTTAGAAGCGCTGAGTTTTGACAGCCTCAGCAGATTGTCGGCCAAAACACATCAAGCCAAACCTCTTTCACGCCGCATCGCCCGCGCCGAAGCCAAAGGACGCGCCCGCGCAGGCCCTCGCTATTTATTGCATTGCCTTGAGGATCTGGCGCTTGGTCGCTGTGATGGGGGGGCGATGCCGAAATTGCAGCCCAGACAAGGCATGCGGTTACATTGTGACATCGCCAACGGCTTTTTGCCCGCGGCCTTTGATCTGGCCCTGCCCGAGTTTCTGCAGATCGCCGAGGCGGAAGGGGCGGCCTGTTTGGCCTTTGCCAATGGTCATAGCCCAGGATTTCTGCCGCAGATGGCCGAAGACGTTGCGCGGCGCGGCTATGTGAGCTTGGCGCTATCGACCGATACGGCATGCATCAGCACAAACCCGCGTTTGCCACCGACTTTGGGGGATAATCCAATCGCACTAGCAGTCCCTGACAAGCGCGGACAAGGTGTGTTGATTTTTGAACAAGGCCAAGCCGCGATATTGCGCTACACTGTATTTGATCACATCAAATCAGGAACCACCCTGCCGCCCCAGCTTGCGCTTGATGATCACGGGCGCGTCACGTAAAACCCTCGCGCGGCGATTGAGGGCAACATCCTGCCTGTTAAGGGCAGCTACGGGTTCAATATTGCGGTGATGGTCGAAATTCTCGTGCTCAGCCTTGTCGGGGCGGGGGCCTCGGCCATGATCAGTGACCCTGATGATCCAAGCAGTGGGCCGCAGCGCATGGGGCATTGTCTTTTTGCCATCAAGCCGCAATCATACGGGCAGGTATCGGCGCTTGAGCAATTCACCCAAGCGCTTCTTGCCGATGCCCCCAATAGGTTGCAGGCGCTTTCGCGCAGGCAAAAATTTGAAACCGCGCTGACAGAAGGGGTCGCTGTGCCTCAGGCGCTATTGGAACGGATCATCGCCGCATGACGCGACCCGATCTTAAGGGGATCAGCCTCAAGAGCCTTGAGACCTTCGAGGTTATGGCGCGCACGGGATCGCTGTCCGATGCGGCCGAGGAGATGGGTCTATCCGTGCCTGCCGCCTCGCAACAACTGCGCAATTTATCTTTGGCGGTGGGGGTTGAATTGATTGACACCCGCAGGCGGCCTATTGGCCTGACACCTGCGGGGCGGTTGTTCCTAAAACGGGTGGAAGTGGCGCTTGGCGCGCTGCGTGCAGGGCAAAAAGATCTGAGCCGCTTGAACCTATCGGGCATATCCGCCCTTGGTCTTGGGGTTATTGATGATTTTGAGAATGATCTAACCCCACAATTGGCCGCACGTTTGGCCGAGACGCTCAGCGATTGTAAATTCCGCCTACAAACTGGGGCGAGCCACATCTTGCTCAATATGTTGGCCAAGCGGAACCTTGATATGATCATTTGCGCCGCACCGCAGACCGCGCCCGCCGATATCGTGGCGCACCCGATTGTGCAGGATCCCTATATTTTGGCCCTCCCAAAAGGATATGCCTTTGAGGGAAGGTTCGAAGATTTGGGCGGGCTTGCTTTTTTGGGTCGCGACCCCGCGCAGGTTATGGCGCAGCATATTGATGAGTATCTTCAGATGCATGATATGCAGGTTAGTCGCAGATTTGAGATCGACTCGAACCAATCCATTTCGGCCCTCGTGGCAGCAGGGCTTGGCTTCACCATCACAACGCCCCTAAGCCTGATGCGGGGCGAGCGATTTGCAGATGGGATTGACACCCACCCCTTGCCCTCACCCGCACAACCGCGCCAGATCATGCTCTATTGCACCGATGACTGGACGGGGGCCATTCCCAGTGAAATGGCGAACCTGATCCGCGATCTTTCACAAAAGCTGTTCATCGCGCCAGCCCTGCAAAGGATGCCTTGGCTGGGGGCGGATTTCCGCGTGCTTTAGCGCCCTTAATTTCGGGTGACTCGCGCGCGGTTTTGTCCCTCCATCAACCGATAATCAGGAAAAACACCACATGTTGGGGTTGCGCCGCAGCGCAGAATTTAGCGCTAACTCTCTAAAAACGCACAAATACAGCCTATGGTTTAAATATGCTCGCCACCAAACTAGGTATGTTTTCCAAGGAAATTTTCAAATATTGTTAATAAATTTACAAATTCCGCAACGCAGTGTAAATTTGTTACACAGAAATCGCGGAAATCAGGATGTATTTCTTCTGAAGTCAAAAACTTGTTGTAAACTGATCGTGATCGATAGCGGTGTGCCTGATCGGGAAATCAGGCCAAGGATGGGGCCACTGTCGACTTTGCGAAACCGCCCAATGGAGGGGGCAAGGACGCAAAATTTGGGGATCGGGGAGGATCTGTTTTAGTCATCACATGAGCTGCGTTTGTGTCGTTTGTTTACGTTGAACAAGCACGAACCGCCATATTTCCACGAAGGGATCGGGGTGAGCGACACCCAAGCTGCGGCGCGGCACCCTTTGTCAAACGACATCCGCGCCGCCACCTTTGAGGGAGAACCACATTGCCAACGACTTCGAAATTCCCTGACCTTCTTGCTGGCGCGCATATTGACGCGGATAAATACACAGCAATGTATAAGGCCTCCATTTCCGATCCCGAGGCGTTCTGGGGCGAACAAGGCAAGCGCCTTGATTGGATCAAGCCCTACACCAAGGTCAAAAACACCTCCTTTGCCTATGACAATGTAGATATCCGTTGGTATGAGGACGGCACGCTGAACGTAGCGGCCAACTGCATTGATCGTCATCTGGCAACGCGCGGCAATCAGACCGCGATTTTGTTTGAACCAGACGATCCCAACGAAGCCGCGCAGCATATCACCTACTCACAGCTTGGCGATGAAGTGGGTCGTTTTGCCAACACCCTGAAATCATTGGGCGTCAAGCGTGGTGATCGTGTTGTTCTCTATTTGCCGATGATCCCCGAGGCCGCCTATGCCATGCTGGCCTGCGCGCGCATCGGCGCGATCCACTCCGTGGTCTTCGCGGGCTTCTCACCTGACGCATTGGCAAATCGGATCAATGACTCGGAAGCACGGGTTGTCATTACTTCGGACGGCGCCCCCCGCGGCGGTCGCGTGACCGATCTGAAATCTAACGTGGATATGGCGCTTTTGCATTGTGATGACCATGTGAAATGCTTGGTCGTGAAGCGCACAGGTCAAGATGTAACTTGGGCAGATGGTCGCGATATCTGGTATCATGAGGCCTCTGCGGGCCAATCCACCGCCTGCCCTGCGGAAGAAATGAACGCTGAAGATCCGCTGTTCATTCTTTACACCTCGGGCTCAACGGGCAAGCCGAAGGGTGTTGTTCATACGTCAGGCGGCTATCTGACTTATGCTGCGATGACGCATCAGTACACGTTCGACTATCATGATGGCGATGTGTTCTGGTGCACCGCAGATGTAGGCTGGGTGACAGGCCACAGCTATATCATCTACGGCCCGCTTGCGAATGGCGCGACAACCTTGATGTTTGAAGGCGTGCCAACCTATCCTGACGCGGGTCGTTTCTGGGCTGTTTGTGAAAAGCACAAAGTGAACCAATTCTACACCGCCCCTACAGCCATTCGTTTGCTGATGGGTCAGGGTAATGAATTCGTCACCAAATATGATCTCTCTAGCCTCAAGCTTTTGGGGTCGGTGGGCGAGCCTATCAACCCCGAAGCATGGAATTGGTATAATGACGTTGTTGGCAAGGGGAACTGCCCCATTGTTGACACATGGTGGCAGACCGAAACGGGCGGCCATTTGATTACGCCTATGCCAGGTGCAACCAAACTTAAGCCGGGCTCAGCGACAAATCCATTCTTCGGCGTTCAGCCCGTGCTGTTGGATGCGACCACAGGTCAAGAAATCCACGAAACCGCCGCAGAAGGCGTTTTGTGTATCAAAGACAGCTGGCCTGGTCAGATGCGCACCCTGTGGGGCGATCCTGACCGCTTTGTGCAAGCTTATTTCAGTGACTATAAAGGTTATTACTTCACTGGGGACGGATGCCGCCGCGACGAAGATGGCTATTACTGGATCACGGGCCGCGTGGATGATGTGATCAACGTGTCGGGCCACCGCATGGGCACAGCCGAAGTTGAATCGGCGCTTGTGGCACACGAAAAAGTATCAGAGGCCGCAGTTGTGGGCTTCCCCCATGATATCAAAGGTCAGGGGATCTACTGCTACGTCACGTTGATGGCGGGCGAAGAGCCCTCCGAAGAATTGCGGGCAGAATTGACCAATTGGGTGCGTAAAGAGATCGGCCCAATTGCAAAACCAGACGCGCTGCAATTTGCACCTGGCCTGCCCAAAACGCGGTCGGGGAAAATCATGCGCCGCATTTTGCGTAAGATTGCCGAAAACGATTTCGGCAGCCTTGGTGACACATCAACCTTGGCAGATCCAAGCGTGGTGGATGACCTCATCGCCAATCGCATCGTTAAGTAACGCGTGGAATTCAGTAAATGACGGCAGATACGATGACACGACCAGTTAACTTAATCCTTCTCGGGCCTCCGGGCGCTGGGAAGGGCACCCAAGCCCGCATGCTAGAAGAGGCATTCGGGCTTGTGCAGCTGTCCACTGGTGACTTGCTGCGTGGCGCAGTCAATGCAGGCACACCCGCAGGCTTGGCCGCGAAATCGGTTATGGAAAAGGGCGAGTTGGTCTCGGATGAGATTGTGCTCGCCGTTCTCGAAGAACGCCTTCAGCAGCCCGATGTGGCCGCAGGCACAATTCTGGATGGTTTTCCCCGCACCGCCGCGCAAGCCGAGGCGCTTGATGGCCTTTTGGCGGCACGCAACCAGCAGATTGACGCTGTCATCAGCCTTGAGGTGGATGATGAAGCGATGGTGGCCCGCGTATCGGGTCGCTATACCTGCGCCGATTGTGGCGAAGGATATCATGACGAATTCAAGCAACCCGCAACAGCGGGTGTTTGTGACAAATGTCAGGGCAGCTCGTTTAAGCGCCGCCCTGATGATAATGCCGAAACAGTGCGCACGCGCCTGTCGGCATATCATGCCCAAACGGCCCCCCTTATCGACTATTACAATGCCCGCGGCACGCTTAGCAAAGTCGCGGCTATGGGGGCTATTGACGATATTGCCAAGGCACTTGGCAAGATCGTGTCCCACCTCACTGGGGCGTAATTGGGCAAAAGAATTCTGTCGGCGCCTTAGGAGGAGGCGGCGTCAGATGTCACCGTTGGGGCAGTGCCTCACTGGTTAGAAACCGAAGGGAGATATCAATGGCCGAAAAGGCAAATAACTCTGAATACTGGGCCGCGAACATCCGCTTGGTCACCCTATGCTTGGTGATCTGGGCGCTGTGTTCCTATGGCTTTGCTATTCTTTTCCGCCCGATGCTTAGCGGCATCGCGGTGGGTGGCACAGATCTGGGCTTCTGGTTTGCTCAGCAAGGTTCAATCCTCGTATTCCTTGTTCTGATTTTCTTCTACGCATCGCGTATGAACAAATTAGACAAAGAATATGGCGTGGACGAAGAGTAAGGGACGGGCCAGATTATGGATCAAACAACACTCAATATTATCGTTGTGGGGCTGTCGTTTGCGCTCTACTTCGGTATCGCGATTTGGGCCCGCGCGGGTTCCACATCTGAATTCTACGCCGCAGGGCGTGGTGTTCCGCCTGTCTTGAACGGTATGGCAACTGCAGCTGACTGGATGTCGGCAGCCTCCTTCATCTCAATGGCAGGTCTTATCGCATTCGTAGGCTATAACAACTCGACCTTCCTAATGGGCTGGACGGGCGGTTACGTGCTTATGGCGATGCTTCTTGCGCCCTATTTGCGCAAATTTGGCAAGTATACGGTTCCTGAGTTCGTAGGCGACCGTTTCTACAGCCAAACTGCACGCGTTGTGGCCGTAGCCTCACTGATTGTGATGTCCGTGACTTACGTTATCGGTCAGATGACTGGTGCTGGCGTGGCTTTCTCTCGCTTCCTCGAAGTTGACAAAACAACGGGTCTCTACATTGCCTCCGCAACCGTATTCGTTTACGCGGTTTTAGGCGGTATGAAGGGCATCACTTATACACAGGTGGCGCAGTATTGTGTTCTGATCACTGCGTATACGATCCCTGCTGTGTTCATCTCACTGCAACTGACTGGTAACCCAATCCCAAGCCTCGGCCTCTTCTCCGAGCACACCGCCTCTGGCCAGCCTCTGCTGGCCACATTGGACGGCTTGCTGACGGATCTGGGCTTCAATGCTTACACCACAGGCTCTAGCCCATGGTTGATGGCTTTGTTTACCTTGTCTCTAATGATTGGTACCGCGGGTCTGCCCCACGTGATCATTCGCTTCTTCACCGTTCCCAAAGTGTCAGACGCACGTTGGTCTGCTGGCTGGGCACTGGTGTTCATCGCGCTGCTTTACCTAACCGCTCCTGCGGTGGGCGCTATGGCTCGTTTGAACATCATGACCACCATGTGGCCAAATGGCGTTGAAGGTGAGCCTGTTGCACAAGCTGATCTGCCTGATTGGTTCAACACTTGGTCAGTGACTGGCCTTCTGGCTGTTGAAGACAAGAACGGCGATGGCCTAATCCAGTACTACAATGAAAATAATGCTGGTATGGCTGAAATGGCAGCTGAGCGTGGTTGGGCAGGAAACGAGCTTGTTACGTTCAACCGTGACATCCTCGTTTTGGCAAACCCAGAAATCGCACAGCTTCCAGGTTGGGTTATCGCTCTGATCGCGGCAGGTGGTCTGGCAGCGGCTCTGTCCACAGCGGCGGGTCTTCTGTTGGCGATCTCCTCTTCCATCAGTCACGACTTGATCAAGTCGGTGATCAATCCTGACATCTCCGAAAAAGGCGAGCTTATGGCCGCCCGTATATCGATGGCAGGCGCGATTGCTTTGGCAACCTATCTTGGTCTGAACCCTCCAGGCTTCGCGGCGCAAACCGTGGCTCTGGCATTCGGTCTGGCAGCAGCTTCGCTGTTCCCAACACTGATGATGGGTATCTTCTCCAAGCGCATGAACTCCGCAGGTGCAACAGCAGGTATGCTTGCAGGTCTGATTTCAACCTGTCTCTACCTGTTCACATTCTTGGGTTGGTTCTTCATCCCAGGCACCAACATGCTGGATAACACTGCAGCGAACTACCTGTTCGGCATCCCACCAACCCATTTCGGGCCAGTGGGCGCATTGCTGAACTTTGCCGTTGCATTCGCAGTATCCCGCGTGACAGCAGAGCCTCCGCAGGAGATCCAAGACCTCGTGGAATCCGTACGTATCCCACGTGGCGCAGGTGCAGCCATCAACAAGTGATCCTTTGATCACTTAGGGGCTACCCCTCAAGAAAAATGGGCGCATTCCGATCAATCGGGATGCGCCTTTTTCATAAATAGTCTAGGCTGAGCCAGACCGACCAAACAGACCTAGATCCAGATGCCAAAAGAAATCCTGACACTTCTGTCACAAACGCACCCCTATGACAGCTTACCGCATGATTATCTGGCGGAACTGGCAGGGCAGGTGAACCGCTCCATGGCGAAAGCGGGCGCTGTGATTTATCACGCGGGCGCGCCGCTTGAGGCGCTTTACCTCATCGTGTCAGGGCAGGTTGATATCACCGAACCCAATGGTGAACTGGTCTCGATCCTCGGCCCCAAAAACTCCTTCGGAGAGCGTGGCTTGATGCGCGATGGTATTGCGCCTGTCACCGCAACCGCCGTGAAACCAACCGAACTATTGGAGATCTCGGCGCCACTTTTCCATAAATTGGTGAAAGAGCACCCCGCCTTTCTAGATTTCTTTGACCGCACCCGCCCAGCCCGCGCCAAGCGCAGTGCATTATCGACCCAAACCTTGGGCGATTTAATGACGCGCAATCCTCTGACCTGCACAGCGCAAGACAGCTTGCTGAGCGCCGCGCAGAAGATGCGGGATCACCGCGTCTCTTGCTTGCTTGTCACCTCCGAAACGGGGGCGCTGCAAGGGATCATCACCACACGCGACTTAACCAATCGCGCGATGGCGGCGGGGCTGCCATCAGACACGGCCGTGGCCGAAGTGATGACGCGTGATCCCAAGACCTTGCCCGCCTCCGCCCTCGTAGCTGATGCGCTGCATTTGATGGTCGAGCATGGGTTTACCCATATGCCCGTCATGGATCGCGGGCAGCCCGAAGGCATATTAAGCCAGACCGATATGATGCGCTTTCAGGCGACCAGTTCCGCCTCAATCATCATGGATATCGCCTATGCCGCGAATAGCGCAGAAATTGCCAAATATGTAAAAGGCATCCCTGCCCTTTTGATGCAATTGGTTGGGGCAAATAATGATCATCGAGTGGTCACACGCCTGATCACCGATATCGGCGATGCCGCGACCCGGCGGTTGCTAAAACTTGCAGAAGACCATCTTGGGCCGCCGCCTGTGCCCTATCTGTGGCTGGCCTGCGGCAGCCAAGGCCGGCAAGAACAAACGGGCGTGTCCGACCAAGACAATTGCCTAATCATAGACGATGCTATGCGCCCAGAAGATGACGCTTATTTCGCCGCTTTGGCAAAATTCGTCTCTGATGGTTTAGATGAGGCAGGCTATTTCTATTGCCCAGGTGATATGATGGCGACCGCCGCGCGTTGGCGGCAACCCTTACGCGTTTGGCGAAACTATTTCTCGAAATGGATCAACAAACCCAACACCGAGGCGCAGATGTTGGCATCGGTGATGTTTGACCTGCGGCCCATTGGCGGCACGATGGCCCTGTTTGACGATCTTCACGCATCGACCCTTGCAGAGGCTTCGGGAAATTCGATTTTTGTGGCTCATATGATTTCCAATTCGCTCAAGCATACGCCCCCGCTTGGTCTCTTTCGGGGCTTTGCCACTGTCCGGTCGGGCGAGCATAAAGATCGCATTGATCTCAAGCATAACGGCGTTGTGCCCGTGGTGGATTTGGGGCGCATCTATGCGCTGAAAGGACAGTTGACCGAAGTAAACACCCGCGCGCGCTTGGTTGCCGCAATTGACGGAGGTACGGTTTCTGCCTCGGGCGGACGGGATTTATTGGATGCCTATGACATGATCGCGGAAGCGCGGCTTGCGCATCAAGCGCGCCAAATCCGCAATGGCCACGCGCCCGATAATTTCATGGCGCCTGCTTATTTATCCGATTTTGATCGAAGTCATCTCCGCGATGCCTTCGTTGTGATTAAAACAATGCAATCGGCAATCGGACAGCGGAGCGGGTTTCTATAACCCCCGCGCCTGTTTTTGGTTGTCACGAAAAGAGAAAGACCAACGAAATGCAAATGTTCCTCGTCCTTATTGCGGCACTGTCCTCGGCCTTTGCAGGGGCAGGCATCGCCTATGGCCTGCGCCGCCTGATAGGAGAGCGGATACCAAAGTGGTTCGTGCCTGCAGGCGCAGGGCTCGCGATGATCCTGACCACGATATCCCTCGAATATTCATGGGCGCGCGGCGTCATGGCCACCCTGCCCTCAGACACTGTAATGATCGCCACCCGCGAACAGCGCGCAGTTTGGCAGCCGTGGACATACGTGAAGCCATGGATCAAAGGCTTTGTCGCAGTTACCCCGTCAGAGACTGTCGAAACAGTCGAAGGCTCAGGCCAATGGGTTGTGCAAACGCGCCTGCACGAGCGGTGGCAACCCGCGATCATCAAGCCCATCTTGGTGGATTGCACGACCCCCGCCCGCGCAGAGATTTTTCCAACCACCAGTTTTGATACCGATGGCCGCGCCCAGAATGCCGATTGGTTAGCGGTTTCCCCTGATGATCCGTTGATTGCCGTGGTCTGCCCAACTCTGGGCGGCTAGGCCGCGTCACCGCTGCGGGAGGAGGAGGCCCGCACGCCCATGTTCACCCATCTTAGTTTGCGTTTGCGCATCTTTTTGTTCTTTGCGCTCTTGGCCCTTGGGGGCGCGGCCCTGCTGACCGCGGGTCTGGTGATCGGGTATGTTCGCTTGGGCGAGGATCACGCGCTATCGGCCTTTATCACCGCAGGGGCGGTTGGGGCATTTGCAATTATCGGCCTGTCTGCTTGGGTTTGGACAAAGTTCGATGAATATGTCGCCCGCCCCCTTGAGGCATTGGCCGCGGATATGCGCGCCCGCGCTCATGCCGATGTGGATGATGAAATCAATCCAAACTATGCGCGATATTTGGGTGATTTAGCCCCTGCTGCTGCGGCTGTTGCCGCGCATTTGACCGAAACGCGCAACGCAATAGCATTGGCCGTGGGGCGTGAAACAGCACGGCTCGGCCTTGAGAAGCAGCGGCTTGAAACCTTACTGGCTGAAATTCCCGATGGGGTCGTGTTCTGCACGCCTGACCATAAAATCGCGCTTTACAATGGCAAGATGCGGGACCTCTTCAATGATGATGAGGGGTTGGGTCTGAACCGCCCCCTTGATCAGCTTTTGCGCATGGCCCCCTTGCGCGAGGCTTATGGCAGGCTGTTGCGCGCACAGAGCGCCAAGGGCACGGATATTTTGGTAACAACCCGCCACGATGCCCGCCTTTTCGAGGCACGGATGCGCTTATTCTGGCTCGAAGGTCAGGAAACAGCCGATCCTGCCTATCTCTTGTGCTTGCAAGACCAATCCAAAGATTTGGCACTGCATGGCACGCGCGAGGCTTTGTTTGCCGATTTAATTGAGGCCGTGGATGCCGTTTTGCCAGACCTGCCCCAAGGGGCGCCGCGTACGCAGTTGGAAAAGACGTTGCGCGATGTGCAAAAAGAAAAAGCCAAAACCGATACAGCTTGGTGGCCCCTTGAGCAGCTTGACCTATCCGATATCGCAATCGCGCTTGCCACGCGCTTGGCGCAAAAGGATATCCAACTCCAGTATGACGCGCTGCCTGACCTGCGACTGCGCGCCGATGGCTTTGCCATCAGCCGCTTGTTAGAGCGCCTGACGCTGTCGTGGATTGGCGCGGGGGCGTCTGACATTCGACTTGCGGCCCGACTGACAGAGGGAGAGGCCATTCTTGACCTGCAGGGAGATGCAAAGGCCCCTGACGCGGCACGGCTCAATGATTGGTTAGACAGCCCCCTGATCACGGGCCATTCACGCTTTGCGGGGGCCGATGTTTTGCGCAGCCACGGCGCCAAGATCGAAGCCACAGATCAACGGATCAGCCTGTCCCTAGCCGCCGCCCCCGAAGCGCTACAAACGCCGCGCGTGATCCAATATGATTTTGACCTGTTGCAAACCGCACTGCCTGCTGAGCTGTTACAGGTCCCGCTGAAGAACTTGTCTTTCGTGGTGTTCGATACAGAAACCACCGGGTTGAACCCGCAAGTCGATGAAATCTGTCAGATTGCCGCGATGCGGATCGTAAACGGCAAATTGGTCGAGAGCGAACGCTTTGATACATTGGTCAACCCTGCGCGCAAAATCCCTGCGGCCTCAACAGCGGTGCATCAGATCACCAATGAGATGGTGGCAGACGCCCCATCGGTTGTTGATGCCTTATCGCGATTTCATCGCTTTGCCGATGGCGCGGTTCTGGTGGCCCATAACGCCCCCTTTGACATGGCCTTTCTACAGCGGCGCGAAGGGGCCATTGGCGCGCGTTTTGATCAGCCGATCTTGGACACTGTTCTGTGTTCGGCCATCCTTTTTGGTCAGTCTGCGGAACACACATTGGACGCGCTATGTGACCGCCTTAGCATCCGCATGCCCGACAATGCCCGTCATACCGCACTTGGCGACACATTGGGAACGGCGCGGGCCTTTGTGAAGATGTTGCCCATGCTTGAGGCGACAGATATCCAAAATCTGGGACAGTTGATCACGGCCTTTGATCGTCATGCGCGACTCTTGCGCCATTTGAACTAAGGCGCGAAGGCTTGACATTCCCCTCTGCGCGCGCGTAAGAGCGGCACAACTTCCAGCAAGCTTTAGCTTTCTGGTCTTAGGATATGTCCAAGATCGCCCCCCGTCAGCGAGTTTCGCCCACGGGGGCCTTGGTGCATTGCAATGCGGTGGCCTGATGCACAGATCACCAATGAGATGACGCGACAAAGGGGCCTTGGCCAATGTTTGAAACACTTTCAGAACGCCTCTCCTCGGTCTTTGAGGGGCTGACAAAGCAAGGCGCTTTGTCTGCTGATGATGTGAAAACAGCCCTGCGCGAAGTGCGGGTGGCCTTGCTTGAGGCAGATGTCTCTTTGCCCGTGGCGCGGGAATTTATTCGCGCGGTCGAGAAAAAGGCCACAGGCGCTGCGGTGACCAAATCGGTGACCCCGGGTCAACAGGTCGTCAAAATTGTGCATGACGAATTGATCGCCACGCTTCAGGGCGAAGGCGAGATTGGCGCACTGAAAATCGACAACCCGCCTGCACCCATCCTGATGGTGGGTCTGCAAGGCTCAGGGAAAACCACGACAACCGCGAAACTGGCCAAGCGCCTGAAGGAGCGCGAAGGCAAGCGCGTGTTGATGGCATCCCTTGACACAAACCGCCCTGCCGCGATGGAGCAGTTGGCCATCCTTGGCCAACAAATTGGCGTGGATACCCTGCCCATCATCCAAGGTGAAAACCCTGAGACGATTGCAAAGCGTGCCAAAACCCAAGCGGGGCTTGGTGGCTATGATGTCTATATCCTCGACACCGCAGGGCGCTTGCATATTGATCAAGACCTGATCGCGCAGGCCGCAGCCGTGCGTGACATTGCCAACCCGCGCGAGACACTCTTGGTCGTGGATGGCCTCACGGGCCAAGATGCGGTGAATGTTGCGCAGGAATTTGACGATAAAATTGGCGTCTCTGGTATCGTTTTAACTCGTATGGACGGCGATGGTCGCGGCGGCGCGGCACTGTCGATGCGCGCAATCACGGGCAAACCGATCCGCTTTGTGGGTTTGGGTGAAAAGCTCGAGGCGCTTGAAACATTCGAAGCACAGCGTGTCGCTGGCCGCATCTTAGGCATGGGCGATATCGTGGCCCTTGTTGAAAAAGCCCAAGAAACCCTTGAGGCTGAACAGGCCGAGCGCATGATGAAGCGCTTCCAAAAAGGTCAGTTCAACATGAACGATCTTAAAGGCCAGTTAGAGCAGATGCTGAAAATGGGCGGGATGCAGGGCATGATGTCGATGATGCCGGGCATGGCCAAGATGCAAAAGCAGCTTGATGATGCAGGGCTTGATGACAAGGTGATCAAACGCCAGATCGCGCTGATCCAATCCATGACAAAGCGGGAAAGGGCCAACCCTGACCTTTTGCAGGCAAGCCGCAAAAAGCGCATTGCCGCAGGCGCAGGGCAAGATGTCTCTGACCTGAACAAACTTTTGAAAATGCACCGCCAAATGGCCGATGCGATGAAGAAGCTTGGCAAAATGGGCAAAGGCGGGATGCTCAAGCAGGGCCTTGGCGCATTAATGGGCAAAGGCGCACCCAAAGATTTGGCGGGCATGGACCCTTCAGCAATGGATCCCAAAGCGATGGAGGCCGCAGCCCGCAAGATGGGGCTTGGCGGCTTGGGTGGTGGCGGCGGTCTGCCGCCCCTGACGGGCTTTGGCAAAAAGAAATAAAGGGATCGCATCATGACCGATACAGCCGCCCGCGCCGCAGCGCTGCTCAAGGAACATCGCGCCTCAATTGATCGCTTAGACGCAATCCTTGTCTATACCCTTGGCGAGCGGTTCAAGCACACCCAAGCCGTAGGGAAGTTGAAGGCACAACATGATCTGCCCCCTTCCGACCCAGACCGCGAAGCCAAACAAATCGCGCGGCTTGAGCGTTTGGCTGAGGAGGCCGATCTCGACCCCGAATTCGCCAAGACCTTTCTGAAATTCATCATTCAGGAGGTCATCCGTCACCATGAACAACACATTGAAAACGGGCAATAAACAAAAACGCCCCGATCATCTATCCGAAGGAGAAGACTAACATGGCAATGAAAATCCGCTTGGCCCGTGGTGGCTCGAAAAAGCGCCCATTCTACAGCATCGTGGCCTCTGACAGCCGCATGCCCCGCGATGGCCGCTTCATCGAGAAGCTCGGCACATATAACCCGCTCTTGGCAAAAGACAGCGAAGATCGCGTGAAAATGAACATGGAGCGCGTGAAATACTGGCTCGAGCAGGGCGCACAGCCCACCGACCGCGTAAGCCGTTTCTTGGAAGCAGCTGGCGTGTTGGCCGCGAAAACCCGCAACAACCCGAACAAAGCTGTTCCAGGCAAAAAGGCACAAGAGCGCGCAGAAGAAAAAGCCGCTAAGGCCGCAGAAGCAGCCGAAGCAGCAGCCGCACCTGCACCTGCCGCAGAAGAGGCGCCCGCAGAAGAGGCCGTTGTTGAAGAAGCAGCTGCACCTGAAGAAGCGCCTGCCGCTGAGGAAGCCGCAGAAGAAGCAAAGGCTGAGTAATCAGCCCCCTGCCTTGCCCCCGCTTGTTATGTCTTGGGGGCAAGGCGGCCTTAGGTCCAAGCGTAGATGTGGCTTTGAGTATCTTAAATGCGCCGCCTGATCCTAATTTCGATCCTCTGCCTTGTCGCCTATATAGGTGGGCGCGTTGAAGAACGGCGCAATGCGCAAGCGGCCTGTCTTGCCCTTTCGGGCGAATGGGTCAGCGCAGATCGGTTATGCCTAAGAGAGGGCCCCGTGGAATGAGCGATCAAAACCTGATTTGTGTCGGTGCGATTGCAGGCTCCTTTGGCGTGCGCGGTGAAGTGCGCCTCAAAAGTTTTTGCGCCAATCCCGAAGATATCGGCACTTACACCCCGCTGTTTTCTGAAAAAGGCGACCGAAGCTTTGATCTTAAAATCACCCGTGCGGTCAAAGGTGGCTTTGCCGCGCGGGTTGTTGGGGTCATGACAAAAGAAGCGGCAGATGGCCTTCGCGGCACCCGTTTGTTTGCCCCGCGCACGGCCCTGCCCGCCCTTCCTGATGACGAGTTTTATCACAGCGACCTTCTCGGTCTTAACGTGGTCGACACAGGCGGCGCAGCGCGCGGCAAGGTGGCAGCCGTTTTGAACCATGGCGCAGGTGATATTCTCGAACTGCGCAGCGTGCCCAATCACAAAGGCAGCGTTCTTGTGCCCTTTACACAGGCGGTTGTCCCCACAGTTGACCTCAGCGCCAAGCGCATCGTGATTGATCCGCCAGAAGGCTTGTTTGACGATGACGTCTAAACCACCCCGCAGCTATGGCCGTCTGTCGATTTCGGCCAATGCCACCCCACGCGATTTGATGGGGCCGCAGCGCCTAAAGGATGCATGGTGCGCGAAGGTCATCACACTCTTTCCTGACATGTTTCCAGGTGTCTTGGGGGGCTCGCTGACAGGTAAGGCATTGCAAAGCGGTCTTTGGGCCTTAGACACTATCGACCTGCGCATCTTCGGCGAGGGCAAGCACCGCAATGTTGATAATACGCCCGCAGGCGGCGGCGCGGGGCTGGTCTTGCGTCCCGACATTGTGGGGCGCGCCATGGACATGGCCGCTGATAACACACCACGTGACCCTGCACGCTGGCCGCGTGTCTATCTGTCACCTCGGGGGCGGCCTTTTACACAGGCCGATGCCGCGCGCTTTGCGAGCTGTGACGGCATAACCCTTTTATGCGGGCGGTTCGAAGGGGTGGATCAACGTGTAATTGACCATTACGAGATGGAAGAAATCTCGCTGGGTGATTTTGTTCTGACGGGCGGCGAGATTGCCGCCCAAGCGGTGCTTGACGCCACCATTCGCCTTATTCCGGGTGTCTTGGGAAATTTTGACTCGACCCAAGAAGAAAGTTTTTCCAATGGCCTGTTGGAGCATCCGCATTATACCCGCCCCGCTGAATGGCGCGGGATGGCGATCCCCGAGGTTTTGACATCTGGCAATCACGCCCGCGTTGCGGAATGGCGCCATGCCCAAGCCGAGGCTTTAACGCAATCGCGCCGTCCTGATCTTTGGGCGGAATATCTCTCTAAACAGGGCAAGACAGGGCGCGATAAGGCTTGATCCTTTGGGATTTGCAGCCTATACGCCATCCGTCCGCAGTCGGAATCGGCTGATCGGGCACCTTTGGTTTCTCTTGGGGCTTCGTCCCCGCGCTTTTGCGGAACTTCGGCGCAAGACAGATTAGCCAAAGATCACATTAGGAAAGTCAGCGTGACCTCTGGCGGACACCCCCATATGGGAACAGGTGGATCCGGTCGAAGACCAGAGCTCTCAGATGCGACCACACCTTCGCGGAGCAACCGCGAGCATTTAGAGGAGAAGATCCAATGGATCTGATCGCACAAATCGAGGCGGAACAGATTGCCGCCCTTGGGAAGACTATTCCCGATTTCAAAGCTGGCGACACCATTCGCGTTGGCTTTAAAGTGACCGAAGGGTCGCGTTCTCGTGTGCAGATGTATGAAGGCGTTTGCATCAGCCGTAAAAACGGCAAAGGGATCGCAGGTTCGTTCACTGTTCGCAAAATTTCATTTGGTGAAGGCGTAGAGCGCGTATTCCCCCTCTACTCGACCAATATCGATTCAATCGAAGTGGTGCGCCGCGGCCGTGTTCGCCGCGCGAAGCTGTACTACTTGCGTGATCGCCGTGGTAAGTCGGCCCGTATCGCCGAGAAAACAAACTATCGCGAACTCAGCGATAATGCCGAAGCGTAAGAAGGGCTTAGACGATGAAAAAAGACATCCATCCCGATTACCACGTCATCGATGTCAAAATGACCGATGGTACCGTTGTTCAGATGAAATCCACTTGGGGTTCCGAGGGCGATACGCTTGCGCTGGATATTGACCCTTCTGTGCACCCTGCATGGACAGGTGGTGGCGCGCGCTTGATGGATACAGGCGGCCGCGTTTCCAAGTTCAAAAAGAAATACGAAGGTCTGGGTTTCTAATCCAAACCCACCTGACTATTTCAAAACACCGTCCCTTTGGGACGGTGTTTTTTATTTTAACCACAATTTAAATGTCTTTGCTGCTTAACAGTGCTGAATTCCTTCCGTGTATTGAATGTCAACAGAATGCACCCCAAATGGCACAGCTCTTTCAATTCAGCAGGTGGTATTTCGGGTTATGTAATCCGGCGAATGGACGCCATGATTTCATCCCGCTCGAAGACGTTTTTCCAATCATCGCGCATCAGGGCTGGGATGCCGAATTCGATTGCTTTGTTGCACGCGTCCGAGAAAACACCGTCCTGAACATTAAAGATTACAGCACCCAAAATGTTCATATGACCGAGCAAGAAGTCACGTGCGCATTCCTCAGAAACGCCAGTTTTCACAACTTCGTCCATCGCTTGTTTCATCACGACCAGAAGCGAGGCACAGACGGTTTCGGACAGGCCAGGTTCTAGGTAGGCCATCTGTTCGACCGTCACGCGGTATGTGGTGCGCACGGGCGCGTAGATCGCTTTCGCCACCTCATCGCCGATCGCGTAGTGCTCTTCTGGGCCCTGCATCAGGGCATTCACGACGCCCTGCGGATGAGCCACCCCACCAAAACGATCGAGGCGCGCAGCTTCTTTGGCTTCATTGTGGTAGATCATCGGGTGACATGGGTGGGTCACAAAGTAAGTGATATCTTTTCGTTCTGGCAGATGGCCCGCGAAAGGTGCTGCCGCATCGAGGATCACAACCATTGTGCCTGGGTTCAGTTTGTCGACGATGCTTGTGGCGACAGCGCCAATGGCCGTATCCGGAACAGCAAGAAGCACGACATCAGCGTTAGCAATTGCGGTCTCAGCATCAACGCAATCAACACCAACGGCCTCTTTTAGGCGTGCGCGGCCAGCTTCGCTCACTTCAATGTGGGACACATCAAAGTCAGTTTTAGCCAAATTGAGAGAGCATCGGACTCCCATTTTGCCACCAGCGCCAAAAACTGCCACGTTCGTCATAATATGTTCTCCTACCGCTCTATCCGAGCCCCTTGCATGCTATGCATCTCTGCCCTGCCCACATTGATACTTCGTTTGCCCGTGAAGCGCAAAAGATGAAGATTCTATCAGCTACGACGGCCTATCATACAGAAATAGAAAAAGCCCCGCTCTGCAGAGCGGGGCTTTTTCATCTCATAACGGGGCCAAAGGCCCGCGTGATGATTACTCGTCTTTGTTCAATGCAGCGCCAAGGATATCGCCCAAGCTTGCACCAGAATCGGATGAGCCATACTGCTCGACCGCTTCTTTTTCTTCGGCGATTTCGCGTGCCTTGATCGACAGGCCCAGTTTGCGGGTCTTCGCATCGATATTGGTTACGCGCACATCGATCTTGTCACCAACCGAGAAACGGTCAGGGCGCTGATCACCACGGTCGCGGCTGAGGTCAGAGCGGCGAATGAAGGATTTCATACCTTCATATTCCACTTCCAGACCGCCTTCTTCGACCGAAGTCACAACAACAGTGATGACCGAGCCACGCTTCACGCCGCCAACGGCATCTGCGAATGGGTCGCCATCAACAGCTTTGATCGACAGGGAGATACGCTCTTTCTCAACGTCAACTTCGGTAACAACCGCTTTGACCATATCGCCTTTGCGGTAATCGCCGATCACATCCTCACCACGGCCTTCCCATGTCAGGTCAGACAGGTGAACCATGCCGTCAATGTCGTTGTCGAGGCCGATGAACAAACCGAATTCGGTGATGTTCTTGATCTCGCCTTCAACCGCTGTGCCAACAGGATGGGTTTCTGCAAACACTTCCCATGGGTTGCGCATGGTCTGCTTGAGGCCAAGCGATACGCGGCGCTTGGAGCTGTCGATCTCCAGAACCATTACTTCAACTTCTTGGCTGGTCGAAACGATCTTGCCAGGATGCACGTTTTTCTTTGTCCATGACATCTCAGACACGTGCACAAGACCTTCAACGCCAGGCTCCAGCTCAACAAATGCACCGTAATCGGTAATGTTGGTCACGCGGCCCATGTGAACGGATTCAAGCGGGAATTTCGCTTCAACGGAATCCCATGGATCGTCCAACAGCTGCTTCATGCCGAGGCTGATACGATGGGTGTCTTTGTTGACCTTGATCACCTGAACCTTCACGGTCTCACCAATTGTGAGAACCTCTTTTGGATCATTCACACGGCGCCATGCCATGTCGGTGACGTGCAACAGGCCGTCAACACCGCCCAAGTCAACAAATGCGCCGTATTCGGTGATGTTCTTGACCACACCATCCACGATGTCGCCTTCGCCCAGTTTGCCGATAACTTCGGCGCGCTGCTCGGCGCGGCTTTCCTCAAGGATTGCACGGCGGGACACAACGATATTGCCACGGCGGCGATCCATTTTCAGGATTTGGAATGGCTGCTTGAGGCCCATCAAAGGCCCTGCATCCCGCACGGGGCGCACGTCAACCTGAGACCCAGGCAAGAACGCAACAGCACCGCCCAGATCAACGGTGAAGCCACCTTTGACGCGGCCAAAGATTGCACCATCGACACGCTCTTCTGCGGCATATGCTTTTTCCAAGCGATCCCATGCGGCTTCGCGGCGGGCCATTTCGCGGCTCAAAACCGCTTCGCCACGCGCGTTTTCCACATTGCGCAAGTAAACCTCTACCTCATCACCAACTGCGATTTCGGGGGCCTCGCCGGGATTTGCGAATTCTTTAAGGTCGATGCGGCCTTCCATTTTGTAGCCCACATCAATGATGGCTTGGCCCGCTTCGATTGCGATGACCTTACCAGTGACAACCGCACCTTCTGCGGGGGTATCAATCTCGAAGCTTTCGTTCAGAAGGGCTTCGAATTCTTCCATAGTTGCTTTAGCGCACATAAATATTCAGTTCCTTTTCATAGAGCTATTCGGGCCATGCGGTTGTCTCCGCAGGTCTTTGGTTTCGTTTTCAATCGCCCCCTCGAAAATGATGAAGGGCCGGAGGATATCCCGACCCTGCTCAATCCGAGACGTTGACCGTCTGCTTGATTGCGTGGCTCATACAGTCATTGCGCCAGTATGACAAGGGTTTTGGCCATTTTTCACACTAGCCCTTGAGGCGGGCTGTCACATGTTCTGCCGCAAGGCGAACAGCTGCCTCAATGTCCAAATCGCTGGTGTCGATCACCACCGCATCCTCGGCGGCACGCAATGGGGCATCTGCACGCGACATATCGCGGCTGTCGCGCTCAATGATCTCGTTCAAGATCTGCGCTTCATCTCCCCCAAGTTCCAAATAGCGGCGATGCGCGCGCACTTCGGGGCGGGCTGTGATGAATAATTTCAAATCCGCATCGGGGCAGATCACCGTGCCAATATCGCGCCCATCCAAAACAGCGCCGCCACTTTGACGGGCAAACTCGCGTTGAAATGTCACCAAGGCACTGCGCACCTCGGGGATCACAGCAACTTTTGAGGCAGCTTGCCCCGCCGCATGGCTGCGCAGATCAGTGCGGGCCAGATCGGCGGCTGTCAGATTTTGCGCGGCCATCTGAGGCGCGACCCCATCGGCCACTTTTGCCCCAACGGCCCGATAAAGCAGGCCTGTATCGAGATGGTCAAAGCCAAATTGATCAGCCAAGCGGCGGCTTATCGTGCCCTTACCTGCGGCCGCAGGCCCATCAATGGCGACCGTGAAAATCAAACGTCCACCTCGCCAAGCGTGGCGCCAAGCCCCCGCATCAGATCAATGAAGATGGGGAATGAAGTCGTAATTGGCCCGCCATCATCAATTTGCACGGGTTCTTTCGTGGACAGCCCCAAGCACAAGAAAGACATGGCGATCCGATGATCCAAATGCGTTGCACATATCGCGCCGCCTTGCACACCGCCCGCACCGCGGCCCTGCACAATCCACCAATCAGGGCCATCTTCCACCTCAACCCCATTTGCGCGCAGACCTGTGGCCATGGCATCAATGCGGTCGCTTTCCTTGACGCGCAGTTCTTTGACCCCGCGCATCACAGTCGCGCCCGTGGCATTCGCGGCCACAACCGACAGAATTGGGTATTCATCAATCATACTTGCGGCGCGCTCAGGCGGAACTTCGATCCCCTTGAGATCAGGTGAGAAACGCGCACGGATGTCTGCCATTGGCTCTCCGCCTTCATCGCGGATGTTTTCATAGGTCAAATCCGCCCCCATCTCGATCAGGGTTTCAAACAAACCTGCGCGGGTGGGGTTAAGGCCGATATTTGGCACCAATACATCTGAGCCTTCCGTGATAAGCGCCGCACAAATTGGGAAGGCCGCGGAGGAGGGATCACGGGGCACAGTGATATCCTGTGGGCGCAATTCTGGTTGGCCCTCTAAGGTGATCACGTGCCCCTCATCGGTCTGCTCGCTCGTAATCGTTGCGCCAAAACCCGCAAGCATCCGTTCGGTATGATCCCGCGTGGCCTCTTCTTCGATGACCACAGTTTGTCCGCGCACATTCAAGCCCGCCAACAGAACCGCAGATTTGACCTGTGCTGAGGGCACAGGCAACTTGTAGCGCACAGGCACGGGGGTTTCCGCACCGATAATCGTCATCGGCAAGCGCCCGCCTGAGCGCCCAAAGGACTGTGCACCAAAAAGGGCGAGCGGGTCTGTGACCCGTGCCATGGGGCGCTTATTGAGACTTGCATCGCCTGTAAAGGTGGCGGCAATGGGGGTTGTGGCCATAGCGCCCATAATCAGACGCACACCCGTTCCAGAATTGCCGCAATCAATCACATGATCAGGCTCGGCAAAGCCGCCAACACCAACGCCGTCCACATGCCACTCGCCATCCGCAATACGCGTGACGCGGGCACCAAAGGAGGCCATCGCCTTGGCCGTATCCAAAACATCTTGCCCCTCAAGCAACCCTTTGATGCGCGTCTGCCCGATGGCCATCGCACCAAAAATAAGGCTGCGATGCGAGATGGATTTATCACCTGGCACATGCGCCTCGCCCGACAAACCCGCTGATTTCCGCGCCTTCATTTTGATAGGTTTTCCGTGGGCAGACATGCTTCATTCCCTCGCAAATTAACTTGGCCCATCTGATAGCGGTGACAGCCCGCCGCGTCCACAGGCTTTGGGGATATCACCCCAACCGACGGAAGGTCAGATAATGGGGAACCCGCCCCTCCCGCAGGGCTTTTTGTTCGTAACGGGTGGAAATCCAATCGCCCCAAGGTTTGCGCCAATCCCCTGGCCCTTCGGCCAACCATTCAAACCCTGCCTTTGGAACTTCCTCCAATGTCTGGCGGACATAGTCGGGAATATCAGTGGCAACCCGAAAAATCGCGCCAGGCTGCAAAACCCGCGCCAAAGGTTCCAAATGCTCCGGCGTGACGAAACGGCGGCGATGGTGGCGTTTCTTCGGCCACGGATCAGGATAAAGCAAAAACGCACGCGCGATTGATGCATCAGGCAGCACATCAAACATATCGCGCACATCGCCCGGAAAAACCCGCAGATTGGCGACACCGCTGGCGCGGATTTTGCCAAGCAGCATGGCCACGCCATTGATATAGGGCTCGCAACCAATCAACCCGACATCGGGGTTCAGCGCGGCTTGATGCACCATGTGCTCGCCGCCGCCAAACCCAACCTCAAGCCAAACATCGCGCCCGCCAAACAGCGTCTCAAGATCAAGGGCTGTGCGATCGGGGTTCTCATCCCAATCAACCGCACCAGGACTAAGCTTGGCCAAGTCTTGTTCCAAATAGGCTTCTTGACTGTCGCGCAGGTTATGCCCTTTGCGGCGGCCATAGAAATTGCGGTGGGGTCTGGCTTCGGTCATCTTTGAAAGAAGGCCCCAACCAAATCGGTCAGGGCCATACTCCATGTGCAAGGTTCAAATTAGAGCGCTGATTTGATCGCATCGACCAGATCAGTGCGCTCCCACGAGAAGCCACCATCTGCCTCGGGGGCGCGGCCAAAATGGCCATAGGCCGCGGTGCGCTGGAAGATTGGCTTATTCAAGCCCAAATGCAGGCGAATGCCGCGTGGGGTCAGGTTCATCGCCTGTGCCACGGCGCGCTCAATCGCGGCCTCATCGACATTGCCCGTGCCATGTGTGTCGGCATAGATCGACAAAGGCTTGGCCACGCCAATCGCATAGGACAGCTGAATAGTGCAGCGATCTGCAAGACCTGCAGCCACCACGTTTTTCGCCAAATAGCGCGCCGCATAGGCGGCTGAGCGATCCACCTTGGTCGGGTCTTTGCCCGAGAACGCACCGCCGCCATGTGGGGCCGCGCCACCATAGGTGTCTACGATGATCTTGCGCCCTGTGAGGCCCGCATCGCCATCAGGGCCACCAATGACGAATTTACCCGTTGGATTAACGTGCCATTCTGTGGCGGCGGTCAGCCACCCCTCGGGCAGCACTTCGCGGATATAAGGCTCGACCAAGTCCCGCACATCAGCGGAGGTCATGCTTTCGTCCAGATGCTGTGTCGACAAAACCAAGGAAGTGATTTCAACTGGCTTGCCATCCTCGTAGCGCACAGAAAGCTGCGATTTCGCATCTGGCCCAAGCTGCGGGGCCGCGCCAGACTTTCGTGCCTCAGCCAAACGGCGCAGGATCGCATGGGAATATTGGATCGGGGCGGGCATCAGATCAGGTGTTTCATTGGTGGCAAAGCCAAACATGATCCCTTGGTCGCCTGCACCCTCGTCTTTATCCTCTGCGGCGTTCACGCCTTGTGCAATATGGGCGGATTGCTCGTGCAAGAGGTTGGTGATCTCACAGGTTTTCCAATGGAATTTGTCCTGCTCATACCCAATGTCGCGCATACACGCGCGGGCGATATCTTCGATACGGCCCATATAGTCGCGCAGTTTATCTTGGTCAGACAAACCAACCTCGCCACCGATCACAACGCGATTGGTCGTGGCGAAAGTCTCGCAAGCAACACGCGCTTCGGGTTCTTCGGACAAAAACGCGTCCAAGACCGCATCAGAGATACGATCACATACTTTATCAGGATGACCTTCCGAAACGGATTCGGAGGTGAAAACATAGTGCTTACGGGACATGATAAGTGCTCCATTGGGGTTAAAGCCGCCACGTCAGGAAGCCGTTGTGGGGCCAAGATTGCGCCGCTTTATCTTCAAGTGCGGGTGGGATCAACCATATCAACACGCCGCTTGCGCAAAAATGCGCCCAAGAGCCCCAAAAGCATCACCCCATAAGCTACATCCCCAAACCGCGCATAAAGGGTCGGAGGTAAGGATGGGGGCAAGGTGGCATCAATTACACCCATCTCTCCCATTCCCAAAGCAGACACGATTTCGCCACGCGCATCTATAACGGCGCTGACCCCTGTATTGGCGGCGCGCAAAACGGGCAAACCTTGCTCTGCTGCGCGCAGCTGAAGCAGGGCCAAATGCTGATAAGGGCCTGAAAACTGACCAAACCACGCATCATTGGTGGCATGAAACATCCAATCAGGGCGCGGCACATCCATGATATAATGCGGGAAAATTGCCTCGTAACAGACCATCGGGAATACCGTTCCAAGATCTGCGCCGAGGTCAAAGACCTGTGGCCCTGACCCGCGCGAGAAACTAAGACCCATGCGATTTGCGAGCCCGTGTAACCCCATTTCGCGCGCAAGGGATTGCAAGGGCATATATTCCCCGAAAGGCACCAAATGGTGCTTATCATAGGTTGCAGTCACTGCGCCCGTTTGATTCACCAGTGCAAGGGTGTTATAGGCAACCACCCCCTCAAGGCGTTGTGCGCCCAAAATCAACAGGCCACCGCCTGCAGCAGCAGCCAGATCTTGGCGGATGGTTTCGGTGTTCTCCAAGAGCGAAGTTAAAACCGTTTCAGGATAAAGCACCAAATCAGGCAGTGCGCCCCCTGCCTCACGGACGGGCAGAGCGGTAAGATCAAGAATCCGATCTTGAAAAAACGGCTTCATCTCGGGCCGCCATTTGAGGTCTTGTGCAGCATTGGGTTGAATGATGCGGATGAGCGGCGCATCTGGGGCCGCCTGTGGCGCGGGAAAGACTGGCGTGAACACCCAAAGCGCCACAATGCCACCCAACAGCCCCCCAAAGAAACGCCATGCCCCATTAATTGCAAAATGGGCCAAATGACCTGCCAGACCGAGCAGCAAAAAGCCCATCCCATGCGCACCGATGACCCCCGCCAAAATCCGCAAATTGGTGCCAATCATGGCGTGGCCAAACATTGCCCAAGGAAACCCCGTCAGGATATAGGCGCGCAGATATTCCCCAAATGACAGCGCCAGAACAATCGCCATGATGCGGGCCGCACGGCCTTGGGGACGGGCCAAGGCGCAGATCGCCCAGACGGGCAGTGCCAAAAACAGGGCCAACCCACCTGATAAGCCCAAAATCGCGAAAGGGGCCATCCACCCCTCTTGCGCCGCATAGACCATGAAGGGCTCGACAATCCAATGCAGCGCAAGGATGAAATAGCCCAATCCCCCCCAAAACGCGGAAACCGCCGCGGCCTTAGGGGTTGGCGATTGGGCTAAGAGATAGATCAAAGCGCCCAAACCCAATGGGGTCGCGATGAGTATGTTAAATGGCGCAATGCCCAGAGCCGCGCCTAAACCTGCGCAAAGTGCCAACAGACGCGGATCGCGCAGCCGTGTCATGATCACGCAGCGTCACCTTTGGGCAATCGCACACGCAACCGTTTGATCCGCCGCGCATCGGCATCGACAACCTCAAACTCGGCACCAGAAGGGTGCGGAACGATTTCCCCGCGCGCGGGAATACGCCCCGTCAGTTTGAACACCAAACCACCAAGGGTGTCGATTTCCTCATCTTCGTAAGTGTCCAGCAGTTTGATCCCAATCTCGGCTTCAAACTCGTCTAATTGGGCGCGGGCAAGGGCGAGATAAGCGCCTGATTTCTCATGGCTCCATGGGCTGTCTTCTTCGACATCATGCTCATCTTCAATCTCACCGATGACCTGTTCGATCAAATCTTCGATGGTCACCAAACCATCGACACCGCCATATTCGTCAATCACCAAAGCCATATGGGTGCGCTCGGTCTGCATTTTTTGCAGAAGCACCCCAATCGGCATGGAGGGCGGCGCATAAAGCAAGGGCCGCAGCATAGAGCGTAAATCGAAATCACATTCCGACTTGTGAAAGCCATGGCCCAAAGCAACGTCTTTCAAATGGACGAGGCCGATAGGGCTATCGAGGGTGCCATCGTAAACTGGCAGGCGCGTGTTGCCGCTTTCGCGAAACACCGCGATGAGATCGTCAAGGCTGATATCAGCGGGCACCGCCGTTATCTCGACACGCGGGATAGACACATCCTCGACCCGCAAACGGCGCAGATTGGACATGCCAAATTGCGCAAAGGATTTACCCTCGCTTGCAGGGTGGCTCAGGCTTTCGCCTTCGGCATGATCTGAATGATCGAGGCCTGATGGGCTAGACCCAAAAAGACGGGAGAAGAAACTTTGCCTTTGCGGCAGAGGCTCGTCATCAAGGGGCGCGCTTTGCGCCGCAATAGACGAGGGTTCGGGATTTGAGCTCATAGCCCCTTTCCAAGGTTACACTGACAAAACTTGTGCCATCCGCCCTAATATGGGTCAGCAACCCCCAGTCTGGCAAGGATGCGTGTCTCTAAACTTTCCATCACCGTGGCATCGGGGTCATTTATATGATCAAATCCCAACAAATGAAGGATCGAATGAACCATCAAATGGGTCAAATGATCATCAAAATCTTTGCCCTGCTCCTCCGCCTCGCGGGCGCAAGTCTCATAGGCGACTGCAATATCGCCCAATTCATGTGGTGGGCCATCCGCGGCGGGGGTCGGCAATTTGGGCATTTGACCAAGGGGCAGGTCAATCTCTTCTGCGGGCCAAGACAACACATTGGTCGGTGTCGGCTTGGCGCGAAAATCGCTGTTTAGGGTTGCGATGCGGGTATCGTCACAGGCCAAAACCGAAACTGCAAACCGCGCAGGATCAAGCGCAAGCTCGGCACAAATACCGTCTGCCGCGCGCGCAGTGACATCTTCAATGTCACAAACCAGCCACGCAGGGGTTTCGATCAGAATGTCGATTTCCATGCGCCTTGCGCCTAACCTTTAACTTCATCGGCGTCATAGGCCTCGATAATCTTGGCGACCATCGGATGACGCACCACATCTTTTGCGGTGAAATAGTTAAAGCTGATCCCTGAGACAGCACCCAAAATGCGTTCGGCCTCAGCAAGGCCAGAATTTACGCCGCGCGGCAAATCAACCTGACTGCGATCACCCGTGATAACCATACGGCTGCCGCGTCCCAGACGGGTCAAGAACATCTTCATTTGCATTGTGGTTGCGTTTTGGGCTTCGTCCAAAACCACATAGGCATTGGCCAATGTCCGCCCCCGCATGAACGCCAAAGGTGCAATTTCAATGGTTTTTTCTTCCATCAATTTCTGCAGTTGCCGACCAGGCAGAAAATCATGCAGCGCATCATAAAGGGGCTGCATATAGGGATCAACCTTGTCCTTCATATCCCCAGGCAAGAATCCCAAACGCTCGCCCGCTTCTACGGCGGGGCGCGACAAGATGATCCGATCCACATGGCCATTGATCAAGCGGTTCACAGCGACAGCAACCGCCAAATAGGTTTTTCCCGTTCCCGCAGGGCCAATCCCAAAGGCCAGTTCGTTTTTTAGCAAGTTTTGAACATAGGCTTTTTGCGCATCGGTGCGAGGCTCGACCGTTTTCTTGCGGGTGCCGATTTCCAACGAGGATGCACCAAACATTTCAATCTGATCACCCGCCCGAACGCCTGTCCCCTCAACAGAGCCACGCATACGGATTGCGCCCTCGACATCTTCGGCCTCTACTGATTTTCCTGCCTCTAATCGCGCATAGAGACTGCCCAAAACTTCGGCCGCGCGCTCCCGCGCCTCGCCATGCACGGCCAATTGGTTGCCACGGCGAATGATCTGCACAGACAGCGTTGTTTCAATTTGCGTGAGATTTCGGTCGAATTCTCCACAAAGGTCGATCAGAAGGCGATTGTCAGGAAAGCTCAGCTGCAAATCTGCAGGGGGGCCAGATTTAGGGGTGGCGGGTGCGCTCAACGTGGACAATGCCAACATACTCTCCTTCGCTCAGAGAAGATTCCTGGGTTGAGAGTGCCAAGCCCTCGCGGCCAAATCAATAGCTAGTGTGATATGCACGAAAATTTCACATATCTAGGCGACAGATGACCGATTTTTGCGCCTAGAACAGACCAGCAGAGCGAATATCAGGCACAGGCACAACCCCACCCGTGGCGTAGTCACCAACAACTGAATTTGGCGGCGCAACAGCCGTGCAAACAGGCAAGCCAGACACAGGATCACGGCGGCGCGACCAATACCCTTCCGCGCCATCGCCAATCATCCAAATGTGGCAACCATCAGGGTCGACATAGATGGCAGCCTGTAATTGGCTAAGGTCTTTTGCGTCAAAACCGCGATCGGCGACCCAATGCATACAACCGTCAGGATCAATCCAGATCCCCGGCTGCACGCGGCCAGAAATAGCCCCACTCTGCCCCGCCGCGAATTGTGGCACAAAGGCAAGCAGCCCAATCGCCAAAAACCGCACGGCATGTGCCATTCCATGTTGGATAAAGCTGTTCAAAAGCACGCCCAATCTCAAAATTCTTTCCCTGCGACCATCCAGCTAAAATGCGGAAGAATGGTTAACAGCGCGATTATTCGAGAGAATATCCGAGCAATTTCGCTTCGGAAAGAAAAATATATCAATATTTATATATAAATTGATAAACAATCTCAACAAATTGTTAGAAATTGTTCCTGTTGGGGCATCCTAACCGCCGAAGGCCACCCCAGACATCCGCAGACTATACCAACGCGCCTGTCAAGGAATTGGTGGCAGACTTAATGATTCGAACCATTGCCACTTGGCCAATTAATTCCGCGGGCGCGATAGCATGAACCGAATGCAAATAGCCCGATTTCCCAATCAATTGCCCCTCTTGGCGCCCATGCTTTTCAAACAGAACTGGCATTTCGCGCCCCACCATACCGTCTTGAGCCGCCCTTTGTTGTTCGGTCAAAAGCGCCTGCAATTCTTGCAAACGGGCATCTGCAATCTCAGGCGCAACATCTGCACGCTCGGCTGCGGGCGTGCCGGGACGCGCGGAATATTTGAAGGAATAGGCCTGTCCGTAATTCACTTTGCGCACCAAATCCATAGTTTGCGCGAAGTCTTCATCTGTCTCGCCGGGGAAGCCCACGATGAAATCCCCTGACAGCAACAAATCAGGGCGCGCGTCACGGATGCGTGCGATCAGGTCGAGATAGTCCTGCGCGGTATGTTTGCGGTTCATCGCTTTGAGAATACGATCAGACCCCGATTGCACAGGCAAATGAAGATAGGGCATCAGCTTGTCACAATCGCCAAAAGCCGCGATCAGGTCATCTTCCATGTCATTGGGGTGCGATGTGGTAAAGCGGATACGCGCCAACTCTTCGATTTTCGCCAATTCACGGATCAGGCGCGCAAGCCCCCATTCACGCCCATCCTCATCTTGCCCATGATAGGCATTCACATTTTGCCCCAAAAGCGTGATTTCGCGCACGCCGCGTTCGACAAGATCGCGCGCCTCCCCCAAAATGCGCGCAACGGGGCGACTGACCTCAGCGCCGCGGGTATAGGGCACAACGCAAAACGCACAGAATTTGTCGCAGCCTTCCTGCACCGTCAAAAACGCACAAGGCCCGCGCTTAGCACGGCGATCTTTTGGCAGATGCAGAAACTTATCTTCTTCGGGGAAATCCGTATCAAGGGCCTTTTCCCCTGCCTCGACCGCGCGCATCATGGCAGGGAGGCGGTGATAAGTCTGCGGGCCAACGACCAAGTCCACAATCGGTTGACGGCGCATAATCTCTTCGCCTTCGGCCTGCGCGACACAGCCCGCAACACCGATTTTCAGATTGGGGTTTTCATCGCGCAAAGGTTTCAGGCGGCCCAATTCCGAGTAGATCTTTTCCGATGCCTTCTCGCGAATGTGGCACGTGTTCAGCAGGATCATATCCGCTTCTTCCGCACTGCCCACCTGCTCATAGCCCTGACCAGACAGCGCCTCTGCCATACGCTCGCTGTCATAGACATTCATCTGGCAGCCATAGGTTTTCACGAATAGCTTTTTGGGTTCAGTCATTGCATGGGGCCTTTTTCGCAGATGGCAGCACAGGGTCATTTAGCCCAAGAGGGGGCGCACATCAACGCATGTGACCCATTGCAATAGACCACAAAGCCCCGCAAATTGGGGTTGGGTTACAAAAATTTCAGAATTGGTCGGAATAAACCGCATATGCAGATCAAAGACTATGCATCTTTGGCCGAATTTCGCCGTCTGCCGCGGGGCGGGTTTGGCAAGGGGCCTTTTGCAATTTTGATTGCAGAGGATCGGGTTGAATTGGCCTCGACACTGTCTCATTTGATGCAATTGGGGTTTCGCCATGTGTTCATCGCAGCCCCCACTGGTTTGGACATTACCCCCGAGACAGAGGGGCACACCCCAAACACTGTTTCGATTATTCGCGCGCAAACCCGCCGCGCAGATGCTGCCGCCCGTATTGTGAATGCGCTGATCCCTATCTTGCCAAATGAATGGGTTCATTACTGCTATAACGCTGAATATTTCTTTTACCCGTTCTGCGAGGATCGCACTGTGAGCGAAATGGCAGCCTTCATCGCGGAAGAACGCCGCGACTGCGCGCTGACCTATGTGATTGATCTCTACGCACAAGACCTGAACATCGCACCAAATGCCGTGAACCTAGATCATGCCATGCTCGACAGTGCAGGGTATTTTGCCGATGCGCGCCGTGATGAAACGGGCCGCGCTAAGGATCGCCAACATGATTTTTTGGGCGGTTTACGCTGGCGCTTTGAGGAACATGTTCCCAAAGAACGGCGGCGCATTGATCGGATCGGGTTCTTTCGGGCGAAGGAAGGGCTGCAAATGTTCGAAGATCATCGCCTCAGTGACGAGGAAATGAACACTTTTGCGTGCCAATGGCACCATTCCATCACCGCAACCATCTGTTCGTTTCGCGTGGCCAAAGCACTGCGCAGCAATGCAGGGTCTAGCTATGATATCGGGGATTTTCGCTGGCACCGCTCAAAGCGGTTCCAATGGTCTAGTCAGCAATTGATGGATTTGGGGCTGATGGAACCGGGGCAATGGCTCTAGGGCCACGCCCAGTCCTGCCACCGATCACCGCCTGCGCGCGCGAGGGAGGGCGCACGCGCAGGGGTGTCTGAAGGTCTGTCTCAGACCTCTACATCTGTCACTTCAAGTGCAGGTGTTTGTTTGGATGCCTTGCCAGATGTGATTGCAATCTGACGCGGTTTTTTTGCCTCTGGCACCTCACGCAAGAGATCGACATGCAACATGCCGTTCTCATGGCTTGCTTGGGTCACACGCACATGATCGGCCAATTGGAACCGCTTCTCAAAGGCGCGGGTCGCAATGCCACGATGCAAATAGGTGCGGGCGGTGTCGTCTTTCTCTTTGCGGGCCGCGATGACCAGTTCCGTCTCGCGTTGCTCAACACGCAATTCAGCCTCTGAAAAACCCGCAACAGCGATTGAGATACGATAGGTATTCTCATCGGTTTTTTCGATATTATAGGGGGGATAGCTGTTCGCGCCCGTTTCCTGCGTCAGCAGGCTGTCTAACAAATCAGCCATACGATCAAAGCCGACAGTGGCGCGGTATAGGGGGGTTAGGTCGTAGTTTCGCATAGGACATCCTCCATCAGAAGCGATACCAAGGTTTTCGTGGCGCTCTACATCATGAGACACGCCAACAAAGGTTCAGGTCGGCCCGCTTGGCGGCACCGACCTCTCTGATATTGGAAGCAGCTGTCCGGGTTTCAAGACCCCTGAAACAGGGATTTAGCGCAAGATTGGCACAGGCATTTCCTGCGGTGCGCGCGACATCGCAGGCGGTTTCGGCCCACCTGTGGCCCAATCAAGCAACTCGACCGTATGCACCACAGGATGCCCTGTGCCTGACCCAATTTGCATCATGCAGCCGATATTGCCCGCAGCAATCACATCGGGCTGCAAGGCCTCAAGCGTGCGGATTTTGCGCGCCTTAAGCTTGCCCGAGATTTCAGGCTGCATGAGGTTATATGTGCCTGCCGATCCACAGCATAGGTGACTGTCGGCAGGTTCCAGCACCGTGAACCCTGCGGCTCTGAGCAAATCCTTTGGCGCGGTTTTCACCTTTTGCCCATGTTGCAGCGAACAGGCCGCATGATAGGCCACGTTCAAATCTTCGGGGGCTTTGGCGGCAGACAAGTCCAACTTTTGCAGAAGCTCTGAAATATCCATCGTAAGACCTGAGATGGTTGCAGCATCTTCCGCCAAAGGATCATTGCGGAACATATGTCCGTAATCCTTGACTGTGGTTCCACAGCCAGACGTGTTGATCACAATCGCGTCCAATCCTGCGCCGCGCGCCTCGCGCATCCATGCTTTGATATTGGCTGCCGCAAAGGCATGCGATTCCGTCTCGCGGCCCATGTGATGGGTCAAGGCCCCACAGCAGCCCGCACCTTCGGCCACAACCACCTCGCAGCCCAAACGGCGCAACAGGCGAATTGTGGCATCGTTGATATCCGTATTCAGCGCCCGTTGTGCGCATCCCGTCATCAAAGCAACCCGCATTTTGCGCGTGCCATGCGGCGCAAAACTTTGCGCATCATCATTGCGACTAACGGGCGGGATTTGCGCAGGCACCATGTTCAACATCGCCTTGAGCCGCGCATCAGGCATCAAAAAGGCAAAAGGCCGCCCAATCTTCGCCCCCAAAAGTGCAAGGCGAAACCGTGTCGGATAGGGCAGAATTTTCGCCAAGGCAAAGCGCAGAACACGATCCATAAAGGGGCGCTTATAGGTGCGCTCAATATGGGCGCGGGCGTGGTCGACCAAATGCATGTAATGCACCCCCGAAGGGCAGGTGGTCATGCAGGCCAAACAGGACAAGCAGCGGTCAATATGTTTGACGGTCTTTGCGTCTGCTGGACGCCCAGATTCAAGCATATCCTTGGTCAGATAAATCCGCCCACGCGGACTGTCTAACTCATCGCCCAACACTTGATAGGTTGGGCAAGTGGCCGTACAAAATCCGCAATGGACACAGGCGCGCAAAATCTCGTTCGAGCGCGCAGTGGCGGGATCAGCAAGCTGTTCTGGGGTGAATGTCGTCTGCATGGCGAAACACGCCCTTCCTTATGCGGCAGGCATGGCCGTGGCCATCAGCCCTGTGTTCAAAATTCCTTTTGGGTCGAATTTGCGGCGCAACCCATCTGACAGCGCCGCCAAAGGCGCAGGCTCAGGGTGGAAGGTCGGGATGCGCGCATGCGTGGCCTCAGATGCACGGATCAGCGTGGCATGGCCACCAAATGCACCAAGGGTCTTGCGCAGATCATGCCCTTCGCCAACCAAGGCCCAAATGAGACCGCCACCCCAGTCATAGATCACTTCGCCCTTGATTTTCGCGCCGATTGCAGGCCCGTCACTAGGTTTGCACGAGATGCGCCAGACATCGCCCGTTTGCTCCGCAAACGCAGTCACATCGCGTTGATCTTTCCACATCTGGCGCACCAGATCGGGATCAGATATCACCTCCACTTCCCCGAACTCGGCAAGAACGCCGCGTAGGGCATCTGTCCGATAGGCCACGCTTTTGGCAAAACCTTCAAGACGCAGCATGGTGCGTGACCTGCTACCACGATTGGCGGCATGCGCGGCCCCTGTCACCTCATAGGGCGAAGCTAGGGCGCGCGACAGCGCGGCCACGGCGGACTGATCCGACAGCCCCTCAAGGATCAGGCAGGCGCAGGTTTCGACTTCAGGAAGAGGCTTGAAGGAGACTTCGGAAAGAACCCCAAGCGTGCCGTAACTGCCTGCCATCAGTTTCACGAGGTCATAGCCCGTGACGTTTTTCATCACGCGACCGCCATTCTTGATGACGGTTCCCGCCCCATCAACAAAACGCACGCCGATCAAGCTGTCACGCGCGGCGCCCGCTTGAATGCGGCGCGGCCCCGAAACATTGCCAGCAACCACCCCACCGATTGTGGGCGTGCCGTCTGTGCCCAAAAGCGCGCGGTGATCCATCGGCTCGAAGGGCAGGCGCTGGTTCTCGGCATGAAGCACGGCCTCAATTTCGGCCAAGGGCGTACCAGCTTGCGCGACCAAGGTCAGCGCACCCGGCTCGTAAAGCGTGATCCCCGTCAAGGCCGCCGTTGACAAAACTTCGCCCGCAACCGCGCGGCCAATCGGGCGGGTGCCACCACCACGGATCGCCATGGGATGTTTTGCTGCGGCGAGACAATCGGCCAATTCAGCCTCGGATTTCGGTTGCAACATAGCGCAACGTCCCTTTCATAAGGTAGGCCCCCAAGAGCGAGATCGGGGGATGAAATTTCGCTTAGGCAGCGTGATCGCGGCGGGTTTCAGTGACCGAAAGCGGAAACACCTTTGCAGGGTTCAAGAGCCATTTGGGGTCAAACACATCCTTCACCCAAAGCTGCGCTTCGAGGTCTGTTGGGGTATATTGCGTCAGCATCAGATCACGCTTTTCAATACCCACCCCATGTTCGCCCGTCAGGCAACCGCCCACCTCAACACAGAGCTTGAGGATATCCGCGCCAAAAGCCTCGCACAGCTCCAGATCGCCTGGTTTGTTGGCATCAAACAGGATCAACGGGTGCATATTGCCATCCCCTGCATGGAAGACATTGGCAACGCTAAGTCCGCATTCCTTGCTCATCTCGCCGATGCGGCGCAGAACGTAAGGCAAGCTTGAGACGGGGATCGTGCCGTCAAGGCACATATAATCATTGATCTGACCCATCGCACCGAAGGCGGATTTTCGGCCCAACCAAATGCGTGCGGCCTGATCGGCATCTGCCGCCTCGCGCAATTCCACGGGATTGTGGCGCTTGGCAATGTCGAGGATCACATCCAATTGTTCGCGGATTTCCGCTTCAGATCCTTCAACCTCGACAATCAACAAGGCCTCGCACATCGGGTACCCCGCCTTGGCAAAGGCCTCGGTCGCCTCGATACAGGGTCGATCCATGAATTCGATTGCCACAGGCAGAACGCCCGCCTTGATAATATCAGAGACGCATTCCCCTGCGACCTCATTGCTGTCAAATCCCATCAATACGGGGCGCGCACCTTCGGGTTTGCGGAGGATACGCAAAGTGGCCTCCGTGACTACGCCAAGCTGTCCTTCGCTGCCGCAAATCACGCCCAAAAGATCAAGGCCAGCCGCATCCAAATGCGCGCCTCCAATCTCAACGACTGTGCCATCCATCATCGCCATCGTGACGCCCAATAAGTTATTGGTCGTCACCCCATATTTCAGGCAATGCGCACCGCCAGAATTCATTCCGATATTCCCCGCAATCGCGCAGGCCAATTGGCTTGATGGATCGGGGGCGTAGAAAAAATCATTCGCCTCAACAGCGCCCGTCACGCTGAGATTGGTGCGCCCTGTCTGCACACGGATGAATCGATTGTCGTAATCGGTTTCCAACACCTGTGTCAGGCGCGCCACCCCCAAAATGACGCTATCGGCCGTAGGCAAGGCCCCGCCTGCGAGCGAGGTGCCAGAACCACGCGGAACAACAGGCACACCCTCCTCGTGGCAAATGCGCAGCACCTCAGAGACTTCAGCCGTGGACTGGGGCAACACCGCCGCCAAAGGCGGGCAGCGATAGGCCGTCAAAGCGTCACATTCATAGGCCCGCGTTTCATGCGGATCATCAATAACCGCATCATGGGGCAGCACATCGCGCAACCGCGAAATGATCCGCGTGCGCTTGGCCAAAATGGCGGGGTTTGGTTTTGGCATTTCCATAATCAGCCCTCCCTGCGATATTGGTAAGATTTCTAGACCAATTTGAAGGATTGCGCAAGCAAAAGCCATGCGCGACCGAATTGCCCATAGACGAGACATAACAAAACAGGCAGCAAGGCAACATGGATTGGGTCAAAGTCATACATATTCTTTGCGTCATGGGCTGGATGACAGGTATTTTTGCTGTCCCCCGCGCCATTATCTTTTGGAAACGAGAATATGCGCGGCTTGGTGAATTTGGCCCAACAGGCGATCTGACGATTCGCATTTATCGCTTTTCGCTAGGGCTTGGTGTCATTGCGATTGCCACTGGGCTATGGCTTGGGTGGTTTTGGAATTTCGCGCCTTGGGTCTGGGTGAAACTGGGCCTCGTCAGCCTGCTTGGCGCGCATTACGCGTGGACGGGTCGCTTGATCCTGCGCGCCCTAAAAGGCGAGTTCCGCGAAAGCGATTTTTACCTGCGGATCTTTAATGAGGTCAGCGTGTTTGGCGCCATCGCCGTTTTAATCGTGGTGGTCTTTAAGCCCTTCTAAAGCGCCCTTCACGCAGCCATGCGGCGGCAAGCGCAACCAAACCTGCGATCAGATACACCCAAACAGGAACAAGCGGTCGGGCGCGCACATCCTCCGTGACAAAGGCGTCACGGGTATAAATCCCCATCCAACCGCGCCCCACTGCACCGCGCCCTTCTGGCACAAGACGCAGACCAGGCAGAGCATCGCGGAGGAAAAACACCGCCCCGCCCGTTGCCTCTAGGTGAGGACGAAGAAGATTGCCTGTCGCTACAACCTCGTTAAATTCGCGCGGGTTGGCAGGGCCAATGCCCACAACGATATCTGACAGATCTGCCGCATTTGGATCGCTTACGCGGTAAAGCCCATCTTCGGGGGCAAGATAGCTGCCTTCAAACATGCCTTCGGCCGTCTCACGCAATGGCACGGTGATGTCTTCCCCATCTGGCGCTGTCACAATGACTGAGGCAACGCCCGCCCCCATAGTTTGACGAATGATGCGCATCTCGCGACCATCGGCTTCGGCGCTTAGCGCCTCCTCCTCAAGATCTGGCTCTTTCATCATCCAATGGGCCAGACGGCGCAAAAGCTCTAATTGTGGGCCGCCGCCCTCGTATCCCCGATCCCACAGCCATGCATGATCCGAGGCCAAGAGCGCAACACGCCCCTCGCCCACGCGATCAAGGATCAAAAGCGGCGCATCACCTACCCCCTCAAGCACGACGTCGCCCGCGTTTGGGGCAACCTCAACTTGCCGGAACCACCGCCCCCATGGCTGATCTGATCCTGCAATGGGTAAATGCGCCGCCTCAAGGCCACGCGTCACAGGGTGGCGCGCACCAAGGCGGGAAAGATGCGGCACATATGGTTCTTCAAACACGCGCGCGGTCGGCTCGGCGGGCAAAATATCGGCCAAAGGTGAGCGATACAGCGACCCTGCCCCCGCAAAATCTGGGCCCGCCGCCACCAAAACCGCGCCGCCATCGCGGACATATCGCGCCACATTTTCAAGATAGATCAGGGGCAATATCCCGCGCCGTTGATACCGATCAAAGATGATCAAATCGAAATCATCAATTTGATCCATGAACAGCTCACGCGTGGGAAAGGCAATCAAGGACAATTCCGACACAGGAACATTGTCGCGCTTTTCAGGGGGGCGCAGAATGGTAAAATGCACCAAATCCACCGCAGGGTCAGATTTCAACAAATTGCGCCATGTCCGTTGGCCCATATGTGGCTCGCCTGAGACAAGCAACACCGACAAACGATCCCGCACCCCATTGACCTGCGCATAAGCGACATTGTTGCGCGGGGTTAATTCCCCCGCCTGCACAGGCACCTCAAAGCGCACAACGTTTCGTCCTGCATGGGCGAGGTTCAATGTTAATTCAAGCGGCTGCCCAACTGGCACAATCGCGCGTTGTGGCTCGTTCCCGTCAATCGAATAAATCACCTCGGTCTGGCGCGCATCCACCCCATCAGGGAGGGGGCCGAAATCACTGACACGCAATGCAATTTTTACATCTTCGCCCAAAATGCCATAGGCTGGGGCAGTTTCAATTTGAAGGGCGCGATCCCAATCATCCGTCTGCCCCGTGATCAGCGCGTGAACGGGGCCAATCCCTGTGGGCATTGCGTCCAGATCATGCACTTGCCCATCTGTCAGCAAAAATGCGCCAGCAATGCGCTCTTGGGGCAATTCCGCGGCAAGCCCGCTTAAGGCAGACAAAAGCTGGGTCCCTTGATTGCCATTCGCATCGGCCACATAGCGCAGTTCAACCTCGACCCCTTTTGTCTCTAATTCTGCGACAAGGGCGGCAAGCGCGGCTTCGGTTTGGGCGGGACGATCGGCCAAGCCTTGCGATGCCGATTGATCCACCACCACTAGGGCGATATCGGCCAGAGGGGCGCGGGTTTCCTCCTGCCAGATTGGGCGCATCAGCGCCACAAGTGCAACCATCGCCGCAACGGCACGATAGGGCCACCCGCGCAGGCCGCGCAGTGCAGCATAGCCCGTGATCACCAACAACACAGCCGCCACAACAGCCACGCCCATGGGAGGGATATAAGGATCGAATAGGATCATCATACCCATCCTTTAATTCCCCAATCTTTGCAGCAAGGCCGGCACATGGACTTGGTCGGATTTGTAATTTCCAGACAAGACATGCATCACAAGATTGACCCCAAACCGGAGCGCAATTTCGCGTTGCCGTTCACCGGCATATCCGCGCCCAATGGGCAAGAGTGGGCGACCTGCCCCATCAACCGCCCATGCCGCAGCCCAGTCATTGCCACCAATAATCACGGGGCTCACCCCGTCATTGAGCGCGCGAAAGGGCATGCCCTCGGTAGGGTCAGGTTCGGGTGGGGCCGCCTCAACCCAAATATCGCGCGATGTATAGCGCCCTGGGAAATCGGCCAATAAATAGAAGGCGCGGGTCAAAACATGATCCTCTGGGATTGGCGCGAGGGGCGGAATGTCCAAGCCCTGCGCCAAATCCTGCAAACGGCGTGCAGCGGGCGTTGCGCCACCAATGCCGCCAAGATCCCCATCTCGGGTATCAAAAACAATCATGCCCCCACCGCGCAAATAGGCATTGAGGCGCTGATAGACATCATCAGAAGGGCGGTTTTGGCCTTCTGTCACGGGCCAATATAGGAGCGGGAAAAACGCCAACTCATCGCGCGTCAACTCTACACCTACGGGTGGGCTCGGCTCAATCGTGGTGCGCGCCCAAAGCGTATCGGACAAACCCTGCAGCCCTGCGCGCGAAATCTCGTCCACCGCATCATCGCCGGTAACGACATATGCCAAGCGCAAATCTTCGGTAGCCATCAGGCCAAACATGTCTTCGGGCGTTAGGGTTTGCGCGTCACTGGGTGCGAAGGGTGCAACCAAGACCACCACAAAAAGCGCGGCTTTGGCCCGCACAGACAGCCGCCCCGTAACAGCCAAGCTGCCAATCATATCTGCGGCAAGCGCAATCAGCGCCAATAGGAACAACCAAGGTGCAAGGGGCGTTGGTGGGGCGCTCAGCCCCCGTATGACCGACACATTTTCAGGCCAATCTGCCACGGTCAGATCCTGCGCAGATTTAATCACATTTAGCGCCACGCGACCCGTGGTGGTCTGATACAGGCCTGGCGGCATATCAGCCGATAGTGCCCCGTTTTGCAAATCTTCACCTGCAACTGTGATTTCGCCCTGCGCATCATAAAGCGCACCAAACCCGTCCAACACTTGCGCGGAAACAAAGCTAAGCCCTGTGTAATCTTTGCCCTCCGCGCTGATCGGGCGGGTAGAGACAGAGAGCCGCTCTAACATCTGCACAAACAGACCCGACAGCGGCAGGTTCGACCATTCTGCATTGGCGGTCACATGGAACAAGACGACACGCCCTGCGCCCCGTGTCATTTGCGTGACCAATGGCGTGCCATCTTCCAAGGCGGCCAAACTGCGCGCCGCCAAATCTGGGCCTGGCTGCGCCAAAACCTGTTGGCTGACCGTAACCTCATCAGGAATGGCAAGGCCAAAAAAGGGGGATGTCTCTGGGAAATGGTCTAGCTTGCGCGGATCGGCCCATGACATCGCACCGCCCAAAGCACGCCCACCTTGGCGCAGTTGCACGGGCATCAATGCATCGGCTTGCATCTCGGCGGGTGACAATGCGGCCATTCGTGGCCCAGCAAAGCGTAATAACAGACCGCCTTGTTCCACCCATGCCGTCAAATCAGATTGTTCTGTTTCGGGCAAACGGGTCACATCAACCAAAATGATCACATCGGGGTTTGCGGGCAAAATCTCGGCCAAACCGTCCTCGATAAGATCGACATTTGGGGCCAGCGCCTCGCGCAGATAATGAAAGGGGGAAAGCAAGGCCTGCCCTTCCTGAGGGGCATTTGTCGCGACCAAACCGATCTCGCGCCGTGCGAGACTGTCATCAATCAATAAACGCGCAGCCGCCTGCGGTTGTCCCGCCACTTCAAAGCGGGTCAGGCGATTGCGCAATTCGGGCGGCAGGGTAAGGGCAAGGTTGGCCGCTAAAGCCCCCTCTTCAAAGACCGCTTCAGCCTCAACCAACACGCGCGGCACGCCTGATGGATCCGGCCCAAACCCTTGCACGAGATAACGCGCCGTTGGCAACGCAGGCCATTCCGCGCGCAAGAGCCTGAGTGTGACACCATCCCCGCCTTGCTCAAGCGGGGCAAGGGCGACCATCCGCAAAAGATTGTCGCCCGTTTCGATCACGCGCAGCCGCGCCGCCCGCGCCGCCAAAAGCTCAGCTAGGCCCGCGCGTTCACTGCCATGCGCCAATCCGTCTGAAAACCAAAGCCCGTCAAAGAGGATGGATTGCTCTGCGAACCAGTCTGACCATGCGCCATAATCGGGCACGAAGGGTGCGGGACGCATCGCAGACAACCGCGTGATTTGCTCATCCCCAGAGGTCAACAGCGCCTCAAGCGAAGCCTGAGGCTGCTCGGTCAGGCTAATGACGACAGCAGCACGCCCATCGCGGATGGCGGCGCGCAAATTGGCCTCGATGGCCTGTTGTTCTACAGACCAATCAAGCGCGCTTGCCCAACCCCCATCGCGCAAAATCACCAAAGGGGCTTGTGGCGTTTCATCCCCCTCAGACGGAGGCGGGTTCACCAAGGGGCCAGACAAGGCCAAGATTAAAAACCCTGCAGCCATAAGGCGTAGCATCAACAGCCACCACGGGGTTTTGGCACTGTCATTTTCTTTATCGGTCAATCCCAGCAAAAAGATCAGCGCGGGGAAGTAAACGCGCTTTGGCTGCGGCGGCACAACGCGCAACAGCCACCAAAGGGCGGGCAACACCGCCAAAGCCGCCAAGACCCATGCCGCCGAAAATCCAAGCGCCCCAATCATTGCCGCGCCTCTAACAAAGCCTGATAGATAGACATCAACGCCACACTGGCAGGGTGGTCGGTTACATGAGTGAAAAAGGGCCATCCATGGCGCTGTGCCTCGGTCATCAGATTGGCACGATGGGCGTCTAACCGTGCTTGATACTCATGGCGCAATGCATCTGCCGCTTGCGTCTCGAACTCGGGCCCTGCGTGATGATCTTGGAACAAAACGCGTCCCGCAAAAGGGAAGGCCATTTCAGCGGGATCCATAAGATGAAGAACGACACCGCGCGCGCCCGCCTCGGTCGCCTTGCGCAGAACCATGGCCAATTCATCCGTCCCCCGCAGAAAATCGGACAGGATCACGATCTTTGCGCCTTTGGGTATGCTCTGCGCCATGACCGCGCTTGATTTTGGGGCAAGCAAATCGCGTGCCAAACCTTCGCGCTGTGTGACCCCTGCACGCGGCGGGGTCTGGCTATTTAACCACCCGACCCGTTCACCCGCGCGTAAAACCAATTCGGCCAAGGCCAACGCAATCACATCCGCGCGCATCCGTTTTTGCGCCATTGGATCAGAGAGAGAACTATACCGCATAGAGGCTGCAGGGTCAGACCATATCAGCAGGCTTTGCGCAGCCTGCCATTCGGTTTGGCGGGCGTAATATCCATCCCCTCGCCCCGACCTGCGCCAATCAATCGCTGTGGCGCTGTCCCCTGCTTGGACATGTCGATATTGCCAAAACTCATCCCCCCCGCCTGCGCGGCGGCGGCCATGATCCCCCAAATGCAGGCTGGACGCCAAATGCTCTGCCGCAACCAACAACGCGGGCAAACGTGCGGCATGGGCAGCCGCATCAGCGCGGAGGCGCATGAGATCGTTTGGATCACTATGCAAGGCGCGTGGGGGCATTTAGGCTGCGTGATCCAAAACAAGATCAATTTCGCGGGTCAAGAGAGCGGCCAGATCATGGCCTTCGGCCCGCGCGGCAAAACCAAGCGCCATGCGGTGGATCAAAACAGCAGGGGCCATAGCGCGAATATCCTCGACAGAAGGCGCATATTGCCCCTGCATCAACGCCCGTGCGCGCACCGAAACCATCAAGGCCTGCGCGGCACGCGGCCCCGCACCCCAAGCCAAATGCGCCGCGATCCGCGCGGGATCAGCCGTAGGGTCAGGGCGACATCCGCGCACCAGATCAAGGATCATGTCACAAATCAGATCCCCTACGGGCATGTGGCGCACCAATTTTTGTGCCGCAATCAAATTGGCTTCGGTAAAGACTTGGGCTGTTGCCGCCTCACTTGGGCCCGTTGTCGCAATCAATATGTCCCGCTCCGCCGCGCGATCAGGATAGGCCACATCAATGCGCAACAAAAAGCGATCAAGCTGCGCCTCAGGCAATGGATATGTGCCCTCTTGTTCGATCGGGTTCTGCGTGGCCAGAACCAAAAATGGGGCGGGCAATGGGCGTGCAGCACCCGCGATTGTGACCTCTCGCTCCTGCATCGCTTGCAGGAGGGCGCTTTGCGTGCGCGGGCTGGCGCGATTGATCTCATCGGCCATCAACAGCTGACAAAATACAGGCCCCTCCAAAAAGCGAAAGCTGCGCTGCCCATGTGCGCCTGTATCCAAAACTTCGGACCCCAGAATATCGGCGGGCATCAGGTCAGGGGTAAATTGCACCCGATTGGCACGCAGACCCATGACTTGGGCCATCGTATCGACAAGCCGTGTTTTCCCCAAACCAGGCAGCCCCATCAGCAGGGCATGGCCGTTTGACAACATCGCTGCCAGGGCCAAACTGACCACTTGATCTTGACCGATAATGCGTTTGGAAATTTCTGCCCGCGCCTGACCAAGCTGCGCACCAAGCCGATCAATCTCGGATGTCAGGTTTTCAAGCTCAGCCATAGAAATGCTCCGCATAATGATTATGTTGGGGTCGTAACCTGTTCGCTAGTAAATCTAACTATGGCGCCGACCACAAATGGCAAAAGCCCATAGGAGACAAAACATCGTGACCATGACGCCTGAATCCCTATTGGCCGCCGCGACCAATGCGCAAAAGCAAGGCAAACTGCCCCCTGTAGATCAATGGAATCCACCCTTTTGCGGCGATATCGACATGGAAATTCGGCGTGACGGGACATGGTTTTACAACGGCACCCCGATTGGGCGACCGCGCATGGTGCGCCTGTTTTCAACGATTCTGAAACGGGAGGGGGACAAATATTTCCTTGTGACCCCCGTAGAAAAGGTGGGGATCAGGGTCGCAGATGCCCCGTTTGTAGCGCAGGATTTTATCGTGATAGGCGAGGGCGCGGCGCAAGAGGTGCAATTCACAACCAATGTGGGCGACACCGTCAGGGCCAGCGCCCAAAGCCCCATTCGCCTCACCCGCAGCGCAGATGGGAAACCTTCGCCTTACGTTATGGTGCGCCGCGGCCTTGAGGCGCTTATCGATCGCAAGAGCTTTTATCGGCTTGTCGATCTTGGTGTGGCGCATAACACGAGCGGCGCAGACTGGTTCGGCGTCTGGTCTTGCGGGACATTTTTTCCCTTTATTCCTGTCTCAGAACTCACAACCTAAGCCAAAGCTCTACTGGCGTCATGCCGCTGAAACTCAAGCGCAGAGGCGAAGCACCACGGACAAACAAACCTAAAATGTAGGGGAAATGGCGCGCTGGGGAGGATTCGAACCCCCGACCCCTTGATTCGTAGTCAAGTACTCTATCCAACTGAGCTACCAGCGCGTGGGGGTTGCTCTTAACGCCCATGTCACCGCAGCGCAAGGGCGAATTCACCCCAACGGTTGCGAGGGCAGCCAAATTCTAAATTCAGTGCCCTCAGAGGTGCTGCACTCTAAAGTCAGCGCGCCACCATGCCCGCGCACCAATTCCGCCGCTATGGCAAGGCCAAGACCCGAGCCACCTTTGCGCGCGCCGCCTTGGAAAGGTTTGAACAAATGTTCTAGCGCCTTTTCTGGCAGTCCCGGGCCCGTGTCGCGAATACGAATTTCCCACCCGTCTTCATTTGGCGCAGCTTGGGCCAAGATACAGATCACGCCTGCCCCCCCTTGTGCTGCAATGGCCTGCCTTGCGTTGCGGATAAGGTTGCTCAACACGCGGAAAATCTGTTCAGCATCACAGCGCAGGGTCAAACCTGTTTCAACAGAGACATCGAATTCAATCGCCTCCGCATCTGGCCCAAGCGATTCACTTTCCACCACATCGCGCAGCAACCCCGCTGCATCGACCCGTGCTAAGGCAGGTGGTGGCTCTTGCGCACGGCCAAAGGCCAAGGTTCCTTCGCAAAGATTGACCGCCCGTGACAAGGATTGCAGCAACTTTGGCGCGGTGCGCTGCACGGCAGGATCATCGCTGCCCTCCAAACGATCCGCCATCAGACTGGCTGTGGTCAGGATATTTCGCAAATCATGGCTGATTTTGGCCACAGCCGCGCCCATCTGCGCGAGATGATCCTTCTGCTTCAGGGCGGCGGTCAGTTGGGTCTGCATCTTGTTCAAAGCGACCTCGGCATCCCGCAACTCATGCAAGCCCGCGCTTGGCGTTATGATGCGGCGGGCATCTTCGGGTGCATCCGCATAGGCGCGCACCTGCCCGACCACGCGGTTCATAGGTGTCACAAGGAAATACCGCACAGAGAAAAATAAAAGCGCCGCCGTGAAGGCAGAAATCACCGCCGACAGGGCAAGGATCCGCAGGCCAAACTCGACCATCGCGGCGCGTAAGGGGGCGCTGTGCATGGTCACCTCGATCTCAAGGCCCGCATCGCGCACAGGCGCCCCAATCACACGGATTGTGCGATCTCTTTGATCCCAAAGCTGCATCATGGCATCGCGGATCAAACCCAAGGATGGAGGATTGCGCAGATCATAGGTGGTGGCCACAGGTGGGATTTGCGGCGCAGCGAGCACCAGTTCCCGCACCGCGTCCCGCCGCAACACAACGTTTAAAACATCAGCATTGCGCAGCAATTCATCCTCAAGCGCAGGATCAACCATCCCATCATTCGCCAAAAGGGCCAGTGACGCAATTTGCGCCCTCTCAAGGCGCGACAAAAGATAATCTTCACGGAATCGGGCCACCGATGGCACGAAGATCAAAACCTCTGCCAACATTACGAAGCACAGGGTCAAAATCAAAAATCGTCCCGAGAGTGTGTTAAACACGAAACCTTCCCCGCATACCCTCAGCCACATAGATAGTTGTTTTATTGTGGAATTGTAACGCCCCGCGCATATGTTGTGCGATTCTATGCCCATCACAATAAACTTGAGTTAGGTTGCATTTTACCGCGCGCATTTATTGACACGCCGCTTTGCTTTGCGTATGCCGCAGGCCTTATACGGATTCTTTTGGTCGTGTGACTTGCGCGCGTAGGCGCGCGCCGACCAGCAAACTGGAGCAAGCCGATGTCAAAACGGACTTTTCAGCCTTCAAACCTCGTGCGCAAGCGCCGTCATGGCTTCCGCGCACGCATGGCGACCAAAGCAGGCCGCAAGGTTTTGAACGCGCGCCGCGCGCGTGGCCGCAAATCTCTGAGCGCATAAGCGTTTCTCAGGCTTTGGGGGGCAACCCTCAACGCGCCCCTGCCGAGATTTCGTCAGGGGCTTTTTGCATTTGAACGCCAAATCGGGCTTGGATCATGGAAACCTTGCGCAAACGTGCCGATTTCTTACGGGCTGCCAAAGCGGCCCGTGCGCCTGCGCCTGCTTTCTTGCTTCAGGCGCGCAAGCGTGACGCGGATGAGGGCGTGGATCCAAAGGTGATCCGCGTTGGCTATACCTGCTCCAAAAAGATCGGCAATGCGGTGGCGCGTAACCGCGCAAAGCGCCGCTTGCGTGAAATTGCGCGCGACACACTGGCCCTGCATGGGCAAGCGGGGTGGGACTATGTGTTGGTAGGTCGCCCCGAAGTCACCTTGTTGCATCCTTTTGCGCAAATGCAGGTAGAGTTAGCCGCAGCCTTATCCCGCATCCACGCGCCGCGAAAGCGAGGGGCGTAGATGCGCATATTGGCATGGATCTTATCTTTGCCCATTCGGGCTTATCGGCTGATTTTCAGCCCATGGGTAGGGTTTAACTGCCGCTATCAGCCAACCTGCAGCGCCTATGCGCTTGAGGCGCTTGAGCGACATGGGCCGATCAAAGGCAGCTATCTTTTGCTGCGCCGCATTGGACGCTGCCACCCTCTTGGCGGATCAGGTTACGACCCAGTGCCGCCAAAGGGCGGGGATCAAACCCGTTCGAAATAAATGATGACCTCACCGATGGTCACGCCAAAGCGCTTCATATAGGCACGGTTGAGCAATCGGTCATCACTTAAGAGCCACATCCAGTCATCAAAGCTGACCCGCAGGGTTTCACCCTGCTCCACTGGCAGGTCAATCGTGTAGGCCCAATTAAAGACATCTCCACGCTCCTCGCCCGTTGCGATGCCGATCACCCCGTCAGCCGTTCCTTGCCATCGTTGTTCGTCCAGCTTTTCCAAGAGCCAAATACGCTGTTCAGTGCTGCCATCTTCATAAACGAAATCTTCGACCAAACGTAGGGTTTCCCCATCCCATGTCCCGTTGATCTTCACCTCAAAGCGGCGGCGCACCTCGCCCAAGACATCCTGAAACTGACCATAGGCCACAAGATCACCTTGAAAAAACTCTTCTAGATTCAAGGCGCGGGTGCTGAGATTTGGATCATCAAGCGCAGGTTTGCCCGTGCAGGCCGCCAACATCAAAAGCGCCGCCAATGCCAATTTTTTCATAATGCCCGATCCTTATCTGCCTATTTGCGAAGCTAGCGCAAACGAGCAGAAAGCAAGTTTACTTGACGTTTCTGCCTTGCCTCGCCTATGGCAGGCACATCAAAACCGCGTGAAGATGAAGGCCGCACCATGTTGGACGATGCAGAGGATATCCACCCGCTCTTTCACGGCGCGCCCTCAAGCACCGAATTTAAAAAACTGCGCAAGCGGATCATCCGTGAAACCCGCGAGGCGATTGACCGCTACGGCATGATCGAGCGCGGCGCGAAATGGTTGGTCTGCCTGTCGGGCGGCAAAGACAGTTACACGCTTTTGGCAGCCTTGACCGAATTGCAGTGGCGCGGCGTGCTGCCCGTAGAGATTTTGGCCTGCAACTTAGATCAGGGCCAACCTGGATTTCCTGCAACGGTATTGCCAGAGTTTCTCACAAAGATGGGCGTGCCGCATCGGATTGAATATCAAGACACCTATTCAATTGTGATGGATAAAGTGCCGCAAGGCCGCACCTATTGCGCGCTGTGTTCACGATTGCGCCGTGGCAACTTATATCGCATTGCCCGCGAAGAAGGGTGTTCAGCCGTTGTTTTGGGCCACCACCGCGATGACATTCTGGAAACATTTTTCCTCAATCTGTTTCACGGCGGCAAACTGGCCTCGATGCCACCCAAGCTTTTGAATGATGAAGGGGATCTTTTTGTCCATCGTCCGCTGGCCCATGTCAGCGAAGCGGATTGTGAAGCCTTCGCCCGCGCGATGAACTATCCCATAATTCCCTGCGATCTGTGCGGATCGCAAGACGGGCTACAACGCCAAGCCATCAAACGCCTCTTGGATGAGTGGGAAGCCCGCGCACCTGGGCGGCGGCAAAAGATTTTCTCGGCCTTAATGAATGCGCGCCCCTCGCATCTGCTTGACCCTGAATTATTTGATTTCTTCGGCCTGACGCGGCGTGCCGAAAATATGGGACGAGACTAGGCCAGATTGGCGCAGTTCTCGCGATATTCGGCGCAAACCCCTTGACCTTTGCGCCGCCAGCCTATTGAACCCGACTGTCAATAAATCATAGGGCATAGCGCGATCATGGAAGATCAGAACAAGAACCTGATCCTGGCCACGGCCTTGAGCTTTCTCGTCATTTTGGTGTGGTTTCTTCTGTTTCCCCCCGAAGACCCACAGGTAACGCAAACGGACGCGGCAGTCGCATCCGATACGACCGCGCCCGCAGATGCCATTCTGCCGCCAAGCGCAGGGTCAAGCGACCCCGCTCTGATCGGTGCGGAAGAAACACGCGCCGTGGCTTTATCCTCCTCGGCACGCGTGGCGATTGAAACCGATGAATTGCTCGGCTCAATCTCACTCTTGGGTGGGCGGATTGATGACCTATCCCTGAAAAACTATCGCGAAACGATTGATGAAGACGCAAATATCGTGCGCCTTCTGTCGCCAGTTGGCGGCCCAAATGCCTATTACGCCCTTTATGGATGGGCGCCCGGCGGCGCGCTTGATTTTGACCAAGTGCCTGGCCCCAACAGCGAATGGCGTTTGGTCGAGGGCGAAACCCTAACGACCACGACCCCCGTTACCCTTGAATGGGATAATGGCAACGGCCTGATTTTCAATCGCGTGATCTCGGTTGATGAGAATTTCATTTTCTCTGTGACGCAATCTGTGCGCAACACCACGGGCGCGCCTGTGCGCTTGGCTCCTTACGGCATCGTGGCCCGCCATGGCCTACCCGCAGATTTGCAGAATTTCTTCATCCTTCATGAAGGTGTTGTTCGTAAAGCAGACGGCACTTTGGACGAGATCGGTTATGAAAACGTCACCGAATTCGATGTCATGCCCAGCGAAGGCGCGGCGGCAGAATTGGTGGATGTTGCCGAAAACGGCTGGATCGGTTTTACCGATAAATATTGGATGACCACCTTGATCCCCGGCACGGGTCAGCCCTTTGTGGCCGCAACGCGCCACGTGGCGGAGGCGGACATCTATCAAACCGAAGCGCGGATGCCCGCAGTAGATGTTGCTGCTGGGGCAACGGCCGAAGTCACCACCATGCTCTTTGCAGGGGCGAAGGAATGGGAAACCATCCGCAACTATCAGGACGCAGGCGGGATTGATCGCTTTCTCGACTCGATTGACTGGGGTTGGTTCTATTTCATCACCAAGCCGATGTTCTGGCTGCTGCACAATCTGAATGTGATGATTGGCAATATGGGTCTTGCGATTATTGCGCTGACCTTCATCGTCAAGGCTGTCTTATTCCCGCTTGCCTATAAATCCTATGCCTCCATGGCGCGGATGAAAGAGCTTCAACCAGAGATGGAGAAGCTGAAAGAGCGCGCAGGTGATGACCGCGAAGCCATGCAAAAAGGCATGATGGAGCTGTATAAGAAGAACAAGGTGAACCCCGCTTCAGGCTGCTTGCCGATTTTGCTGCAAATCCCGATTTTCTTCTCGCTCTATAAGGTGATTTTCGTGACGCTAGAATTGCGCCACGCACCGTTCTTTGGCTGGATTCGGGATCTGTCAGCACCTGATACAACCTCGATCTTCAACCTATTCGGCCTGTTCCCATGGCCAGCGCCAGAGCCAGGCAGTATCCTTGCGCTGATCTTTATCGGGGTTCTGCCCATCCTTTTGGGCATCTCGATGTGGTTGCAGCAAAAGCTGAATCCAGCGCCCACTGACCCAACACAGGCCGCGATTTTCGCGTGGCTACCCTTTATCTTTATGTTCATGTTGGGCCATTTCGCGACAGGCTTGTTGATTTACTGGATCGTGAACAACACCCTGACCTTTGCGCAGCAATACACGATCATGCGTCACCAAGGGTATAAGCCCGATCTGTTTGGCAATATCCGCGCAAGTTTCAAACGCGGCGGCGCAAAGAACGCTAAGTGAGCGTCACACTCGACCAAATATGGCGACACCCGATTAAGGGTATTGGCGCAGAACGTATTTCGGGGGCCTTTATGGCCCCCGCTTGCGCTTTGCCGCTTGATCGCGCCTATGCGGTTATTGAAGCGGGGGCTGACCCCTTGCAGGGGCAATGGCAACCCTGCCGAAATTTCTTGCGCGGCGCAAAGGCCCCTCAGCTTATGGCCATCACGGCCTGCTGTTTGGACAATGGCACAATCCGCCTGTCGCATCCTGATTTGCCCGATCACATATTCGACCCAAAAGGCGACCACAGCGATTTGATTGCATGGCTAGAGGCAATTTATCCGCCCGAGCGACCCGCCCCGAAGGCGGTGGTCGCAGCGCCTAAATCAGGCATGACCGATGCAAATTTTGCCTCGATTTCAATTCTAAATGTTGCCTCGCTGCGCGCCTTAGAGGCGCGGGCCGATATGCCACTGGATCCGCGCCGCTTTCGTGGGAATCTTTGGCTTGAGGGTCTAGCCCCTTGGGAAGAGCTTGACCTGATTGGGGCGAGCCTTGTGATTGGCGAGGCCCGCCTAAAAATCGTAGAACCAATAACCCGTTGTCGCGCAACTGAAGCAAATCCTGACACAGGGGTAAGGGATGTGCCAACTCTGCAAATATTGCAAAGCGGTTGGGATCACAGCGAATTTGGCGTATACGCAGAAACCACCCAAGCAGGGCATATCGCCCAAGGGGATAAAGTGGAGATTATCTGGTGAGTGCAGCCCTGCCTTTTCCGCTGGCCGAAGATGCCGATGAGATCAGCCTTGAGAAGGGGCGGCTGCTGTTTGCGCGCGGTGCAGATTTTGTCAAAGGCGTTGTTGCCATGGATGGCCTGCCCCCTGCAGATCGGCTTGAAATATGCTTTGCTGGGCGCTCGAATGTTGGGAAATCTTCGCTGATCAATGCGCTGACTGGGCGTAAAAACTTGGCACGGGCCTCAAACACACCCGGACGGACGCAAGAAATCAACTTCTTCACACTTGGCGAGAGCCATTATGTGGTCGACTTGCCGGGCTATGGCTATGCAGAAGCGCCTGTTGCGGTGGTCGAGAAATGGCAGAAATTGCTCAAGGCCTATCTGTCAGGCCGCGTCTCGTTGCGCCGCGCTTTCGTGCTTATCGACACACGGCATGGGATCAAGGCGGTTGATGACGAGATCATGACCCTGCTTGATCAATCAGCTGTGACCTTTCAGGTCGTGATGACAAAAGCCGACAAGGTAAAAGAAGCTGAACGCAATAAAATTTTGGCCCAAGTGCGCAAGGCGCTGTCAAAACACCCCGCCGCCTATCCCGAGCTCTTGATGACCTCGTCAGAAAAAGGTTTGGGTATTGAAAACCTTCGGGCCTTGATCGCAGGGCTTGCTTGAGAACAGCCACCTTCACAGCCAAGCCTTCCTGCCTTATGGAAGTAATCGAGCGCGCCCAATATGGCGCGGGATCAGTTTGGAACGCCAAAGATGAAGAAGCAGACAGCCAAAATGCGTGATTTTCTCTCGACCGCCCGCACCTTGAACGAAGCCCTGCCTTACTTGCAGCGCTATCACGGGGCGATTGTGGTGATCAAATTGGGCGGTCATGCGATGGGATCGGATGAGGGGATGGCCTCATTCGCGCGCGATGTGATGCTGATGCGCACTGTTGGGGTGAACCCTGTGGTGGTGCATGGCGGCGGGCCAATGATCAATGAGATGCTTGAAAAGCTTGGCGTGACCTCCACCTTCACGCGCGGCAAGCGGGTCACGGATGCCGCCACGATGGATGTTGTGGAAATGGTTCTATCGGGTCAGGTTAATAAGCGGATCGTGCAGGCGATCAACGCCGAAGGCGGGCGCGCAGTTGGTCTGTCGGGCAAAGATGCCTCGATGATCACCTGCACAATGGCCGACCCCGAACTTGGCTTTGTCGGCGAACCCAGTGAGGTAGACACGACCCTTCTGCGGCAACTCTTTGAGGCCGAGATGATCCCTGTGATTGCCCCCATCGGTGCAGATCGTGATGGTCACAACTATAATATCAATGGCGACACGGCAGCGGGGGCTATTGCCGCCGCCCTGAAGGCAGATCGCCTGCTGCTTTTGACTGATGTGTCGGGCGTCAAAAATGCCGATGGCGAAGTGGTAACCGAATTGAGCGCCGCCGATGTTGAGGCCATGACCGAAAGCGGGGTCATTGCAGGCGGCATGATCCCCAAAACCGAAACGGCCCTGTCAGCCGTGCGCGCAGGCGTGCGCGCTGCCGTTATTTTGGACGGGCGCGCGCCCAATGCCTGCCTTTTGGAATTGTTCACGGATCACGGGGCAGGATCAATCATCCGCGCCTAGTTTCGCTTGCGCAGCGCAGAACAATCAGCGCAGGCTAAAGAATGAACCTGACCGACCTTTTACAAGGCGCGCATGCGCGGCACCTTCGCATTTTGGGGCATTTTGCCCCAGAGGACAGTCACGGCCTAGGCCATGAGGTAAAAACCGTGGTGCTTTTGGGGCCTGATGAGCCTCAGTTTTGGTCTGCGTTTGAAGACAGCTCCGAATATCGTGATGGCGCCCCTGACCCGATGGATCGCTGGTCTGCGCGGGTCATCGGTGACTGGGCCCGCGAGATTGGGGGGGAAGCCTATTTTCCCTTTGGTGGCCCACCCTATGCACCATTTTACCAGTGGGCTTTGGCGACAGGTGCAGTATGGCCCAGCCCAATAAGGCTGCTCATCCATGCGCAATCGGGATTGTTTGTCTCCTTTCGCGGCGCACTTGGCTTGCCCTATGCAGTGCCTCAAGCGCCCGCTCAAGACCGCCCATGCGACAGCTGCACGCACCAACCCTGCCGCAGCGCATGCCCTGTCGCAGCCTTTGACGGATCGGGCTATGATACGATCCGATGCCACGACCATCTGAACACAATGGGGGGGGCAAATTGCATGACCAAGGGCTGCAGGGCGCGGCGCGCCTGCCCGATCTCACAAAATTTTGGACGCGTTGAGGCGCAATCACATTTCCACATGCGGAGCTTTCACCCATGACCCTGACGTTGATCTTAATCCGCCATGCAAAATCAGATTGGGGCGATGCAGGGTTGGATGACCATGACCGCCCCCTCAATGCCCGCGGAATAGAGGATGCACCGCGCGTTGGAACATGGCTTGAGGCGCAGGGGTATCGGCCTGATCATGTGCTTTGCTCGACCGCAACCCGTGCTGTCGATACATGGGCGGCGATTTCCCGATGCTTGAGCGGTGCGGAAATCGAAGTTTCTTATACACGTGCGCTCTATCTCGCGATGCCGCCTGATATGCTGAATGTCATCAGGGCCAGTGAGGGCCACACATTGGCCGTCATCGGGCATAATCCCGGTATTGGTAGCTTGGCGCGCTCGCTGGTGGCGACACAGCCCCAACACGAGAAATTCACCCGCTACCCTACAGCCGCGACCTTGGTCGTGGACTTTAACGCAACTTCTTGGGCCAACATAGAAATAGGCGCGGGGGTCGCCCGCGCCTTTATCACACCGCGTGACTTGCCCTAAGCGGGATCAGTGACCCAAGATTTGGCTCAAGAACAGCTTGGTGCGGTCATTTTGCGGGTTGGTGAAGAACGGCTCAGGCTCGTTTTGCTCAACAATCTGGCCTGCATCCATAAAGATCACGCGATTGGCAACCTGACGGGCAAAGCCCATCTCATGGGTCACGCAGAGCATGGTCATGCCTTCTTCAGCCAATTGGATCATCGTATCCAAAACTTCCTTGATCATCTCAGGGTCAAGTGCCGATGTCGGTTCGTCAAACAGCATGATACGCGGACGCATACAGAGGCTGCGCGCGATGGCCACACGCTGCTGCTGGCCCCCTGACAGCTGCCCTGGATATTTATGCGCTTGATCGGGGATTTTCACCTTCTCAAGGAAATACATTGCCGTTTCTTCGGCCTCTTTCTTGGGCGTCTTGCGCACCCAAATTGGGGCCAATGTGCAGTTTTCCAAAATGGTCAAATGCGGAAACAGGTTGAAATGCTGAAAGCACATCCCGACCTCGGAACGGATTTTGTCAATGTTCTTGAGGTCATTTGACAGCAATGTGCCATCCACAGTGATGGAGCCCTTTTGATGCTCCTCCAATGCATTGATGCAGCGAATCAGCGTAGATTTCCCTGAGCCAGATGGCCCACAGATGACGATACGTTCGCCGCGGTTTACAGTGAGGTTGATGTCCCGCAAAACATGGAACGAACCATACCATTTGTTCATATCGCGAATTTCAACCGCCACCTCATCGGTGACTTTCATCTGCGAACGGTTGATCTCACGATCTTGGATGGAGGGGGTGGCTTCACTCATATCGGCCTCTCCTTAATGACGATCTGTTGCGAGCTTGCGCTCAAGATATTGCGAATAGCGGGACATCGCGTAGCAAAACATAAAGAAGCAAAGCCCGATGAAGATGAACAATTCCCAGTAAATCCCGTTCCATTCGGTCGTGGCGCGGATTGCGTTAGACAGACCGATTGGGTCAAGCAGACCGATGAACACCACGAGGGTTGTGTCTTTGAACAAACCGATAAACGTGTTCACGATGCCCGGGATTGAGATTTTCAAAGCCTGAGGCAGGATGATCAAGCGCATGGATTGCCAGTAATCCAAGCCCAGACTATCTGCCCCCTCATATTGCCCACGGGGCAGAGCAGCCAAACCACCGCGCACAACCTCGGCCATATAGGCAGCGGCAAAGAGCGTGACCATGATAATCACGCGGAGCATCAGGTCAAAATTCGTTCCGGGCGGCAGGAAGTAGTTCAACAAAAGCGATGCCGTGAACAGCCACACAATCAACGGAACGCCGCGGATCACCTCAATAAAGATCACCGAGAATTTGTTGATGATGAACAAATCAGACTGACGCCCAAGCGCCAGAAAAATCCCAAGCGGCAAAGACAGAACAATGCCCGTGATCCCGATGATCAGCGCCAACATGAACCCGCCGAAATCCTTGGATTGGATATTTTCAATTCCAATGGGCAAGATGCCATCGGTCAGTCCTGTTAGTGGGGCAACCCCAAAGCGCCAATAGATCAGCGGCACAAGGATGCTCGCCACGATGCCCGCCAAAGCCCCGAATTGCCGTGTGATCTGGCCATAGGCCAACCATGCCAAAACAAAGCCCAGAGCCGTCAGGATTGGCCCCCAAATCGACCCGCCCCATAACAGCCAGTAGCAAATGAAGGGCGACACGGCCGAGAAGATCGCCAATTTACGGCCACCAAAGTTGAACATCACAGGCGCAACGGCGATGAAAAACACAATCAAAGCCACAACAGGGCGCCAATATGCATCGGCGGGGTAGAACCCAAATAGAAGTTGGTTCCAACGCTCGCTCAAGACGGCCCAACAGGCGACATTGCGACCATCGGCGTAAAGCGCGTCACGCACCTCACGGCATTCACTCAGTGAATTTGCAGTCCAAATGCCATAGGCGAACCACTGGAAAACATGGCTGACTACCCAATAGATCGCGACCAAAGACAGAATTGTTAGGATTGTATTGAGCGGCCCAGAGAACAAGTTTTCACGCACCCATTTCACCACGCCTGCTTCCGAGACAGGCGGGGCCTGCTCGGGCAGCATCTCGGTGCGCACATAAGAAACGGAGCTATTCGCAGAATTTGCCATCTCAGCGCTCCTTCAACTTAACGGCGTTGTTGTAGACATTCATCACGCCCGAAATGATTAGGGATGTGACCAAGTAAAAGACGCCCAAGAGGAGCATCCCTTCAAGCTCGCGGCCTGTTTGGTTGATCGTGATCCCACCCAAGGTAGACCGCACATCCATATAACCCACAGCAATCGCCAAGGAGGAGTTCTTGGTCAGGTTAAGATATTGCGAAATCAGGGGTGGGATGATCACGCGCAAGGCCTGCGGCAGGATCACCAAATTCATCGTGCGGTTGGGGCGCAGGCCCAAGGCATAGGCTGCTTCGGTTTGCCCGCGTGACACCGCCAAAATCCCGGAGCGCACAATCTCTGCGATGAACGCACCCGTGTAGAGCGACAACGCAAACCACAAGGCAATCAGCGAGTTGCGCACCTGTAGGCCGCCCGTAAAGTTGAAACCACCCAATTCAGGCAACTGCAGCGTGACTGGCCCGCCCAGAATGAAGTAGAAAATAACTGAAGGCACAAAGAACAAAGCCGTAGAAATCCAGAACACAGGCAGGATTTGACCCGTTGCCTCTTGTTTTTTGCGCGCATAACGGCGGAAGGCCCAAATGGCAAAGAGTGAAGCAAAAAACACAGCAAGAAGCAGGGTTGAGCCCTCACCCCAAATCGGACGCGGGATAAAGATACCGCGATTTGTAATCGCGATACTGTCGAACAGGATCATGGACGCATCCCCGCCTTCGCGGAAATCGCGCGGCTGTGGGGTGGCTTCGGTCATGACGGCGAAGATCACAAGGATCCACAACAGCAACGGCACATTGCGGAACCCTTCCACATAAACCGTCATCAATCGCGCTACGATCCAGTTTTTCGAAAGACGCAAAACGCCTGCTATCACGCCAATCATCGTGGCAAGAATACAGCCCAGAAAAGCGACGAGCAGCGTGTTAAGTATCCCAACAATCGCAGCGCGGCCATGGGTGCTGTCGTTAGAATATTGGATCAACCGCTGGTTGATATCATAGCCGGCGCGCGATCCCAAAAATCCAAAATCAAAATCTTTACCAAGTTCAGATAGGTTTTGAACCGTGTTCCAGCCAAGTTGCCAAATAAAGGCCATTATGATGATAAAAGCAAATACTTGAATCGTCATTGAGCGATAACGACGATCGTAAATCAACTGCCCCAAGCGGAAAGGTTCAGAACTTGGATCCGGTATCAAAGCCATGGCGGAATCCTGTCATTAAATCAGCGTACAAGATTTTAGTGCGGCACAAATGGGTCGCAACAGTTTCAGCGTAATTTTGGATATTAGAATAGAAGAAGGGCGCGGGTATGCCGCGCCCTTCATATGCTCGGAGCTTAACGGAATGGTGGGCTGTAAAGCAAGCCGCCATCAGTCCACTGCGCATTCAAACCACGCGCCAATCCGATTGGAGTGCTTTCGCCAATGTTCTGCTCAAATATTTCGCCATAGTTACCCACAGCTGCAATAACATTTGCGAATGCATTGTCTTCAAGACCTAGCATGCCACCAAGGCCATCTTCTAGACCAAGAAGGCGGTTGATTTCTTTATTGGCATTGGAGTTTGCAGCTAGTTCCGCTACGTTCGCAGAGGTAACACCCAGCTCTTCAGCGGTAATGAGTGCATTGAGCGTCCAGCGCACAATGTCACCCCACTCGTGATCACCATGGCGCACAAGTGGCCCGAGAGGCTCTTTAGAGATGATTTCAGGCAGAACGACATGCGCACTTGGATCTTCAAAAGTTGCACGTGTAGCGGCCAGACCAGATGCGTCTGTAGTGTAAACGTCACATGCGTTGGCGAGATACTGCTGCTGCGCTTCCGCATTTGTTTCGATTGGCACGGGCTCGTAGCTCATGTTGTTCGAAGAAAAGAAGTCAGCCAAGTTCAACTCAGTGGTTGTACCAGTTTGGATACATACCGTTGCGCCATCGAGCTCAAGAGCTGAAGATACACCAAGTGATGCAGGAACCATAAAACCCTGACCATCATAATAGTTCACACCTGTGAACTCAAACTTTAGGTCAACGTCACGGCTGAAGGTCCATGTGGTGTTACGTGCCAACATATCAACTTCGCCAGAGGCCAACGCGGTGAAGCGGGTCTGACCAGTAGTTGGAACAAATTCAACAGCTGATGGGTCACCGAAGACGGCGGTTGCAACGGCACGGCATAGCGCAACATCAAAGCCTTCCCACTCTCCGCTGGCATTTGGTTCTGCGAAGCCTGTGAGACCTGTGGTCACACCACAGTTCAGGCTGCCACGCGCTTTAACCTCATCAAGGGTCGACGCTTGGGACATACCCGCAGCCATACCAGCAACTGCCAGCGTAGCTAGGACTACAGATTTTTTCATGTTTACCTCTTCCTATTGGACCGCCCTTTTGGGCTGTTTCCTCAATGGCCGTAAGACCACCTTCATGTCAGTGGCCCGCAGAAGCGAGCCAATGCTGCTTAATTGCGCAAATATACGGCCCAAGGTCAAGGCTTGAAGCTAGGTTTACGAAACGTAAAGCCTAACTTTATAGCAGCCGTTCGTGGGATGCTTGCTGCTTGGGCAGATTACATATTCATAAAAAAACAAGGCCTCAACCCGCCACAAGGGCTTCGTGCCCGCCTGCAAGTCTGTAAAAATGTACTGCGTGAAGAAAAGCGTCCTTTTTCTTCGCGGCCACATCCAAGGCTTCTTCGTCTTCGCCCCAAAGCTCTGCCTGAAAATTTTCATCGATTCGCGACAGATTCCATGCTTCTTGCGACGAGAACTGCCCTTTCGCCACGGCAAGCCCCAATAGGGCTGAGCCAGAGATGGAAATCAGGTCATGCAATGCAGTCAAAGAAAAATTATCAAACTGCGAGAGAAGTTGATGCACCCGCTCAAGGCTATCTTGCGGTTGCTGCACGGGCAAAACGCCGATTGTGACGATCAAGGGCGCGTTCAACTCGCTTGCGGCCCAGTCCAAAACGGGTCGCCATCCCACTTCCTGGCGTGTGGCCAATTCCTGTGGGTGATCAGCCCTGTGACAGAGTAAATCTGTCTCAGCATAGGCCGATAGCATCGCCACAACCTCTGGCTTTTGTGCGCTGACCTTATCAATCGCGGCATTTGCCGACCGTGTGACAGGCATGGTGAGGGGATTAATCTCTTCGGCTTGGGCCATCCATTCTGCTGCAATCGCCTCGGCCATAGTTTGGGTTGGCACAATCAGCGGCGCCTTAAGCGGTGTTTTGACGGCCTGTGTGTCCAAGTGAACCGTATAGCCACCTTCCACCGTTTCAACGCTGGCAGATGTCCAAAAACGGCGGGCTTTCCATTCGCTCATGTCAGGCTCCAAATTCGTTCAAGGGCAGCGGGCAATTCGCCAAAGCGCTGCAAAATGGGGTCGGCCCCAGACTGCCGCAAATCCTCTACGCTGTGATACCCCCAAGAGACACCAATAGCCTGTGCGCCAGCAGCCTTCGCCATTTCGACATCATAGGTCGTGTCACCGATCACCACGGCCCGCGCGGCGGGCACATCACATTCGGACAAACAGGCCTTCACCATCGCGGGATGTGGCTTTGAGGGGTGATCATCGGCGACCTGAACGGAGGCAAAATAGGGTCGCAGCCCTTGTTGATCCAAAATATGTTCCATCCCCCGCCGTGACTTGCCAGTCGCAATAGCCAAAACAAAGCGCGGGTCAGCCTGCAGCGTCTCTAGAACTGACATCGCCCCCTCAAACAACGGCGACAAGGCCGCGCCATCCGCGCTGAGGCGCAATGATTGAAAGGCCGCCTTATACCCTTCGACCAAATCGGCGCGCATCTCGGCACTATGATCAGTCGCAAGGCGCAGCATGGCCACGGGTAGCGATAGGCCTACGATTGACAAGGTCTGCGCACGGCTTGGCGCAGGCAAATCAAGGCCGCTAAATGCCGCCTCCATCGAAGCTACAATATGTGCCTGACTGTCGATTAACGTGCCATCGACATCGAAAATGATCAGATAAGGCGCAGTCATCCGAGCTCGTCATAAAACGGGTCAACGGGCACATCTTCGGCGCGCCAGTCGAACAAATCCCATGTGCGGGCCATGTGATCAGGCAAGGCTGCGGTTAGCGTGAGATCCCGTTTTGTGAAAGGGTGACGGAATTTCAGATAGCGCGCGTGAAGATGCAGCTTGCGGCTGATTTCACCCCCCAATTGCGCGCCCCATCCATCGCCCAAATTTTCCTGACTGCTGCCGCCATATTTGCCATCCCCCACGATCGGGTAGCCAAGTTCTGCGATATGGGCGCGCAATTGATGGGTGCGACCAGTAATCGGCACCATCGCCACCCATGACACCCGCCCCCCAAGCGCAGAGAGCGTTGCATAATCCGTCTCGGCCCGCTTGGCCCCATCGGTGGTGGCGATTTCAGATGGATGAAGGCAGCGCATCTTTTCGCTTTCGCCCCCTTTGCCATGGCCTGCGGCCTTTACCAATCCAAACTTGATTTTGCCCATTCGGGGCAAAGGCGCGCCTGCAACGGCGGCCCAGTAAATCTTGCGCGTCTCACGATGGCGAAAGGCATCGGTGAGAGCTTGCGCGGCTTGCCTGCTGCGCGCCAAGAGCAAAACGCCCGATGTGTCCTTATCCAAGCGATGAACAAGGCGCGGCTTATCCTCACCCTCGCGCACGAGACAGGCCGCCAACGCATCAACGTGCCGCCCCCCTTGCCCGCTGCCGCCTTGCGTGGGCAAGCCTGCGGGTTTGTTAATCGCAATCAGATGATCGTCTTGATAGATGACCGCGCGGCGCATCATCGCGGCATCCGCGTCCGAGATGGCCGATTTCTGCACCCGCGGCGCGCCAAGCGCATCTTCGGGCATTGGGTCAGGCAAGGGGGGGATGCGCACCTCCTGCCCAGATTGCAGGCGTGTCGCAGGTTTCACGCGCCCGCCATCGACACGGATTTCACCTTTACGGCACATCTTCTCAATGCGGCCTTGCGGGATATGCGGGAAAAGCCGGCGGAACCACCGATCAAGCCGCTGATCCGCATCTGCATCCGCGACAGCCAAAACCTGAACACCCGTCATGGCAGCGCCACCCGTGTCAGCATCAACCCCAAGAAAATCGCAACGATAGAGAGGATGACCGAGCCCAGAATATAGGCCACCGCCAACCCTAAATCGCCCCGCTCATAAAGCGTGATGACCTCAAGCGAAAAGGAAGAAAATGTTGTAAACCCGCCCAAGATCCCCGTCATGACGAAAGGGGATAAATGGGTCAGCCCGCGCTGTGCGGCAAGGCCCACAAAAAGACCCATCAATAAAGAGCCAAGAATATTGACCGAGATCACCCCAACGGGAAAAGCGGTCGGCCCAAGCGCACGATGCAGACCCACGCCAACGAGATAGCGCAGCGATGCACCAATCGCGCCCCCAAGGGCCACCTGAAAAACTGTCCAAATCATGGGTGGCTCTTTCTGCCCCTGCCTGTCTGTTGTCAACCAAAAGCCGCGGCACGGGTCACTCATCGCGGCTTCGGTCGCGCCTAAGCTTCGCAAAATAAGCTACCCGCTTTCCAAGATCGCGCTCAAACCCACGTTCCACGGGTTCATAGAAACTGGGGCGCGTGATTGTATCGGGAAAGTAATTCTGCCCAGAAAACCCATCTTCAGCATCGTGGTCATAGGCATAGCCTGCGCCATAGCCCTGCTCTTTCATCAGCTTGGTTGGGGCGTTTAAGATATACTTCGGAGGGGCAAGTGACCCTGTCTGCGCCGCCAATTTACGCGCGGCCTTGTAGGCGACATAGGCCGCATTCGATTTTGGCGCGAGAGCCAGATAAATTACAGCATTGGCCAAGGCTATCTCGCCCTCGGGCGAGCCCAAACGCTCATAGCTTTGCCACGCGGCCAAACACACCTGCTGCGCCTGTGGGTCAGCAAGGGCAACATCCTCTACCGCCATACGCGTCAGGCGGCGCGCCAAGAACCGCGGGTCTTCGCCCCCCTCCAACATGCGCGAGAACCAATAAAGAGCCGCGTCTGGATCAGACCCGCGAATGGATTTGTGCAAAGCAGAAATCAGGTTGTAATGGCCATCGCCCGACTTGTCATATTGCGCGGCGCGGCGCTGTAGCCGCGCAGAGAGCGTGGCCGCGGACACCCCCGCATGGTCGGGCCATGCAGCCACCTGCTCGATGAGGTTTAACATGGCACGCCCATCCCCATCGGCCATGGCAATAAGGGTCGCTTGAGTTTCTTCAGGCAAGGCCAAATCGCGCGCCAATTCGCGCTCAGCCCGTGCCAAAAGGGCGCGCAGGTCGTCCTCGCTAAGGCGGTTCAAGGTGAGAACCTGCGCGCGTGACAGCACAGCGGAATTGATCTCAAAACTTGGGTTCTCGGTCGTGGCCCCCACTAATAAGATTGTGCCATCCTCCATCAGGGGCAAAAAACTATCTTGTTGGGCTTTGTTAAAGCGGTGGATTTCATCCACGAATAAAAGCGTGCCCTGCCCCGCTTTGCGGCGCAGCTTTGCGGCATCAAATGTTTTGCGCAGCTCTGCCACGCCAGAAAAAATCGCGCTGATCTGCTCAAAGTGGAAATCCGTCTCGCTCGCCAAAAGCCGCGCAAGCGTGGTCTTTCCCACACCAGGTGGCCCCCAGAAAATCAACGAGGACAGCGCCCCGGTATCCAGCATCAACCGCAAACTGCCCTCAGGCCCTAGCAAATGCTGCTGACCAATCACATCCTTCAACTCGGACGGGCGCACACGATCTGCCAAGGGGCGCATAGCCTGCGCCTTTGGGGAGGGGTCTGGATCAGATTGAAAGAGATCACTCATGGCCAAAGCCTAGCCTTTGCAGGGGCAGAGGAAAATCCCCCATGCGCGGTCGCACAAAAAGAAAACCCCCCGCGATTGGCGCGAGGGGTTTTCAAAACTATTCGCAAAAGGGGTGTGCTTATTCAGCAGCCGCTTCTTCTGCAGCAAGGCGCGCACGATCTGCGGCACCTTTTGCTTCGGGATCACGATCCACAAATTCGATGATGGCCATTGGCGCCATATCACCATAGCGGAAACCCGCCTTGAGAACGCGCACATAGCCGCCCTGACGCTCCGCATAGCGGGGGCCAAGAACTTCGAACAATTTCTTTACATGGGCGTCTTGCTTCAGCGCAGCAGCCGCTTGACGGCGTGCGTGCAAGTCACCGCGCTTGCCCAATGTGATCAGCTTCTCAACCACACGGCGCAGGTCTTTCGCCTTAGGCAAGGTGGTTTTGATCTGCTCATGCTCAATCAATGAGCCAGCAAGGTTCGAGAACATCGCTTTGCGGTGTTCATGGGTTCTGTTCAGACGGCGATAGCCAGATCCGTGACGCATGGTTAAATCTCCTTCATTTCATGCTTTGTCCGAGAGCCGTGCGTTGCGTCTCTCTCCTTATTGGGGCGGGATGCCCGAGGGGTGCGAGAGGCGCGCATCACGCGCGCCCCTTGCGAAATCAAAAATTGTCTTCGTATTTCTTGGCCAGCTCTTCGATATTGTCTGGCGGCCAATCAACGATATCCATTCCCAAATGCAGACCCATGCCAGACAGCACTTCCTTGATCTCGTTCAAGGATTTGCGGCCAAAGTTTGGCGTGCGCAGCATCTCGGCTTCGGTTTTCTGAATCAGATCACCGATATAGACGATGTTGTCGTTCTTCAGGCAGTTTGCAGAGCGAACCGACAATTCCAACTCGTCCACCTTCTTGAGAAGCAGCGGGTTGAATTCGAGATCATCATCATCATCCTGACGACCTGCGGCTTCTGGCTCGTCAAAGTTGACGAAGATCTGCAATTGATCCTGCAAAATTCGTGCAGCATAGGCCAAGGCATCCTCAGGGGTGACCGAGCCATCTGTTTCGACTTTGACAGTCAGTTTGTCATAATCGAGAACCTGACCTTCACGGGTCGGCTGCACGTCATAGGATACTTTCTTGACGGGCGAATAGATCGCGTCAATCGGGATCAGACCAATTGGCGCATCTTCTGGGCGGTTCTTATCTGCAGAGACATAGCCTTTGCCCGTGTTCACCGTCAGTTCCATGAAGAAATCCGCGCCGTCATCCAAGTGACAGATCACGTGATCCTTGTTCAGAACTTCGATACCTGCACTTTCGGAAATGTCACCTGCGGTGACAACCTTAGGCCCTTTTGCGGTCACGGAAAGGCGCTTTGGCCCCTCAACTTCCATGCACAAGGCCACGCCTTTGAGGTTGAGAACGATGTCAGTTACATCCTCGCGCACACCAGCGACCGAGGAAAACTCGTGCAAGACGTTGTCGATCTGCACAGAGGTGATGGCCGCGCCTTGCAGCGAGCTCATCAAAACGCGGCGAAGCGCGTTGCCAAGGGTCAGACCAAAGCCACGCTCAAGCGGCTCGGCAATCGCTGTTGCCTTGCGCGCAGGGTCGGTGCCAGGGTTTACAACCAGCTGGGTTGGCTTGATCAGTTCTTGCCAATTCTTATGGATCATTGTGGAGCCTCCATTCCTGTCGCTGACCGATCCAAGGCCAGAGACGCTCGAGGATCAAATAACCACTCAGGCCGCGTGACGCGCACGCGGCCCAAGAAAAATCGCACTTGTCACACGCGGCGACGCTTTGGCGGGCGGCAGCCATTGTGCGCGATTGGGGTCACGTCACGGATAGACGTGATCTGAAACCCAACAGCGGCCAAAGCACGAAGTGCGGATTCACGACCAGAGCCTGGCCCCTGCACTTCGACTTCGAGTGTTTTCACACCATGTTCCTGCGCCTTGCGGCCCGCATCTTCTGCGGCCATCTGCGCGGCATAGGGGGTGGATTTACGGCTGCCCTTGAATCCCATCGTGCCAGCAGACGACCAAGAGATCGCATTGCCCTGCACGTCAGAGATCAGGATTTTTGTGTTGTTGAACGAGCTGTTCACATGCGCCACACCAGCAGCGATGTTTTTACGTTCTTTGCGTTTTACGCGGGTCTTATCACGAGCCATTTATCTGCCTCCCCTTACTTCTTCTTACCCGCGATTGCCTTTGCAGGCCCCTTACGGGTTCGCGCGTTGGTGTGGGTGCGCTGACCGCGCACAGGCAGGTTGCGGCGATGACGGAGGCCACGATAGCACCCCAAATCCATCAAACGCTTTACGTTCATCTGAACTTCACGGCGCAAGTCACCTTCTACGGTGAAGTTCGCATCGATATGTTCACGAATTTTCAAGACTTCGGCGTCAGACAATTCATTCACGCGGCGCGCAGGGTCGATCCCTACGGCTTCGCAGATTGAATATGCGGATGATTGGCCAATGCCAGTGATATATGTCAGCGCAATAGGAACGCGCTTGGCTGTGGGGATGTTGACCCCTGCGATACGTGCCACTTATCTTTCCTCTCGTTGCGGTTCCGTAGCCCCAGAACCTTTTTTCACAACCAAAAGGTCTTGCTGCAAAAAAGCCGCAAGACCTTTTTCGATTTATCGGGCGGCATCCGCCCGATGATTCCCTTAATGGGAAGCCTGCGCATAGGCTTTTTCCCTTCCCCCGTCAAGGGGATAGGGGTTAAGATTTGGGCTGATCCAATATGGCTGCGATGCCGCTTGCGATCGCATCAATCTCGCCCAAACCATCCACCGCCTGCAAATGCCCCTTGGCATAGTAGTAGCCAATCAGCGGCGATGTCTTTTTGTAATATTCCATCAGGCGCTGTCGCAGACTGTCTTCATTGTCATCCGCGCGGCGCTTGAACTCGGTACCGCCACAGGTGCTGCAGGTGCCATCGGCAAGAATTGGTTTGGTGATGTCATTATACACCTCACCGCAACCACCGCAGGTTGAGCGCGCCGCGATCCGGGCCACAAGAGCCTCATCATCCACACGCATTTCAATCACGGCATCAAGTGCAAGACCCATCTCGGCCAGCAATGCCTCAAGCGCATCTGCCTGTGCCAAGGTGCGGGGAAACCCGTCAAAGATGACGCCGCCAGCAGGGCCAGCATCTAGTTTCTCGCGGATCAGGCCAATGACAATCTCATCCGTCACCAATTCACCACGGGCCATCACATCAGCGACCCGTTTGCCCATTTCCGTGCCAGAGGCCTGCGCTTCGCGCAACATATCCCCAGTGGAAAGCTGAACCATGCCACGCGCCTCAACCAAGAGGCGCGCTTGGGTTCCCTTACCCGCACCTGGGGGGCCGAGAAGAATAATCGCGGTCATTTGCGCTGTGGCGTGCGGCGCTTGGCACGCCCCGCGCCCGTCCCTTTGCGGCCACGCAGTTGAGATCGCTCAAGCAAGCCCTCGTATTGATGGGCCAGCAAATGCGATTGGATCTGCTGCACCGTGTCCATGCCGACCGAGACGATGATCAGAATGGATGTGCCGCCGAAATAAGCCGTGATTGACAAGTTCGAGCGCACAATCTCGGGCAAGAGGGCGACCAAGGTCAAATACCCTGCACCAAGCACGAGAACACGGTTCACCACATATTCCAAATATTCCGAAGTGCGCTGACCAGGACGGATGCCCGGGATAAACCCATTTTGGTTTTTTAGATTGTCCGCCACATCATCGGTCTTAAAGGCCACGTTCAGCGTGTAGAAATAGGTGAAGAAAATCAGCATACCGGCAAAGAACAGCAGATAAAGGGGCTGACCGGGACCAAAATTTGCAAGGATCCATGACAGAACTGGCCCTGCCGCCTCACTGCCCGAAAAGGTCGTCATGGTTGTTGGCAACAACAACAAGGATGATGCGAAGATCGCTGGGATCACGCCCGCAGGGTTAACTTTGATCGGCAAATGACTGCTGCCGCCATCATAGACCTTCATGCCGACTTGGCGGCGGGGGTATTGGATGTGGATCTTGCGCAGGCTGCGTTCCATGAACACCACGAAAAACAGCGTTGCGATCAACATCACAATCACGCCCAAAACCATAGGCGTGGACAAGGCACCAGAACGGCCCTGTTCAAAAAACTGCGCCAGAGCCGCAGGGATTTCTGCGATGATACCAACAAAGATGATCAGAGAAATGCCGTTACCGATGCCGCGCTGCGTGATCTGCTCGCCAAGCCACATCAGGAACATCGTCCCGCCCACAAGGGTGATCACACAGGCCGCACGGAAATACCAACCCGGGTCCGAGGCAAGACCGCCCGACTCCATGCTTACAGCCAAACCATAGGCCTGCGCGGTTGCCAAGGCAACCGTGCCGTAGCGCGTATATTGGTTGATTTTCTTACGGCCCTGTTCGCCCTCTTTCTTCAACTGCTCCAAGGCAGGCACCATCGAGGTCATCAGCTGCACAATGATCGAGGCCGAGATATAGGGCATGATCCCCAATGCGAACACACCCATGCGGCTTAGGGCGCCGCCTGTGAACATGTTCAAAACACCGCCCAGACCTGCAGAGGCCGCGTCAAAGAAATTGCGCAACTCTTGCCCGTCAATCCCTGGAACAGGAATATAGGTGCCGATCCGATAAATGATCAAAAGACCAAGCGTGAACCAAATGCGCTGGCGCAATTCGGACGCTTTGCCAAACGACTTCCAACTCAGATTAGCCGCCATCTGTTCAGCTGCTGAAGCCATACCGCCCCTCATCATGTATTGCGCCGCAAGACCGAGCTTACGATCTTGCGGCGCGATAAACCCTGCCCTTGGTGTATGCGGCTCAGCCGCAAGTCTCAAGGCTCATCTTGGTCGAAAGCCTGCGGCAGATTACTCTGCCGCTGCTGGTGCCGCTACGTTGAGCTTGCCACCTGCTTTTTCAACAGCTTCAACCGCTGCTTTGGAAGCACCTGTGACAGTGATCGTTACTTTCTTCGAGATGTCACCTTTGGCCAAAACGCGGATGCCGTCCAACTTGCGGCGCACCAAGCCCGATGCAACCAATGCATCTTCGGTGATTTCTGCTTTTGCGTCCAATTTGCCCGCCTCGAGGAATTTCTCGATCAGGCCCAAATTAATGACAGCGAATTCTTTGCGGTTTGGCTTATTGAAGCCACGCTTTGGAAGGCGCTGATAGAGGGGCATCTGACCGCCTTCATAGGCGTTGATGGCCACACCCGAACGGGATTTCTGACCTTTGATACCACGGCCACCCATTTTACCTTTGCCAGAACCAGGGCCACGGCCAATTCGCTTGGCTTTCTTGGTTGCACCTGGGTTATCGCGCAATTCATTCAGTTTCATGTCGCTACTCCTTTAGCCGGAATTACCACCCGAGCGACCGTGGCGGCAAACGCGGCACAATGATCAAAAGCGCCCCAGAAAGCTGGGGCAGGATTAAGGGCGCGGATTAACCGCGCTCCTCAATGATTTCTACCAGATGCGGGATCTTGTTGATCATGCCACGCACGGAAGGGGTATCTTCCAACTCGCGGGTTTTGTGCATCTTGTTCAAACCCAGACCAATCAGCGTTGCGCGCTGATCTTGAGGGCGGCGGATCGGCGAGCCGATTTGTTTTACAACGATAGTTTTAGCCATTGCTCACTCTCCTCAGGCGTCTGCCGCAACTTCGGCTTCGGGCTTGCGCAGGATGTCGGCAACTTTCTTGCCGCGGCGCGCAGCCACCTGACGAGGCGAGCTTTCCTGACGCAGACCATCAAGGGTTGCGCGGATCATGTTATAAGGGTTCTGCGAGCCCAATGATTTCGCAACAACGTCCTTGATGCCAAGCATCTCGAACACGGCGCGCATTGGACCACCCGCGATGATCCCCGTCCCTTCAGGGGCGGTGCGCATCACAACATTGCCTGCGCCATGACGGCCCTGCGCATCGTGGTGCAGGGTGCGGCCTTCGCGCAGAGGCACGCGAATCAGGTTGCGCTTGGCTTGTTCGGTTGCCTTACGGATCGCTTCAGGCACTTCTTTGGCTTTTCCTTTGCCAAAGCCCACACGACCACGCTGGTCACCGACAACCACCAGAGCGGCAAAGCCGAAACGCTTACCACCTTTTACAGTCTTCGATACGCGGTTGATTGCGACCAGACGGTCGGCGAATTCTGGGGTTTCTTCGCGCTCTTCGCGGCGACGGCCCCGACGTTGTTCACGTTCTGCCATGTTTGGCATCCTTCAGTTCTGGCGCATCCCGCGCGCCTGTTTTGGTCAATCGCAGTGAGGGGCACATGAAAGGCCCTCTCCCCGATCATCGAGGCGGCACTTGCGCGCCGCCTACATGGATTAGAACTTCAAACCACCTTCGCGGGCTGCGTCAGCCAAAGCTTTGACGCGGCCGTGGAACAAGAAACCGCCACGGTCGAAATAGCATTCCGACACGCCTGCTTTCTTTGCACGGTCTGCAATCGCTGCGCCCACTTTTGCGGCCGCTTCGACATTGTTCTTGCCAACAACGCCCAGATCTTTTTCGAGCGAAGATGCCGAGGCCAAAGTCACGCCTTTTACATCGTCGATCAACTGAACGCTGATATTCTTGTTCGAGCGGTGAACAGAGAGGCGCGCACGCCCGTCTGCCATTTTCCGCAGCTTGTTCCGAACGCGCAGGCGGCGCTTGAGGAACAGTTCTCGTTTGCTGTTTGCCATCTTCGTCGCCCTTACTTCTTCTTACCTTCCTTGCGGAAGATATATTCGCCCTTATAGCGGATCCCCTTGCCCTTATAGGGCTCGGGCGCACGCCATTCGCGAATGTTTGCTGCAACCTGACCGACCAATTGCTGATCAATCCCTTCGATCACCACTTCGGTTGGCTTTGGTGTTGTCACCGTCACACCTTGTGGCACTTGGAAATCCACATCGTGGCTGTAACCCAAGGACAGTTTCAGAACATTGCCTTGGATAGCGGCGCGATAACCCACACCTGTGATCTCCAGCTCTTTCTTGAAGCCATCCGTCACGCCAGTGACGAGGTTCTGAACCATCGAACGGCTCATACCCCATTGCTGGCGCGCACGCTTGGACTTGCCGCGTGGTGTCACATCAACCGCGTTGTCATTGACTGCGATTGTGACATCATCGGTGGCGGTAAAGCTACGGGTGCCTTTTGGCCCCTTCACCTCGATCGTCTGGCCCGACACAGTGGCTGTTACACCACCAGGCAGTCCGACCGGTTTTTTCCCAATACGAGACATGCTTCAGGCCTCCTTAGAATACGGTGCAGAGAACTTCGCCGCCGACATTGGCCTGACGTGCATTCGCATCGGACATCACACCTTTGGAGGTGGAGACGATGGAAACACCAAGACCTTGCCGAACCTGCGGAATATCCTGCACGTTCATGTAAACACGACGACCGGGGGTGGATACGCGCTTAATCTCGCGGATCACGGGGCTGCCTTCATAGTATTTCAGGCTGATTTCCAGCGCAGGATGCCCTGCGGCATCAGAGGTGCGCTCGTAGCCGCGGATATAGCCTTCATCGGCCAACACATCCAAAACCCAAGCACGCAGCTTGGAAGCGGGCGTCACGACTGTGGACTTGCCACGCATCTGCGCATTGCGGATGCGGGTCAGCATATCACCAAGAGGATCATTCATCTGTCAGACCTCCTTACCAGCTCGACTTAACCATGCCGGGGATTTGGCCGTTCGAGGCCAATTCACGCAGCATGATACGCGAGACTTTCAGCTTACGGTAATAGGCCTTTGGGCGCCCCGTGAGCTGGCAACGGTTATGAAGACGAGTGGCGGAGCTGTTACGTGGCAGCTCTGCCAGTTTCAGACGAGCTTTAAAACGCTCTTCCATCGGCTTCGATTCATCATTCGCGATTTCTTTCAGCGCGGCACGCTTTGTTGCGTATTTCGCAACAAGCTTTTGGCGCTTAACTTCGCGTGCAACCATGGACTTCTTTGCCATTGTTCTACTCTCCTCCCGCGATCACGAATTGAAGGGCATGTTGAAATGCTTCAACAGCGCCTTGGCTTCCGCGTCAGTTTTCGCGGTGGTGCAAATGATAATGTCCATTCCCCAAACCTCATCGACCTTGTCGAAGTTGATTTCAGGGAAAACGATATGTTCTTTGATGCCCATGGCGTAGTTGCCACGGCCGTCAAAGGACTTGCCAGACACGCCGCGGAAGTCGCGGATGCGCGGCATAGCCACAGTGATCAGACGATCAAGGAATTCATACATGCGGTCGCCGCGCAGGGTAACCTTTGCGCCAAGAGGCATATCTTCGCGAACACGGAAGCCCGCGATGGATCTCTTTGCCTTGGTCACAACGGCCTGCTGGCCTGCAATCGCGCTGAGGTCTTCCTGAGCGGATTTGACTTTTTTACTGTCACGCACGGCTTCGGCGCCTGCGCCGATGTTCAGAACGATCTTATCCAAACGTGGGATTTGCATATCGTTCTTATAGCCGAACTCTTCCTTCATCGCAGGGCGAACAGTCGAAGCAAAAGCCGCCTTCAGGCGTGGGGTATAGTTTGCCGTATCAAGCATTAGATGGCCTCCCCCGTAGTTTTGGCGATACGCACCTTCTTGCCGTCTTCAACCTTGAAGCCAACACGGGTGGGTTTGCCGTTTTTGTCCAGAAGCGCCAGATTGGACAGGTCAATTGGCATCGCCTTTGGAAGGCGGCCGCCTTGGCCCTGTGCAGATTGGCGGGTGTGACGGATGGCGATGTTCACGCCGTCCACGATGGCTTTGTTGGCCTTTGGCATAACGGCAGAGATTTCACCCTCTTTGCCCTTATCCTTGCCAGCAAGCACGACGACCTTGTCGCCCTTTTTCAACTTGGCAGCCATATTACAGCACCTCCGGAGCGAGCGAGATGATCTTCATGAAGTTCTTCGCACGCAACTCACGCACAACTGGCCCGAAGATACGGGTGCCAACAGGCTCGTTGTTGTTGTTGAGGATCACGGCCGCATTGCGGTCGAAACGGATGGCTGTGCCATCTTCGCGGCGAACTTCTTTTGCGGTGCGCACGACAACGGCCTTACGGACATCGCCCTTCTTTACACGACCGCGTGGGATGGCTTCCTTAACGGAGACCACGATGATGTCACCCACCGAGGCATATTTCCGCTTGGACCCACCCAGAACCTTGATGCACTGAACTCGGCGAGCGCCAGAGTTGTCAGCTACATCCAGATTGGTCTGCATCTGGATCATAGTGGTATCTCCCGACCTTTGGGGGCGCCGATGCGGACATTACCCCCAGGGTTTCGTTAAACTGAAATTCAGCGCTTAATTTGCGATGACTTCCCAGCGTTTCGACTTCGAAATTGGCGCACATTCCTGAATGCGGACTATATCGCCAACTTTGAATTGGTTCTGCGGATCGTGGGCCCGATACTTCTTGGACTTACGAACCGTCTTCTTCATCACTGGGTGCGTAAAGCGGCGCTCTACAGACACGGTGACGGTTTGTTCATTCTGATCAGAGGTGACAACACCTTGCAGGATACGTTTGGGCATTAGTTGGCCTCCCCTGCGGCTGCTGCTGCCTTCTGAGATAGAATCGTGTTCACACGGGCCACGTCACGGCGCACTTGGCGCATACGGGCGCTGTTTTCCAATTGGCCAGTGGCCTGTTGGAAGCGCAAGTTAAACGCTTCCTTCTTCAACTGAACAAGCTGATCACGCAGCTGGTCAGGCGTTTTATCACGTAGGTCTTGCGCGTTCATCGCGTTGGTCTTCCTTTTCAACAATCAACGGAGGGCCGCAAAAAGCGTCACCCTGATTCCGTTGGAGTAGGTGGATAGGAGCGGCACATACGCGCATCTTGGACATATGGCAACCCCACGGGGGAATTTATCCGCGTTCTTCAAAGGCGGTTGTGGTCTACCCTCGCCCCGCACCTAGACCTAGGCTATGGTTCCGTCATCCGTTCCGCGCGGCTTGGCGCATCTTGATCTAAGGAAGGCCTATGGCACTGATATCATCCTTATTCGTCACACGCCTCTATCACGGCAATCTGCACGAGGCAGCCCCTCACCTTGATTTGGCCGAGTTAGAGCAATCTTGCCTGGTTATCGCAGAAGATGACGAAGCAGGTCAAACATGGTGCGAGGAAAACGGATATCCTGGATATACGTCCTATGCCTCGCTCACCGATCTGCCTTGGCGCTTTCCGATCTTTGCGGATTTGGTGAAAATTCTCGGTCATCATGTCGCTGAATTCGTCAAGGATTTGGAATTCGATCTGGATGGCCGCGCTCTGGTTCTTGAGGATTTATGGATCAACATCCTGCCCGAAGGCGGCACGCATAGCTCGCATATTCATCCGCATTCGGTGATTTCGGGGACGACCTATGTTGCAATGCCCGAAGGTGCATCGGCGTTGAAACTGGAAGACCCGCGCCTGTCGCGCATGATGGCGGCCCCAACGCGGGCCAAGACCGCACGCGCAGAATTACAGCCCTTTATCTATGTAAAGCCGAATGTCGGTGATGTGCTGCTATGGGAAAGCTGGTTGCGCCATGAGGTGCCGATGAATATGGCCAAGAATGAGCGGATCAGCGTCAGCTTTAATTATCGTTGGGACTAAAGAAAAACCCCCGCAGATTGCTCTGCGGGGGTTTTGACTTTCACAAACGAAACTGAAATTACCAGTCTTCACGTGCCACTGTGCGTGTTTTGATTGGCAGCTTCATCGCGGCAAGGCGCAGCGCCTCGCGTGCGATTTCTTCGTTAACGCCGTCAATCTCAAACATAACGCGGCCTGGTTTGACCTTGCATGCCCAGTAATCGACCGAACCTTTACCTTTACCCATACGCACTTCGGTTGGTTTCGAAGTTACAGGGGTGTCAGGGAAGATGCGGATCCATACACGACCTTGACGCTTCATGTGGCGTGTCAGGGCGCGGCGGGCAGCTTCGATCTGGCGCGCGGTAACGCGCTCAGGCTGAAGGGCTTTCAGGCCAAAGGTGCCAAAGTTCAGGTCAGACCCGCCTTTTGCTTCACCCTTGATGCGGCCTTTGTGCATCTTGCGGAATTTTGTGCGCTTTGGTTGCAGCATCTGTCAAACTCCTCAGCGATCACGGCGCGGGCGTGGTGCCCCACCGCTATCCTGCATTTCGGCCAAACGGCGATCACGCGCCGATGGATCATGCTCAAGGATTTCACCCTTGAAGATCCAGACCTTGATCCCAATGATCCCGTAAGGTGTCGACGCTTCTGCATGCGCGTAGTCAATGTCTGCGCGCAATGTGTGAAGCGGCACGCGGCCCTCACGATACCATTCGGTGCGGGCGATTTCAGCGCCACCCAAGCGACCAGCCACGTTAACACGGATACCCAAGGCACCCATGCGCATCGCGTTCTGCACGGCGCGCTTCATTGCGCGGCGGAACGAAACGCGGCGCTCAAGCTGCTGAGCGATGGACTCTGCCACCAATGCCGCATCAACTTCTGGCTTGCGCACTTCAACGATGTTGAGGTGCAATTCGCTGTCGGTCATTGCGGCCAGCTTTTTGCGAAGGCCTTCAATATCCGCACCTTTTTTCCCGATGATAACACCAGGGCGAGCGGTGTGGATGGTGACGCGGCACTTGCGGTGCGGACGCTCGATGATGACTTTGGAGACACCAGCTTGCTTGCACTCTTTCGCCACGAATTCACGCATACGCAGATCTTCGAGCAACAGGTTGCCGTAATCCTTGGTGTCCGCATACCAGCGGCTGTCCCAAGTGCGGTTGACCTGCAGGCGCATGCCAATTGGATTTACCTTATGACCCATTACGCTTGCTCCTCGACCTGGCGAACCTTGATGGTTAGTTCAGAGAACGGCTTGTGGATGCGGCCAAACCGACCACGGGCACGTGGACGACCACGCTTCATGATCAGGTTCTTGCCAACATATGCTTCGGCAACGACCAATTCATCCACATCAAGACTGTGGTTGTTTTCAGCATTCGCAATGGCAGACTGAAGGCATTTCTTCACGTCAATCGCGATGCGCTTGTTGGAGAAGGTCAACGCGGTCAAAGCCTTGTCAACTTTCTTCCCACGGATCATTTGCGCGACGAGGTTCAATTTCTGCGGGCTTGTGCGCAACATGCGCAGTTTTGCCATCGCTTCATTGTCCGCCACGCGGCGGGGATTCTTATCCTTGCCCATGGCTTACTTCCTTTTCGCTTTCTTATCCGCAGCGTGCCCGTAATAGGTGCGCGTTGGAGAATATTCACCGAATTTCTGACCGATCATGTCTTCAGTGACGTTCACGGGGATGTGCTTTTGCCCGTTATAGACACCAAAGGTGAGGCCAACGAATTGCGGCAGGATGGTTGAACGGCGCGACCAGATTTTGATCACTTCGTTGCGCCCAGACTCCCGCGCTTTTTCTGCCTTCTTGAGGACGTATGCGTCGACAAAAGGGCCTTTCCATACAGAACGGCTCATCTATTAACGCCCTTTCTTCTTGGCATGACGCGAGCGGATAATCAGCTTCTGCGATGCCTTGTTCTTGTTGCGGGTGCGTGTGCCCTTGGTATCCTTACCCCATGGAGTAACTGGCGTACGGCCACCAGATGTGCGGCCTTCACCACCACCATGTGGGTGATCGATTGGGTTCATCGCAACACCACGGACGCTTGGACGCTTGCCCATGTGGCGGACGCGGCCCGCTTTACCAAGGTTTTGGTTCGAGTTGTCAGGGTTTGACACGGCACCAATGGTTGCCATGCATTCCTGACGCACCAGACGCAATTCACCAGAAGAGAGGCGGATCTGAGCATAGCCACCGTCACGACCAACGAACTGGGCATACGTGCCCGCCGCGCGTGCGATTTGGCCACCCTTACCGGGCTTCAATTCGATATTGTGAACGATTGTCCCGATGGGCATGCCCGAAAATGGCATTGCGTTACCGGGCTTAATATCTGCTTTTGCAGAGGCGACAACCGCATCCCCAACAGCCAAACGCTGTGGCGCGAGGATATAGGCCTGCTCGCCATCGCTGTAGCGGATCAACGCGATGAAGGCGGTGCGGTTAGGATCGTATTCGATCCGTTCAACCGTGGCTGTGACGTCAAATTTACGACGCTTGAAATCCACGATACGATAGAGACGCTTCGCGCCACCACCGCGGCGGCGTGCGGTAATCCGTCCGGTATTGTTCCGACCGCCCTTTTTCGTCAAACCCTCAGTCAGGGATTTGACAGGACGTCCTTTCCACAGCTCCGAACGGTCGATCAGCACCAGCCCACGCTGGCCCGGCGTCGTCGGCTTATACGACTTAAGTGCCATGCTTTCTGTCTTCCGTTTGCTAACGGCAGGTCATTAAAAACCCACCTATGTTGTAAGTCCCCCGAATTGGGTGACCGATAAATGAGGGCCCCGAAGGTCCCAGTGAAATGTCGTTCATGCGAACAACAGCAAAGCCCCAGACGAATCTGGGGCTATCGCGATGGCGCTGTGTAGGAAAGTGACGCCCTAAGGTCAAGGCCCCTTCCCGACTGTGCAGCCGCCTTTGCGATGAACAAGGCCCCAACCGCATCCGCAGTCGGGGCCTCGCTGAGGTCAGATCAGGCAAAACGCCCGAACGTGGGACAGATCAAAGACCTGTGGCCACGTCGATTGTGTTGCCTTCTTCGAGCGTTACATAGGCCTTCTTGACATCCTTACGGGTGCCCGCGATGCCACGGAAACGCTTGTTCTTGCCTTTGGTGACAGTTGTATTGACCGCCTTCACCTTCACACCAAACAGGCTTTCAACAGCATCCTTGATCTGGGGTTTATTCGCATCAATCGCAACTTCGAACACAACCGTATTGTTCTCGGAGGCCATAGTGGCTTTTTCCGTGATGATCGGGCGGCGGATCACGTCATAATGTTCTGGCTTCGTGCTCATTTTAGGCGAGCCTCCAGTGCTTCGACACCCGCCTTCGTCAACACCAGAGTGTCGCGCTTGAGGATGTCATAGACATTCGCGCCCATGGATGGCAGCACATCGAGACCCTCGATGTTGCGCGCCGCTTGGGCGAAGTTCGCATCAACCGTTGCACCGTCAATGATCAAGGCACGCTTCCAACCAAGGTTCTTCACCTGCTTGGCCAATTGTGCGGTTTTCGCCTCGGCCATGGCCGCTGCTTCGATGATCACCAACTCGCCTGCCGCCACTTTGGCAGACAAAGCGTGCTTCAGACCAAGCTTACGAAACTTCTTAGGAAGCTCGTGCGCATGGCTGCGTGGGGTTGGGCCTTTGTAAATGCCACCCTTACGGAAGATCGGCGCCTTGCGAGACCCGTGGCGCGCGCCACCAGTGCCCTTTTGGCGATAGATCTTCTTGGTCGAATAGCTGACCTCAGAACGGGTTTTAACCTTGTGCGTGCCTGCCTGCGCCTTGTTACGCTGCCAACGGACAACGCGGTGCAGGATGTCAGCACGGGGCTCAAGACCAAAAATGTCATCGCCAAGATCAACAGATCCCGCTTTGCCACCGTCCAATTTAATGACGTCAAGTTTCATTATGCTTCACCTCCCTCGGCGGGGGCGTCCTCTGCGGGGGCCTCGGTTGCAGGCGCAGCTGCGGCGGCGGCAGATTTCAAAGCAGCAGGCAAAACAGCATTCTCAGGGAATGGCTTTTTCACCGCGTCTTTGATGGTCACCCAACCACCTTTGGTGCCAGGAACAGCGCCTTTGACCATGATTAGGCCACGATCTGCATCGGTGCGAACAACTTGCAGGTTTTGAGTGGTGACGCGCACCGAGCCCAAATGGCCTGCCATTTTCTTACCCTTAAACACGCGACCAGGATCTTGACACTGACCTGTCGAACCATGCGAACGGTGGCTGATCGAAACGCCGTGAGACGCACGCAAACCGCCGAAGTTATGGCGCTTCATCGCACCCGCGAAACCTTTACCGGTCGAGGTGCCAGACACGTCAACGAATTGACCTTCGAAATAATGGTCTGCGGTGATTTCTTCACCAACGGCCACCAAATTCTCAGGGTCAACACGGAATTCCGCAAGCTTACGCTTAGGCTCAACCTTTGCAGCGGCGAAATGGCCGCGCATTGGCGCCGAAACGCGCTTTGCTTTTGCGGAACCGGCACCGAGCTGGATGGCAGTGTAGCCATCTTTGTCAGTGGTGCGCTGTGCCACAACCTGAAGACCATCCAATTGCAAAACAGTCACAGGGATCTGACGACCATCTTCCATGAACAGGCGGGTCATACCCAATTTTTTAGCGATCACTCCAGAGCGCAACATATCCGATGCCCCCCTTAGACCTTGATCTCGACATCTACGCCAGCGGCGAGGTCGAGCTTCATCAATGCATCCACAGTCTGTGGTGTTGGATCAACAATATCCAACAGACGCTTATGGGTGCGAATCTCCCACTGGTCGCGGCTCTTCTTGTCGATGTGAGGCCCACGCAGAACAGTGAATTTTTCGATCTTGTTTGGCAGCGGGATAGGCCCGCGCACCTGTGCACCCGTCCGCTTGGCGGTGTTCACGATTTCCTGCGTGCTGGCATCCAGAACGCGGTAATCAAACGCCTTGAGGCGGATACGGATGTTTTGGCTTTGAATGGCCATTACTCTGATCCTTTACGATTGAGAGGAGGGCAATGTGTCACCACATTCCCTCTTCGAACCGGTTTCAATTTGGGTGCGAAATTGCACCCAGCGGGTGAAGATGGTACGCGGGGTTTCCCCCGCGTGCCAATCTCAAATCTTAAGCGATGATTTTGGAGACCACGCCTGCGCCGACTGTGCGGCCGCCTTCGCGG
>NZ_JBBLYO010000001.1:1395000-1646502 GCF_037830315.1 Roseobacter sp. HKCCD7870 | reverse complement strand
ATCAAGCAGTCCAAACGGATCCCCACGCATCCCTTGCCCTATGTGCCGTCAGAAAACGAAAAGGTCTGATCCATGAGCTATAATATCATCCGCCCCACAGCCGAGGCGCAAACCCTCACCGACCCAGCTGTTCTGACACAGCTGCGCGAAGATCTCACCCGTGACGGGTGGGTCATTCTCCGCGGGTTTGACGCTGATATGTCCAAATTCAGTGCCCTCACGACCGCCTTGTGCAAGAAGATCACGTTTGACCCCGCCCGCGAATATGGCGAAAAAAACACGCAAAAGGGTGGATGTGTGAAGATAATAAAACTATAAACGATTGATTTTATTTTATTTTTAATCGTTCTTTGGTGCCCAGGAGGGCAAATCACAAAATGCTCAAAATGCTAAAACGGGTCCTGCGATAGCAATTAGATGCGGGAACGTTCAGGCCCCGCAACTTAACCAGCAGCAGAAACACCCCAAGGGGGTTGGTATGTATCATTTAATAATATCGCTTAACCATTGTGCGGTATGCGGTATGCGTGCCATTTCATCACGGACTTCGATGATCAAGTGAGGGGCCTCATCAAGAGCCTCAATCGCTTTTAAAATGGGCTGCCAATTCAGCCGTCCCTGTCCAGGGTGCCAATGGCGATCTGCATAGCCATCTGCATCTTGCAGGTGAACATGACCCAAATGACCTGCTGCTGCGGTAATGAAGTCGACCATAGGCGGCGCAGTAAATCGACCATGCGCCAAATCGGCATGGCCTGTATCAATCGACACTTTCAGGTTCGGATGAGCGATCTCTTGAACAAGCGCTACGCGCATATTGGGGTCAGTGTCTTCAATATTTTCAATGACCAAATCACACCCAATATCGGCCGCGCGCGGCAAGACGCCAGCAAGGCAGTCTGCTGCGGCAGCATTCATGGATGGAATGGCACTTGGGTAATTATAACGATTGAGCAAATCCCAATAAGAAAACGGGCTGTGAACAACCATATGTTTTGCCGACAGGGCCTCAGCGATCTCTAAGCCTTTCAAAAGCCGCTGCTGCACCAGTTTTCTGATATCCTTATCTGGATTTGCCAAATCCAAACCAAAAAATGGACCATGGATCCCACGATGCCCTTTATGCCCTGAAAGCGCGCTTTTGTAATGTGCTATAATTGCAGAACAATTCCCCGCAATAAGATCAGGCGCAACGAAGTCTTGGATTTCAATGGGACGATCTTCGCTACAAATCCAATCCTTCAAGTGATCGAAGCCGTCACGAGTTACGGCCACACCAATCGCGGAAAGCGTCATGACTGCGCTCCTTTGCTCGCATAGGGATGCACTCTGCACCAAATGGCATCGTGATCTGACAAAACATCGCTCTCTTGTGTAACGGATGGAATGATGCGTCCGCCCTCGCCCCGCATGCCACGCAGAGCAAACCAATCGAGCTTCATTTTTCTTGTCGGATGGGGGGTCAGCAAACTTGGGCGCGTGGTGTACCCTTCTGGGTTCACATCCCATGAATAGCCTTGCGACCGCGCAAGATCGAACAATCCTTCCCGCTGCCACGCAAAGTCGGGTGGCATGTGATTACCTGTGTTCAAATCCCCGCCAATCACCACAGGCAGATCAGGCGCAAAATCATCAATCGCATCCAAGAGATGCTCGAATTGCGCCATCCGATGCTTATCATCTGCATTGCTTTCCAAATGGGTGGAGACAGCACAAATCGGACCTGCATCGGTTTCAATCACAGCTAGAAGCGCCATACGCCCCCCAACGCGCGGTTGGTTTGGATCAACATTCGGGCCTGTGACAAACCAATGACCATGACTGTCAAGGCGCAGCATGGCGACCCGTGTCATGGGCGCACGTGATAAAATGGCGTTTCCATGCCATCCGCGCGCATTTTCAATATCCTCGCAATAGGGTAGCTCAGTTTCACCGCCCAATCCCATTTCGAAGAATTCGACCCCATAGGCATAGGCCATGCCCATTTCTTTTGCCATTTCGGCGGTTGTATGGCGCTGCGCGGTGCGGGCCATACCACAATCCATTTCAGAGAGCAGAACCAAATCAGGAACAAAAGGCGCAAGATGGGCGGCTGATTGTTCGGGGAACAAACAACGCTCAAGGTTCCATGCAACAACCGATATCTGTGTAGGCAACTTTGAGGATGCCGCAATCCCGCCGAGTTCGACAGAATTCATCGCCTCAATTTGGCTCAGCAGCTCGATATGGGCCTGCCGCGTCTTGGGCGCACGCAGAATACGGGTGCGCATTTGCTCCTCGATAATGGGCAATTCTGACACAATCATCATGACAGTCGCAGCCCCGATTTTGCGTCAAACAAAGACACCGCGTGGAGTGGCATCGAAAAGCGCGATACCCCCGTCATGACATCATGGTCTTTTGGCACATGAACCGTGATGGGTTGTTCATCCAAGCGCCCATGCAGCAGGCGATGCGCGCCCAGTTCTTCAATTATGTCCACATGGATCGACAAAGATCCATTTGGGTCTGGCACGATGTCCTCGGGACGGATGCCCAAGGTCACTGTTTCATCAATGTCAGTTGCGGCAATGTTCAAAACCTGATCGGCGAGACGCAGGCCTGTCCCTTCGCGCGTCACCTGCAACAGGTTCATGGGTGGCGCACCCATGAAGGATGCAACAAAGGTAGAGGCAGGGTTTTTGTAAATCTCAGCAGGCGTGCCAATTTGTTCGATAACGCCACCGTTCATAACGATGATACGATCAGCCATTGTCATAGCCTCGACTTGATCATGGGTCACATAGACAGACGTTACGCCAAGGCGGCGTTGTAGGGCCTTAATCTCGATGCGCATTTGATTGCGCAATTTAGCATCGAGGTTTGACAAAGGTTCATCGAACAGGAACAGCGCAGGGTCACGCACAATCGCGCGTCCCATTGCAACGCGCTGACGCTGCCCACCTGACAGCTGGCTTGGCTTACGATCCAAATACTCGGTGAGGTTCAGCATGCTTGCTGCCTCATCTACTTTTTTTGCGATCACATCACGCGACACTGCGCGGTTTTTGAGGCCGTAGCCGATATTGTTGCGCACAGTCATATGCGGATAGAGCGCATAGTTTTGGAAAACCATCGCAATATCACGATCGGCAGGATCAATATCATTTACAACGCGATCCGCGATGCGCAGCACACCGCTTGAGATTTCTTCAAGACCCGCAATCATCCGCAGCATTGTTGATTTGCCGCATCCAGATGGGCCGACCAGAACCACAAATTCACCGTCTGCGATTGTAAAGCTTGCAGGTTTGACTGCCTCAAACCCATTGGCGTAAATTTTCTGAACTGCTTCAAAATGGACATCAGCCATTCTTTTATTCCTTTATTTATCGCTTTCAGTCAGGCCTTTGACGAACCAGCTTTGAAAAAACACCACGATCAAAACAGGCGGGATTACTGCAATCATTGCCAACAGATTGCCACGCCCATATTCGGGCAAATTCGTGCCTTCAAAGACTTGGATGATCTGCTTGATCCCCCGAACCAGGGTATACATATCCTCATCGGTGGTGATCATGGTGGGCCAGAGATATTGGTTCCACCCGTAGACGAACATGATGATAAACATTGCCGCAATCATTGTTCGCGACAGCGGCACGAGGATATCGACAAAGAATTTCATGGGCCCCGCCCCGTCAATACGCGCGGCCTCAACCAGTTCTTCAGGAACCGACATAAAGAATTGCCGAAAGAAAAATGTGGCCGTGGCAGATGCGATCAAGGGAACAATCAAACCTTGATAAGTGTTTAGCATCCCCAAAGATTGCACGATCTCATAGGACGGTAAGATCCGCACCTCCAGTGGCAAAAGCAGCGTGGTAAAAATCGCCCAAAAAGCAAAGGTTGCAAACTGAAGGCGGAAATACACAATCGCATAGGCGGCCATCATCCCCAAAACAATCTTGCCAATCGCAAATCCTATTCCGAGGATGAACGAGTTCATCAACATCGAAAGCCCTGTGTTTTCCCCCGAAAAACCAGATGCCTCGAACATGGCTTTGATAAAATTATCGTCTAATTGATCCCCGATATGCAGGCTTGGACCGCGTTGGATGATCTCCACATCAGGCACACTGGCCAACTGCAAAACCATCAGCATCGGCACCAACATGAACAGCGCACCTAAAATCAAAACGAGATGATCCATGACCGTGCTGATACGGATGCGCTTAAGGGGTTCTTGTGAGAATTTCATTGATCCGCCCTCAGGTGTAATGAATGCGCCGCTCAACCAAGCGGAACTGCACAAAGGTCAGCGCGAGAACGAGGGCCATCAACACAACCGACTGTGCGGATGAGCCACCTAAATCATTTCCACGGAAGCCATCGACATAGACCTTGTAAACGAGGGTCATTGGGTTGTTGCCTGGCTCACCTTTCACAACCGTGTCCACGATCCCAAACGTATCAAATAGCGCATATGTTATGTTGATGATCAGCAAGAAAAACCCGGTAGGTGCCAACAGTGGAAATGTGACTGTCCAAAACCGCCCTGAAGCAGATCGGTTATCAATCAAAGCCGCCTCCCGCACGGAACGCGGGATAGATTGCAGACCTGAGAGAAAAAAGATGAAATTGACGGGAACCTGCTTCCAAATTGAGGTCATGATCATTGCAAAGGCGGTGTCATTGAAATTCACCCCGACCTGAAAGCGATAGCCAAAGAGAGCAAAAAATTCGGTCAGTGGTCCCCAGCTTTGGTTAAACATGATCACAGCGATGAAGCCCGCGACAGGTGGGGCCACGGCATAGACCCACATTAACAGCGTGCGATAGGTCTTTGCGCCCCGGATTACGCGGTCAGCTTTGACCGCCAAGACCAAAGCAATGGCGAGTGAGAAGAAGGTCACAATCGCCGTAAACCAAACTGTGAAATTTGCGATTTTCAAATATTCGCTGTTGCGAAAGAGACTTTGATAATTGCCCAAGCCCACGAAACTAGAGCCAAATCCAAAAGGGTCTTGTAGATAAAAGGATGATTGAACGGCGTATCCTGCGGGCCAATAAAAGAACACCGCAATAATGGCCAATTGCGGAAGCAATAATGCAACGGGCAGCCAGATGTTGGAAAAAAGTGCACGCTTCATGAAATGACCTCACGAAAGGAAAACGGGCGCATCGAATATGCGCCCGCTCCGAGGAATGTCAGGACTTAACCCTGGGTCTGTGCAAAGCGAGATAGAAGCTCGTTCGCTTCAGTCTCAATTGCGTTGAACGCATCTTCTACGGAGGTTTCGCCCGTCAGGATGCGGCCATATTCACGGTTCATCACATCACGGATCTGAACATAAAAGCCCATGCGGTAGCCGCGTGTGTTATCACCCGATGGCAAAGAAAGCTGCTGGATGCCAACCTCAGCTGCGGGGAAGCGGTCGTAATGGCCATCTGCTTTCGCCATGTCATAGGCTGCAGTGGTGATTGGCACATAACCCGTCTCGCGGTGCCACATATACTGCACCTCAGGCGAGGTCAGATACTCGAAGAAGGCTGCAGTGGCCGCATTTTCGGCATCAGATTTGCCTGCCATTGCAAACAAAGACGCGCCACCAATAAAAGTCTGGGTTGGCGCCGTGGTAACAGCTTCCCAATAAGGCAAGAAACCTGCCGAGAAATCGAATGGCAAATCAAGCTTCGACAGGCCACCGAAAGACCCCGAAGAGCCGAGCCAAATCGCAACCTTACCCTCTTCAAATGGGGTCTGGTTGTCGCCCCAACCTGTGCCATACCATTCAAAGAACCCGCGCTCTTGCCAATCAGTCAGGGCAGTGAAATGTGCGCGAATTGCTGGGTTATTCACAAGGATTTCAGTGTCGATGCCATCATAACCATTGTTGTTGGTTGCGAAGGGCAGGTTGTGACGTGAGAAGAAATTTTCGGTGAAAATCCAAGGCAGGTGAGATTGGGCCAAAGGAATGTAACCAGCTTCAACCAGCGCTGGTGCGGTCACATCTTGAAATTCTTCCCAAGTGACCGGTGGGGTGACGCCTGCTGCTTCCAAGGCCTGAACATTGTAATACATGATAGGCGAGGAGGAGTTGAACGGCATCCCGATCATCTTACCATCGCTGTCCGCATAGAAATACCGCACGCCCGAGATGTAATCTTCGATATCGAAGTTCACACCATTGGCTTCCATCAAATCCTGAACGGGAACGGTTGCGCCCTGCGCTGCGATCACAGTCGCTGCACCTGCGTCAAACACCTGAAGGATATTTGGCTGCTCGCCCGCACGGAATGCAGCGATGCCTGCAGTTAGAGTTTCTTCATATGTGCCCTTGAAAACAGGGGTAATCACATAATCACCCTGACTTGCGTTAAAATCTTCAGCAATTTGGTTCACGGTTTCACCCAGGGCGCCACCCATGGCGTGCCAGAATGTGATCTCAGTTTGCGCAACAGCAGCAGTCGACATCATCGTCAAACCAGTTGCAGCAGACAAAATTAGACGTTTCATTAGTTTTTCTCCAACAGAAACGCTGCAGGCATTCGCCTATTTGCTAGGACTAAATACAGTCCTGCCCCCACAGCATGAAAGTATCAGTGCGCCACGCACTGAAGCGATCGGTGATCGGAAGACAGAAAAAGCCCCTGCCTTTCGGTCAGGGGCCTACTGCCAGCTCAATATTAAACTTTGTTAACGGTATCATTTCAGAATTGTGAAAATGGGAGCCCCAACGGTTTAATGTCCCAGACCGCCTCAATTCCAGGCAAATATGTCCAAACAGCACTGCAAACGCTACGACTATAAAATTATTGGCATCAACGTCAGAGCCCCCAAGAGCCGTAAGGTTGAGCAGCCTCATCTGACTGTGCCAAGTTAATTGAGCGAGGATTGATTGAGAAAGATCAGCGTGACGCGTTGATGGCAAATTCCTGAAGATACTTGCCAGCCCTGCCAACTTGGCCAACTACTTAGTTGACAGGGTTGGTGGGGTTGGCAGGGTGGACGGTTTACAAACATAGTAAACGTCGCCAACTAAATTTCACAACGTATGAACTGAAGTTATAAATTTGAATATTTGATCAAAACATAACCACAGTCCAATAGCCAAATTCACTATCAATCGTCAAATCAACACGAGGCAACTGAACCGATGAGTTTTTCGGCCAGATGGAGGCCATCTCGTGAATACACTTCTGATTGAACAAAATAATATCCGCACTGCGCCGCTTTATGAGTCTGGACTGGTGCATATGCGTGACAGCTATCGCGCGGCATTTGGCGCAGAGATATCCTTTCTACCGCCGCGCTTGGTTTTAACCATGGCCGATGCCGACCAAATCACCTGTGCAGCGGGCATTCGCACCCATGACGAAGGGTTCTTTTCACAGCATTATCTTGACCAACCCATTCATGAACGCCTGAGCCTGCAAACGGGATGCAATGTTCAACCGCACGATGTCCTAGAGGTCGGGGGGCTTGCCTGTCGGTCACCTTTTGCCATTTATCCAACCTTGCGCACAGTGTTCCAATGGGGTCAGTCACAGCAGATTGGCTGGGGTATATTCACGGCCACCCGCCAGATTAGGCGGCTTTTGTCGCGCGCCAAAATCACCCCGATCCTGCTCAGCAAAGCCGAAGCTGCCTGCGTGCCGCATGCGTCCCAATGGGGCAGCTATTACGAGCAAGACCCTTGGGTCTGCGCGTTCCGTGATCCTGCCCAAGTCGCGGGTCACGACCTGGCCACGGCGAGGGCTGTGTAATGGTCGCGTCAGTCTTTGCAGCCATCGCCAGCACGGCCAGACAAAGGCCTGAGGCCATCGCACTTGGCCAAGAGGCGCGGACAATTACCTATGGCGCTTTGCAGGGTTTCCTTGCCGCCTGCCGCCCCTATTTGCAGGGGCCACAACAGGTGATTGGCATTGCCACATCTGATCCACTAGAGGCTACATTGGCAGATCTGGCGCTAACCGCGTGCGGTCATATCAGCGTGCATCTGCCCCCGTTTTTTTCCACCACGCAAAAAGCGCATATCATCAAAGCCGCAGGCCTGACCGCGGTTATTGGACAGGACCAGCCTGACCTTCCCCAGATTACCCTACCCGCGCCACCTGCCGCGCATGATGATCTGGAAGATTTTCAGCCAATCGCGGGTGCGAAACGGATCATCTTCACCTCAGGCTCTTCAGGGACGCCTAAAGGTGTGGTTATCGGCGAAACACAAATGCAAACCGTGATCACAGGGCTACGCGATGCGATCGCGCCTGATGCACGGGATGTGCATCTTTCACTTTTGCCAATGGCGCAGCTTTTGGAGCAAATCGCGGGTCTTTATACGCCGCTCTCATGTGGCGCTCGCATTGAATTTTGCGCAGCGGCGCTCGTAGCCCTGTCGGGCGGCGAACCACAGCCCTTGATCACGGCGATGATAAACAGCAAACCCAGCACAACCATTCTTGTGCCTACTCTGCTATCGGTCATCGTAGCACATCTGAAATCCAAAGGCATCAAAGCGCCCGACAGTTTTCGCTTTGTCGCAGTCGGGGGCGCGCATACGTCCCCCACATTGCTCGAACAGGCTGCTGATCTCGGACTTCCCGTCTACGAAGGTTACGGCCTGTCAGAATGCGGCTCGGTCGTGGCGATGAACCGCGTGGGCGCTTTGCGTCACGGCACAGTTGGAAAAATCCTATCAGGCGTGAACGCTTGGATTGATAACGGTGAAATCGTCGTGTCTGGCCCAAGCGTTATGGAGGGCTATCTTGGCGTCCCTGCCCCTGAAGCCCCATGGCGCACAGGCGATTTGGGGCGCATTGAAGATGGGTATCTTATCATCGAGGGCCGCAAGGACTGGCTGATCGTCACCCCGGCGGGCCGCAATATAAACCCCGAATGGGTCGAAGCCTGCCTTGGTGCGGATCCGCGCATTGTTGCAGCAGGTTTATGGCAGACCCCACAAGGTGAGTTGGAAATTCTTGCCGCTTTGCGCGGGAACATCACCCCAGAGCATATCGCAATCCATCTCGCAGCATTGCCAAGTTACGCCCGCCCAACTTCGGTGATCATGGTTCCTGCCAATCTACCAAATCTATTGAAAGCAGGCGGCGGCATTGCTCGCAATATGCTGTCCGAATTGTCGAAAACCGCCCCGAAATTTTCCCTCACCTACCCAGCAAAGGAATGTGCTTAATGTCGTCCCATCCACCCTTAGCTGTCATCACAGGCGCAGGTTCTGGCATTGGCCGCGCACTTGCCCTCGAAGCGGGGCGAGCAGGCTACGATCTGGTTTTGGTTGGTCGCCGTCTTTATGCACTTGAGGAAACAGCGGCACAGATCCCAGGCGTTTCCGTGGCTGTGATCGATGCTGACATCACCCGCCCCGAAGATCGCCTTCGTCTCTGTGATGCAATCGGGGATGGGTTGGATCTACTGATCAACAATGCCGGTTGCCTGAGCGTAGGACGGATCACCGATCAACAAGATGAAGACATTACGCGCCTGATGGAGACAAACCTAATCGCGCCGATTTTGCTCACGCGCGACCTGATCCCTGCCTTGGCACGCCGTAAAGGGCATATCGCCAATATCGGCTCAATGTTTGGGATGATCGCTTTTCCTTATTTCACAAGCTATTCCGCGAGCAAATTTGCCTTGCGCGGCCTGTCCGATGCACTTCGCCGCGAATTAGAGGAATATTCCATCACCGTCAGCTATATCGCGCCGCGCGCCACACGGACACCGGCACAATCGCAATTTGACCACCTCATCGCACCCTTTGAGATGAAATTAGATAGTCCCGAACAAGTCGCGCGCAAAGCATGGCGCGGCATCACCAAACGGCGCAGCACTGTTTACCCAGGCATGGCTGAACGGATTTTTGCGGGGCTCAATGCGCTCATTCCCGCGGTGGTGGATAACGCCCTTATCAAGCAGTCCAAACGGATCCCCACGCATCCCTTGCCCTATGTGCCGTCAGAAAACGAAAAGGTCTGATCCATGAGCTATAATATCATCCGCCCCACAGCCGAGGCGCAAACCCTCACCGACCCAGCTGTTCTGACACAGCTGCGCGAAGATCTCACCCGTGACGGGTGGGTCATTCTCCGCGGGTTTGACGCTGATATGTCCAAATTCAGTGCCCTCACGACCGCCTTGTGCAAGAAGATCACGTTTGACCCCGCTCGGGAATATGGCGACAAAAACACGCAAAAGGTTGATGCAGGCACGGGGCCTATCGGTCTGCATACTGAAAACGGCAACACACCTGTTTGCCCAGATATTGTTGCCTTCTACAGCCCAATCGCCGCCTTTGAAGGCTCGCAAACAACAATTTGTGACGGGCGCGCCGTGTTTGAAGGCATGACCGAGGACCAAAAAACCCGTTGGCAACAACCGATGGTGGTTGAACGCTATTTGCCCGAGGCTCTTTGGAAACGCTATCTTGCCAACGAGCATCCCGCGATTTCCAGCCCTGACGAAGTGACCGAACGTCATATTGAGGAATTCCGCGCCTTTATTCCAAACCAAGATTTTGACCTCTTGGAAGATGGCGGGATGAATTATCGCCTGACCGTATCGCCAGTGCGCCCCTCAAACCTGTCTGGGGGTCAGGGTTTTGCCAATGCGATGCTTGGCCCATCTCACAACTATGCCCCCCCACGCTATTACTTCGCAGCAGATGATGTGGTCAGCGCAGAGGAAATTGGCCAATTGGCTGAATTGGCTGAGACGCATACCCACGAGATCAACTGGCAAGATGGCGATATCGCCGTCTTGGACAACACCCGCGTGATGCATGGGCGGCGTGAGATCATGGATACAAACCGCCAACTCTTTATTGGAATGGGTAGCGTTTGACGCGCGCAGAGCCCGACCTTTAAGCCTTAGGAGACTTCCCAACATGAAATATCTTAAACAAGCGACAATGATCTTTCTTTTGGCCACAGGCGCAGCTTCGGCTGACCCGATCGAGGGGCTGTGGCGCACCGCGCCCGATGATCATGGCGATGTTGGCTATATCCGAATTAGCGCCTGCGATGCGGCCTATTGCGGAAGGTTGGAGCGCGCCGAAAACAGCTCAGGCCAAGCCATTACGCCCGACACGATTGGCACCATGATTGTCTGGGATCTAACCCCTTCAGCCAATGGCGCCTATGAGGGACGCATCTACGCGCCTGATCGTGATAAAGAATATATGTCGCGGCTTGAATTAGCCGCGAACCAGATCACTGTTAACGGCTGCGTCCTTGGTGGCTTGATCTGCCGTAATGGCGGAGAATGGGTGCGGGTCGAGTAGCCAAATATGCAAGAAAAGAGTCTACTTTCTTGGATTTACGCCGACCTCAATAAACTCGTCTACGAAAAGTGATAAAAGCTCAACCCGTGACTTTACACCTGCCTTACCCATCAACGAGTGGGTCTGTGACTTGATAGTCCCCAATTTCACACCGCGGGCTTCAGCAATCTCGTCATTATTCATACCACGCACTATCAAGAGACCGATATCAGCCTCTGTTTTAGAAAGGCCCCAATTATCAAATTTCTGGCGAATTAACGCATCAAAATCTTCACGCAAATGGTGAAGGGAATTAGCTTGGTCACGGTTTATGCGCTGCAAGCTTCGAAGATGCATTGCCATTTGGACTAACCCAAGCACAAGTGCCAAAACGGCTGTGAGCTCAAATATTAGATGCACTAACTCAGCGTCAGAGTAAGGCAAGTTGGCACCTAAACGCGAATTAAAATCTTCTACCACATCGGTAATGAAAAATATGCTGCTAATCGCCATCAAAGCACCAGAGGCCAGGATCAGGATTTTGTTATTTTTCATATTCATTTCCTTTACTTGCATTCTCGCGCCGATTGCTAAGGCTCATAGCTCAATCAAACCCAAGTTCGATACCATTGAACTAAAGTTTAACGACAAAATTCAACATGGGTTCTAACTCGATACCTGTCAATTTGCCGCGAGGCACGCAATTTACGAGGTATCAAAATGATCAGACGCACAGCTTTACAACTTCTCTTGGGCGGCGCAGCAGCCTTGCCTATGACCGCCATGCTTGCAGGCCAAGCCCGCGCAAGTTCGAATGACGGCGGCGGTTCTGGTGCCAATGACAGCAGTTCATCAGGCAGCTTCGGTGGAAACGACAACAGCTCATCAGGTAGCTTCGGCGGTAATGATGATAACGGCACATCTGGCAGCAGCAATGGCTCAAACGGCGGTTCATCGCCAAATAGCCCCTCTGGCCCTGATGACACGCTGAGCGGCAGTTCGTCCAATGACGATCTTCTGCGCCTTCAACAGACACAAAATATTGACCAGTCCCTAAATGATGACGGGCTAGACCCCGTTTCGATGGATAATCTGGCCAATGTCTTGGCGGATTTCCAATGAGGGCGGCTATCCTGATCCTAGGCGTGGCTTTGTTGTCTGCATGTGTCGCCACGACATTTAATCGCGGCGCCACGCCTAATCTATATAGTGCATTGGACAGCCAACTTGATGGCTATAGCGGGGCCCTCGCATCAGGCGCGGGACGCTTTGAAATTGTGTCCACGCGAACAGATGGGCGCCGCCTCTGCCGTGTTGTCAATGTCGAAACGGAAGGCCGCTTTCACACCGAAAGTTTCTGCAAGATCCGCGGCGGCGAGTGGAGATAATCTGCCGTGACACTAGACTGGGGCATGATAAGGACAGCGCAACTCAAAGGCGGGGATTTTTGCCTTTATTTGCGCTGCCCTGCCCCCTTCTTACAGTTAATTGAAACCTGCCTTACGGGTTGGCAGATCGTGGAGGCGACAAACCCACCTCGATTAGACATCATTGTGACCAAGAGTGATGCGGTGCTTAAGATTTCTGGTCGCACCCAGACGATTATCAACCACAGCCCTGACCCGATTGATGCGCTGAATTATCTTTGTTTGGATCTTGCCTATTGCTGTACTGTGCAATCCTCAAATGCCACGCTTCTGCATTGCGCCGCTTTTGGGACAAAGGAGGCAACGCAAATCGCATTCGGCAAAAAGGGCGTTGGTAAATCCACCCTATCCTTTCACCACGCCTATCGCGGGGATCGCATATTCGCGGATGATCTCCTGCTCTGGGATCGCAGCAAAAATCGCTTCATTTGTCTTGGTCTGCCGCTCAGGATGCGCCGCCCCCTGCCCAAACTCGACACTGATCTTGGGCAGCGCTTCATCGCGGGCAAATCCATCGCCTATTCGCGGCGGGATGCTTTTGACATCGCGCCTGCAGGCTTCGCCTTTTTCCCCGATGAAATTGTCGAGCTGACCCCGACCCCTGCGCCAGTTCCTTTGGCGCAACTCTTGGCCCGGGTCAAAGCCTTTTCAATCTCGAAATCGCTGACCAATTTTCACTCTGAAACCCTAGAGGGGTAAATCCAATGCGCGTTTTTCGCTTCATTCGAACTCTACACAGTTGGCTTGGGTTGCTGATTTTGCCGTGGATCATCCTGTTTGGGTTTTCGGGGTTTTATTTCAATCACCAACAAGCGGTGTTAAATATGCTGCCCTCAGGCGCATATGATGAGACCGCCCTGTCCGAAGCCATGCTTGACTCACCGCTATCGGCGGCGCAGGCGCTGGCCGTGGTGGAAGATCACTTCCCCGATCTTGTCATCACAGATGCCAAGCAAACCACCTATCATGGCTTTCGTGCTTATCAGTTTTTGGGTGAACGGGCACAGGTGATTGTCGCCGCTGATACAGGGCATTTCTACCACAAAACCCGTCTCACCCGCACAATCTTTGCGCCTGATGGCACCCGATTGCATCGCAAAATCTATTGGGGTCGATTTTTATCAACCTTCCACAATCTGGGTTGGGTCGATACACGCTTTGGCACAATTTTAGCGGATATAACCGCGTGGGCCCTTATTATTTTTGGATTTTCAGGTTTGTTTATCTGGGGCTTCCCACGGCACAAGCGCTACTTGCGCGCTTTGGGTGGCCTTTGGCCAAAATAGCCCGCACATAAAAACTAAGCGGTTACACACAAAACGGGAGCAACGCGCGTGCGTGGGACGCGCGGAACTAAAAAGGTGGATAAAAGGGTGAATGTGTGAAGATAATAAAAATATAAACGATTGATTTTATTTTATTTTTAATCGTTCTTTGGTGCCCAGGAGAGGACTCGAACCTCCACGTCCATACAGACACTAGCACCTGAAGCTAGCGCGTCTACCAATTCCGCCACCTGGGCCAGTGTCGTGAGGCTGTCTGTTATATATAGGCATGAGTGCTGTCAACGGCTGTTGCATGGCTGTCGCGGATTTGGATGGGGTGATGTGGATTGCGCGCATGTCACGCTTCAGCGTGATATAATTGCGCCTTGTTTCGCTTGGGTTTGCCGCGTATCAATCGCGCAAATCCAGACCAGACGACCGAAAGGCAGAACGATGTCCAAGCTTGTGACAATTTTTGGCGGCTCAGGTTTTGTGGGGCGCTACCTCGCAAGACGTATGGCTAAGGAAGGTTGGCGCGTGCGTGTTGCCGTGCGCCGCCCTAATGAAGCAGGTTTTGTGCGCCCTTATGGTGTGGTTGGTCAGGTCGAGCCTGTCTTGGCCAATATCCGCGATGATGCTTCGGTGCGTGCCGCGATCAAAGGGGCCGATGCGGTTGTGAATTGCGTGGGTATTCTCGTTGAATCAGGGAAAAACAGGTTTGATGCCGTTCAGGCCGAAGGGGCTGCACGCATTGCGAAGATTGCGAAAGAGGAGCGCGCCGCGCGGCTTGTCCATGTGTCCGCTATCGGTGCGGATGCAGACAGCGATAGCCTTTACGCGCAATCCAAAGCCCAGGGTGAAGCAGGCGTTAAGGCGGCTTTCCCAAAGGCGGTGATCTTGCGGCCTTCGATTGTGTTCGGGCCTGAAGATCAGTTTTTTAACCGCTTTGCTGCGATGGCGCGGCTGTCGCCTTTCGTGCCTTTGATGGGGGCGGGCAGCAAATTTCAGCCTGTCTATGTTGATGATTTGGCCCAAGCGGCTGTTACCGCCATTCTTGATGATCGGTTTAGCGGAATTTATGAATTGGGCGGGCCAGAGAAGCTGAGCTTCCGCGCGTTGATTGAAAAGATGCTCAAGGTGATTGGCCGCCGCCGTGTGATTTTGAGCATCCCAAGCCTTGCTGCGGCGCCTTTGGCCTTTGGCCTTGATATGGCGCAGGCGGTGACATTTGGCCTTTTCACCAATGGTGTCCTCACCCGTGATCAGCTGCGTCAGCTCAAGCGGGATAATGTCGTGTCGCCAAAGGCAAAAACCTTGGCAGATTTCGGCATTACACCAACCGCGCTTGATACGGTTTTGCCAGAATATTTGTGGCCTTATCGCGATGGCGGCCAATATGCAGCAATCCGCGATAGCGCATCTAAGCTGCGATAAGCCCTAGCTATACGCGATCACCAACAGCACGACGCCCAAGATCACCCGATAGATGACATAGGGTGTGTAGCTGATGGTTTTCAAAAGGCGCATCATCACAGACAGGGCCAAAAGCGCCGCGACAAAGGCGAACCCTGCGGCGATGGCACCATCGCGTGCGGTGGCCATGTCTGCGGTGCCAATGACCTCAAGCCCTAAAAGTGTGCCAGAGGCGATGATCACTGGAATTGACATGAGCATCGACAACCGCGCCGCATCTTCGCGCCCGTAGCCCAGTTTTCGTGCGGCAGTGATGGTGATGCCCGAGCGAGATGTGCCGGGGATTAGTGCAAGAATTTGCGCACACCCCATAACCAGCGCATCTTTTAGCGTCCATGCCGTGGCAGGCTTCGTTTCTGTGCCTGTGCGGTCTGCCCAATAAAGCACAATTCCGAATCCAAGCATCGTCCATCCGATGACCGCAGTTGAGCGCAGTAGGTCAGAGAGGCCCGTAAGCTTGAACACCAATCCTGCCACAACCACGGGCACTGTGGATATGATTAGGCACAGTGCGAGAAACGCGCCGCGTGTGTCAATCTGGCCGCGCAGGAGGCGGAAAAACCCAAACAGCGCCTCTTTTACATCGGCCCAGAAATACAAGATGACGGCGCCCAATGTGCCGACATGCACGGCGACATCAATCACCTGACCTTGGTCGGCATGATTCATCAGCGCGGGCAATAGAATCAGGTGACCAGAGGAGGATATCGGCAGAAATTCTGTGATCCCTTGGATCGTAGCGAGAATAAAAAGATAAAACAGGCTCATGAGTTCTATGTCCCAATAAAAACGAGTCTTTTCTAAAGACTTGAATTAATGTGATATTTTTTCGAATAGGTAATGGTGCAATACCTATTTTTGTAAATCAAAGTTGCAAATTGGCCGCCAGGAATGAAAACAGCATTATATAGGTCAGTATTACTGTCTTTTATGTGGTGCGCTTTCGGAATAAGAGAAGCGCGTTGAAGATGGGAGAAGTTCCGTGGCTAAGCAACCGATGTTAAAATTTGTCTCCGTGGCTAAAGAAACGCCCGAGAAGAGATCCGCCGAAGAACGCCGTGCGGATTTTCGCGAGATCTATGCCGAGTATGCCGAGCAAAAAGCCGCGGAGCAAGCAGGCCGTTGCAGCCAATGCGGCGTGCCCTATTGCCAATCGCATTGCCCGCTTCACAACAATATTCCCGACTGGCTCCGCCTGACTGCCGAAGGGCGCCTACGCGAGGCCTATGAGATCAGCCAAGCCACAAACACATTCCCTGAAATCTGTGGGCGTATCTGCCCGCAAGATCGCCTGTGCGAAGGTAATTGTGTGATCGAACAATCTGGGCATGGCACGGTCACCATCGGCTCGGTCGAGAAATACATCACCGATACCGCATGGGATGAAGGTTGGGTGATGCCCATTTCCCCCACAACCGAGCGGGCAGAATCCGTGGGCATCATTGGCGCAGGGCCAGGCGGTTTGGCTGCCGCAGATCGTCTGCGCCGCGCGGGGCTCCAGGTGACAGTCTATGATCGTTATGACCGCGCAGGCGGGCTTTTGACCTACGGGATTCCAGGGTTCAAATTGGAAAAGCCCGTGGTGATGCGCCGCAATGAGCTTTTGCAAAAAGGCGGGGTCAAGTTCGAGTTGAACACCGATATTGGCCGCGACATCACCTTTGAGGCGCTGCGCGAAAAGCATGACTTCATCGTGATCGCGACAGGCGTCTATAAATCGCGCGACTTGGACGTTGCGGGGCATGAGGCTTCGGGGATCGTCAAGGCATTGGATTATCTGACCGCGTCCAACCGCAAAAGCTTTGGCGATGCTGTGCCTGATTTTGACACTGGCGCATTGAATGCCGAAGGCAAAAAAGTTGTCGTAATCGGCGGTGGTGATACTGCGATGGACTGTGTGCGCAGTGCGATTCGTCAGGGTGCGACCTCTGTGAAATGCCTATATCGCCGTGACCGCGCGAATATGCCCGGCAGCCAACGCGAAGTTCAGAACGCCGAAGAAGAGGGCGTGGAATTTGTCTGGTTGTCCGCGCCAAAAGGTTTTGTTGGTAATCCTGTAACAGGTGTCGAGGTTCAGAAAATGCGCCTTGGCGCGCCTGATGCGACAGGCCGTCAAAGCCCCGAGGTGATTGAGGGTGCCGATTATGTTGAGGACGCGGATCTGGTGATCATGGCCTTGGGCTTTGAGCCAGAAGATCTGCCCACGCTTTGGAGTTGCGCAGATTTGCCTGTCACCCGTTGGGGGACGGTAAAGACCGATTTCCATAGCCATGAAACGGCATTGGAAAACGTCTATGCCGTTGGCGATATTGCGCGCGGGGCGAGCCTTGTTGTTTGGGCGATCCGTGATGGCCGTGAAGCAGCGGATGCGATCCTTGCAAAAGTTGCAGGCCACGGCGTGATAGCGGCTGAGTGATCCGATATGGCCCGTCTTGCGCATAGCATCGCACGTCACTTGACCCTTCTCGCATCGGCGGGCGGGGTCATTGGTGTTGCGGCGATGGCGCAAGCGGCGCAAATCACACCGCCTGCGGGGTGCGAAGCCTTCCTCACGGTTCAAAGCCGCGGATGCATGGTCTCGCATTATTGGACCTGTGAGGGTGATCCTGCGGGTGAGCATTGGCGCCTCAGCCTAGATGTCGATGGGCCAATGTCACTATCCCATACGGATCGTGAGTTTCGGTGGCTTGAATCGCTTGATCTTCGCACGGGCCTTCGGTCGCACTTGGTCCAACCTGAAATTGACCCCGCAAGCCTTAGCGAATTGCTTGAGACAGGGCGGGACAGTTTCACTTTTTCGCTGTCTGTCTCAGAAGGGGACGCGCCCTTTACCCGCGATTACAGCGGTTTTGACGCTCTTACGGGAGATACAGTTGAGATTGACGGTGAGGTTTTGGCACGCACGGAATTTGCCTATACCGAAACCACGCCAGACGGCACACGCAGCACTGTGGGAAACCAATATACAAGCCCCTCTTTGCGGATGTTCTTTGGCGGCACCGAGACGCTGACCCTGCCAAATGGGGAAGAAATCTCCTATGACGCAAGCCCCGTTGATTTTGCCCGTCCCAATGAGGCGGGATTTCTGAATGCACTGCCGCTTTATGATTGCGGTGATGTTTTATCCTAGGGTCTCGGCCCGTTTCGTGCATCCCGAAGATGCCCCTTCCGAAAGAAAGGTATGAGTGATGACCCAGTTTGATGCCGAATGGGTGGCCGCAGAAGAGGCCAAGCGCGCGTTTATGGCCGAGCATGGTATGTATTCCCGTGAGGAGGAACATTCCTCTTGTGGTGTGGGTTTGGTCGTTGCTGTCGATGGCAAACCTTCACGCCGCGTGGTGGAAAACGGGATCAACGCGCTTAAGGCCGTTTGGCATCGCGGCGCTGTGGACGCGGATGGAAAGACAGGTGATGGCGCAGGCATCCATGTGCAAATCCCTGTGCAGTTTTTCTATGATCAAATTCGCCGCACAGGCCATGAGCCTGCTTCTGACAAATTGATTGCAGTCGGTCAGGTGTTCTTGCCGCGTTCGGATTTTGGCGCGCAAGAGCGGTGCCGCACGATTGTCGAAACCGAAGTTTTGCGGATGGGGCACTATATTTACGGCTGGCGTCATGTGCCTGTTGACACCGCTTGCCTTGGTGAAAAGGCCAATGCAACGCGGCCCGAGATTGAGCAAATCTTGATCCGGAATGAAAAGGGCATCGATCACGAACAATTCGAGCGCGAGCTTTACGTCATCCGCCGCCGCATTGAAAAAGCTGCTGCGACCGCAGGCGTGGGGCAACTTTATCTGTGCTCTCTTTCCTGCCGTTCGATCATCTACAAAGGTATGATGTTGGCGGAACAGGTGTCGGAATTCTATCCCGACCTTCAGGATGAGCGGTTTGAATCCGCCTTCGCGATTTACCACCAGCGGTATTCAACCAACACATTCCCACAATGGTGGTTGGCGCAGCCATTCCGCATGTTGGCCCATAATGGCGAAATCAACACGCTCAAGGGTAATGTGAACTGGATGAAGAGCCATGAGATTCGCATGGCATCCACCTATTTCGGGGATATGGCCGAAGATATTAAGCCGATCATCCCGCAAGGGTCGTCTGACTCTGCCGCTTTGGACGCTGTGTTCGAGGTTTTGGTGCGCGCAGGTCGCAATGCGCCAATGGCAAAAACCATGCTCGTTCCCGAGGCTTGGAGCCAAACCGCCAGCGAATTACCGCAGGCATGGCAGGATATGTATTCCTATTGCAATTCGGTGATGGAGCCATGGGATGGCCCCGCCGCCCTTGCAATGACCGATGGACGTTGGGTTTGTGCGGGTCTTGACCGAAACGGTCTGCGTCCAATGCGCTATGTGGTGACGGGCGATGGGATGCTGATTGCGGGCTCCGAGGCAGGTATGGTGCCCGTTGACGAGGCGCGCGTGATCGAAAAAGGCGCGCTTGGGCCTGGTCAGATGATTGCGGTCGATATGGAAACGCAAAAGCTATTCCACGATACCGAGATCAAGGATGCCTTGGCTGCGGCGCGCCCGTTTGGCGACTGGGTCGGCAAGATCACGGATTTGGCCAAGGAAACCGAAGGGCTTACAGAAACGGCGATTTTCTCAGGCGAAGATCTGCGCCGCCGTCAGGTGGCTGCGGGCTATACGATTGAGGAATTGGAACATATCCTTGCACCAATGGCCGAAGATGGCAAAGAGGCCTTGGCCTCTATGGGCGATGATACGCCAAGCGCGGTTTTGTCGAAGAAATATCGCCCATTGAGCCACTTCTTCCGCCAGAATTTCAGTCAGGTGACGAACCCCCCGATTGACAGTTTGCGCGAATATCGGGTGATGAGCCTTAAGACGCGCTTCGGCAACCTGAAGAATGTGTTGGACGAAGATAGCAGCCAAACCGAGATTTTGGTTCTCGACAGTCCTTTCGTGGGCAATGCGCAATTTGACGCGATGGTAAAGCATTTCGGCTATGCCGTGGTGACGATTGACGCGACCTTTGCTGCGGGTGCGGATAAAAATGGCTTGCGTGATGGGCTGGAGCGAATCCGCCAAGAGGCCGAGGATGCAGTGCGTTCGGGTGCTGCGCATATCGTGTTGACCGACCGGTTCCAAAGCGCAGAAAAAGTCGCGATGCCAATCATCTTGGCGACAAGCGCGGTGCATTCGTGGCTGACGCGCAAGGGTTTGCGCACATTCTGCTCGCTCAACATCCGATCAGCGGAATGCATTGACCCGCATTATTTTGCGGTTCTGGTGGGTTGTGGGGCAACTACAGTGAACGCCTATTTGGCAGAGGATTCGCTGGCGGATCGCATTGAGCGCGGTCTGTTGGAGGGCACTTTGACCGAAGCGGTCGCACGCTATCGCAACGCGATTGACCAAGGCTTGTTGAAAATCATGGCCAAAATGGGGATTTCAGTGATTTCCTCATATCGTGGTGGTTTGAACTTCGAGGCTGTGGGTCTGAGCCGCGCCATGGTTGCGGAATATTTCCCCGGCATGACGAGCCGCATTTCGGGCATTGGCGTTTCGGGCCTTCAGAAAAAATGTGAAGAAGTCCACGCGCTTGGTTGGTTGCAGGGCGATGGAATCCTTCCAATTGGCGGTTTCTATAAATCCCGCCGTTCGGGGGAAACCCACGCTTGGGAAGCGCAGTCGATGCATATGATGCAGATGGCCTGCAACAAAGCCTCGTTTGAATTGTGGAAACAATATTCCGCCAAGATGCGCGCCAACCCGCCCATTCATTTGCGTGACTTGTTGGACATTAAGCCTTTGGGTCAGCCCCTTGCGATTGAAGAAGTGGAATCCATCACCTCAATCCGCAAGCGCTTTGTCACGCCGGGCATGAGCCTTGGGGCGCTTAGCCCCGAGGCCCATAAGACGCTCAACGTAGCGATGAATCGTATTGGCGCGAAATCCGATAGTGGTGAAGGCGGTGAAGATCCCGCACATTTCACACCAGAGCCCAATGGCGACAACCCAAGCGCCAAGATCAAACAGGTCGCATCGGGCCGCTTTGGCGTTACAGCGGAATATCTGAACCATTGCGAGGAGTTGGAGATCAAGGTCGCACAAGGTGCCAAGCCGGGTGAAGGCGGTCAGTTGCCTGGTATGAAGGTGACAGATTTGATTGCGCGCCTTCGTCACTCGACCAAAGGTGTGACGCTGATCTCGCCGCCGCCGCATCACGATATCTATTCCATCGAAGATCTGGCGCAGCTGATCTATGACCTCAAGCAGATCAACCCCCGCGCGAAAGTCACCGTGAAATTGGTGGCCTCATCGGGCGTTGGCACGATTGCGGCGGGTGTCGCCAAGGCAAAGGCGGATGTCATCCTAATCTCAGGCCACAATGGTGGAACGGGTGCAAGCCCCGCGACCTCGATCAAATATGCGGGTCTGCCATGGGAGATGGGCCTGACCGAGGCGCATCAGGTCTTGTCGATGAACAACCTGCGCGACCGAATCACCTTGCGCACCGATGGTGGCCTGCGCACAGGTCGTGACATTGTCATGGCAGCCATGATGGGGGCCGAGGAATATGGTATCGGCACGGCTGCGTTGATTGCCATGGGATGTATCATGGTGCGCCAGTGCCAGTCGAACACCTGCCCCGTGGGCGTTTGCACGCAAGACGAAAGCTTGCGCGCTAAATTCACAGGAAACGCAGATAAGGTTGTCAATCTGATCACCTTCTACGCGCAAGAAGTGCGCGAGGTTCTGGCAGAGATTGGCGCGCGCAGTCTTGATGACGTCATTGGCCGCGCCGATTTGTTGACACAGGTCAGCCGTGGTTCGGCGCATCTTGATGATCTTGATCTTAACCCCATGCTGATCACAGTCGATGGGGCGGATAAGATTGTTTATGATCGCAATAAGCCGCGCAACTCTGTGCCTGATACGTTGGACGCACAGATCGTGGCGGATGCAGCGCGCTTTTTGCAAGATGGCGAAAAGATGCAACTGTCCTACGCTGTGCAGAACACGCTACGCACCATTGGCACGCGGACATCTAGCCACATCGTGCAGAAATTCGGGATGCGCAACAGCCTTCAACCAAATCACCTGACGGTGAAATTGGAGGGTTCGGCAGGGCAGTCCTTAGGGGCCTTTGCAGCGCCCGGACTGAAACTTGAGGTGTCGGGTGATGCCAATGACTATGTGGGTAAGGGCCTGTCGGGTGGCACGATTGTCGTGAAACCCGCTCAAGTCAGCCCTCTGAAGGCCTCTGAAAACGTCATTATCGGCAACACTGTTCTTTATGGCGCCACCGATGGCTATCTCTTTGCAGCGGGTCGCGCGGGTGAGCGCTTTGCGGTGCGTAACTCAGGCGCCAAAGTCGTGGTTGAGGGCTGTGGCTCGAACGGGTGTGAATATATGACAGGCGGCGTTGCCGTGATCCTTGGGTCAATTGGGGCCAATTTCGGCGCGGGTATGACGGGCGGTATGGCCTATCTCTATGACCCAAGTGGCGAGGCTTTGATCAATATGAACTTTGAGACATTGGTGACTTGCCCCGTCACAGTCGCACATTGGGAAGAGCAGTTGCTTGAACTGATCACCCGCCATCATGCGGAAACGGCCTCGCAGAAAGCGGATATGATCCTTAAGAATTGGGAGAGTGAGAAGGCAAACTTCTTGCAGGTTTGCCCCAAGGAAATGCTCAATAAGCTGGCCCATCCGATCAGCCTTGAAGCGGCGGCTGTGCCTGCTGAATAATCCAAAAAACCGCGCGCAAAGAGATTTGCGCGCGGTTTTACTTTAGGCCTTGATAAAATCTGTTGCGGCGTAGCCTTGCATGTAAAGAAGCGCCGTTAGATCACCGTGATTGATCCGATGCTTGGCTTGCGCTTGCACTGTAGGTTTCGCGTGTAATGCGACCCCCGCCCCTGCAAGTTGCAGCATCCCCAAATCATTTGCTCCATCGCCGACCGCCAAGACATCGGCAGGGGTAATCCCAAGCCGTGCTGTGATGTCATTCAAGGCCTCCACTTTGGCCTCGCGTCCCAAGATTGGATCAGTCACCTTGCCTGTCAGCTGACCGCCTTCGACGCAAAGCGTGTTTGCGCGGTGTTCGTCAAACCCAAGCCTATCTGCAATGGCCGCCGTGAAGGCCGTAAACCCCCCAGATACAAGCGCGGCATAGGCCCCATTTGCCTTCATAGTAGCCAAAAGAACGGGGCCGCCCGGCATAAGGTGAATGCGCTTTTCGAAAACATGGTTGATCACCGCGACATCGAGGCCCTTGAGCAGGCTCACACGTTCGCGAAGCGCGCCTTCGAAATCCAATTCGCCATTCATCGCGCGGGCGGTAATCTGGGCCACGCGCGGGCCAACACCCGCCTCGGCGGCCAATTCATCAATGCATTCTTGGCGGATCATGGTCGAATCCATATCCGCCAGCAGCATTTTCTTGCGCCGCCCTTCTTGGGGTTGCAAAACCATATCCACACCTTCGACCTGAAGGCTGGCCCAGATGTCTTCGAAATTGGTGAGCGCTTGCGAAATAGTGAATTCTGCCGCTGTGTTTGGGTTCAGCCACACAGCATCACCGCCGCCCAATGCATTGCGGAGGCTTGCCACCAATTCTGGTTCCAAATGGATTGCGGGATTGGTGATTAATGTGACAACAAACATGGCTTTGTCCCTTTGGGGATATGGCGAAAGTCCATTGATCCTATAGGAAATGTCCTTGGTCTTGGCCAGTCAACAATCACTTTGGGTGCGCAAGCGGCAATTTTGCGTTAGCTTGGGCCAAAGATTGGCTTGGTAAGGGGCAGATTTGGCATGATCCGCGCTGTGATTGGACTGATACTGGGCGCGCTTCTCGCATTGAGCGCCGTGATCGTCCTCGAGCGGGATCGCGCAGATATCGTGCAGCAGCAGATGCTATGGGGTGACACCCCAGTGACTTGGATGCAGCGCCCTGCATCCACCGGGCCGGTCATTATAATTGCGCATGGTTTTGCAGGGTCACGCCAACTGATGCAGGCCTACCAAATATCTTTGGCCAAAGCGGGTTACGTGACCTTTAGCTTCGATTTTGAGGGGCATGGCCGCAATCGCCAACCGATGCGCGGCGATGTCACCGCGATAGATGGCACAACCCGTTATTTGATAGAGGAACTGGCCCGCGTCACGGATCGCGCCATTGACGCGGTCGGGCAGGCAAACGGGCTGGCCTATTTGGGCCATTCGATGGCCAGTGATATCATCATCCGCCAAGCGATAGAGGATCCGCGTGTTGCGACCACCGCTGCATTATCGGTCTTTTCCTTGGCGATTACGCCTGGCGAGCCGCGCTCGCTCCTGATGATCAATGGCCAATGGGAGGCAGGATTGCGCGCGGCGGCGCAATCGGTGATGCAACAAATCGGCGCAAGCGAAGGTGATCGCATTCGCGATGTGACAGGTTTTGCCCGCGCGGCCCTTGTTGCGCCGATGACCGAGCATGTCGGCATTCTCTATTCCCGCGCGGCCATTGCCGAGGTGATTGCGTGGTATGATGCAGAATTTGGCATCACCCGCGCAAGCCCGCCCTCTATCGCGCCCTATGGTGCAATAATTTTGGGCGGGTTTGCGGGGATTGTGATGGCCCTCGGTGGGCTTGCGACATTGGGATTTGGCGGAAAAGCAAGGCGGGTTTTGCCAATTGCGCCGCGCGCCTTTTGGTTGGCGGCGCTTCTGCCCGCCCTGATAACGCCTGTGGTTTTACGGGGGGCATCTCTGCCATTTTTGCCTGTCATTGTTGCCGATTACCTTGCGCTGCACATTGCCCTTTATGGGGGGGTTGCGATTGCGATTTTGTTGATCACAGGTCATGGTTCGGTGATTTTTCCAACCCCGCGCCGGGTTTTGCGCAGCCTGTGGATTGGGATCGGGTTTGGCGCTGTCGCACTTGGTCTTATGGGTCTTTATCTGGATCGCTATGTCGGCAGTTTTTGGGCAGGAGGCGCACGCCTGCTGCCATTTGTGATGATTTTAATCGGCGCATTGCCGGCGATGATTGCGGATGCGGCGCTGATTTCCGCCGCCCGCGCGCCGATATGGAAACGGATTTTGGTGCGTTTTGCCTTTTTGGCATCGCTTGGCCTTGCGGTCGCATTGGATTTTGATCGGATGTTGTTTTTGATCCTGATCTTGCCTGTGATCCTATTGTTTTATGCCAGTTTTGGCTTTGTCTATGGCCGATTGGGGCGGGGACAGGCGGCAGTTATTGGCATGGGTTTGGCGCTTGGGCTGTCTTTGGCTTGGGCGCTGGCAGCCAGCTTCCCGCTGTCTCAGGCGGGTTAATACCCCGTCATCTCCATATATCCGCGCCCTAGATGGCTGCCTGTGCTAAAAATAGGCCCCTCCCAGTAGGGGATTGTTCCGCCCATCCATGCATCGGGATTGAGCGCGTTCGTGCGGATATCTAGACCCTGTTCTGGCAGGGTGATGTGCCACCCGACAGGCAAAACCCGCCCTGCCACCTCATGTGTCACAATAGGCGTAATGCGGAGTGCGCCATCACCATAAGCGGTGGGTTGGCCATTTGCCGAGATCCATGTGGCCGAGGTAAATCGGGTCTCATCGCGGCTGCGCAATGAGAAACCCATGAGCTTTTCACCCGTTTCAAAATGAAGCGACACCCAATCCCATCCCGCTTGATCCGCTGCCAATGGTTGCGATGACCATTCGCGATCAAGCCATGCTTGTCCTGACACTTGCCGTGCCCCATCGGGCAAGGTGATGGTTCCGCTGACCTCGTAAAACGGTTGAGAGTAGTAATAGCTTGCCTGACCTTCATTCGATTTCACCGAAAACCCATTCATCCCATGGCGCACCAGCGGGCCATGAGGCGTGAGGGTGAGGTCATATGCGAATGTGTCGCCGCGCGCGCTGACAATGATCTGGTCAAGTGCATCGGTCTCTGATGCAGTGTTTAGAGACTGTAACCCCCAATCATCAATCCAGACCTCAAGCAGATTTTTGGTTAGTAATGCCCCCGCTTGGCCCGTGCCACCACGGGCATAGCGTTCGCTGTGGTAATGCTGATCAGGCAGGGTGACAGCGGCATGGCCGAGCCAGATTTGCCCGTCTTCCCACGCATTGATTTGACCATCAGCGGGGCGGGTTGCATTGCGAAACACAGTCCATTGCGCCCCAAGCGGGTTTCCTGCGGCATCGGTTAGATTGGCGGTCAGATACCACCACTCGATTCGATAATCGGGGTGAGCCGTGTGATCCTGTGGAAATGTGATCGGTCGGTTCGGATCGACCGCCGCATATCCTTCGGCGCTGAGGCCAAGCCCCGCGAAACCCTGAGCATGGGCGACAGGGGCAATCCATATAAAAACCAATGCAAGTAGCGACCTAGCGTTCATGGGCGAATAGTCCAAGCAATCGCTGGGGTGAGAGACGCGCCAATTGCCATGCGGGCCATAGGGCGGCAATCGCCGCAGCCGCTGCCGCCAAAGCGCATAGTTTGATCAGATCCGCAGGAAAGACTTGCAGTGGCAGGCGCCATCCAAAGGCCTCAACATTGATGATGGCCAAAAGGTAATGTGCCAAAGCAAAACCCAAAGGCAGCGCAAAAATGGCGCAGAAGCTGGCAAAGGCGATAACCCGCAAAAATTCGGCCCAGGCAAGGTTCCGCCGCCGTTGTCCTGCAGCCCAGATCGGAGCTATTTGCGCAAGACGCATTTCAGACAGGGTCAAGAGGCTTGTGAACATGGCGAACCCTGCGACCCCAAGGGTCAGCGCATTCAGCGCGTAGGTCACTTGAAAAGTTTGTTCGAACACCTGTAGCGAGATGTCTTTCACCGCCGCTTGATTGATCATGGATTGCGGAGAGAGGCCTGTAGCCTCTGTGATGTCTGCCGCTAAATCTGTGACCGTTGCAGGATCAGTGCGCAGCGCAAAGCGCAAAGGCGGGGATTCGGGGAAGAGCGTCTTAAACAGATCAAGTCCAATGATCGCCTGCCCCTCGGGGTTTCCATAATCTGAATAAATCCCAAGGATTGGCAGGGTGAGGCTTGGGGTTACATCAAAATCTTGACCCAGCTCCAACCTTTCGCGGCGGGCGAGTTGTTCGTTGATCACAACAGCTTGACCTTCGGCCATCTGTGACCACGCGTCAGGCAGGGCCTCGAGAAATGGCCAGTGATCCCGATATGTGGCGTGATCCACCAGCCCATGCAATTCGGCGGGCAATCCTCCAAATCGCATATCTGTTAGGGCGAAGGGCAAAATCGCGTCAACACGCGGTGTAAGATAGTCGGTGATACGCGCTGCTTGTTCGGGTGAAGCGGTGGTCAAATACAGCTCGGACGCAAGCCGTTGATCCAACCAGCCTGTAAAGGTTGCTCGAAACGAGCCAACCATGGTGGATACGCCAATATTCGTTGAAAGCGCCAATAAAAGCGCCATCAAAGATAGGGATAAGGCAGGCAAAGACATACGCATATCAGCTAAGGCCCAGTGCATAAACGGGGCCCTGACCCGTGTTGCGATGCCCGCCAAAAGCACCGATAGGCCAAAGGGCAAAACCAAAGCACCCCCCAATAAGAGCGCAGCCAAACCGATAAACCCCATCATCAGGCCGCTGCCAAAGATCACAACAAGGCCAGATAGGACCAAAAGGCCTAGGCCTAAAAGGGCTTGGATAAGGCGTAAGGCGGCACTGGTTTGTGCCCATGAATTCGGTGTCGCTGATCGCAAGATCGGCAAGCGAGCCACCCGCCAAAGCGCAGATGCCCCCGCAATCGCGGCCCCGATCACGGACATGGCTAGGGCAGCAACGGCCCACATCGGATCAAATTGCAGCACTGCGCCGATATCGGCGCCGTATAGCCCCCGAAGGCTTGCGGAAACCTCTGGCAAAAGAGTTGCTGCCAAACCATACCCTAAACCAAGACCAAGGATGCCTGACACAAGTGCGAAAACCCCAAGTTCTCCAGCCAAGAGCACAATTAACCCACCTAATGGCACGCCAAGCGCGCGCAAGGCCCTCAGGCTTGTGCGGCGTTGCTCGAAGGCCAGACCAATGGTGGCGTGGGTGATGAACAAACCCACAGCAAAGGCAAGAAAGCCAAAGGCCGTTAGGTTGAGATGAAAGCTATCTGTCAGGCGTGCCAGATCATTGCTGGTTTCGGCCTGCTGAAGGATCAAGTCACCGCGTGAGGCAAGCCAAGTGTCAATCTGCGCAAGGCCAAAAGGCTGGGGTGCTGAGACAATCAACGCGGTTGGCCCCATCTCACCCACAAGCTGTGCGATTGTTGCGATGTCGCCGATGACCAAGCCCGTTGCGAGCGTGTCATCATAGCCGGCATTGCCCAAGATTGTGCGCGCGTGCTCGGTCAAATCAGGGGGCAGGCCGCGGGATGCCGTGTCTGATGTCATCAACACCTGACCGCCCAGAAGAATATCCGTCACGGGGATGCTGCCAGATTGCAGGCGTTCGGGAAGTGCTGCGACTGGCAAGGTTAGAGGGTCAATCCCAAGCACACGTAAAGCATTTGGGCCAGAGCCAAGCCGTGCCTCAAGAAGCGGTGAAACAAGATAGCCCGCGCGGCGCAATTCGGAAAAGATCGCTTGATCCATAGCGCTGCCATCTTGGCGCAAGATGCGGTCAAATTGATCTTGTCCCAATAAATTCGCGGCGCGGGCATAGCTTGCGCGCGCTTCAGCGTTGAGGGCCTGAACCCCCGACCACAGTGCCGTTGCCAGTGCAAGCCCCGCAATCAGCGCAAAAACCTGCAAAGGATGTCTGCGCCAATGGCTCAAAAGCGCCGATAGGGTGGTCAGGATCAAGGCGTGGTTCATGGATCGAATGCCTGCAACTGCCCGCGTGAGAGATGTCGGCGCGTCTCGCAGGCGGCGGCAATGCGCGCCGAATGGGTGACCATCAAAAGACCCGCCCCGCTTTCTGCGATCAGTCGTAAAAAAAGTGATAGCACCGTTTGGCCATTTTCTTCGTCAAGGTTTCCCGTTGGCTCATCCGCAAGGATAAGGTCAGGGCGAAGTGCCAAGGCACGGCCAACGGCAACGCGCTGTTGTTGTCCGCCTGAAATCTCCTCTGGATAGCGCGCCAAAAGCGTCTCTAAGCCTAGGTTTTGTGATAGATGCGCGATCCAATCGCGATCATATCGACCCGCGAGCCGCGCTTGGAAGGAAAGGTTGTCACCAATGGTCAAAGCGGGGATCAGGTTGAACTGTTGAAAGACCAGACCAATCGACTGACGCCGAATGGCGGCCAAGCCCCCATCATCCAATTTCGTAATATCTTGGCCCTTGATCAGAATTTCGCCGTGATCGGGCCGTTCTAGACCTGCCACCAAGTGAAGCAGGGTAGACTTTCCCGCCCCGCTTTCCCCCGTCAATGCAAGGCTCTGGCCTGCGCTCAGTTGTAAGGACAGGTCGTTCAAGACAGTGACCTGACCTTCACCGCTCTCAAAGGATTTTGAGACATTGCGCAGTTCTAATAGCATAATTCACCCGTGAGCTGTCGTGACAAAACATAGGCCGTTTTGCCCCGTTGCACAGCGCGGCGGGCTAGCGCAGGCGCAAGGGCAGATCGAAATTATATCGTGCGGCGCGAATCCCGTCTGGTGCGGGTGGATATGGGCTTGCCTCTGCCACAAAAGCTAAGAGGGCTGTGTCCAAATCAGCTTGGCCCGTGCCCGCCAGAATTCGAACATCATGAAGGCGGCCATCGGCATCAATCACAAGCCGCAAGGTTGCTGCGCCGCGCCCGCGTGGGCGGCTGGGGCTGCGTTCTAATTGACGTAAAATTCCGCTGCCCCAATGGGACATCAAGCGCATGATCACATCCTGATCTTCGCTGTTTGTGACGGCGGTTGTGGTGGTTGGTGCGGCCTCGGCCCCACCGCTTGCGCGTGTTGCAGGGCGCGGTGCGGGGGCGGTGGGCGTTGGCGCGTTTGGAACCTCAGGTTCTAGCGCGGGTGCCGCCTCTTGCAGTTGCGGTGCCAACTCAGGACGGCTTTCGGTCAGGTTTGGCGGTGCAAGCGGTGCAATTTCTGGGCGCATGGGCGCAAGTGGGGCAGCCATCGGTGGAACGTCCGGTATGACTTGGCTGAGTTCGGGCGGCCGTGACCATTGATCAACAAGGGCCGCCAAATCTTGCGGGGCCGCCGAAAGCGACAGTTGCGCATGCCCGTGATCGCCTGCCGCTTCATCCCCGACCATGTTTTGCGGCGCCCCTGCGCCAATCCAAGTAGCAGCACCCAGATGCAGCCCAAGCGATAGGGTAAGAAACCCAAATATTTGCGCGCCAAGTCGGATCATAGGGCACCCCCTGCGCGGGTGATGAGGTCGACACGCCCCACACCAATCGCGGCAAAATCTGCCAAAGCGCGCGCCAGATCTTGGGCGGGTAAGGTGGCATCCAGCGCAAGTTTCAGGGTAAATTCAGTCTCTGCGCCCCGTAACAGAGCCGACCGAAGTTCCGCCAACACAGCCGCGCGGCCCTGTTCGGCACCATAGTGCCACAAACCATCCGCCGCGATATACAGCACCGCCTCGCGCGCGGGATCTGATGCTTCGGCTAAGGGTGACACGGGCAGGGTCAGTTCCACAGGCGGCTTGGCGCGTAAGGTTGCGCTGGTGAGAAAGAAGATCAAAAGCAAAAAGACGACATTGATCATCGGCACCATATCAAGATCGGCCAAGTGTCGTCTGCTGCGGCCTTGTGCGGGGTCAAGTCTCATTCAATCACCGCAAGATTGTCTAAACCGCCCGCCCGCAACGCAGCCATCAAGGATAACAACTGTTGAACCGTTGCACCCGCCTCAGGACGCAGAATGATTTTTTGTGCGGCTTCTGATCCATCTTCTTGGATCAGGTTGTGCAATGCGGGGATGAGATCAGCGGCATCTATGACCTGCCCATTGAGCATTAGATGATCGGCCCCGAGTGTAACCAAACGCGGCGGGCCTTCATAAATCATGGTGGTGCTTGCGGTGGGCGCGGCGGGACGCATCGATACGGTGCTGTCGCGGCCCATTTGTGCGGCGAGCATGAAAAAAATCAACAACAGGAACACCACATCAATCATCGGCGCAAGGCTAGCCTTGCGTCTGCCGATGCGGGGTTGGTGAAAGTCTAACCTCATGCCGCTGGGCCTTTGATTGCAAAAATACGCGTGGCGATATCTTCAAAGCTGTGGCGCATTTTGTCATGGATCGTGTCGAACCATGTCAGGCACATCGCAACTGGGATCGCCACGGCCATGCCTGCGGCGGTGGTTAAAAGGGCGGCCCAAATCCCCCCTGCAAGCGTGGCAGGGTCGGCATTCCCGCCCTCAAGCTGAAGGGCTTGGAACGCGTCAATCATGCCCAAAACCGTGCCCAACAGGCCCAAAAGTGGCGCAATCGTCACAACCAGTTCCAAGGCACGCAACCCTGCGCTGATCTCTTGAAGCCGCGCGCGGGCGATGCGGGCAATTTCTTCCTTTCGGCTGCTTTCATCCCAGTCGGGGCTTTCGCGCAGGCGGATCGCATCACGGGCAAATTCTGCGCGCATCCCGCTACGCGCCGCAAGCACGACGCTGAAATCCTCACCTGCGCACCACTGCGAGATTGCCGCATCGGTGTTTTGCCCTGAGCGAAGCGCGCCAAGGCGCAAAAGCTGACTGATCTTCCACAGGATCACAGCAAGGCTGACCACCGAAAGCGCTGCAATCAACATAAGGATTGGGCCGCCTTTGAGAAGTAATTCGATCATGCCGTTGCCTCTTCGCTGAGATAGGTGTCGCAGGCTGTCCGCACGGTATCATAAACCACGCGTCCCAATGCGTGACCGATTTCTGTGTGCAGTCCTGCATAGGCGTGGTGCCGATCTTCGCCTTGGACGCAGGCCAAGGTCAGGCAATCCGTGCCTGTTCCTGTGGCAATGACGGGCGCGCCGCTGACCATGACCTCATAGCGCGCCTCCATGACGGCGGCTGTGCGCGCCTCGGCCATGATGGTCAGTGCTTCAATCATCGCGGTTTCACTCAGGCACTGATTAAGACGGGCAGCAATGTTGATCGTGCCATACTCCTCGGGGTGGGCAAGGCGGCGATGGCCGATGCGTTCGGCATTTGACAGGCCAAGGGTCACCAATGCCTCTGCTTTTGTCTGACCAACCACTGCCGTGTCAAAATGGTGAAAGTGGATATCGCGCGATGTCAGCATCGCGATTGCCTGATCCGCTTGGTCAAGTCTCTCGTCAACTTGGCCCTCCAACCACGAGATCACATCAAAATCGGGCTGCAAATCTGCATTGCGCACCTCGCGCCACGCAATCTGTTGGGCAGAGACGAAACCGCCCCGATAGGGGGCAAAGCTGAGACAGGCATGCGGTTTGCCGAGATGCCAAATCAGCCATGGATGAGTCAGGGTCGCGGTCATTCGACAACCTCCAAGGCTTGAAAGATCAGGCCCTGTTCTGATCGGGTGATATGCGCAGTGATGCCGAAAACGCGGCGAAGATGATCTTCGGTCAACACTTCCTCGGGCGGGCCTTCTGCAATTTTTTGGCCGCGATCCATCAGGATCAATCGATCACAAAACCGCGCCGCAAGGCCCAGATCATGCAGCGAGACCAGCGCGGCCTTGCCGCTTTGCGTCAGGCTTTGCAGATGCGCCAGCGTGGCAATCTGGTGACGCGGATCAAGCCCTGCAACGGGTTCATCGGCCATGATCAGCGGGCAGTTTTGTGCAAGTGCCCGCGCCATAAGCACGCGCGCCTGCTCACCGCCTGACAGGGCCGTGGCAGGGCGGGTGGCAAACCCCGTCAAATCCATTGCGGCCAAGGCGTCAGAGACGGCGGCGTGATCTTCGGCCCGTGGGGATTGCCCCGCGCCTAAATGTGGAACGCGGCCCAGCATAACCAAGGTTTCCACTGATACAGGCCATGCAATTTCGCGGGTTTGCGGCAGCCATGCGACAGCACGGGCGCGCGCATTGACTGGCAATGCGCTCAGCGATGAGTGGCCTTGATGCGGCAAAAGTCCAAGCGCGCCACGCATCAAGGTGGTCTTTCCTGCGCCATTGGGGCCAATCAGGCCAACCAAATCGCCTGCCCGCAATTCAGTGCTGATCTGATCCACAACAGGGCATTCCCCGCGATAGACAGTAAAATCCTGCAAGCTGAGACATGATGTGGTCATAGCTCGGCCCGCCTTGTGCGATAGATCAAATGCAGGAAAACGGGCGCGCCGATGATGGCCATGACCACACCCAATTTTAGGTCACGATCGGGCAGGATAATGCGCGCGGCGATATCTGCTGCCAAGACAAGTGCCGCGCCCCCAAGCGCCGATGCGGGCAAAAGCCGTGAGGGGCGTGCGCCCACAAATGGCCTAAGAATATGCGGGACAACGAGCCCGACAAATCCAATCGCCCCAACCACGGATGTCGCCGCCCCTGTGCAGGCCGCGACCCCTAAAACCAAAACCCACCGCAAGCGGGTCAGGTTGATCCCTAAGGATGCGGCCGCATCTTCGCCCAAGATCAACGCATCTAACCCGCGTGACGTGGACAAGATCAATATCCATCCCACCACCATAAAGGGCAGGGCAATGGTGATATGAGAAAAGCTGCGATCTGCCAATGATCCCAACATCCAAAAGACGATTTCGGACGTTGCAAAAGGGTTTGGCGACAGGTTCAACACAAGTGACGTCAGGGCCGCAGCCAACGCGCTGATTGCGATCCCTGCAAGGATAAGGGTAAGTGACCCACCCCGTGGCCCCGCCAAAAGCAGCAGCAGCACCACGGCAACGCCTGCCCCGAAGAGCCCAAAAAACGGCAAAGCAAACATCATCTGTGCGGCCAGACCCGTTTGTAAGGTGACCACTGCCCCCAGTGCGGCCGAGGAGGATACACCGATCAATCCAGGTTCGGCCAATGGATTGCGCAGATAGCCCTGCAAGGCCGCCCCTGAGAGCCCCAAACTTATCCCAACCATGATCGCAAGTAAGGCACGCGGCAGGCGGATTTCTTGCATCACAAGGCTGACAGCATCGCCTGTGTCGCCGAAGAGCGCGGAAAGGCTGTCGGCAATAGAAAACCCAGCGGGGCCGATCAAGAGCGAGGCCAAAGTCAAAAGCCCCATCATCAGGCCAAGACCTGTGAAAAGCAGTTTTTGCGACACCCCGCTCATCCCTCCATCCTCGCGCGAAGGGCGCGCAAATCTTGGATCGCGCGCAGGACGACAGGGGTGCCACAGACCCAATCCGCATTGGATTGCGTGCGCATCGCGCCAAGATGGGCGAGGGCGGGATGTGACATGACCTCTTCGGAACGGGAGTTGCCTGAATAAAGCTCGGCATGGATGAGCAGATCGGGCTGCGCCAATGTTAACAATTCCAGATCAAGCCGCCCTGATCGGCTGCGCCCCATTTCTTCGGCAATGTGACGAAACCCTGCAATCGTGATGATTTCATGGCTGAGCGTGCCTGTGCCAAGGCTATAGCTGTTGGGGTAGTAAAACGCTGCACGCGGGCCAGTCGGCGCCGCGCGTAATCGTGTCAAATCTGCCTCGAATGCATCTGCCAACTCGCCCGCGCGGGCGGTTTGGTGAAGAATTTCCCCCATCTCGCGAATGCGGTCACTGACCTGATCAAGATTGGAGACAATATCAATCTGCACTGTGGCAATGCCAAGGCGGCGCAGCATATCCAAGACCACAGGATCGGAATATCGCCCCGCCACGACCAGATCAGGGCGCATGAGGAAGATTTCCTCTGCCTGCCCGTGGTTGATGGGATAGGCCCGCGCCGCCCCTGCCATAGGTGACATATTGGGATCGGTCGCAATATCGGACACCGAGATCAACTGCCCCTCATCGGCAAGCATCATGGCCAGTTGATCGGTGCAAAGGTTCATAGACACCACACGCAAAGGTGCGGTTTGGGCATCGGCGGCACTGGTAACCATCAGCGCCGCCATGCAAAGCGATATGAGCCTAAAACGTGCCACGAACCCCGATATAAAATGCGCGGTCGGATGTGCCGTAACCGCGGGTGGTTTGGTATTGCTCATCTGTTAGGTTATCAATGCGCATGAACAGATCAGCACCATTGGCCAAGGTGTAGGTCAGGTTGGCGTTGAGAACTGTGTAGTCTTCAAGCGGTGTTGTCGTATCAAGGCGATCAGAGACTGATTGCAGCGACAGGCCCGCAGTGGTTCGTTGCCCCAAGGGCGTGGACGCGCTCAACGATACATCATGGCGCGGCACGCGGGCGAGCCTTGCGCCATCTGCCGCGCGGGCATCTGTGGATGTATAATTCAGATCAATTTTTGCATCATTCAGGAAGATGTAAGAGAGGCCCAACTGATACCCATCGGTGCGACTTGTTCCAGGCACTTGGTTATAACCTGTGGTATATTGGATCAAATCCGTAATGCGGGTCTGAAACAGCCCTGCTTCAAAGGTTATTCTGCCTATGACGTGTTCAAATCCGATTTCAGCGGATTGGCTGGTTTCTGGCTGCAAGGCGGCGTTCGCGCCAAATGGCCCATATAGCTCGTTTAATGAAGGTGCGCGGAACCCCGTGCTAAGGGAGGCGCGCAGAAGGCTTGATGGGCCCGCTTGCCATGCAATCGCAACGCGACCAGTGGTTTTTGACCCATAGTCGGAATTGTCGGTCAACCGCGCAGAGATTGAGATATCAAGGTCTGTCAGGGGTGAGGTGAGCCATTCTGTAAAAACAGAATTGCTTTCGTAATCGGCGTGGATGGGGCTTGTATTATCGGTAGAAAAATACCGCTCCGTCATGGCCTCCGCGCCAATGCTGATCGTGTCACCATTGTCTAGCGATTGCACCCCCAAATAGGTTAGTTTCTCGCGCTGCCCCTCAAACAAGAAGCGCCGTCCAGCGGGCGCAGAGGGATCAGTGCGGGTTGTGCGCGAGGCTTCAATTCCAAATTCATGGGTGCTGCTGCCAAAATCAGCGAGCGCAAAAAGACGCGCTGCAAGCAGTTCATACTCGCTGAAACGTGCAGCGTCCCCACCAACACCGCCCGATGCGTCAAATTCAAAATTGGCATTCTGCGCCAAAACACTGGCGCCAAATGTTAGAGTATCTGTCGCCTGATACTCGCCGCGCAGGCTCAAGTCGGTCGATTCAAATCCATCCGCCTCCGCGTTGCCTGCGTTCTCATCTGCGGCTGAATAGCCTTCTGTATTTGTATTGCTCAGGCTCACGGCTAAGAACCCGCGCTCAAATCGGGTTCCATAAGTCAAACCTGTGCGCATTGTTTCGAAGCTGCCCACCTCAAGATTGTAACCAATCTCGCTACCAATTTCGTCAGGCGCATCGACTGTCGTGATGTTAACCGCGCCGCCAATGGCCCCAGAACCAAGAATTGCAGACTGTGATCCGTAAAGAACCTCAGCCGAGGCGATTCCAGAAGAGGTCAACTTTCCAAAATCAAATTGCGTCTGCGTTGAGGACGGATCCGTCACGTCAATTCCATTGATCCGGACAGGGATATATTTGCTGTCCAAGCCACGAATGCGGAGGGTTGCGCTGGTGCCGATGGGGCCTGATTGCGTTACGTTGACACCGGCGAGCGTTTCGAGAAATTCAGAGAATTGCAGACGACCGCCATTGGCCAAGTCGCGCGCGGTTAAGCGACTCACTCTAACCCCCGTCCGATCCCGCGCGACATCGGTGAGGCTTGCGGAAAAGACCAATTCATCAAGGGTGAATACATTTTGTGCGGCCAAGGGTGTGGCGGCGAGACCTGCGCACAGCGCGGCGAGGCTCAGTGTGGAAGAGGGGCGCATTTTTGCTCTCCAATTACGAATGGGTGGCAAGGCACATGCCTTGCGCAAAAGTGAATGGTCATTGGAGGGTTGGCCCTTCCGCAGACGGTGATTTGTGCCACCACTACGGAATTGTCCGTTGCCCGCTGCGCCCACCGCGCTTGGACAGGGTGATCACCTCGGCAGGTCTCCTGACTCGCGGGTCATTGTTTGATCGGGCCTTCCCGTGGCCCATCTGGGGCCGCAGTGGCATATGCCAATCGCACTCGCCGCTTACAGTTGCGGGGGCAGTCGCGGATTTACACCGCGTTCCCTTTTCACCCAATGTTGTCACCAACATTGAGACCGAAGCGAGATCGGTGTAACCTTTGGAGCCCTGCAACTCAAGGGTGAAAGCGACTGTCTGCCTCGGGAAAGCGGCGGCAAACTGTCTTAGGCTTAGGCGGTGGCTGCGCGCCGTTTTGGGCCGAACACGGCGGTAAGCGCCAAGATCAATCCCGAAACTGCTGCAATCATACCCGCGGCGCTGACGGAGTTCTCGAGGCCGATCCAAAGCGGGCCATATCCCGCCAAAACATATCCCAGACTTGACGAGAGCGTGGCAAAACCCACGCTCCACCAAATTTGACTGCGTAAACGATCGGTCATCAAACGCGCGGCGGCGGCGGGGCATATGAACATCGCGATCACGATGATAGAGCCTACGGCATCAAAGGCCGTGACGGCGGCCAAAGCCGCGACCATCACAAGGCCAAGACTGATGGCGCGCACGGGTAAGCCAAGGCTTTCGGCATAGCCTTCATCAAAGGTTGATAGGGTCAAAGGCCGCCAAAAGAGGATCAACAGCACAATAATCAGTGCCAAAGTCAGGGCCAGACGAGGCAGTTCTGGTGGCAGGGCCGCAAGCGCCACAGGATCAAGCAGCGAGGCCCATCCCCGCGCCTCAAGCCAGATCAGGCTTTCAAGGTTTCCCATCAGAGCGTGTTCGATATCCAAATGAACTGAAGACGCGCTGCTTTGCTCGAGAAGTAAAACACCAAGCGCAAATAATGTGGTGAATACCACGCCCATGATTGCGCCCACCTCAATGCGCGAGACACGTTTGATCACATCAATCATCACGACCGCGAAGAGGGCCGCAGCACCTGCGCCCAAAAGCATCGCCCAAGCGTCTAGGGCTTGTGTCACCAAAAAGGCCAGCACGATCCCTGGCAGAACGACATGGCTGATGGCATCGCCAATCAAAGCCTGCTTGCGCAGCACCAGAAAATTTCCAGGCAGGGCGCAGGCGATTGCCGCCAAAATGCCGATGAGAATCGGCGGAAGCGAAAGGGGCACGAATTCAGCGCCGTTCATGACGCGTCCTCCAATCTTGTGTCGATATGGGCCAACTCATCGCGGGTGAAGGCGCGGGATAGGTCGCTCAACCCGTCATGGCGCGACAGAAATTCGGCATAATCGGGTTTGCTGCGCAAATAGGCCAGACGCGCCTCATCGCGCTGTGCTGCTGTGGCTGCAGACTGGCCGCGTTCGGTCATCACTCCATCGGCACGCACATAACCTTCGCGCTGTAAAAGCTTGCGGGTATAGGGCTCCAGAATGCGATAGCCTTGGGCCAAGGCAAGCAAGCCCTGTCTGCGATGAACGCGGCGTTGAAATTTGCGGTGCCGCATCGCTGAGGCCAAGACCCCGCGTGCGGGCGCAACCAAAAGCGAAATGAGAAAAAATCCGGCTGCCACCAAAACGATAATGGCGCCAGTGGGCAAATCGGGGGCAAGGCTTGAAAGGCCCGCGCCAATCAGGCCCGATGACCCGCCAATTGCGCCCGCAATGGGCCAGATATAGGCGGCGCGGTTGCTCCAGAGACGCGCGGTGACAGGGGGGATGATCAGCAAGGCAACGATCAAGATCAGACCCACGATTTTCAACCCCGCAACGGTTACGGCTAAAACCAATGCCATGGCCGCCGCATCAATCAGGGGCACGTTCAATCCCAACGCGCGGGCAAAGTTTTCATCGAACGCCGTGAGGGTCATCGCCCGATGAAGAACAAGGCCCACCATGAAAACCAACGCGGCCCCGATTGCAATCATTTCAGCATCTTCACGCAGCATTGCAGCGGTTGAGCCGAGTAAGAGTTGGTCGAGGCCTGCTTGGCGGCCAGCGCTCATGTTTTGGATGAGGGTCAACATAACGACCCCCAACCCAAAGAAGCTCGACAAGACCGCGCCAATTGCGGCGTCCTCGGATAATCTTGTTCGGGATTTCAGAAAATTAACCGCCAATAGGCCAAGTGCCGCGCTGATCGTAGAGCCAAGCAATAAGCCCTCTAATGCGCGCCCAGTTCCGCCCAAGGCGACCATCACCATAAACCCCCCGCAGAGGCCAGGCAGGGTGGCGTGGCTGATCGCGTCCGATAGCAAGGCGCGTTTGCGCAGAAACATAAATGTTCCTGTCACCCCTGCGGCAAGGCCCAAAACGCCCGCGCCAAACATCACCAAAGCGACATTATAGGTCAGTGTGAAGGCCATAATTCCCATGTCTAATAGTGACCCGCTTCCCGCAATCGATCGATTTGCGCTGTTGCCAATCGCCCGCCATAGGCCTCTTGCAAATGTGCGGTAGTAAAGGCTTGGGCCACAGGGCCTTCTGTAATGAGGCGTGTGTTGATCATCGCGACATGGTCAAAATATGCGGTGACAGTTGATAGATCATGATGCACCGCAACAACCGTTTTGCCTGCATCTTTCAGCTTTTTGAGAACGGCAATGATCGCCGCTTCGGTCGCAGCATCTACACCTGCAAAAGGCTCATCCAAAAGGTAAAGATCAGCATTCTGGGCCAAGGCGCGGGCCAGAAAGACCCGCTGCTGTTGTCCACCTGACAATTGGCCGATTTGACGAGGGGCAAAGTCCTGCATCCCGACCCGTGCCAAAGCATCCTCGGCTATGGCCTGATCGTCACGGCGGATGCGGCGCAGAAGCCCTATTTTTCCATAAAGGCCCATTAAGACCACATCGCGCACATTCGCAGGAAAATCCCAATCGACACTGGCGCGCTGTGGCACATAGGCAATGCGGTGACGTTCAGAGGCCAGTGCGCGTCCGAAAATCGACACTTGCCCCGAGAGACGCGGAACGACCCCGAGCGCCGCTTTAAGTAAGGTCGATTTGCCTGCGCCATTTGGCCCGATGATGGCCGTCATCGAGCGGGGTGCCACCGTGAGATCGACCGAGAAAAGCGCGGGCTTTTCTCCATAGCTAACGCTGAGGCCGCGTATGGCCAGCGGGCTTTGCGGGTCGAGGGGTTGGTCGTTCTGATGAAGCCGTAACATGGCCAATTCCTTGCCGCTAAGGGGTTAACGCGCCATTCATTCCGCCTGCAGGGGCTGTGCCCCCAAGGGCGCGGGTGATGGTGGTGATGTTATGATCCAACATCCCGATATAGGTGCCTTCATAGCTGCCTTCTGGCCCAATAGCGTCTGAATAAAGCTCGCCCCCTATGGCGACCGCGTGACCCTGGGCAGCCGCACCTTCTTGGAGGGCGCGAATATTGCGGTCAGATACAGAGCTTTCTACAAAAATGGCCCCAATCTGGCGCGCCACCAGCGTGTCGACCAAGGTTGAGATTTGCAAAAGCCCTGCTTCTGATGCGGTCGAGATACCTTGGATGCCCAAAACCTCGAAATCAAAAGCGCGGCCAAAATAGCCAAAGGCATCATGGGCTGTGACCAGAACCCGTGCTGCTTCGGGAACGCTTGAGAGGCTGCTTTGGGCATAGGCGGCTAGGCGATCAATTTCGGCCAAATGCTGTGCGGCATTCGCTTCGAAAATCGCCGCGCCTTCGGGATATGATGCGCTCAATGCGTCGCGCACTGCTAAAACAACTGTACGCCATAGGGTCGGATCCATCCAGACATGGGGGTCAAATCGATCTTCATACTCTGGATGACTGCTCAATGTGTCCTGTGGGATAGCCTCTGCCACCGCGACAACAGTGCGGGATTGCGCAAGATCAAGCAGGAGCGGCTCAAGTTGCGCCTCAAGATAAAGCCCATTCCATAGGATCAGATCCGCATTCATTAATGCCAGAATATCCGAACGGGTTTGCCGAAAAGAATGCGGATCAACGCCCGCACCCATGAGGGTCTTTAATTCGATTAAATCGCCTCCGATCTGATTGGCGGCATCTGCGATCATCCCTGTGGTAGCGACCACTTTGATGGGTGCAGATTGCGCAAGAGCCGGGGTGGCCAGAAAGGGCAGCAGCATCACTGTCAAAATGCGTAGGAAACGCATGAAGGTTTCTCCAATATCGAAAGACATAGGCCCTTGCGGGCCATCATTGCCGCCACAATTATGATATTGATAATCATTCGCAAAAAGTCAAGGAATTGCGAATAACTCGCAACTAGAGCTTGCCCTTGCCAATTTCTTATCCTGTGCAAAAGTGAGGCGAAATCACGCAGACGAGGTGGCCATGGTTAAGATTACGGATTTCGATGATGCCTATCAAAACGGGGCCTATATCCCTGATGCAGATGGGTTCATCACACGTTGGACAGAGGCCGCAGCCAGTTTTCGCGCGGCTTATCCGCCCGTCACGCATCACTATGGGACGGGCCCGCGCCATTATTTTGATCTATTCATGCCCGATGGCGCCCCCGAAGGTCTGACTATTTTTATTCATGGTGGCTATTGGCGGCGGTTCTCGCCGCGCGAATTTAGCCATTTGGCCCGCGCCCTGCGAGACGCGGGGCAAGCGGTGGCCCTGCCGTCATACACGCTCGCACCTGAGGCGCGGATTTCTCAAATCACCGATGAAATGATGCGCGCTGTTTGCCATGCCGCGGGTTTGGTGGAGGGGCCAATCCGAATCACGGGCCATTCGGCAGGCGGGCATTTGGCCACCCGCATGATGTGCGAAGGCGTTTTGCCCGACACAGTCGCCGCTCGCGTGGTTCAGGTGATGTCAATCTCGGGCGTGCATGATTTACGCCCTCTGCTGAACACAGAGATCAACCAAGACCTGCGTTTGACCCTAGAGGAAGCCGTGCGGGAAAGCCCCGCATTGTTGCTGCCGCGAAAGACGGCGCGATTCGTTGCCGCCGTGGGGGGCGATGAGCGGCCCGAATTCATCCGTCAAATTGATCTTTTGGCGAATATTTGGCACGGCGCTGGTGTTGAAATTGAAGCGATGCATCTCGCGGGCTTGCATCATTTCGATGTGATCGAGGAATTAGAGCGGCCAGATGGGCGGCTGTTGCAGCAAATCTTGGGCGATTAGCCGCGCGCGTACAGATCAGTGACGACTGTGCGCAATTGGGCGCGTTCATCAGGGCCGAGGCGGTCTAGAAGATCGGTTTCGGCTTCTAGAGCGGCGGCTTGAAGGCGGCGGATTTCCTCATTCCCTTTTTCGGACAGGCGCACCACCAAGCGGCGGCGATCCACTGCATCGGTCGAAACATTGATCATATCGAGGTCTTCGAGGCGGCGCTGTGCGCGACTGACGCGTGCAGCATCCATCGCGGTCAAAATGCATAGATCATGCGAGGAACAGGGTTGATTCTCAGGCAAAGCCATCATGATGCGCCATTCTGGAACCTGTAAATCTGCATCCCGCATCAGGTTCTGAAATAGGGCGTTAGCGATGACAGCCATTTGAAAAGGCACAAAATCCTTGAGGCTGAACTGGCGTGTTTGTGAGAAATCTTCCACTTTGCACCCAAGGCGTGAATAAGCATCTATCACTCATCTTTAGCGCGAAATACTCCGCTGGCGCAAGGAAAACCTGTAAATTAAATCTTACATATGGTTGTCACAATTTAAAGACATTGGGTTGCTTGTTTATTTTTGCGCTCTGCATCTCCGCTCTTGGGTGTTTGCGCCGGTCATCAACTACGACTCTTTTGATGTATTTTCCGACTTGCGCGCCGTGCGACATAAGTATAGCAGCGCAGGCGGGACACCCCTCCCCAACGAGGGGCATATATCTGTGAGGGTATCACATCATGGCTTTGACCACTCCGGCAACGCGGCCGGCTAATCCGCGTTTTTCGTCTGGCCCCTGCGCCAAACCCCCCGTCTGGACATTGGATAAACTGGCTGACGCCCCTTTGGGTCGGTCGCACCGTGCTGCGATTGGCAAGGCAAAGCTTGCTGCCGCGATTGACCAGACTCGTGAAATTCTGGGCGTGCCTGCTGACTATCGCATTGGCATCGTGCCCGCTTCTGACACAGGCGCGGTTGAGATGGCCATGTGGTCGCTCTTGGGTGCGCGCCCCTGCACAATGGTAGCTTGGGAAAGCTTCGGTGCAGGGTGGGTCAGTGATGTTGTCAAACAACTGAAACTCGATGCGACTGTTCTGAACGCCGATTATGGCCAGATCGTTGACATGGGCGCGGTCGATTATGACACAGATGTTGTGTTCACATGGAACGGCACCACCTCGGGTGTAAAGATGCCCCATGGCGACATGATCCCTGCCAATCGCGCGGGCTTGACCATTTGCGATGCAACCTCGGCGGCTTTTGCGCAGGATTTGCCGTGGGACAAGCTCGATGTCACCACCTTCTCTTGGCAGAAGGTGATGGGCGGTGAAGCGGCCCATGGTATGTTGATCCTCAGCCCGCGCGCGGTTGAGCGGCTTGAAAGCTACACACCTGCATGGCCATTGCCCAAGATTTTCCGCATGACAAAAGGCGGCAAATTGATTGAGGGCATCTTTAAGGGGGAAACGATCAACACCCCGTCCATGCTCGCCGTTGAAGATTATTTGGTCGCGCTTGATTGGGCCAAATCCATCGGTGGATTGCCCGCTTTGATGGCACGGGCCAACGCGAACGCGCAGGCGATTCTCGATTTCTGCGCGTCTCGCGATTGGATTGACAATCTGGCCGAAGATCCCGCGACACGCTCGAACACCAGCGTTTGCCTGAAATTCACGGATCCGCGCATTACGGATGGCGTAGCCTTCGCCAAGGCGGTTGCAAAACGTCTTGAAGGCGAAGGTATCGCGCTCGATATTGGGGCCTACCGAGACGCGCCTGCGGGTCTGCGTATTTGGTGCGGTGCCACGGTGGAGACCGCCGATATCGAAGCCATGCTGCCATGGCTTGATTGGGCGTTTGAAACTGAAATCGCGGCGCTTTCTGCTGCGGCTTAAATTCCTTTTTCTGGCCGCAATGCGGGTGTGATCCCTGCGGCCAGACCCTTTCCCATTTCGAACATATGAGGCCCTATCATGGCTCCTAAAGTATTGATTTCCGATAAACTCTCGGATGCAGCCGTTCAGATTTTCAAAGATCGCGGCATTGATGTGACCTTTGACCCGAGCATTGGCAAAGACAAAGACAAGCTGCTTGAGGTCATCGGCCAATATGATGGTTTGGCAATTCGTTCTGCGACCAAAGTCACCGAAAAGATCATCGCGGCTGCCGATAACCTAACGGTCATTGGACGCGCAGGGATCGGCGTAGATAATGTGGATATCCCCGAAGCCTCGAAAAAAGGCATCATCGTGATGAATACGCCGTTCGGCAACTCCATCACCACCGCAGAGCACGCGGTCGCGATGATGTTTGCCGTTGCGCGCCAAATCCCTGAGGCGAATGCTTCAACCCATGCGGGCAAATGGGAGAAATCCCGCTTTATGGGGGTCGAGCTGACAGGCAAAACCTTGGGAGTTGTTGGCGCGGGCAATATTGGGGCGATCGTCTGCTCACGTGCGCTTGGCCTCAAGATGAAGGTTGTGGCCTATGACCCGTTCCTCTCTGAAGAACGCGCCACGCAAATCGGGGTCACCAAGGTAGAACTGGACGAGCTGTTGGCGCGCGCTGATTTCATCACGCTGCATGTACCCTTCACCGAGAAGACCGCGAATATCCTATCGGCTGAAAATTTGGCCAAAACCAAGAAAGGTGTGCGCATCATCAACTGCGCCCGCGGTGGTTTGGTGGATGAGGCTGCTTTGGCTGAATTGATTAAATCAGGCCATGTGGCAGGCGCCGCCTTTGACGTTTTCAAAGAAGAACCTGCAACCGAGAACCCATTGTTCAATCTTGAAAACGTGGTCGTGACCCCGCACTTGGGCGCTGCCACGACTGAGGCACAGGAAAATGTGGCGCTGCAAGTGGCCGAACAAATGGCGGATTACCTGCTGACAGGTGCCGTAACCAACGCCCTGAACATGCCCTCTGTGACAGCGGAAGAAGCGCGTGTCATGGGGCCATGGTTGAAGCTGGCCGAGCATCTGGGCAGTTTTGTTGGTCAGTTGACCGAAGATGCGATTGAGACAATCGAGATCACTTATAACGGCGTTGTGAAAGATATGAATCTCAAGGCGCTGAATTGTGGCGCGATTGCAGGTGTCATGAAGGCGACCAACCCTGATGTGAATATGGTATCCGCACCGATTATCGCCAAAGAGCGCGGGATTGAATTATCGACTGTCACACAGGATAAATCAGGCGTGTTTGATGGCTATATTCGCCTCAATGTGAAATCAGCTTCGAAAGAGCGGTCTATTGCAGGCACGGTGTTCTCGGATGGCAAGCCACGTTTCATTCAGATCAAAGGCATCAACATTGATGCTGAGATCGGTGAACATATGTTGTATACTACCAATGAGGACGTTCCTGGCATCATCGGCACATTGGGCCGCACGATGGGAGAGATGAACGTCAACATCGCCAATTTCACCTTGGGCCGTGCTTCAAAAGGGCATCAGGCGATTGCAATGCTGTATCTGGACGAACAACCCCCCGCTGCTGCGGTTGACGCACTCAAAGCGACTGGGTTGTTCCAACAGGTGCGCCCGCTTCGCTTTAGCGCACATTAATCTGCACAAGATATCTGCAAATTGCTGTCCCGCCTCCCGTCCTGGGAGGCGGGTTTTTTGGAAGTTTTTTCTGCAAATCTGAACAATCCGACGCAGACCTGTTTACCTAAAAATGTGGGCAAAGGCTCAGGATAACCGCCAATTTTTTAGGCTTGCGACAGGATGAATAAAACCTGTTTCGACATCACGGCGATTTGTGATTGGGCCATGGGTGAAGCGTTTTGCAACGGGGCTGGCTGCATCCAACACACCAGCCCCGATCAGCAATTGCGTGATCACGGCTTCTGAGGCGCGGGTGCCGCCATCTTCGATTTTAATGGCAATGCCGATTTTCTTTTCGGGAATGATTGCCACAAAAACGGCCTCGGCCCCTGTTTTCACCGCAACGCGACCCCCCATCGCCTCCATCAGGTCGGTGCAGGCGCGCCCTTCACCCGCAACCAAAATGGGGTGGGTGGCCATAGCGCGATGCAGTTTTGCCATTGCCGCCTCGCGGGCCGCGCCATCAGGGTTTGCACCTGCATAACGCGCCATCGCCCGACCAAGCCCCAAAAGGGAGCAGGCAAAATTTGGGGCAGAGCAGCCATCAATCCCATAGCCTGCGCTGGTTTCGCCTGTCACATCTTCAAAGGCTTCAAGAACCGCTTTTTGCACGGGATGATCAGCTTCAATATATTCGCTGCCGCCGCCCAAATGTTTGTTCAGCGTCAAGAATCCTGAATGTTTGCCCGAGCAATTATTATGCCCCTGATCTGGCGCACAGTCGCATTTGATCAAATCCTCTCGCGCAGCGCGATCATCGGGCATTTGTGAGCCACAGCGCAAATCTGCCTCTTGAAGGCCCAAATGATCCAACCATGCCGCGACCATATCTGTATGCACCTTTGCCCCATTATGGGAGGCACAAGACAAAGCCAGATGCGCTTGGCTCAGGCCAAAGTGATCCGCCGCACCGCTTTCAATGAGAGGTAAGGCTTGGATCATCTTGCTGCTTGAGCGGGGCAAAATAATTTTGGACGGATCGCCCCACGCCCCCAACATTGTCCCTGCATGATCCACCACAACTGCATGGCCGCGATGTTGGCTTTCGGCAAAAGGGCCGCGATGCAATTCAACGAGAATTTCCGCCGTATCATCTGGCTGGGGCATGAGCGCTTCCTTTTGATCAAGATTTTGGAGTTTCACGCGCGAAGGGCTTTCGCGGGATCGTGATTTCAGGTTATTCTGCGTCCGAGTAATGGTAAAGGCGCAATAGAAGGGATGATGGCGACATACATCTCGCGCTTGAGGCAGTAACAAGCAGATCAGGAGGCGTATCGGCAATGGCTGGTCGTAGAATAGCAGTTTTGGTGGCAGCAGCGTTGGCTTTCACGCCCGCAGCCATCGCACAAGAGACATCGGATAACCGTGTTAACGCGCAAACGGATTGGAGTGTCTTTGTCCAATCTGACCCTGCCGTGTGTTGGGTTGTGAGTGCGCCGCGCGAAACCGTCAATACCCGTGATGGAAACCCAGTTTCGGTGAACCGCGGCGAAATTTTGCTGTTTGTAAGTTTCTGGCCGAATCAAGATCGCCGGTTTGAGGTATCCTTTACCGGTGGCTATCCTTTTGCTGAAAATTCCACTGTTGAGATGGAAATTGGCGATGCGACTTATTCGCTGTTTACCCAAGGGGAGATGGCATGGGCCGCGTCCCCGCAGGATGACCAATCCATTGTGACCGCGATGAAGCGCGGCGCAGAAGCGGTTTTGACCGCTCGCTCTAGCCGCGGCACGCAGACAGAGGATACATTCTCGCTCTTGGGCTTTACCGCTGCGGTTGAGGATGCTGAAACACGCTGCCAAGGCAATTAAGCCAAACATGTTCTTTGATTTGCTTTGAGGCGGATTTGCGGCTATGTGTGCCGCCGCCTCAAAGGACAATGAAGATGACCCAAGCCAGCGCCCCAATCACGCAGGATGTTTTGACCATTCCGCGCAAACTGCCCGAAACAGGCCTGACAAATATCGTTGGCCTCAGCCGTGATGCATTGCGCGCGGCCCTAATCGCAGCAGGCACGCCCGAGAAACAGGCCAAGATGCGGGTTAATCAAATCTGGCAATGGGTCTATGTCTGGGGGGCGCGGGATTTTGACGGGATGACCAATCTTGCCAAGTCCTATCGCGCTGAATTGGCAGAAAATTTTTACATTGGCCTGCCTGAAATGGTCAGCCGCCAAATCTCAAGCGATGGCACGCGGAAATATCTGGCGCGGATTGCGGGCGGCCATGAGGTTGAGGTCGTCTATATCCCCGAAGAAGATCGCGGCACATTGTGTATTTCAAGCCAAGTTGGCTGCACCCTGACATGTTCTTTCTGTCACACTGGCACTCAGAAACTGGTGCGCAATCTGACGGCGGCGGAGATTGTTGGGCAGATCATGATGGCGCGCGATGATTTGGATGATTGGCCGCGTCCAGGCGAGGCCTATGGCGAGCGGCCTCGTTTGATCTCAAATATCGTGCTAATGGGCATGGGTGAGCCGCTCTATAATTTTGATGCGGTGCGCGATGCGATGAAAATCGCAATGGACGGCGAAGGGATCAGCCTCAGCCGCCGCCGTATTACCCTTTCGACCAGTGGCGTTGTGCCAGAAATTGCACGCTGTGCCGAGGAAATCGGTTGTATGTTGGCCATCAGCTTTCATGCCACGACAGACGAGGTGCGCGATCGTCTCGTTCCGATCAACAAAAAATGGCCTATCGCGGAGTTGCTTGAGGCCTTGCGGCAATATCCAAAGGCCTCAAATTCTGAGCGGATTACCTTTGAATATGTGATGCTTAAGGATGTGAATGACAGTGACGAAGATGCGCATCGGTTGATCAAGCTGATCAAAGGCATCCCCGCGAAGATCAATTTGATCCCGTTCAACGAATGGCCTGGCGCACCTTATCAGCGGTCAGATTGGGCGCGGATCAAGCGGTTTGCAGATATTATTTACAAGGCGGGTTATGCCAGCCCCATTCGCACGCCCCGTGGTGAAGACATCATGGCGGCCTGTGGTCAGTTGAAATCTGCGACTGAACGCGCGCGCAAATCACGCGCTGAAATTGCCGCCGAGATTGGTGAAGCCTAAGGCATAAAAAAGACGGCTCCCTGACCAGGAAGCCGTCCTTTGTTCTGCAACCGAAGGCTAAATTAGTTTGAAGCTGCTGCTGCAAGCAAAATCAGAGCAAGAACTGGAACGAGAACGCCACCAGCAGAAGACGAAGTGTCGCTTGCGATAGTTGCGGGCTCCATTGCTGGAGCAGGGGTGCCACCAGCGAAAGCGCCAGTTGCGGCAACCGAGAGAACGGCGGCGAGTGCGAGTTTCTTCATTGTATCCTCCAAGATACGCTAAAATGCGCATTATTGCGTGTTATACGGGCACCCAAGGCTGTACCTGTTAATTATCTCTGTATTCAGGATTGCACGCAAAATGCAATGGAATCCGCATCAGTTCGTCTTTGCGATTTTTGTGGTGTCGTCAAATTAGCAACACTTGCGTGCCAATGCGCGCCAAATTGTAAAGTTCTGCAATATGTTCGTTATAAAGCCCAATTAATCCGTTTGACGACCGCCGACCGATCTTGCGCGTGTCGTGCGTTCCTAACGGGTTATCTGGGCCAGGGGCACATAACCGAGCCATTCAGGGTGGTATTCCTTCATGGCGGGGGTTTGGCTCCAATCGGGGCCTTTTACGCGGTCAATCTTCTGTGTGCCTCCGCCCACGCCCCTGCGCCGGGGCTTGATAGTGGATTGACTGCAGCCGCATCGATCCATGCTCGCGAAATGTCTGTGTAAAATCGACCACGGCATTTTGGCCTCCGTGGGTGACGGATCACGGATAGATGTCAATCGGTGTGCGTAGGTTCACCATTGAGTAAATCTCACGCATTTCGGCGTTTGACACGGCAATACACCCCGCAGTCCAATCATTGCGAAACATCACTCTCGCCGGTGTTCCGTGGATGAAAATATCGCCCCCGGGTGATCGGCTGTGCGAGCGCGCGAAGGCGCGGTCTTGGGCGTTGGGATAACTTAGTCCGATCGACAGGTAAAAGACCGAATTGGGATTTCGGCGGTCGATGTAATATCGTCCTTCTGGCGTGCGACCATCGCCTTCGAATTGCTTATGCCCTTCGGGTGCATAGCCCAGTTCTACATCATAGCTGCGCAGTACTTGGTCATTATGCAACAGCATCAATTCGCGCTCAGTTTTGTTGAGGACAATGCGCGTTACTTCAGGGCCTGTATAAGTCGGAATTGACTTTGACACGCACCCGCTCAGGGCAGTGGCAAAGACAAACACGATAAAACCGCGGAGTATACTCATGACGGGCCTGAAATATGGAATGCTGCTCTTGTGCCTGCGCATACTTGAATTTGGGCATTCGCAAAACTGAAATTTTGCGCGCTAAAGATTACCCGCCCGTCGCAAGAATGGCCTTTAGCCCTGATTTATAGTCGGGATAGAGCCATGACAGGCCAAGATCAGCCTTCACATGGTTATTCTTGACCCGCTTATTTTCCGAATAAAAACTGGCTGCCATCGGCCCCAAATCGGCTTGTTCAAAAGCGATTGCAGGTGGAATTGGCAGGCCCAGTAATTGGGCCCCATAGGCAATCACATCTTCGGGAGGGGCGGGCATGTCATCGCATATATTGTAAATAGCCCCACGTTTTTGCGCCGTCATTGAGGCCTCTAGCGCCATCGCGATATCCTCAACATGGATCCGTGAAAACACTTGTCCCTCTTTGATAATGCGCCGCGCTGTCCCGTTTCGCAGTTTTTCAAACGGGCCACGATGGGGGCCGTAAATTCCTGCAAGACGGAAAATATGTAACGGCGCCTTGGTTTGGCGGCAAACGGCGGCCCATTCGCTTTCCGCCGCAACGCGGGCGCGTCCGCGATCCGTGTTGGGGGTGAGCGGGCTGGTTTCATCCACCCACGCCCCCGCGTGATCGCCATAAACGCCCGTGGTCGACAGATACCCAATCCATGCTTTTTCATCCAAGCAAGGTGCAAGCGCCCCGCCCCATGCGCCCAAAACAGGATCGCGCCCGCCCTCAGGGGCAATTGATGATAGAATATGAGTGGCGCGCCCGATATCGCACGAGAGATCATCGCGCCCCCAAACCCGCGCAGATAACCCCCGCGCGCGCAGTGCCTCGGCCTTTTTGGGGTCGCGGGTCGTGGCGATAATCTCCCAGCCTTGTGGCAGCAATCGCTGTTCAAGCGCGCTTGCGCTATAGCCGTGGCCAAAAGACAAGAGGATCATTGTCGTTGCTCCAAAGCCCATTTGGCGGCATCCGATACGGCCGCGTCAGGATCATTCACCAAACTGCGCGCCATTTCAATTAAGCCTGCATCGCCGCTATTGCCAATTGCATAAAGCACATTGCGCACAAACCGACCCCGCCCAATGCGCTTTATCGGTGATCCTGAAAACCTATCGCGGAACCCTTGATCATCAAGCTGCACCAACTCCGCTAAATTGGGCGCGCGCAGATCATCGCGCGGGGCATAGCGCATCTCAGTCGCTGTTTGAGCAAATTTATTCCACGGGCAAACGGCCAGACAATCATCGCAGCCATAAATGCGATTTCCCAAAGCTGACCTCAGGTCAGGATTAATCGGGCCTTTATGTTCGATTGTGAGGTAAGAAATGCAGCGCCGCGCATCCAATTGGTAGGGCGCGGGAAAGGCTTTTGTTGGGCAAATATCAAGGCAGGCTGTGCAAGTTCCGCAATGGCTGACGTTTGGGCTGTCTGGTTCGAGAGGGACCGTTGTGAAAATCGCACCCAAGAAAAAGAAATTGCCCAAATCCCGCGCCAAGAGATTGGTATGTTTGCCCTGCCACCCCAGCCCTGCGGCCTGCGCAAGGGGTTTCTCCATCACGGGGGCCGTATCGACAAATACCTTGATCTGATGGTCTTCGCCTGCTTGTTCCAGCAACCACCGCCCGAGGCGTTTGAGCCGTTTCTTGACGACATCATGATAGTCTTTGTTTTGCGCATAGACCGAAATCGCAGCGCGGGATTTCTCTTGCAAAATCGCAAGCGGGTCATGGTTTGGCGTGTATAGATCAGCCAACATGATCACCGATTTCGCTTCGGGCCAAAGCGCGCTTGGATCAGAACGCCACGCAATGCGATCCGCCAACCATCCCATTTGGCCATGATGCCCTGCCGCCACAAACGCCTGCAACCGCGCCCCTGCTTCAGCGATATCTGTGGGTCGACAAACACCAATTTTGGCAAAACCTATGGCTTTGGCCTCGGTCGTGAGGGTCTGCTTCAGCGCGCTCAAAAGTCCAAATTCGCGTAATGGGGCGGCTGCGGGAAACCCGAAATTTGATCCGCCAAAATGGAACGAAATGCAGGACGCGATTTAACCTTTGCATACCAGTCTTTGACGATCTCAGATCGGTTCCAATCTACATCTGAGATGTAATCAAGACAGGATAGGTGCGCCGCTGCGGTGAAATCGGCCAAGGTCATGCGATCCCCCGCCAACCAACGGCGATGATCTAGCAGCCATGCCATGTAATCTAGATGGAATTTGATCTGGTTTGCGCCAGTTTTGACGGCCCGCCCATCAGGGTATCCCGCGCGCATCAGCTTTTTGTTCACGCGTTCATAGACGAGGTTCTTGGTCACATCATGGTGGAATTTATCATCAAACCAGAAACACAGGCGGCGCACTTCGGCGCGGGCTTTGATGTCTTCTGGGATCAGTTCTGGCTCAGGGTGTTTTTCCTCGAGATATTCGCAAATGGCTTGGCTTTCACTCAGGAAGACGCCGTCAATCTTGAGAACGGGCACCTTACCTGCAGGGTTGCGGCGCAGGTGATCTGGCGAGCCTTCCCAATAGCGTTCTTCCACCAACTCAACTTCGATTTTTTTCTCCGCCAGAACCAAACGCACTTTGCGGCAAAAGGGCGATAGGGCGAAGTGGTAGAGGCGCGGCGTGTTCATTTGGGTTTTGCTCTAACTCATTGGTTGCGAACGTTTTGCCCTGTCTGGGTGGGGAATTCAATTCGCAAAGCAATCATCACGTCCATCATTGGCGATGGTCGCCGCCCCATCGGCAATGCTCGCCGCGCGCTCCAACAGCCATGGGGAGGGGTTTGCAGCAGATCGATCCTTTGGCGCTGGCAGCACCGCTGCGAGGCGCGCGGCTTGTGCCAATGTCAAATCAGCGGCACTCACCCCAAAATAATGCTGTGCGGCAGCCTCTGCCCCGAAAATGCCCACATCAAATTCCGCGATATTGAGATAGACCTCTAATACCCGCGATTTTGGCCAGATCAGCTCGACCACAGGGGTCAGTGCCGCTTCAAGCGCCTTGCGCTCCCAATTTCGGCCATGCCACAAAAACGCATTTTTCACAGTTTGTTGGCTGAGCGTGGATGCGCCGCGCTGTGCGCCATCTGAAATTGCGTCACGAATTGCGCTCATGTCGAAGCCCCAATGAGCACAGAAATTTGCATCCTCTGCCGCGACCACGGCCCGTTGTAAATTTGGGGAAATCTCTTCCAGCGGGCGCCATGTCTGGTCGATTGTGCCGATACGCCGCGCTTCGCTGACCATATAGGCCGTGGTTGGCACGGGAAGAAAGCGATAGGCAATGATCCACAGCAGCACTAGGGCGACCGCCGAAAACCCCACATGCCACAAAACGCGACCCACGCGCCGCGTCAGGCCACGGTCCTCGAGGGATTTTTTATCTTTGCGTTTGCGGGCCAACCTGCTTGCTCTGCCAATTTATCTGGTTTTTGACAAACTACGCGGATCAGCCCGTAAGGTAAAACAGTTTTACCTTGTCCCGTCTGGCAGAAAACGCCCTAGCAGGCTTTGCAGGTCTTGATGCCAAAGATCGTATAAAGAGGGCAATTGCCCACCAAGCCCGTCAAAAGAGGCACCAGACCCACCCAACCCCAAGCGGTTTGCGGGCCAACAAATACAATGGCAATAAGAGCCACGCCTAAGATCACGCGAAGTGCGCGGTCGATCATCCCAGCATTGCGAGTCATATCTAAACTCCTTTCTCTAGCCGATGAGAGATCATCGCATACTGGCCCCTGATGGTCTGTGACCATGTCACATGTGCTGGTTTGCTTGACTTGTGCTGTGAAATCAGGCCATGCCGCAGCCATGAGCAAAGAGAATACACCAAAACCAAGCAAAGATGCCGCTGCCAAGCCTAAGCGCGCGCAGGATGTTTATACGCTTGTTGTTGAACTGGGTCGCCGCGAGAGGGATGGCCTGCCTGCCAGCGCAACGGGGGCGGGGCTGTTGTGCTATGCGTCAGGCGTGGACGAGGCCGAAGCGGTGCGCGAGACGGTGGCAGTGCTGAAAACGGCGGATATGAACCCGCTTGAGGTCACGGGCTATGGCACCTTGACCGAACGTGAGGCGCAGGGGCTTGAGATTGATGAAGAAGAACGCGCTTTGATGATGCGGGCTTTGGAAGAAAACTCGGTCATAGTCGCGCAGATGACACCCTATTTTGCCGAGGATGATGAGACATGAGAGAGGAAGACCTTAACGCGCGTCACAAGACAAAGATGCAGAAGATTAAGGCCGCGCGCGATCGTATGATGGCGGAGAAAAAGCGCGAGAAGAAAGGTCTGGTGATTGTCCATACAGGCAATGGCAAGGGCAAAAGCTCGTCTGCTTTTGGGATGATTATGCGCTGCATCGCCCATGGGATGCCTTGCGGTGTCGTGCAATTCATCAAAGGCACATGGGTGACAGGCGAAAAGGAATTCTTGCGCAAACATTTCGCGAATGAATGCAAGTTTGTTGTGTCGGGCGAAGGATTTACGTGGGACACCCAAGACCGCGAGCGCGATATTGCAGCGGCGCGTGCGGGTTGGGAAGAAGCCAAAGCGATGATCAAAGACCCCAATATGTCATTGGTTGTTCTAGACGAGATCAATATCGCTCTGCGCTATGACTATCTTCCGATCCTAGAGGTGGTGGAGTTTTTGGTCACAGAGAAGCCAGAAATGACCCATGTTGTGTTGACGGGTCGCAATGCCAAGCCCGAATTGATTGAGATTGCCGATCTTGTGACCGAGATGACCGAGGTCAAGCATCCATTCCGTGAGAAAGGCATTGTTGCGCAAAAAGGCGTGGAGTTCTAAGGTCTTATGCCCGCTGTCATGATCCAAGGCACAGGGTCGAATGTGGGCAAATCATTGCTTGTTGCGGGGCTGTGCCGTGCTGCGCGCAAGCGCGGGATCAATGTTGCGCCGTTTAAGCCACAAAATATGTCGAACAATGCGGCTGTCTGCTCTGAAGGGGGCGAGATTGGTCGCGCACAGGCGGTGCAGGCTGAGGCCGCAGGTCTTGCGCCTCATGTTGATATGAACCCTGTTCTAATCAAACCCGAAAGCAGCACAGGCGCGCAGATTGTGGTGCAAGGCGCGCGTCTGACCCGCGCCGAGGCGCAGGATTACCAAGGGTTGAAACCGCGCCTCTTGGCGGCCGTGCAAGACAGTTTTGCGCGGCTGTCTGCTCAGTATGATCTTGTGATTGTCGAAGGGGCAGGCAGCGCAGCCGAGGTCAATTTGCGCAAAGGTGATATTGCCAATATGGGCTTTGCCTGTGGTGAAAATATCCCCGTGATCCTCGCAGGCGATATTGATCGTGGTGGGGTGATTGCACAGATCGTTGGAACGAAAGCCGTATTGGATGACCAAGATCGCGCTCAAATTGCGGGGTTCTTGATCAACCGCTTTCGGGGTGACCCACGCCTCTTTGATGACGGGTATCGCTATATTGCCGAGCAAACAGGATGGCGTGGGTTTGGAGTGGTGCCTTGGTTTGGGGATGCTTGGAAATTGCCCGCCGAGGATGGCGTAGATCTGGGCAAAACCCCGACCCATGATGGCGCGTTTCATGTTGCGGCCCTCGCATTTCCACGGATTTCAAATTTCGATGATCTTGATCCGATTGCCCAAGACCCCAAGCTGCGCCTTACTTGGGTTGAAGCGGGGCGTGTGATTCCAGCGGATGCTGATTTGGTCATCCTGCCCGGATCAAAAAGCACGCGGGCCGATTTGGAATTTTTGCGCACGCAGGGTTGGGATGTGGATCTGGCCGCACATCGGCGGCGCGGCGGCGCAATCTTGGGTCTATGTGGCGGCTATCAAATGCTTGGCCGCAGGATCAGCGATCCTGACGGGCTTGATGGCGCGGTTGGGGTGACAGAGGGCTTAGGTCTGTTAGAGATTGAAACCCTGATGCGCCCCCAAAAGCGTCTGGCGCTCAGCGCGGTGCGCCATGTTCCAACGGGGGCCGCCGTTTCGGGCTATGAAATCCATATGGGCGAAACCTCAGGCCCTGATTGCACCCGTCCCTTTGCTGCTTTGGCCGGCCACAAGGATGGCGCGATAAGTGCCGATGGGCGGGTGATGGGCAGTTACCTACACGGACTTTTCCAAGAGGATGGGTTCCGCACCGCGTTCTTCGCGGGTCTTGGTGCCGAGATTAGCACGGGCGGCTATCGGGCGCAGATTGGTGCAGTCTTGGATGATTTGTCACAGCATCTGGAGACGCATTTGGATGTTGATGCCATTTTTGATCTGGCCCGCTAAGCCATCATCGCCCGTGCCTCATAGCTGCGCCGCGGCATCCGCATCAATTCCCCATAACCCGCGCCAAGGCATGGTAAATTCAGGCAAATCAGGCGCCCTTAAGCACCTTCATGTTCGTCTGATTTACAGCGGATTTTCCGCTCGGCCTGCCTCGGCTTATTGTTATTGGTATGATGCTATCATAAAATTATCTCTATTGTTAATATATTTATGCAATGTACCCTGTAATTCTTCTGCATATAGTGGTTTGACCAAGATATCGGTTTTCTGTTTGTCTCTTGGCCAAGGGGCGCGTAACCCTAGCGCCTGACGCCTTTGGAGAAATCGGATATGGCCGACACCCGCCTTGATCCCGTTATATTGACCGCAGATTTGCTGCGTTGCCCTTCTGTCACCCCAGAGGAGGGCGGCGCATTGGTGCTGTTGCAAACTGTGTTAGAGGCGGCAGGGTTTGAGTGCCACCGCGTAGATCGAAATGGCACAGCAAACCTTTTTGCGCGCTTTGGGCCCAAAGGGCATGCGCGCAGTTTTGGCTTTAACGGACATACCGATGTTGTTCCAATTGGGGCTGAAGCGGATTGGAGCCACCCGCCCTTTGACGCGGTGCGCGAGGGGGATTGGCTTTATGGGCGTGGCGCGACCGATATGAAATCGGGCGTTGCGGCCTTTGTCGCGGCTGCGGTCGATATGGTGCAAACCGCCCCGCCTGATGGCGCGATTATTCTGGCCATTACGGGCGATGAGGAAGGCCCCGCCACGGATGGAACAGTGGCGCTTTTGGAGTGGATGGAGGCTCAAGGCGAAGCGATGTCGGTTTGCCTTGTGGGCGAGCCGACCTGCCCAGAAACCTTGGGCGATATGATCAAAATCGGGCGGCGCGGGTCAATCAATGCGCAGATTACAGTGGCGGGCAAGCAAGGCCATGTCGCCTATCCGCATAAGGCGCAAAATCCAATGCCTGCCATGGCCGCGCTTGCGGATCGTCTGTCGCGCCATGTTCTGGATGAGGGGACAGCGCATTTTGACCCGTCCAACCTACAAATTACTGCGATTGAGACAGGGAACCCCGCCAGCAATGTGATCCCTGCGCGCAGTGAAATGCGGCTTAACATTCGTTTTAATGATTTGCATTCAGGCGCATCCTTGGACGCATGGTTGCAACGTGAATGCGCCAAAGTTGCGGCTGTGCATGGCGTTCAGATTGCCTGCGAAACCCGTATTTCGGGCGAGGCGTTTTTGACCGCGCCTGGTGCGTTCTCTGACCTGATCGCGGCGGCAGTGGCGCAGCACACTGGACTACAGCCTATTTTGTCGACCACAGGCGGCACATCGGATGCCCGATTTGTGCAGCGCCATTGCCCTGTGGTGGAATTTGGTCTTGTCGGCCATCGGATGCATGAGGTTGATGAGCGGGTATCTTGCCAAGATATCCAAGGCCTAACCGTGATCTATTCCGACATTTTGCGCCGCTATTTCGAAGGCTAAGGCTGGCCTCAAAAATCTCTCTCGAAAAAAGAACAAAACGTGAATATCTTTGCGGTATGGGATTCGCAGAGCTTGCCGCATTGTCCAATTTTTCTTTTCTTCGGGGTGGATCGCATCCTGAAGAATATGCTGTGCGCGCAGCGGATTTGGGGCTTCATGCTTTGGCGATTGCCGATGTGAATTCGGTTTCGGGCATCGTACGGGCGCATAGCGAATTGCGCCGTATCGCGCGTGAGATTGTGGCGCGGCGCGCGGCGGATGCTGATTTGCACGGGCCACCGCGCCCCGCCCATATTCCCCCCGCCCCGCGCGCACCAATTTTCACCTGTCCGCGGCTTTTGCCTGCCGCGCGATTGGTTTTCCCTGATGGGCTAGAGATGATTGCCCTCGCCCGCACGCGGGAAGGTTGGGGAGATCTGTGCCGTATTCTGTCCAAGGGCCAATTGCGCGCAGAAAAAGGTCAGTGCTTGCTTGATCTAGAGGATTTGCTGTCGCATGCAGCAGGGTTGGAATTGCTTGTGCTCAGTGATCGAAACGCCCATTTCCCACCGCATCATGCAGGGGCTTGGCATAATGCGCTGCCCCAATTGGCGGCGCGGTTCGCGGGGCATATTTGGCTTGCCCTTACCCCCTATTATGACGGGCAGGACGCGTTACGTTTTGCCGCGATTGCACGGCGGGCAGAGGACTTGTCCCTGCCGCTTGTGGCCTCTGGCGCGCCGATGATGCATCACGCCCGCCGCCGCCGTTTGGTGGATGTCCTCAGCGCCATTCGCAAAGGCATTCGTTTGGTTGATCTCGGACGTCATGCGCAGGTCAATGCCGAACAGCGGTTGCGCAGCCTGTCGCAGATGCGCCGCTTGTTTCACGATTATCCCCGCGCTCTTGCGGCAACGCGCTTGATCGCGCGGCGCTGCCAGTTTCAACTGGATCAATTGCGCTATGAATACCCATCCGAGATTTCTGATGGCGAAACCCCACAGTCCCGCCTTGAGAGATTGGCTTGGAAGGGGCTTGCATGGCGCTATCCAAGGGGCATCCCTGAGCGTGCGCAGACCCTCATGACCCATGAATTGGCGCTGATCGACAAGCTTGGTTATGCGCCCTATTTTTTGACAGTGCATGATATTGTCGCTTTCGCGCGCGGGCGTGGGGTTTTGTGCCAAGGGCGCGGGTCTGCGGCTAATTCCATCACTTGTTATGCTTTGGGCGTGACCTCTGTCTCTCCTGAAATTGGCACGATGGTGTTTGAGCGATTTGTCTCAGAGGCTCGTGATGAGCCACCCGATATTGATGTTGATTTCGAGCATGAACGCCGCGAGGAGGTGATCCAATGGATCTACACCCGCTATGGTCGTCACCGTGCAGGGATTTGCGCCACAGTGATCCATTATCGCGGCAAGCGTGCCATTCGTGAAGTTGGCCGTGCGATGGGTTTGAGCGAAGATATCCTATCCGCGCTTTCAAGCCAGATTTGGGGATCATGGGGGTCAGGTGAATTGCAGGATGCCCGACTGCGCGAAATTGGTCTTGATCCTGATAACCCGCATTTGCGCTTGGTGATGGATTTGGTGGGCCAGATTATCGGCTTCCCCCGCCATCTCAGCCAGCATGTGGGGGGCTTTGTGATTACCGAAGGGCGGCTTGATGCGCTTGTGCCCATAGAAAATGCCACGATGGAGGATCGCACCATCATCGCATGGGATAAGGATGATATTGACGCCTTGGGCATTTTGAAGGTCGATGTTTTGGCCTTGGGAATGCTCAGTTGTTTGCGCAAATCCTTTGATCTTTTGCGGGGTCATTATGGACGGGATTTTGATCTGGCCACCCTGCCCGCTGAGGATGGCCGCGTCTATGATATGCTGTGCAAAGCAGACAGTCTGGGTGTGTTTCAGGTGGAATCGCGCGCGCAGATGAATTTTTTGCCGCGTATGCGCCCACGTTCTTTCTATGATCTGGTGATCCAAGTGGCGATCATCCGACCTGGGCCTATTCAGGGCGATATGGTGCATCCCTTCATTCGCCGCCGCAATGGGGAGGAGGCGGTGGAGTTTCCCTCTGATGCGTTGGGCGCTGTGTTGCGCAAGACCTTGGGCGTGCCCTTGTTTCAAGAACAGGCAATGCAAATCGCAATTGTCGGGGCCAGTTTCACCCCGACCGAGGCCGATGCGCTGCGCCGTGCCTTGGCCACGTTCAAGAAAAAGGGTCATGTCTCGGAATTTCGGGCGCGGTTTTTGCGAGGCATGCAGAATAACGGCTATGACCCCGATTTCGCCGCGCGCTGTTTTGCGCAGATCGAAGGGTTCGGCGCCTATGGTTTCCCTGAAAGCCATGCCGCAAGTTTCGCGCTTTTGGTTTATGCCAGCGCATGGATCAAATGCCATTACCCTGCCGTTTTTGCCTGTGCTTTGCTGAACAGCCAGCCGATGGGGTTCTATTCGCCTGCACAGATTGTGCGTGATGCGCAGGCGCATGGGGTGGAGGTGCGACCTGCCTGCGTCAATCTCAGCGCATGGGATCACACGCTCGAACCAGATGGGATGGGCGTGCTTGCACTAAGATTGGGGCTGCGGCAGATCAGAAGCCTGTCCGAGGAGGACGCGCATTGGGTCATTGCCGCGCGTGGCAATGGCTATCTCAGTCCGCGTGATTTATGGCGTCGTGCGGGTCTGTCGCAAAAACCTTTGCGGGCCTTGGCCGAGGCAGATGCTTTTGCCGCGCTTGGGTTTGATCGCCGCGCAGCACTTTGGGAATTGCGCGGGCTTGGCCCTGCACAAGATTTGCCGCTTTTTGCCCGTGACCTTGAGGGCGAGGCGCATAACGAGGCCGCGCCAAATTTGCCACAGATAACCGAAGGTGAAGCCGTGATCGAAGACTACGCGAGCCTGCGGTTGACGTTGAAACGTCATCCCGTTGCGTTTTTGCGTGGAAAACTGAGCCCAAATTGGGTGGCGCGCTTATAGGCCGAATTTTGTGGCGTGCTCGCCCACAGATTTCATCACCCGCACCAGTTCTTGGCTGATACCAGGCTCGGACAGGGCATGGCCCGCCGCCTTAACCATCTGCAAGCGACCCGAAGGCCAGCGCGCGGAAAGGCTATAGGCGGATTGGGGCGGACAAATCATGTCATAGCGCCCTTGCACGATCACACCGTGAATATGGGCGATACGATGCATATTCTTTAAAATCTGTCCATCTTCTTCGAGAAAGCCGCGATTGACGAAATAATGGTTCTCAAGCCGCGCGAAGGCACGGGCGTAATCGGCGGGGCAATCGCCCCCTTGGCCATCGCTTTCGATAGAGGCCAATGCGTTTTCCCATGCGGCCCAAGCCCGCGCATAACGGGTTTCGACCATCATATCGCCTGAGAAAAGGCGGCGGTTATAGGCGGCAATTAAATCGCCACGCTCATCTTCGGGGATCAGCGAGACGAAGCGCTGCCATTGTTCTGGCCAGAATTGCCCCGCGCCGCCGCCATAAAACCAATCCAACTCGCGTTGCATCGACAAAAATACACCGCGCAGGGCCAAATAGGCCACGGATTGCGGATGGGTTTGCGCGTAGATCAAGGCAAGGGTCGCACCCCAAGAGCCGCCAAATACGGCCCATTTTTCAATGCCAAGCGTGTTGCGGATGCGCTCAATATCTTCGACCAGATGCCATGTGCTGTTGCCCCGAATAGCCGCATGGGGCCGCGAGCGGCCACAGCCGCGCTGGTCAAACAGGATAATGCGCCAGACCGAAGGGTCAAAATAGCGTCGCATAGCAGGGCTGCACCCGCCGCCTGGGCCCCCATGCAACACCAAAACGGCAGGGCCGTTTGGGTTTCCGCATTGCTCCATATAAATCTGGTGACCTTCGCCAACATCCAACATTCGCTGATCGAACGGGTCGATCGGCGGAAAGAGATGCTGCACTGCGCGCTTTTGGCCCGTGAACTTATCCATAAGCTTCCTATATAGGACGTAAGACCCAACCTAACAGTCCCAAACCCCTTGGCAAGGCTTTGAGCATAGAATGACGGACAAGACTGGCACAATTGACCCTGCGGAAATCGCAAAATTCGAGGCGATGGCCGCCGAATGGTGGGATCCAAACGGAAAATTCCGACCGTTGCACATGATGAACCCTGTGCGGCTTGACTATATCACGCGCCAGATCGCAGCCGAATTCGGACGGGATCTAACGGCTGAGCGACCCTTTGAGAGCCTGCGTCTCTTGGATATTGGCTGTGGGGGTGGGCTTCTATCTGAACCCATGGCACGGCTTGGCGCCGATGTGGTGGGTGCAGATGCGGCTGAGCGCAACATTCCTGTGGCACAGGTTCATGCCGAGCAATCAGGCCTGACGATTGATTATCGCCACACAAGCGCTGAGGCCCTTGCCGCAGAAGGTGAGCAATTCGATGTCGTCCTCAATATGGAAGTGGTTGAACACGTGGCCGATCCGCAGGCCTATTTGACTGCTTGCCATGATTTGCTGAAATCAGGCGGGCTGATGCTGTGCTCAACCATCAACCGCAATCCCAAAAGCTTTGCCATGGCGATTGTGGGTGCGGAATATATCATGCGTTGGCTGCCAAAAGGCACACATGAATGGTCAAAATTCATCACGCCCGATGAGCTATTCAAAATGATCGAGATTGCAGGGCTGAGGCCCGTGGATCGCAAGGGCTATGTTTTCAATCCGATTTCTTGGGGTTGGTCGATCTCGGATCGCGATTTGTCGGTGAATTACGTCACCGCATCCATTCGCCCTTAACTGCGCAGGTCGGCATCATCTTCAAGGCGCACCCGCATCTCGCGTAAAACGGGCAGGGCTGCGCGAACTTTGGCTGCACCGATGGCTTCGATCGTATCCGACAAAATCGGTGCAATCGCCTGCAACGCGGCATCGCGCGCGGAACGTCCCGCGGGGCTGATGGTCACAAATTTACGGCGCGCATCGTCCCAATCGGGACGGATATGGATATGTCCCGCCCATTCCAAACGGTTCAGCGTGTTGGTCATGGCGCCACGGGTCACGTGAAACAGCCGCGCAAGCTGAGCAGGCGTGCGTTCCTCATTGGCGCGGGCCAAGTGGTTCAGCACAGAAAAATGGCTCAGTTCCATACCTTTTGGCAGGGCTTTGGACAGGCGGTTTCGGGCCAATTGATCAGCCATGAACAATTCGCTGAACAGCGCGATAGAGAGGGGATCACTGGTGTCATTCATGGCGCGGACTAGACCCTATGCCAGCCTTTTGGTGCAAGGGAAATCGTTAAAAACACTGGAAATTTACGAAGAAAGCAATGGATCAAGCTTGCCCTGACGCTCAAGTGCCGCGAGATCATCATAACCGCCTATATGTTGGTCATTGATAAAAATCTGCGGCACAGTGTGCCGACCATGAGCGCGTGCCATCATATCTTGGCGCAGTTTTGGGTCACGGCTGACATCAGTCTCGACAAAGCTGACATCCTTGCTTGCAAAAAGGCGTTTGGCAGCATGGCAATAGCCGCAAAGTGGGCTTGTGAAGATTTCAATCTGTGCCATCTGCCTGTCTCCTATCTGCTACGCTGCTTTTGTCGCGCGGGCCATAACCAGCACATATATCGGCCCTGCGCCGCCCAAGCGCAAGGCGTGGGTTGCAGACCATAGGGTCGCGCCTGAGGTCATCACATCATCAATCAAAATGACTGCCCGTCCCCGCAACCTTTCACCATGGCGCGGGGTTAGGGCCAGCGCCTCGCCCAAATTGGCAAAATGGGCTTCCGCGCCCAACCCATCTTGGGGGGCCGTTCTGCGCAGCCTCTTCCCCAATCAATTCATCGTCACAGGCGTGACAGCAGGATTTGCCAATAAACTGGGCCTCCGCCCAACAGGGGCCACAAAGACCAAAAGGAATTTCAACCCTGTCACCACAGCGCAGGCAATCAGGCGGAAAGGCCCATGTTTTGGCCCGATCAAGGATTTGCAAACGGGACGCGAACACTTACATAAACCCCCTAAGTTTTCAAAAAGCCTGAGACCATAGTCGTGACTGAAACCCTTCCGCCAAAATTGACCGACCCGAAGGCCTTGGCCCGTGTCCGTGCGCGTGCGCGATTGGATCGGGCGGGTTTTTTACATGACGAGGTCAAGCTTGAGCTAGAAGAAAGACTGGCAGACGTTAACAGGCGCTTTACCGCGCCCGTTTTGATCACGCCTTTTGTGGAGTATTGGGCAGATTTTATGCCCGAAGCCCCCCGCGTTCTACCCCAAGATGACTTGGGCTTGACCGAAGGGGCCCATGATCTGGTGATCCACGTGATGGCGTTGCATTGGGCCGATGATCCCGTGGGGCAACTTGTGCAAGCGGCCCGTGCGCTGAAACCCGATGGGCTGTTTCTCGGAGTGTTTTTTGGCGGCGAAAGCCTGACCGAATTGCGAGATGTTCTGCGCCAAGCCGAAAGTGCGGTGATGGGCGGCTTGTCGCCGCGCGTGGCCCCGATGGGGGATTTGCGTGATATGGGCGGGCTCTTGGAGCGTGCGGGGTTTGCCCTGCCTGTGGCTGATACATTGCGCAAAACCATCAGTTATCGGGATATTTTTCACCTGATTGGTGATTTGCGCGATATGGGGGAAACCAATGTGCTTGACGCGCGTCACCGCGCCGCCCCCCCGCGTGATTTATTCACGCGCGCCGATGAAATTTACAAAAAAACTTATCCATTCGAAGAAAATCGCATCCGATCCACTGTTGAGATCGTATTCCTTTCAGGATGGAAACCAGATGCCAGTCAACAAAAGCCGCTTCGACCTGGATCGGCGCAGGCGAGATTGGCAGACGCGCTTGGCGTGACCGAATTTGATGAAACCGCCCGACCCGTGGAAAACGGGTAGTAAAAGGGTGGTCGTTTTTTGTTGTCTGGGTTAGTCAGGCTGAAGAAAGAAGTGCGATAAAAGATGAATATGATGCAAAACGCGACCGAAGCTGCTCTGCCCCACGCACCCGCTGATCACCCAAAGTTGAAGTTCGGCAAGATTGGTGTGCTTTTGGCAAATTTGGGCACGCCAGATCATTATGATTACTGGTCAATGCGCCGCTATTTGAACGAATTCCTCTCAGATCGCCGCGTGATTGATTACAGCCCGTGGATTTGGCAACCGCTTTTGCAATTGGTGATTTTGACCAAGCGTCCGTTTTCTTCGGGGGCGGCTTATAAATCTATTTGGAATGAAGAGCAGGGCGAAAGCCCGCTGATGACCATTAGCAAAGATCAGACCGCAAAGATTAAGTCTGAAATGGCGGCGCTTTATGGTGATCAGGTCGAGGTGGATTTCTGTATGCGGTATGGCAACCCATCGACCAAGTCCAAAGTGGATGAACTGGTTGCAAAAGGTTGCACGAAAATCCTGTTTTTTCCTCTTTATCCTCAATATGCGGGCGCGACTTCAGCCACAGCTTGCGACCAATTCTTTCGCGCACTGACGGATATCAAATGGCAACCGACCGTGCGCACAGTCGAGGCCTATTACGAGCATCCGCTCTATATTGAGGCCTTGGCGCAGTCGGTTGAGCGGGCCTACGCAAAGATTGAAGACCGCCCCGATGTCTTGGTGGCCTCCTATCACGGCGTCCCCAAGCGTTATTTGATGGAGGGCGATCCCTATCATTGCCAGTGCCAAAAAACCTCACGCCTGCTGAAAGAGCGTTTGGGTTGGTCTGACGGTGAGATTGTCACGACATTCCAAAGCCGTTTTGGCCCCGAAGAGTGGCTCAAGCCCTACACAGTCGAAGAAGTGGCGCGGTTGGCCGAAGCGGGCAAGAAAAAGATTGCGGTGATTGCCCCTGCATTTTCGGCCGATTGCATCGAGACTTTGGAAGAGATCAACGAAGAAATCCACGAAAGCTTTGAAGAGGCGAGCGGCGAGCAGTTTACCTATATCCCCTGCCTCAACGATGATGACGCGCATATCAAGGCATTGGTTGCTGTCGCGCAGGATCACCTCAAAGGGTGGATTGGCGGCTAAAGCCAGTCGCGCAGGATCGGAATCAAAGGGATATCTGCAGGTGGCATCGGGTAGTCGCGCAAATCTTTTGCGCGGACCCATTTCAGCGCCTGCCCTTCGCGCGATTGCGGGATACCGTCCCATTTGCGGCAGGCAAAGAGCGGCATAAGAAGATGAAATTTCTCGTAGCTGTGGCTGGCAAAGCATAACGGCGCAAGGCAGCTTTGCCACGTTTCAATGCCCAATTCCTCGTGCAATTCTCGGATCAAGGCGGCCTCGGGTGTTTCGCCCTCTTCGACCTTACCGCCCGGAAACTCCCAAAGACCGGCCATGGATTTCCCCTCAGGCCGTTGCGCCAAAAGCACACGGCCCTCGCCATCAATCAACGCCGCTGCAGAGACAAGCACCGTTTTCATGAGCGATAATCCGCATTGATGCTGATATAGCCATGGGTTAGGTCGCAGGTCCATACTGTGGCCGCCCCCATGCCAAGGCCCATATCCACGGCGATGCGCAATTCCTGCTGTTTCATATAGGCGGCCCCTTGCTCTTCTCTGTAATCGGGGCTGACCCAGCCATTTTCGGCCACCAAAATATCACCGAACTTGATGGTCAGGCGGTCACGATCTGCGACTGCGCCAGATTTCCCGACCGCCATGACAACACGACCCCAATTTGGATCCTCGCCCGCAGCCGCGGTTTTTACGAGTGGGCTGTTGGCAATCGCGCGGGCAACACGATCTGCATCCGCGTCATTTGCCGCGCCTGTGACCTGCACTTCAATCAGTTTGGTTGCGCCTTCCCCGTCGCGCACCAATTGCAAGGCAAGGTCTTTGAGAACCGCCTCAAAGGCCGCATAAAACGCCTTTGCATCTGTGCTGTCCAAATCGGCAATCTGGGGATTGCCTGCCTTGCCTGTCGCGGCCACCATCAAACTGTCCGAGGTTGAGGTGTCGCTGTCCACTGTCACCGCGTTAAAGCTGCGTTTGGTGGCTTGCGATAACATGGATTGCAGCGCGGCACGCGAAATCGCGGCATCGGTAAAGACATAGGCCAACATTGTGGCCATATCTGGCGCGATCATGCCCGAGCCTTTGGCAAAGCCCGCGATTTTCACCTCGTGGCCCGAGAGGGTCAGGGTTTCTGTCGCGCCTTTGGGGAAAGTGTCGGTGGTCATAATCGCCCGCGCCGCACCATCTGCCCCGTCAGCATCCAGTTTGCCCGCCAATTCCGCCAAGATATGCGTAATTTTTTCGGGGGCGAAGGGCTCACCAATCACCCCCGTTGACGCGCTGAACACATGAGCGGCTGGAATACCCAAAACACGGCCCGCCTCGGCGGTTACCGCCTCGACCGTTTGATCGCCTGCGCGGCCTGTAAAGGCGTTGGAATTTCCAGAATTTACAACAATTCCAAAGCCTTGATCGCTGCTTTTCCCCAAAGCGGCCAACTTGCGCTCACAATCGAGGACAGGTGCGGAGCGCGTGGAGGATCGGGTAAAGACACCTGCTACTGACGCCCCTGCACAAATCTTGACCAACATGACATCGGTGCGGTTTTGATACCGCACCCCAGCCGCGCCACTGGCAAAGCGCACCCCATCAATGCGGGGCAATGCAGGAAACCCACCTTTTGGGGCGAGGGGGGAGACAGGAAGCGGGGCTTTTGCCATGATCGGGCCTATGTGAGAGGGGTTACTGTGTCAAAAGATCAATGTTGCGGATTAGGCTCCTGTCAATCTCAACTTCTGGTCGCGCGATCTCGGCCGCTTCGGTCAATTCCGCAAGATAGGCGTCAACGCGCTGACGGCGCAGTTCTTCCTCAAGATCGGCGCGCACATCTTCTAGCGCGGGGGGCGCACTGATGCGCGACTCGTTCAGTTTCACAACGTGCCAACCAAATTGGGTTTGGACAGGCGCGGAAATTTCCCCCGCCTCTAGGCCTGCTACGGCAGTTTCAAATTCTGGCACCATCATGCCCGTGCCGAACCACCCCAAAGCGCCACCATTTGGGCCAGAGGGGCCTGTTGAGAACTCTTGCGCCAAAGCAACAAAATCAGCGCCATCATTCAATTGGTCAATCAGGCTTTGCGCCTCTTCTTCGGTTGCGACAAGAATATGGCTTGCATTCCATTCCTGATCACCGCCTGCATCCGCGAAATTTGCGTCATAGAGGGCTTGGACATCCGCATCTGCGATTGTGTCAAAGGCAATCGCATCAATGGCGACACTGGCCAAAAACGCACGATCTTCGTTTTCCATGGTCAGTTTTGTGCGCGCGTCTTCCGAGCCGCGCAGCGAGTCTGCGACAACCTCCTGTTGGATCAGCTGATCCAACATTCCATTATAGAGAACCTCGTCTGGCAATTCTTGATATTGCGCGGGCAGCATCGCGCGCATTGCAATCAAATGACCCAAAGTGATGTCGGTGCCGTTGACCGTTGCCAAGACCGTGCTGGCGTCTTGCGCCGCCACTGGGGCTGCGAGGGAGAGGGAAATTGCGGCGGAGACAAGCAGGCGTTTCATAGAACAGTCCTTTTATTACGGGCGTAATCCTTCGCGCCCACGTTGACAGGCCAAAAGCGGGCGCTTATGTCCCATTGCGGTTGGGGACGTTGGCACAGCTTCCTTGATGGGTCTTCTAGACCGCCGCGCGGATGCAAACAACCCGAGCGGAGATCACATTCTTTTGGGTCTGCCATTGCGTGGATCAATTCTGACATAAGGCGTTTTGCATGCTTGGGCTTGGATCTATCGCAAAGAAGATTTTTGGCAGTTCAAATGATCGATTGGTCAAAGCTCAAAGGCCGCTTATTGCAAAGATCAACGCACTTGAGCCTGAGTTTGTCGCCCTCGATGATGCAGGGCTGATAGCAAAAACTGAAGAATTTCGTCAGCGCCACGCCAATGGTGAGAGCCTTGATGCGCTATTGCCCGAGGCCTTTGCCAATTGCCGCGAAGCCGCCAAGCGCGCTTTGGGTTTGCGCGCCTTTGATGTGCAGTTGATGGGCGGCATTTTCCTTCACCAAGGGAATATTGCCGAGATGAAGACAGGCGAAGGGAAAACTTTGGTTGCCACCTTTCCCGCCTATCTCAACGCTCTGAGTGGCGAAGGCGTGCATGTTGTCACTGTGAACGATTACCTTGCACGGCGAGATGCGGAATGGATGAGCAAGGTTTTCGCCGCGCTTGGTATGACAACTGGCGTGGTTTACCCGCGCCAGCCCGAAGCCGAAAAGCGCGAGGCTTATGCCGCCGACATCACCTACGCCACCAATAACGAGCTTGGGTTCGATTATTTGCGGGACAATATGCGCGGATCGCTGCCTGAGATGGCGCAACGCGGTCACAATTTCGCGATTGTGGACGAGGTCGACTCGATCCTTATCGATGAGGCGCGCACGCCATTGATCATTTCTGGCCCATCTCAAGATCGTTCCGATCTTTATGTGGCGATTGACAAGGTGATCCCTGAGCTGACCGAAGAGCACTATACGCTGGACGAGAAAACGCGCAACGCGACCCTGACCGAGGAAGGCAATGACTTTCTTGAGCAGCGCCTTGCCGAAGCGGGCCTCTTGCCTGAGGGGCAAAGCCTCTATGACCCTGAAAGCACTTCGCTTGTGCATCACGCGACCTGTGCGTTGCGGGCGCATAAGGTGTATCTAAAAGATCGCGATTATCTGTTGCGCGGCGATGAGGTGGTCTTGGTCGATGAATTCACGGGCCGTATGATGCCGGGTAGGCGCCTGTCTGATGGTCTGCATCAGGCCATCGAAGCCAAGGAAGGCGTTGCGATCCAACCTGAGAATGTGACCTTGGCTTCGGTGACATTCCAAAATTACTTCCGCCTCTACAAAAAATTGGGTGGCATGACGGGCACAGCGGCAACCGAGGCCGAAGAATTTTTTGAAATTTACAAACTTGGCGTAGTTGAGGTTCCAACCAACCGCCCTGTGGCGCGGATTGATGACCATGATCAGGTCTATCGCACCGCCGCTGAGAAATATAACGCCATCGTAGAGTCGATTCGCGAAGCGCATGAAAATGGCCAACCTGTTTTGGTTGGCACAACATCGATTGAGAAATCCGAGATGCTGAGCGGCCTTTTGACCAAGGCAAAGTTGCCGCATAATGTTTTGAACGCGCGTCAGCATGAGCAGGAAGCGCAGATTGTGGCAGATGCGGGCAAATTGGGCGCGATCACTATTGCGACCAATATGGCGGGGCGCGGCACCGATATTAAACTGGGCGGCAATGTCGAGTTGAAGGTGATGGATGCCATCGCCGCAAATCCTGATGCTGACCCTGAAAAACTGCGCGCTGAAATTGAAGAAACCCACCAAGCCGATGAAGAGGCCGTGAAGGCCGCAGGTGGTCTGTATGTTCTGGCAACAGAGCGTCATGAAAGCCGCCGTATCGACAACCAGTTGCGCGGTCGTTCGGGCCGTCAGGGCGATCCGGGTCGTTCAGCGTTTTACCTATCGCTCGAAGATGATCTGATGCGGATTTTTGGGTCAGAACGTCTTGAAAAGATGTTGACCACGCTCGGTCTGGCCGAAGGTGAGGCAATTGTGCATCCTTGGGTCAACAAATCCTTGGAGCGCGCGCAGGCCAAGGTTGAAGGGCGCAACTTCGACATCCGCAAGCAGTTGCTGAAATTCGATGATGTGATGAATGAACAGCGCAAAGTCATCTTTGGCCAGCGCATGGATATCATGGCCTCCGATGATATTGAGGATATCGTCAAGGATATGCGCTATGAGGTGATCGCCGATATGGTCGACACTTATATGCCACCGCGATCCTATGCAGATCAGTGGGATGTTGAGGCGATGGCACAGGCCTGCCGCGAGACATTGTCACTCGATCTTCCGATCCCCGCATGGGCCGAAGAAGACGGCGTAGATCAGGACGTGGTGATTGAACGCCTTGAGGAAGCCGCCGATAAATTCATGAGCGACAAAGCCACTGCCTTTGGTGCCGAGCAGATGCGCAATATTGAAAAACAGGTATTGTTGCAGACAATCGACCAGAAATGGCGTGATCACCTATTGAAATTGGAACATTTGCGCTCAGTCGTGGCATTCCGTGGTTATGCGCAGCGCGACCCTTTGAACGAATATAAATCCGAGGCGTTCCAATTGTTCGAGGGCTTGTTAGATGGGCTTCGTCAGGAAGTGACGCAGAAACTTGGCCGCATCCAACCGCTCAGCCCCGAGCAGCAGGCAGAATTGATCCGTCAATTGCAAGCACAGGCCGCAGCGCAGCAGCAAGCCGCCTTGAAAGCCGCGGATGAGGCTGAAGCGAAAGCAAGCGGTGATGATAAAGGCTTTGATGAGACGCGTCCTGAAACATGGGGCAATCTTGGCCGCAATGATGCCTGCCCCTGTGGATCGGGAAAAAAGTTCAAGCATTGTCACGGGCGTTTGGCCTGATTTTAAATCAGACCCTCCGCGCGAAAGCTGACCTCGCCGCTTGGCGTGATGATGATATGGTCATGCAGGGTCAGACCCATCATTTTGCTCGCCTCGCCCAACTGTCGGGTCAGGGCAATATCGCCTGTGCTTGGGGTCGGGTCGCCTGACGGATGATTGTGAACCACCACCAGTGCTGAGGCGCTCATCTCAAGCGCGCGCTTGATAACTTCGCGGGGATAGAAGGGCGCGTGATCCACGGTGCCGCGGCTGTGCTGCCCATCGGCGATAAGGTGGTTTTTGCGGTCAAAGTAGAAAACCCGCACCTCCTCAACATCACGGTGCGCCATGGTTGCGCGGCAATAATCCATCACCGTATGCCATGAGCCCAAGATCGGGCGGTCATCAAGCTGTTTGCGGGTAATCGTTTCCGCCACAGCCTGCGTTAGGCGTAAATGGGCAATCGTATCTTCGGTCATATAGGTGACGGATTTCAGGCGTTGGTCACTGGCGCAAAGAACGCGTGCAAGGCTGCCATGTTGTCGCAACAGCGTGGCCGCCATCCGCGCAGAGGGTGCGTTTGGCGCCGCCGCCGCCAATAGCCGTGCGAGAAGATCATGCTGTGCGGCATCAACCGCAATCCTGCGCAATTTCGGCAGGGGCACGGTGCGGTCATGGGCAAGGGTCAACTCGGGTTTTGTCATACCCGCACCATCCATCAGAATGGTTAATCAGCGATTAAACGCGTCAGCGCCACGTGGGGTGGAATTTCCCAGAGGGTGACAGGGTGAAAATTTCAAACCCATCCGCGGTCACGCCAATCGAATGTTCAAACTGTGCGGAGAGGGATTTATCCCGTGTCACAGCTGTCCATTCATCTGCCAAAACTTTGGTTTCGGGACGGCCAAGGTTCACCATGGGCTCAATGGTGAAGAACATCCCCTCTTCCAAGACGGAGCCGGTGCCCGCGCGGCCATAATGAAGAACATTGGGCGGTGCGTGAAAGACCTGACCCAACCCATGACCGCAGAAATCACGCACCACGCTCATGCGATTGGCTTCGACATAGGTTTGAATCGCATGGCCAATATCCCCAAACGTGGCCCCCGGACGCACGATTTCAATCCCTTTGAAGAGGGCGTCATGGGTCACTTGGATCAGGCGTTCTGCTTTACGATTCAGATTACCTGCCACATACATGCGGCTTGTGTCGCCAAACCACCCATCCACGATGACGGTCACATCAATGTTCAGGATGTCCCCATCCTTAAGGGTTTTGGGGCTGGGGATGCCGTGGCAGACCACATGGTTCACCGAGATGCAGCTTGCGTGTTTATACCCACGATATCCGATGGTTGCTGATTTCGCGCCCGCCGCATTGACCATATTCTCAATCGCTTGATCTAAGGCTTCGGTCGTGACGCCTGGCTCTACCATGGGCGCGATGTCGTCAAGAATGCGCGCGGCCAGTGCGCCCGCTGCATGCATCCCAGCAAAGCCGGCATCATCGTGAATGCGAATTCCGTCTTTGGTCACGCGGCCTTTGAAATCGTCCAAAACATCTGCTCCTGTCATCTCGCACCAGATTACGGTTTTTGGCGCTTGAATTCTAGCCAAGCCCGCCACGCGATGACGCGTTGCGGCATGACAGGGCTTGGCCTATACCGCAGGCAGGGTGCATGACAAGTGGGGGGCTCTCAAAATGGCACAACCAACCGCAGCGATGTTGGTGATCGGGGATGAAATCCTATCAGGACGCACACGCGATGCGAATATGCACCATTTGGCCAATGAATTGACTGCAAAAGGGATTGCGCTGAAAGAGGTGCGCATCGTCTCTGATGATCATGCAGGTATTGTAGAGGCCCTCAATGCGCTGCGCGGCTCTTATGATCATGTATTTACTTCGGGCGGTATTGGGCCAACTCATGACGACATCACCGCTGATGCGGTTGCGGCGGCTTTTGGCGTGCATATTGATGTGCGGGCGGATGCGCGGGCGTTGTTGCAAGCCCATTATGATGCCCGCGGGCAAGAGTTGAACGAAGCCCGCCTGCGCATGGCGCGTATTCCCGATGGCGCGGCTTTGATCGACAATCCCGTCTCCACCGCACCCGGGTTTCAGATTGAAAATGTCTATGTGATGGCGGGGGTGCCATCGGTCTTTCAGGCGATGGTGGCTTCGGTCATGCCGCGCTTGACAGGTGGCGCGCCCTTGATCAGCCACAGCATCCGCCTAGAGATGGGCGAAGGTGATATTGCAGGGCCTTTGGGCGAAATTGCTGCCCAATTTCCCGATGTTTCAATCGGCTCTTACCCTTACCAATTGAACGGGGTGTATGGGGCAAATATCGTGCTGCGCAGTGCCGATGCGGGGATGCTTCAACGTGCCATTGCAGAAATGGCGCGCGCTTTTCCACACGGCGTTTGATATGGGCGCGGCCTGTTCCGACATGCTGCCTGATGAGGGCCGTTTGTTTATGGCGTTAGATGCCACTTGGCCCGCCAGAACTTACCAAACTGATGGGCTTTTGACCTTTCGTGAGGGGGCAGGCGGCGGCAGTCGTGTATCTGCGGCCAGTTGGGACGGCCAAGATGCGCCCGATGAGGCAACGCTCAACAAGGCCGAGGCCCGCATGCAGGCTATGGGACAGCCGCGCTTGTTTATTATTCGCGAAAGCCAATCCGCTTTGGATGCCGCCCTTGGGGCGCGCGGCTATCAGATCAAAGATCCTGTATGGTTTTACGCGATGGATCTGCGCGGGCGGGATCTGCCTGCGCTGTCTGAATGCTTTGCCCTTTGGCCGCCCTTGGCCGCGCAAGCGGCAATTTGGGCTGATGGCGGGATAGGGCCCGTGCGCCTAGACGTCATGTCGCGGGCGTGCGCCTCGAAAACCACAGTTTTTGCGCGACAGCAGGATCGCATTGCCGCGACTGGCTTTATCGCCTGCGATGGAGATATCGCCATGCTGCACGCGGTCGAAACCGCCCAATCGGCCCGCCGTCAGGGCGTGGGGCGGCGTGTTATGTGGCATATGGCGCATTGGGCGCAGGCGGAAGGGGCGAATTGGTTAACACTTGTGACGACCAAGGCCAATCAAGCGGCAAATGGGCTTTATCAATCCATGGGCTTCGAGGTGGTCAGTGCTTATCACTATCGAATCCACCCCGAAGATGCCTGAGAGATTGATCACCAATCCATTGGGCCTTTGTCTTTGAACTGATCAACCAGAAAATCAATGAAGGCGCGCAATTTGGGCTGTGTATAGCGCCCAGGTGGGTAAACTGCGTGCAACCTTTGCATTTCCATCGGCAGATGTGGCATCGCATCTGCATCGCCCGCATCATTGAGAACGCGACAGGCGCGGTCAAAATAGGCCAGACCGATCTCGGTCGGGCTGACGCGGCGGGTAGTGCGATTTAATAGCCGCGCACCTAAACGGGATTCGAGCGATGAAATATGCTTGGACACGGCGGATTTCGAGATACCCATCTTGCGCGCCGCATTGGTGAAGCCACCTTGGTTCACAACCATGGCGAAGGCTTCCATTTCGGTCAATCTGTCCATCTTTCGTCCTTTGGGCATTGTTCGACTTCCCTCGCAGCATCGTTTCCAAATGGGGCGCTATTGGGGAAAAGAACGGACTAAAGGCGGGAATTATGAGGGAGTGTTGAGGGCAAAAAGGCAAATTTGGGCGTAATTTCCGTGATTTGCCGTAATCTTGCCGATTTTGTTGCCGCATCGTTAACAGTTGCCACAAAAAAACGGGCCGCACCTGCGACCCGTTTTGAATGTGATACCTGCTTCGCGATTTAGTCCCGCAGCAGCTCGTTGATACCCGTTTTAGAGCGGGTTTTCTCATCAACGCGTTTTACGATGACAGCACAGTAGAGGTTGATCCCGTTCTTTGAGGGCATAGAGCCTGCAACAACCACCGAATAAGGTGGAACCTCGCCGTAAAAGACTTCGCCTGTTTCGCGATCCACGATCTTGGTGGATTGGCCGATGAAGACGCCCATCCCTAGAACCGAGCCTTCACGCACAATCACGCCCTCGACCACCTCGGAGCGCGCGCCGATAAAGCAGTTATCTTCGATGATGGTCGGGCCTGCCTGCATTGGCTCCAAAACGCCGCCAATACCTACGCCGCCCGACAGATGGACATTCTTGCCGATCTGCGCGCAAGACCCGACCGTGGCCCATGTATCAACCATCGTTCCGCTGTCGACATAGGCGCCAAGGTTTACGAAGGACGGCATCAGAACAACGCCCGGCGCGATATAGGCAGACCTGCGCACAATACAATTTGGAACTGCACGGAAGCCTGCGGATTTCCAATCGCTGTCCGACCAGTCCTTCCACTTGCTGTCGACCTTATCCCACCAACTGCCACCTTGAGGACTGCCCGATTGCATTTCCATATCCTTCAGACGGAAGCCCAAGAGAACGGCTTTCTTTGCCCATTGATTGACATGCCATGTGCCATCACCGCCGCGCTCTGAAACGCGCAAGCTGCCTTGGTCGAGGGCGCTGAGGGTTTCTTCAATCGCATCACGGGTTTCGCCAGTGGTTGCAGGCGTGATGCTATCGCGCGCATCCCACGCGGCTTCAATCGCCGTTTCCAGTTTCTGAATATCGGTCATAGGCTTTATCCTTAGCTCGGGCTGTTTGACAGGCGCTATAGCGCCAAGGGGGGCTTTGCGCAACGCGCCGCCCTCTGGCCGCATGGTGCGAATATTGGTATGAGATAAATATGGCCAGAACAGGGGGAGACAAGCAATGAGCAGCAAGAAACATCTGATGCGGGATGCAGGTTTGGATCTGCGCGAAGCCGACCGCACGCCAGACACGCCGCAAACCCAAAGTCCCGCCTATAGGCTTGCCTTCGCAGACCCAGATTTTCTGTGTCAGGACGCGCTGCGCCCTGTGCGCCTTCAGCTTGAGCTTTTAAAGACCGAAATGGGGATGGATGCAGAAGGCATTCGGTCAACCATTGTTCTGTTTGGCGGTGCGCGCATTCCTGCGCCTGACGCCACAGACGGCAAACCCCCCGCGATTGCTGCAATGGCCCGTTATTACGAGGAGGCCCGCCGTTTTGCCTATCAAATCACCCAGCGCGGTGCGCGCGGTGAGAATGTCATTGTCACGGGCGGTGGCCCGGGCGTGATGGAGGCGGGCAATCGCGGCGCGCATGAGGCGGGCGGTGTTTCCGTTGGGCTTAATATCGTGCTGCCCCACGAGCAGGCCCCCAATGCTTATGTCACACCTGAGTTGAGCTTTAATTTTCACTATTTTGCCATTCGCAAAATGCATTTCCTGCTGCGCGCGCGTGCGCTTGCGATTTTTCCAGGCGGTTTTGGCACGATGGATGAGCTGTTCGAAAGCCTGACCTTGATCCAAACAGGGCGAATGGAGCAGGTGCCCGTGCTGCTGTTTGGCCGAGATTATTGGACGCGCCTTGTCGATTGGGACATGCTGGTCGAGATCGGCACGATTTCACCTGAAGATCTCGACCTCTTCCGCTTCGTGGAAACCGCGGAAGAGGCGTTAGACGTTATCGACACATGGCCCCTATCAGGACGGCGCGGCGGCATTCCAGGCCGGTAAGGTTTCGGGCGCTACAACTGACTGATTGCCTGACATTGCGCAGGCAAATCACCAAGCCTCAGGGCGCGGCGTGGTGTGGGATCAGGCGCATCGGGGTCAGGGGGCGGCGGGTTCAAAATATTGTTGACCCAAGCCTGCGCATCCGCGCAGCCATCCCCCACAGGAGGCGCATCTTGCGCCTCGCAATCGCTTGCGCCAAGCGGGCAGTTTAGGCGCACATGGATATGGTAGTGATGGCCAAACCACGGCCGGATTTTCCGCAGATAGCTGCGATCCCCTGTCTCATTTTCGCACATCCAGACCTTTGCGGCTGGAAAGACGAAAATCCGCGACACGCGCGGATCACTGGCGGCAAGGCGGATCAGCGTGGCGTGCTCCTCCGTCCAATTTTCATTCACGGCTGCCCCGCGTTGTGCCTGCATCGAAATAGAGGACAGGTTTTCACGCGCGGCTTGGGATAGGTTCAGATTGCGCGCGGGCAAGAGCCAGATATCCGCATCAAGCCCCGATTGATGGCTGGCATGGCCTGACAGCATAGGCCCGCCGCGCGGTTGGCTCATATCGCCAATATATAGACCGCTCCAAGAGGTTGCAGCCGCCATTCTTACGCTTAGTTCTTGGACGAAAGTCACTGTGTCAGGGTGGGCCCAGTTGCGATTGCGCGACAGGCGCATTGCCTGCCATGTCGGCCCTGTTTCGGCCAGTTGCACGGCCCCTGCCACGCATCCGCCTGCATAGGCGCCGAACACATTTGCGGTTGTTGTGGTGGGCGTTGGAAGATTGCCAAAGACAAGCCGTGCTTCGCGGCTCAGATCGGCACTTGAGAGTGTCACCTGCGGCAGATCATTGGCCACAGGCGGTGCGCTTGGGGCGCAGGCCGTAATGGCGATGAAACACAAACCTATAGAGGCGATATATTTGCGCATGGCCCGATTTTCCCTATTCATGCTGCCGCGGATCGGCATTCACCCCGCGCAACAACCATAACCCCAGTAAGAATAGCATAATCAGCGGCGTTACACCCCAATTTTGACTGTTGGTGAGGGAGGTCATCACCGCAATGAGAAATGGGGCGAGGAAAGCTGTGGCCTTTCCTGCGAGGGCATAAAGGCCAAAATGCTCGGTTATTGCGGCAGGATCCGCTTGGCGCAGCATCATATGGCGGGATGCGCTTTGCACGATACCACCTGCCGCGCCAATGCCGATGCCGATCAGGTAGAACATCAGGCTTGGCAGGTTTGAGCTTTCGGCAAGCGCAAGACCAAATAGGCTATCGCGCCCGATAAAGGGGATGAGAAGAGATAGACCGGTTAGGCAGAGAACTGACCACCAAATGATCTGGTATGGCCCGAAACGATCATCCCATTTCCCGCCTATCCATGCCGCAACGGCCCCCGAGATGATGGCAAGAATCCCGAAAATTCCGATATCTGTGATCGACCAACCCAAGACACCCGCCGCATAAATGCCGCCAAAGGCATAAAGACCGTTCAACGCATCGCGGTAGAACATAGATGAGAGCAGATAGCGCAGCAGGCTTGGATGATGGCGCAAGGATTTCAGCGAGCGTGCAAGCTCGGGCAGTGCTTGGCGCATGGTTTGACCAAGGCTTGGGCCAGAGTGCGGCTTGGGCCTGTGCGGTTCTCGCACCCAAAGAAAGAAGGGAATCATAAAGATCACATACCAAAGCGCGGTAAAGGGCCCCACGGCGCGTGTCCCTTCGCGCGCGGCGGCGTCCAGACCAAAAGCGGGTGATAGGCCAAAAAGCGTGCGCCCCGTTTCGGCGTTTTCGGCAAAAAATCCGAGCATCAGGATCATCGCCACCAATCCGCCCAGATACCCAAGGGCCCACCCTGTCCCAGAGATTCGCCCCATTTGCGCGCGTGGGCCAAGGTCAGGCATCAGCGCATTGGTGAAAATCGTGGCGCATTCCATCCCAAAAAGGCCGAGGGCAAAGAGGATCAAAACCACCCAGATCTGCATTCCATCGGGTGCAGCAAACCAACAGCCCAATGCGCCGATGACGTAAAAGGCGGAAAACACCCAAATGAATGGCAATTTGCGCCCAGTTTGATCTGCAATTTTGCCCAATATGGGCGCAGCGATGGCAATCAATAGGCCTGCCGCCCCGATGCTATAGCCCCAAAGGCTTTGGGCGCGGGTGCCATCGCCTAAGACTTGCGCGATATAGGGCGCGAAAATGAAGGTCAGAAGCAGCGTGTTATAGGGCTGACTTGCCCAGTCAAACGCCCACCATCCATAGATGCGTTTCTTACTTTCGATCATCCTGCCCGCCATAGCCGTTCTATTATCGTTACTGTGGAGGGCTTTCTCGATTTGGCAAAGGGAATCCGAAAGAATGGTATAAAAGCAGCTTAAAAATCGGCAAAAATGCCCGATCCCTTGCGCTTAGGTTGTACAGGGCTTAGATCATTCGAACTGGGATTTCCGATGGAAGGGGCCTTTGCCGTGACTTCGCTCTTCATGATCTTGATGCTGCTGCTCAATGTGGCGACCTATATCATCATCGCCCATATCATCATGAGCTGGCTGATCAATTTCGGTGTGCTGAACATAAGGCAGCCTTTGGTCTATCAAATTTGGCAAGGTCTTTCGAACCTCCTTGAGCCGATTTATGGCCCCATTCGCCGTGTTTTGCCCCAAATGGGTGGGCTAGATTTGGCACCGCTGATTGTGATTTTGGGGATCTACGCGCTTGAGATCATCCTGCGCAACAATGCCATGATGTTCATGTAGACCTATGTCCACGCCTCGGTCCCATTTTGACGCCGTTATTGTTGGCGCGGGTGTGGTGGGCGTGGCCAGCGCGCTTTGGGCGCAGATGCGTGGGCAATCGGTGGCCTTGATTGATCCTGCCCCCGTTGGATCGGGGGCAAGTTCGGGCAATGCCTGCACTTTGGCCACCTATGCCTGCCTGCCCGTCAACGATCCGTCCGTCTTTGCAAATCTGCCCTATTATCTGTTTTCAAATGACAGTCCGCTTGCTTTGTCTTGGGGTCATGCGCTGCGCCATCCTATCTGGATGATGAAATTCTTGGCCAATTGTCGCTCTACGAAATCCCGCCAGATTGCGCAGGAATTGGCGGCGTTGTTGGCCCATGCCGATGCGGGGTTGAACCCTCTGATTGAGGCCGCCGCGGCAGAGGATTTGATTATTGCAAATGGGCAATTGACAGTCTGGCGCAGCGCGACTGCCGCCGATGCAGATCGGGCAGGCCTTAAGTTTCGCCGCGACCAAGGCATTCCCTTTGAGGAATTAAGCGGGGCCGAAGCTCATGCGATGGAACCTGCCTTGGCCTTTCAGCCCGCGCGTGGGGTCTATTATCCGCTCGCGCGCCATATCCGAGATCCACTGCTTTTGACGCAAAGATTGCATCAGAAATTTACCGAATTGGGCGGGCAGACGATTGCCAAAGCGGTGACTGCACTCAGCGATGAAGGCGCGCAGGTGCGGGTGCATCTTGGGCAGGATGATGTCACCACGGCGCGGGTTGTTCTGGCCGCAGGGGCCTATTCGGCGCAGATTAAAGGCGGCCGAGCGGAGCATCTGCCCTTGCAAACCGAACGGGGCTATCACCTGATATATAAAGATCTTGGCCATTATGCCACGCGCCCCGTTGGTTGGGTTGAGGGTGGGTTCTATACCGCCCCTATGGCGCAAGGTCTGCGTTTGGCGGGAACCGTTGAGATTGCGGCCCTGAACGCACCACAAAACCCGCGCCGTTTGGATTACATTGCGCGCAAAGGGGCCGAGTTATGGGGCGATCTGCCCGCGCCTGATGCCACATGGATGGGATGCAGGCCTACCTTGCCTGATGCCTTGCCTGTTATTGGGCCAAGTCCAAGCTCCTCAAAGATTATCCACGCCTTTGGCCACCAGCATTTGGGCCTCACTTTGGCGGGTGTGACGGGGCGGATTGTGGCTGATCTCCTTGAGGGGCGGCAGCCCAATTTGGCTATTGGCGGATTATCGGCGGCACGCTCTTTTCTTTGATTCATAGCCCATTAACCCCTGACCCTCATTCTGCCCTCGGCAATATGGAGGCGCAGAATGCCCATTTTGGTGGTTGGTGCAGGGTTCTCAGGGGCCACGCTTGCGCGTGAATGTGCGGAGGCGGGGCCGAATGATACCCCATATTACCCTGTGCGCCTTGCGTGTGAGAAGGCGCAGCTTGGGCGGTATATCGCGGCGGCCTTGGGTCAATATGGCGTCAGCTTTGTGGGTCGGCTTGGCACTTATCGCTATTTAGACATGGATGTTGCCATCCGCGAAGCGCGCAGTTTAGCGCGCTCGGCAGTGGCCGCATTGCGCATAGGGCAGCGTCCCCCCGTCCTTGCGCCTGAGGTTGAAACTTGCCTCTCTGCCCAACCCATCCTAGAAACAGGGCAGGTTGGCAGAAAGGCACCGCAATGCGCGTGAATACCCAGAAAAAACCCGTGATTTTGTGCATTTTGGATGGGTGGGGCATCGGCACAGAGGCCGAAGGCAACGCGCCGTTGCAGGCCAAAACCCCAAACTTCGATCGGCTGATGTCCACCTGCCCCAATGCGACCTTGGTGACCTTCGGCCCTGATGTCGGCTTGCCAACGGGGCAAATGGGAAATTCCGAGGTGGGCCATACCAATATCGGTGCAGGTCGCGTGGTGGCCATGGATTTGGGCCAAATTGATCTGGCGATTGAGGATGGCTCCTTCTTTCGCAACCAAGCGTTGCAAGAGTTCATCGTGACTGTGAAAGCCGCGAAGGGACGCGCTCACATTGCGGGGCTTGCCTCCCCCGGTGGTGTGCATGCCCATCAGGCGCATATTTTGGCTGCTGTTCAGGCTTGTGCAGATGCGGGGCTAGAGGTGGTGATCCATGTGATCACCGATGGGCGGGACGTTGCCCCGGAATCCGCAAAAGAACAGATCGCGGGGCTTGAGGCGAGATTGCCCGACCGCGCGCGCATTGGAACTGTCACGGGGCGCTATTTTGCGATGGATCGCGACAATCGATGGGAACGGGTCGAGACCGCCTATCGCGCAATGGTCGAAGGCAAAGGCGCAACAGCCCCGTCCGCGCAGGCGGCGATTGATCAAGGCTATGGGGCTGAGAAAACCGATGAATTCCTGCCCGCAACAGTGATCGGTGACTATTCTGGCATGGCGGCAGGCGATGGTCTGTTTTTTGTGAATTTCCGCGCAGACCGGGCGCGCGAAATATTGGCCGCAATTTGCGCGCCTGAGTTCACAGGATTTGCGCGTGGCCCTCGCCCTGATCTCTCGGCGCGATTGGGGATGGTGAATTATTCGACCGACCATGATCGCTATATGCAGGCGGTTTTTCCCAAGCAGGAATTGAAAAACACGCTCGGTGAATGGGTTGCGGCCCATGGTTTGCGTCAATTTCGGATTGCTGAAACAGAGAAATATCCTCATGTGACCTTCTTTCTCAATGGTGGCCAAGAAAGTGCTGCTGAGGGGGAGGATCGGTTTATGCCGCTCTCGCCAAAAGTGGCGACCTATGATCTGCAACCTGAGATGAGCGCCGCCGAGGTGACCCAAAATTTGGTTGCGGCGATTAATGCGGAGTATGACCTGATCGTGGTGAATTACGCCAATCCTGACATGGTGGGGCATACGGGGAATTTGGGCGCTGCAATCGCTGCTTGCGAGGCGGTGGATCAGGGCCTTGGCGCGGCGTTGGCGGCCCTTGAGGCTAAAGGCGGTGCAATGATTGCGACGGCAGATCATGGCAATTGCGAAACAATGATCGACCCTGTGACAGGTGGCCCTCATACGGCACATACCGTCAATCTCGTGCCTGTTGTGGTGTATGGCGCGCCCGAAGGCACAAGCCTTGCAGATGGTCGGTTGGCGGATTTGGCGCCAACTGTTCTTTCCCTAATGGGCCTGCCGCAACCGCCTGAAATGACGGGGCAGTCGCTGTTGCGATGAAAGCGCGCTTTAGCCTTCTCTTGTAGGTGTTTTTGATTTGTGCGCCTGTGGCGCTGCATGCGGAGATTGACCCAAGCGAGGCGGCTGAAGCGGCTATCCTTGAAGTGGAAGCCGCGGCCACAGCCCTTGCCAATGCCGAGAGTGCCAGTGATCGCATTGCGGCGCTTGTGACATCCCCGTGGTTTGGAGCAGTGCGCTATGCGGGGCCTTTGTTGGACTATGGCAATGTGGTGATCCTTGAACCTGAGGGCAATATTTTGATGATTCTCGCGGGGCTTGGTGATCTTTATGTGACTGCGGGCACTGTGATTGCACGGGGCGCACCCTTGGGAATGATGCCAAGCGCCGCAGGCGCGCGCGCAGATTTGATCACTGAGACACCAGATCAGACTGGCGCTGCGCTTTCAGAAACTATTTATATTGAAGTGAGACAGGATGGCGGCGCGATTGATCCGCAACCATGGTTTAATTGGGAATAAGTGCGCCGCGCCAGATACGCGGTCGGAAAGGACGGATAAAGATGAAGAAACTGGTTATTGCGGGCTTCGGGGGCGCGGTTGCTGGGGTCATCTTGGCATCCCAATTTGCCGCCCCGCTCTTGGCGCAAGAGCAGGAACAGCAGCGCAGCGTTTACGAGCAGCTTGATTTGTTTGGAGACGTGTTTGAGCGGATCCGCTCGAATTACGTTGAGGAGGTCGATGAATCCGCGCTGATCGAAGCGGCGATCAATGGCATGCTGACCTCGCTTGATCCGCATTCAAGCTATCTGCCGCCGCGTGATTTCGACTCGATGCAAGTGCAGACCCGTGGTGAGTTTGGTGGGTTGGGCATTGAAGTGACCCAAGAAGACGGGTTTGTGCGCGTCATCACGCCAATGGATGACACCCCTGCAATGGAAGCGGGCGTTGAGGCGGGTGATTTCATTACCCATGTGGATGGCGAGGCACTGCTTGGCCTGACATTGGAAGAAGCCGTTGATCTGATGCGTGGGCCTGTTGGTTCGGAGATTGTCATCACTGTCGTGCGGGAGGGGGTTGATGAACCCTTTGACATTTCCATCATCCGCGACCGCATCCGACTTACCGCCGTGCGAACGCGCCTAGAGGGGAACACCGCGATTTTGCGCGTCTCGACCTTCAATGATCAAACTTACCCCAATTTGGAGGAGGGTTTGTCTGATGTCATCGCAGAGCTTGGCGGGATCGAAAATCTGAACGGTGTCGTGCTTGATTTGCGCAACAATCCTGGGGGTCTATTGACCCAAGCAATTCGTGTGTCCGATGCCTTTTTGGAACAGGGCGAAATCGTTTCCACCCGTGGCCGCAATGGCGCGGATGGGGATCGCTACAATGCAACGGCAGGGGATTTGATTGACGGATTGCCGATGGTGGTTCTGGTCAATGGCGGCTCTGCTTCAGCCTCCGAGATCGTGGCGGGCGCGTTGCAAGATCATCGCCGCGCTGTGGTCGTAGGCACAAACACATTTGGCAAAGGGTCGGTGCAATCCGTGATGCCTGTGCAGGGCGAGGGGGCCATTCGACTGACCACTGCGCTATACTACACCCCTTCGGGCCGCTCGATTCAGGCATTGGGCGTGGCCCCTGATATTCTGGTGGAACAGCGCGACCCTGTTGAGGATGCGCCGACCGAAGATCGGTTCACCCGTTCCGAAGCCGATTTGCGCGGTGCCTTGCGCAACACCACCCTGACCGAAGATGAGCAGCGTCTTCGCGATGAGGAGCAAGCCATTGCCGAGGAAACCGCACGCCTGCGCAATCAGGATTATCAATTGGCCTATGCGATTGATATTCTGACGGGGCTAAACGCCTTGGGGCCAAACGCCCGATGAGCGCGGTGCTGTCGCCTGCTGATATCGCATCGCTGCCCTATCGGCCCTGTGTTGGCATTGTGATGGTCAATGCCGTGGGTGGTGTTTTCGCGGGCACGCGCGCGGACATGGACAAACCTGCATGGCAAATGCCGCAGGGCGGTATTGATGCGGGTGAAACCCCACGTCAAGCCGCTGCCCGTGAATTGCTTGAGGAAACTGGCATTTCAGAAGATCAAACGCGGTTTGTAAGGCAGACCGCTGATTGGTTGACCTACGATCTGCCGCTAGAAGTGATCCCCTATCGTTGGGGCGGCAAATTTCGGGGACAAAAGCAGCATTGGGTTATGGTTGAATTAATCGCCCCGGATGACGCGATTGACCTCAGCTATCAGGATGTTGAATTCTCCGATTGGCAATGGATGCGAGCGCAGGATCTTTTGGTGCAGATTGTGCCGTTCAAGCGCGATATCTATGCCGCCGTGTTTCAAGAATTTGGTTTAATCTAAGCCCAAAGGGACAAGAAAAATGGCGCAATTTCAGGTTCTCGGCTCTGCTGCATCCCCCTTCGTGCGGAAGGTTCTTGTGATGGTCAAAGAGGCGGGTATGACAGATGTGATGTTCGAAACTGTCAAAGCCTCACCCATGGGCGGGGATGCCCATCTCAATGCCGCCAATCCTTCAGGACGTATTCCTGTGCTTTTGCGCGAAGGGGATAGCCCGATTTTTGACAGCCGTGTGATCACCCGCTTTTTGGATCAACATGCGCAAGCGGGGCTTTACCCGGAAAGCCGTTTTTGGGAGGTGCTGACCACCGAAGCGGCGGCAGATGGTATGATCGAGGCTGTGGTGGCCATGGTGTATGAAAAACGCTTCCGCCCCGAAACACATTGGTATGAGCCTTGGTATGAAGGCCAATGGGCCAAAGTAGAGCGCGCGCTTGATTATTTCGAAACCCAAGTGCCGAGTTTTGATCAGGCGCTTGATATGGGCCAAATCGCGGTTGGTGCGGGCTTGGGCTATCTTGATTTTCGCCAAGGCCAATTTGATTGGCGCGCGACCCGCCCGAACTTGACCGCGTTTTTTGATCGCTTAAGCGCGCGTCCCTCTTTCAAAGAAACATTCCCAGTTGGATGAATGCTTCGCCCGAATTTAGCCTTGTGCAAACACAGGCTGATTTAGATCTGTGCTACGAGATCCGCCGCGCTGTCTTTGTGCTCGAGCAATCTGTGCCGCTTTCAGAGGAATTTGATACGATTGACGCAAAAGCCACTCATGTTTTGGGTCGTTTGGCGGGGCGGGCTGTGGCGACAGGGCGGCTCTATCGCACAGGTCAGGCGTGGCGGATCGGACGCATCGCGGTTGTCGCAGATGCGCGGGGCGCGGGCTATGGTGCGGCACTTATGCGGTTTGTGATGGCGCATATTCGCCACATCGCCGCGGAACCAGATCCACATCAGATGGAATTGGACGCGCAATTGAGCGCGATTTCCTTTTACGAGCGCTTGGGATTCACCGCCACAGGCCCCGAATTTGATGATGGGTCAGGTATTTTGCACCGAAAAATGGCCATAAACTTCGGGAAATAGGCGGGCTTTGCGAAATTTTTTTCGTGTGAAACCTTCATGTTTTTCGCGCAGAGGTTGAAAATTCATCACAAACCGCGACATTTCGGCCAAACTGCGCGCGTTTGTCCGCTAGACGCTCATCATTTCATTGCATAAACAGCCCGAGAAAAGCTGCGGGGGATTCCTGTGGCTTCGATTCAATTGGCCCCGTTTGGTGGGTCGCTGACAAGGGAGACGCTTTCAGTGTCACACGCAGAAGACCAGTCCAGCACACGCCGCGACTTTCTGTACTATGCGACAGGCGGTGTAGGTGCTGTTGTAACCGGCGCCGCCGTCTGGCCGCTGGTCAATCAAATGAACCCTTCGGCAGACGTTCAAGCCGCATCCACGATGCGCGTTGATGTCTCGGGTGTGCAGGAAGGAACGCAGTTGACCGTTCTGTTCCTCGGCAAGCCCGTTTTCATCCGCCGCCGCACGCAAGATGAGATTGAAGCGGCGCGCGCCGTTGACATGAATGACCTTGTCGATACCGATAGCCGCAACCCAAACATCGCGTCAGGCTCGGATGCGCATGACGAGAACCGCAGCCTAACCACCCCTGAGGGTGAGAACACAGGCGAGTGGTTGGTGATGCAGGGCGTTTGCACCCATTTGGGCTGTGTGCCGTTGGGTGATGGCGCAGGCGAGTTCGGCGGTTGGTTCTGCCCTTGCCATGGTTCGCATTACGACACGGCCGGCCGTATCCGCAAAGGCCCCGCGCCGGAGAACCTGCACATTCCAAACGCGTCTTTCGTAGACGATTCAACAATTTTGCTCGGTTAACGGAGGAAACGACCGATGTCTGGCATTCCCCACGACCATTACGAACCGAAGTCCAACGCCGAGAAGTGGTTGCATTCGCGCCTTCCCATCGTGGGCCTTCTTTATGACACATTGATGATCCCAACCCCCAAGAACCTGAATTGGATGTGGATTTGGGGCATCGTTCTTGTGTTCTGCTTGGTCATGCAGATCGTCACAGGGATCATCCTTGTGATGCATTACACCCCACATGTCGATCTCGCTTTTGCAAGCGTTGAACACATTATGCGCAACGTGAACGGGGGATGGGCGATCCGCTATATCCACCAAAACGGGGCGTCTTTGTTCTTCATCGCGGTTTATCTGCACATTTTCCGTGGTCTTTACTACGGCTCCTACAAGGCGCCACGCGAAGTCACATGGATTGTCGGTATGCTGATTTACCTACTGATGATGGGCACAGCCTTTATGGGCTATGTTCTGCCTTGGGGTCAGATGTCCTTCTGGGGCGCGACCGTGATCACGGGCCTATTTGGCGCGATCCCCTTTGTGGGCGAAGCGATCCAGACATGGCTCTTGGGCGGGCCTGCGGTGGACAACGCCACGCTGAACCGCTTCTTGTCGCTGCACTATCTGCTGCCATTCGTGATCTTGGGTCTGGTGATCGTTCACGTTTGGGCCTTCCACACCACGGGTAACAACAACCCAACAGGTGTTGATGTGCGCCGCGCCTCTAAGAAAGAGGCCGAAGCCGATACGCTGCCATTCTGGCCCTATTTCGTGATCAAAGACCTGTTCGCCTTGGCGGTTGTTCTGGTGGCTTTCTTTGCCATCGTGGGCTTTATGCCGAACTATTTGGGTCACCCCGATAACTATATCGAGGCAAACCCAATGGTCACGCCTGCACACATCGTGCCTGAATGGTATTTCTTGCCCTTCTACGCGATCCTGCGCGCTTTTGACGGTGAAGTTTGGGTTGTGATTGCGGCGGAGTTCCTGACAGGCGGGATTGTTGACGCGAAATTCTTCGGTGTTCTCGCCATGTTTGGTGCGATTATCGTGATGGCCTTGGTGCCATGGCTTGATACATCTTCGGTGCGCTCTGGCCGCTACCGCCCAATGTTCAAGCCTTGGTTCTGGGTCTTCGTGATCAACTTCTTCGTGCTGATGTGGGCGGGTGCAATGCCTGCAGAAGGGATTTACCCCTACATCGCTTTGATCGGGTCGGCCTATTGGTTCGCCTATTTCCTCGTAATCCTGCCGCTTCTGGGGGTTCTGGAAAAGCCAACCACACCGCCTTCGACCATCGAAGAGGATTTCAACGCCCATTACGGCAACGCAAGCGTGGGCACTGGCCCTGCCTCTGCGAAAATTCCTGCTGAGTGAGAGAAAGGATAGTCTGACATGTTCAGGAAACTTGTGATCAGCACAATTGCTGCGCTGAGCCTCTCGACCGGAGCGGGATTTGCAGCAGGTGCAGCGGGCCATATCGTGAATTATGAATTCTCGTTCCAAGGCCCATTTGGTCGCTATGACCAAGATCAGTTGCAGCGCGGGCTTCAGGTCTTTACCGAAGTTTGCTCTGCCTGCCATGGTCTGCAATATGTGGCTTACCGTAACCTCGCCGATGAAAATGGCTTGGGATATACTCCCGAACAGGCCCGCGCCTATGCGGAACAGTTCGAGGTGTACGACCCCTCCATTGATGATTGGCGCACTGCGACCCCGAATGACCATTTCCCGCAGTCTAGCCTTGAAAACGCACCTGACCTGAGCCTTATGGCGAAGGCCCGTGCTGGCTTTCATGGGCCATATGGTTTGGGTCTGAACCAGTTGTTCAACGGCATCGGTGGCCCAGAATATATTGCATCTCTTCTGACCCATTACACGGGTGAAGAGGTGGAGCAGTATGGGACATACTTTTACGAGAACGAAGCTTACCCTGGTGGTTTGATCGCAATGACCCCTCCCTTGTGGGATGGTGCGGTTGAGTTCGCAGATGGCTCACCCAATGATATCGAGAGCATGGCCAAAGATGTGGCTGCGTTCCTGACTTGGGCGGCAGAACCCCGCATGATGGAGCGTAAGCAGCTTGGCTTCACCGCGATTATCATGCTCGGCATTCTCGCTGTGATGCTGTATCTGACCAATAAGAAACTTTGGGCGCCTATCAAATCGCGCGCCAAAGCGGGCGCGGCGAAATAAGCCACGCCCCCGAAGGGACGATAGAAACCTAAAAGCGCCTCTGATCCCAGAGGCGCTTTTTTCTTTTGCCTACAGCCATGGCACCAAACCCGCAGGGGGTGCGGCTTGTAGTCCTGCGATGGGGCAATCTTCCGTAATCTGCCCTTCGGACAAAAGCATCACGCGGTCACACATCCGTTCGGCATCCGTGAAATCATGAGAGGCGAGGATCAAGGTCAGTCCCAAATCGCGGCACAAACTGCGGATCAACTCTGCCATCTCGCGCCGCAAAGCGGGATCTAGGGCTGCAAACGGCTCGTCCATCAGCAGGATTGGCCGATTTTGCAAAAGGACGCGCGCAATGGCTGCACGGGATTGTTGTCCACCTGACAAGCTTGCGGGGCGGCGCCCCTCAAACCCGCGCAGGCCCACTTGTGCCAAAGCGGCGCTGATCTGCGCCTCCATCGCCGCGTTCAACGCCAATCGCGGCGAGAGGGCCAAGCCTAGGTTTTCCCGCAAAGTCAGATGAGGGAAAAGATTACTGTCTTGAAACAGGATTGAAATTGGCCGTTTGGATGGATCGCACTGTGTCAGGTTTGCGCTGTCAAACCAGATCTCTCCCGCATTTGGGCTGAGAAACCCTGCGATGAGGCTGATCAACGTGGATTTCCCCGCGCCTGATTGCCCCATTAAGGCCAGCCGTTCCCCTCGCTCCACGCGGAAGGTGGCGTTCAATTCAAAGCCTTCGCTGCAATAGGTTAGGTTTGTGATCTCAAGCATGGTAACGGCCCCCACGGTCAAATATCCAAAACAAGCCCAGGCTTAGGATCAAGAGCAGCAATGCAGCCCCTTGGGCATCCGCCATACGATAGGCCCCCATCAGGCGCAGCATCTCTAGGGGCAAAGTGGCTTGATCAGGTGCCGCGAATAGGGCGATCACGCCCAAATCCCCCATTGATAAGGCCGCACATAAACCCGCCGCAAAGCCCAATGGACGGACAAGGCGCGGCAGGATCGCGTGCCGAAATCTGTGCCAATCGACAAGGCCCAGCGCCGTGGCAAGGCGGGCTTGGCTTGCTTCAGCTTCACGAAGGGCGGGCAGAACGGCACGCAGCACGAAGGGCAGTGCCATCAGGGCATTGACGCATACGGTAACGGGCAAGGCCCATGTCACGGGATTGGTGATTGGGCGCAGGATTAAAAACCATCCTGTGCCGAGGGCCAAAGGTGAAATGACCAAGGCAAGCAGGCAAAGAGCCTCAAACATTGCGGCGCGGCGCAAGCGGAGCAAGGCAAAGGCGATTGGCAGCGCCATCGCAATCGACAGAGCGGTCGCAGATAACGCCATGATCAGCGAGCGCAGCGCCGCAATCCAAACGGCTGTGGGTAGTTCTGTAAGATTTGGCAGGCCAAGGATCACGATCCGCGCCAAGGGCAATGCGAGAAATCCACCCGCAGCCACGATCACCAGAGTATCGACAAATGCGCGCCCCTCAGTGGGCAGGGCCAATGTGCGATCCAGCCCCGTGCCAAGTCCCGTGCCACGGGCTGACAGCCGCAGCGCAAACGCGCCGAGGCCGAGGCACAGCAGGGCCTGCACGGCGGCCAAACTTGCGGCGCGCCCAAGGTCAAAATCAAATCGAAACGCTTGATAAATGGCCAATTCAATTGTGGTCGCGCGCGGGCCGCCGCCCAAGATCAACGCAACTGCGAAACTTGAGCAACAGAGCAGAAAAATCACCACAAAAGCGCCCGGTGCAGTGCTTCGCACAATCGGCCATTCGATATGCCGAAAAAAAGCGCCGCCCTTAAGCCCCAAAGATTGTGCAAGGCGTATGCGTTCCTGTGGGATGGCTTGCCACTCTTGCAGGATCAAACGCGCGGCAAGGGGGAGGTTAAAAAACACATGTGCGAGAACAACGCCGTGTAGCCCGTAAATTTTGGGGAGGTCCAGGCCAATGATCTGTAAGGCACGCGCAAGCCACCCGTTATGACCATAGCTGGCAATCAGCCCGATTACGGCAACGATGACGGGAAGGATAAATGGGGCACCCATCAGGCTGATGAAAATGCCCCTCCCAATAAACCTCCGCCGCGCAACAGCGCGGGCCAATGGAATGGCAATTGCAAGGCTCAGGCTTGCGGAGAGGAATGCCTGAAGGAGCGTAAAGCGAATTGCGGCCCAGTCAGCCGCGTGCAATTTAAACCTATCGTCCGCCGTGACGGCAATCGCCACAAGCGGGGCAAGGGTCACGGTCAGGACAAGCGCCAAAGCGCCCGTCCCGACCCAAACCAAGGCACTTAGCGGCTGAGTGCGGTTTGCCATCTGTCAATCGCTGCATCGCGAAGCGCCGCAGCCTCATCCCCCGAGAAGTGCAGCACTTTTTCAGGGGCAATCAAGGTTTCAAACCCATCGGGCAGCGCCGAAGCGGGCAAAGCCGCAGGATACATCCAGTTTGTCGTGGGGATTACGGATTGGAATTCGGGCGACAGCATGAAGGTCATAAACGCACGCGCTAAATCGGGTTGATCGCTTGCTGCGGTGATGCCTGCAATTTCAATTTGCATATAATGCCCTTCGTCAAAGGCAGCGGCAGATTTGCTGGGATCTTCCTCAGCAATGAGGTGATAGGCGGGGGATGTTGTGTAGGAAAGCACCATATCGGCCTCACCCTCTAGGAACAGGCCATAGGCCTCAGACCATCCTGGGGTGACGGTGACGATGTTATCCGCCAAATCCTGCCAAATCTGCGCAGCCCCATCGCCATAGGCGGCCTCAATCCAATAAACCAGGCCCAAACCTGGGGTCGAACTGCGTGGGTCTTGGATCAAGATGCGCAGATCACTTGCGGCCAATTCCTCAAAACTTTGAGGGGGATTGGGCAGATCAGCGTTATGGACAAAAGCGAAATAGCCCCAATCAAAGGGCAGAAATTCTGCATCATCCCATGCGATTGGTAGGGTTAGCCCCTCAGCGGAGATATCATGCGTGGCGAATAGGCCCGTATCGCGCGCGACTGTCATCAGGTTTGTATCAAGGCCCAAGACCACATCCGCTTCGCTGCGGCTCCCCTCAAGCTGCAGCCGCGACAGCAGTGCTGCGCCATCGCCCGCGCTGACGAATTGCAGATCACAGCTACAGCTTTCTTCGAAAGCAGCCTCAATCTGGGGCCCAGGCCCCCAATCAGCGACAAATGAATCATAGGTATAGACATGCAAAACAGGGTTTTCGGCCATTGCCGCCCCTGCAAAGATGCTCATACCCGCTGCTATGATGGTGTGTTTCATTTCCTCACTCCTCCATTGCGACGGGCGAAGTGAAGATGGAGCTTGGGCAAATTGCCCTCTGTTCCAAAGCCTTCCCTCCGCCGGTCCTAACCGGTTCAGGTTCAACGGGTTTACGCAGGATTGCGCATCTCAGGCCCAATAACGGGCCACCCCGAGACAAAGACTGATCTAGGCAGGTTTTCTACGAAGGGCAAGGGTCTTGGCATTTTGCCTCAGGAAGGCTAACCCCTGTGAAGGCTAAAATTATGTAGGTCACGCCAATGTCGATGAACACATTCGGTCATCTTTTTCGGGTTACCACTTGGGGCGAAAGCCACGGGCCAGCCCTTGGCGCGACTGTTGACGGATGCCCCCCAGGTGTCGCGATAGATGCCGCAATGCTGCAGCATTGGCTTGATCGCCGCAAACCAGGGCAAAATAAATACACCACGCAACGCCGCGAACCTGACGAGGTGGAAATTCTTTCGGGCGTTTACGAGGGCCAGACGACAGGCACGCCGATACAGTTGATGATCCGCAACACGGATCAGCGGTCGAAAGATTATTCTGAAATTGCCGAAAAATTCCGTCCAGGCCATGCCGACATCACCTATTGGCAAAAATACGGTATCCGCGATCCGCGCGGGGGTGGGCGATCAAGCGCGCGAGAAACCGCTGCACGCGTGGCCGCAGGCGGGGTCGCACGCGCGGTTTTGGCCACGCTGCTGCCTGATCTGCAAATCACGGGCTTCATGGTACAAATGGGACCACATCAGATTGACCGCAGGCGGTTTGACTGGGATCAGATTGAGCAGAACCCATTTTGGACGCCTGACCCCAAGGCAGCGGCAGATTGGGCAAGCTATTTAGATGGTCTTCGCAAATCGGGCGACAGTGTCGGCGCGGTGATCGAGGTGGTCGCGCGCGGTTTGCCCGCAGGGCTTGGCGCGCCGATTTATGGCAAGCTTGATACGGATTTGGCTGCAGCGATGATGTCAATCAATGCCGTGAAAGGTGTTGAGATTGGCGAGGGCATGAACGCCGCTGCCTTGCGGGGTAGTGAAAACGCGGATGAAATCACGATGGGCGCAGATGGCCCGCAATACGCCTCTAATCACGCGGGCGGGATCTTGGGTGGAATTTCTACTGGCCAAGATGTGGTTGTGCGTTTTGCAGTGAAACCCACCTCCTCCATCCTGACACCGCGCCAAACAATCACGAAATCGGGCGAATCGGCTGAGATCATCACAAAAGGGCGGCATGATCCTTGTGTGGGTATTCGTGCCGTTCCTGTGGGCGAAGCGATGATGGCCTGTGTGGTCCTGGATCATTTGTTGCTGCATCGCGGACAAATCGGCGCAAATCGTGGCAACATCGGCTGATCGTTTCTTAGATTAGTTTCAAATTCCGTAAAATTTTCTTGGCCTTGCCGCGTATGAACCAAGTTTCCTTGCGATATTGAGTGGGTAAACGAGTAAGAGGTTAACTATGCGACAGGCCAAGCGAACATGGGCACTTCCGAGATCCTTTCGGGTGGATGGAAGAACGATGATCATCGCGCTTATGGCGCTTGGCCTCCTCATTGGGATGGTTAGGCGGATCGGCCCGACCCCCGATGTCTGGGGAAGCACCAATGACAGCACGGCGGGTTTGCGGGTGTTCTCGCAAGACGACCGACTGGTCTATTTCGAAGATTTCGAGTTTAACGAAGGCGGCTTTAGTGGCGTGGCCCAATCAAATCAATCCGTGATAACGGGCGGTATTCTGGGTCCTGTTGCAGCGGGGTTGGTGATCCAAAAACCAATCCTTTTGCCACTTGGTTTTCGCAATGCTGTGCTTGAGTTAGACCTATGGCTTCTTGACGGATGGGACGGTGCAGCGGTTGAACTGAGCTTTGCCGATGCAGCCTTGCGCATTACAGGCGAGGCGCACGCCCCCGTGATCGAGATCGCGCGGCAGAGCCCAACAGGCACGCGGTTTCAATTGCTTGACGCGCATCCCAAACCCGATGGGTCAGCGCAATCGGGAGAAGAAACCACACGATTATCTTTACGCATTGCGGTCAGCAGCTATGACGCAGAGGGCGAAATCAGCCTATTTGGCAGCGATGGTACGGATAGCCCCTATCGCATCGCTATTGATAATCTGCGCGTCATTGTCAGCGATACGCCGCTTGACGGGGCCTAACTGCTTGGCGGCGATGGGGTGACGCGGGCCAACTGCACCGCCAAGATTCCGCCTGCGATAATGGCAACCCCAATTATGTCGGCCAAAGATAATTGTTCCCCAAGGAGCGCCGCGGCAATCGCCACGCCGAAAAACGGATTCAAGAAATGAAACGTTGCGGCGCGGGTTGGCCCAATGCGGGCGACCAACAAAAACCAAACCCACGTTGCCAAAAGACCTGGGGCTAAAGTTGTATAAGTGAAGGCCCAAAAGAGGCGCTGCGACATGTCAAATTCTGGCGTTTCAAAGATTAAGGCAAAGGGCAGCAAGACAATCGAGCCAACCGCCATTTGCAAGCCAACGGTCATGATCACATTTCCGCCCGAGGCTGAAGCACTGCGCACGGCCAATGTTGCGATGGTCAGCGCCACGGCAGCTATGACGCAGAGTGCAAGGCCCATGACATCCGCCCCGCCTGTTAATCGCTGTGACATAATCAGCGCCACCCCAGTAAAGCCCGCAATCAGGCCGAAAATCCCAAGCTTCGGGAGGGTTTTGCGGAAAAACGCCCAATTCGCAGTCGCCACCAACAGCGGCATACTGGATGCGATAATGGCTGCAAGCCCTGCTTCGACCGTTTGCATGGCGATAAAATTCAGACCCAGATAGATCGCGTTTTGGCAGGTGCCAAAAATCAAAATGCCGCGCCATTGCTTGGCCGAAAATTTCCAGTGTTGTCCGAGGGCCTTGGCAATGGCCACACCAATCAGACCCGCTAATCCAAATCGCAGAACCAATGCGTAGAGGGGGGGCGCGGCTTCAACGATCATTCGCGCAGAGGTGAAAGCCGAAGACCATATGAGGGCGAAAATCAGCCCCATTCCAATTGCGCGAAAATCCATGTCATGCATCCTGCCGAAACCTGCCTGCGACACAGAAGCATGAAACCTGCCCAAGAAAAAGGGCCGCCCAAGAAGGCGGCCCTTAAAATTTCGAAACTGCGAAAACTTAGCCGTTTACGCTGTCCTTCAATGCCTTTGCGATTGTGACCTTCACAACCTTGTCGGCAGGCTTTTTGATCTGCTCACCCGTTGCTGGGTTGCGCACCATACGCTCGGGACGTGCGCGGCAGTATACTTTGCCAATCCCAGGAAGGGTTACTGCGCCACCGCCTGCGACTTCTTTGGTGACCACTGCGGTCACTGCATCCAAAGCGGCTGCTGCGGTTTTCTTGTCACTGCCCATTTCGTCGGCAAGCGCGGCAACAAGCTGCGTCTTTGTCATCGGTTTCTGTGCCATTTTTATCTCCTTTACTCCCCGAACCCTTGGGCTCGCTGGTGCGAAATTACCCTAATATTGTGGAGGGACACAACAATTAGTAGACATAATGGTGCAGAAAACATGCATCTTGACAGAAATTTATATATTTATAAGAAAGCCGTTTCCTCAAAAGATCGCAATTTTCGGCTATGAAGGCGTTCAAGCGGCATTTCGCGCAATTTTTCCATGGCGCGAATGCCGATCAACAAATGTCGCGTCACTTGGGTTTTATAGAATTCTGAGGCCGTTCCGGGCAGCTTTAATTCGCCATGCAGCGGCTTATCCGAGACACAAAGCAGCGTGCCATAAGGCACCCGAAAGCGAAATCCATTGGCGGCGATCGTTGCGCTTTCCATATCAAGTGCGATGGCGCGACTTTGGCTGAGGCGCTTTACGGGGCCAGATTGATCGCGCAATTCCCAATTGCGATTGTCGATTGTGGCGACCGTGCCTGTGCGCATGATCCGTTTCAATTCATAGCCAGACACTTGCGCAACATCTGCCACCGCATCCTCAAGGGCAATTTGAACTTCGGCCAATGCGGGGATGGGAACCCATGCGGGCAGGTCATCATCAAGAACATGATCTTCGCGCAGATAGGCATGTGCCAAGACATAATCGCCAAGCGCCTGCGTGTTGCGCAGACCTGCACAATGACCAACCATCAACCATGCATGGGGTCGCAAAACTGCAATATGGTCAGTGGCGGTTTTTGCGTTTGAAGGCCCGACCCCAATATTAACCAAACTAATACCTGCATTGTCTTTACGGGTGAGGTGATAGCTTGGCATCTGGGGCATTTTTGCGGGATGTGTAAGCTCTGCTTCAGCCGTCATCAAAACTTGATTGCCTGGCCCAACGAGGGCGGTGTAGCCACTGTTTGGGTCGGCCAACATTGCCCGCGCATAGGCAATGAATTCGTCAATATAGAATTGGTAATTGGTGAACAGAACATGGTTCTGGAAATAAACAGGATCAGTCGCGGTATAATGAGCGAGCCGTGCTAGAGAATAGTCGATCCGTTCGGCGGTAAAGGCCGCAAGCGGCCCCGATCCGTCTGGATGCTTAAAGCCAAAAGAATTGACGATCTCGTCATGGATGCCGCCCAGATCAGGCACATCAAACATATCGCGCAAGGGAAAGGTCAGCGCAGCCTCTTGCGGGATGTTGAGATTGGGATCTGTCAGCACCGCAAAATGCAGTGGAATTGGGGTGGAGGATACCCCAATCGCGACCTCAACATTATGGTTTTCAATCAGCAGGGCGATTTGCTGTGTCAGATAATTTGCAAATAAATCGGGGCGCGTGACCGTTGTGGAATAGGTGCCCGGTTCTGCGACATGACCAAAAGAAAGGCGGGTGTCGATCTTGCCAAAACCTGTCGTGGTAATCCGTATCTCGGGATAAAAGGCGCGATAGCGGGTGTTCTCGCGCGGGGCTTTTAAGGCCTCGGAAAAGGCATCGTAAAGGAATTTTGTGGCCGCCTGATACAGCAGTTGCAATTCGGCGACTGCGTCTGCGGCCTTGCTGAAATATTTGGGGTGAGGTGCGGCGGGGGATAGGATTTGTTCGTCTTTGGCTGATTTTCGCATCGCGCACTCCCCCTGATTTAACCTTAGCCTGTGTGTTTTAGACTGCGCATTTGTTCGTAATATTCAAGCGCCTCGGTCAGCAGCCCATGATATTCTTTGGGTAAATCAGGCAATGGCCCTTCGGGATCAGAAATCCCAGTTGAGCGATGCAAAGCCCCATACCAATGCTTGGCCCAGATCCCATCTTGGGCCCGTGGCCCTGCGGGCCAAGATAACATTGCTGCGTCAAACGGAAGGTCGGCCGCTGCGCAGATCATGCGCAACATGGCCTCTGGGTTCGCGCGAATATCTGTGCTGTCGAAAATTAGGCCAGGGAGGCGCTGATAAAGCGCCCATTGTTGAGGATAGCCAATATCAAGCAGGCTCGGCATATCGCGCTTGGCGAGGTAGGAGGCAATGACGCGGGCGGGGTGACGGATCAGATGCATATTCACGCAGCCCTCAGCCCAAGTCATGTCAAACCCATCCAACATATGGTGGGACATGTGTTTCATATACCAATGCTCTTTTCCGTCAGGCGGGCTGCCCGCACAGCGCCGCGCCACGATCTTTGCATCGCTTTCATGCGCGGCAAGGATATCGGATCGCATCGGGTGGTCGAGCACTGTCTCTGCCAAATAGGGGGCGTAGAATGGCTCGTCCCAAACCGCGCAATCGGCGCGCGCCCCAAAGGCATACATCATCGCAGTCGAAAGGTTGCGTGGCCCCGACCACATGGCAATTTTTGTCATTCTATTCTGTGCCTTGATCAATCATGTCTTTATAAAGCGCGCGGATGCGCGTGGTCAGTGGCCCCAAATCGCCTGTGCCGATGACGCGGCCGTCAATCTTGCCTACAGGGGTTTGTGCGCCGAATGTGCCCGTCAAAAATGCCTCATCTGCGCTATAGGTTTCCACCAAGGAAAAGTTTTTCTCAAAGACGGGGATGTCATTGTTGCGGCACAGGTCAATGACCTTCTGCCGTGTGATCCCCTTCATGCAATAATCGCCTGTGCTTGTCCAAACCTCGCCCTTGCGAATGATGAAGAAATTGCACGCATTTGTGGTGTTCACAAAGCCATGGATGTCTAACATCAATGCCTCATCTGCTCCCGCCTTTTCCGCGGCGATGCAAGCGAGAATACAATTCAATTTGGAATGAGAGTTTAGCTTAGGGTCCTGCGTCATCGGCAAGCCGCGCAGATGTGGCACTGTGGCCAGACGAATGGGGCGCGGGATGGAGGGTTTGGAATGCTCCATGATGATCGCAACAGTCGCGCCAGAACGCGACAGGGCAGGATGTTGAAAGGGGCGCATCTTGACCCCACGCGTGACCATCAACCTGGCATGGGCATCGGTCTGCATCTCGTTGGCGCGGCGGGTGTGTTCGAGGGCCGCAATCACCGCAGCGTGGGTCATGCCGATATCAAGATCAATCGCTTTGGCAGCCTCAAATAGGCGATCCATATGATCGTCTAAAAAGGCCCATTTCCCATTATAGAGACGTAACCCCTCCCAAACGCCATCACCAAGCATGAAGCCGCTGTCATAGACGCTGACCATTGCCTCGGCGCGCGGTTTGAGCGCTCCGTTGATCCAGATCAGAATATGTTCATTGCGCGCGTCTTCTTCGCTTTGATGTGTGCTGACCATGATTTGCCTCGCCCTTGCCCTAATCACCTTCGCGTGAGGAGACAGGATGCCGTCTTGATGTGCAATATCAATCACAGTTTAGTGCGGGCAGTTTCCACATTTTCCCAAAGCAATGGGAGCCAGGCTATGACACGGACTGACAATAAATCACTGCGCAGTGGGTTTAAACTGGTCGCTTTGAGTGTCGCCATTGGGCTGGCATTTGTGTTGCAGATGCTTTCGCCTCAGGATCGCGGTGCGGTGATTGTGCAATCTCTGTTGAAGGGGCAAATGCCTGTCTTCGGGCACAGTGCGCCCTGTGATCTGGTGTGCAAAGGCCCGCAGATCTTGCCCGCAACAGGCGATCTGAACGCGAACGCGCCCCGTTTGCGGGATATCTGAGCGCTACGACAGCATGGCCTTGTGCGCCTTGATGGCCTCATTCAGGTCTGCATAGTAGTTAAGCTTTCCCGCCTCTAGAATGAGCGCCGCATCGCAATAGTCGCGCAGTTCGGCCAGATCACGAGATGTGCTTTCCATAAGTGCATCAAGCGAGCGCGATAAAGACGCGAGGCGATTATGCGTTGCAATCACCGCCACCAACCGACCCTTAGGCGGCATATCCCCGTCTGGCCTTGGGTGCTGGCCCGTGGGTGCAGGGCTGCCCAAATTCAACATGGGTGTCAGGCAGGTCATCGCCAATCTTGGCCTCTCGCGCGAAATCTCAATCACGGCCAAGTTCGGATATTTTGCTTAAGAAAGGTTTCAGACGCGGTGATAAGGCGCGCCCGCAAGGATTGATGCGGCACGGTAAAGCTGTTCAGACAGCATCACCCGCATCAACATATGCGGCCAAACCATACGGCCGAAGGAAATACGCCGTGCGGCTTCGCCGCGCAGGTTTGGCTCAATGCCATCTGCCCCGCCAATGATCAGCGCCAAATCGCTTGTTCCTTGATCACGCACTTGGCCAAGACCTGTGGCGAATTCTGGAGAGCTTAGGGTCTCGCCCCGCTCGTCTAGCGCCCAGATCAGCGCGGATTTTGGCAAAGCACGGCGCAGCAAGTCGCCTTCGGCTTTCATGCCCTGATTCTTTTTATCTTCCACCTCAATGACATCGCCTAAGGTCAGGCCAAGTGCGCGGCCAGTGCGATCAAATCGCGTAAGGTAATCGGTAATCAGATCATGTTCGGGGCCTTGCCGCAGGCGGCCAACACAACAGATGGACACGCGCATGGCCGATTAGGCCTGCGCCGTGCCATTGGGCAGCCACATCTTTTCGATCTGGTAGAAATCCCGCACTTCCGGGCGGAAGACATGAACGATCACATCGCCCGTGTCGATTAAAACCCAATCACCTGCGTCTTTGCCCTCGGTTTTGGACAAAAGCCCGTAATCTTGCTTGAGGCGATCCACCAAATTGGTCGCTATAGCGGCCACTTGCCGTGTCGAACGCCCCGAAGCCACGACCATATAATCGGCCATCGAGGATTTCCCCGCCAGCTCGATCGTGATTACGTTTTCAGCTTTGTCATCGCTCAGAGAGTCAAGCACTTGGTCTAGCAAATCCTTGCCACCAATGCGGGGTGCATGCGTGTCGGCATGCGGCGCAATCTCTGCGGTATCAGTTACCGCCATTCTCGGTCCAGTCAGGACGAAGGCCCTCCGTTTCATGGCGTCAGTCTAAGATGGGCAACCATCTGGCGCTGACGAATACTCCAACGATACCACTGCTTGGGGATGATCTCAATGCAAAGGATAATATGGGGTTTATACAAATGAAACGGGCCGCGATGTGCATCGCAGCCCGTAACCTCGTGGGGTGTGGTTTATTCAGCGGGCGCAAGTGCTGCGGCGCTGTTCTTCGCGAAATGTTTGCGCGCAAGGATCAGAACCAAGGCGATCATTGCGAATTGCAGGCCAAGGGCCAATGCGCTGAGCACCCAATAGGCTGCGCCAAATTTTGCGATCATGCCTGTGGCGACCAGACCTTTGTTGATCCAAAAATGACCCAAGACAGACATTGCAACGCCAGGGCAAACAAGGGCGTATGAGCCTGCAGAGGCTTCGGTGCCATTAATGAAGCGGCCGAGATAGCCCACGCTGGTCAAGGCCATGATGCCAAAGAGTGCGATCAGAACTTCAATCGACAGCATGCGTGTCAGGAAGGTAAATGTTTCACCCGCACCGCCATGGATGTCGAAATGAACGTGCAGGCCATGCGAGATCCGCATTATCGCAATCGAAACAACAGTGATCAGCGGAATGATGACCATCAGCGTGGGGGCGGCCTCAACATTCAGGCCGTTCTCCATGATTGAGCGCAGACCCAGTATCGCGGCGACAAAAGCGATCAACAGCGCCGCTGTGATGAAGAAGGTTCCCAGAATAATCGAGACCCCTGCGGTCAGTTGTAGGTTTGACATTGCGACGGGGGCAGCAAGGCCAACACCGATCATAGACAGCGCAAATGCGGGCAGAACTTGGGCAAAGGAGTTGTTCGTGGCACATTTGAAACCGCCATTGGCAAAGCGCGCCTTGAGGAAATCAGCGATCATGCGGAATGCCAGAATGCCGATCATAAAGAAGGCGGCCATGGCTGCGGGGAATAGATATTCCACAATGCTCCATAGCCCTGGGACAAAGGTAAGACCCAGCAGAAAGCCAACATTAACCGTCATCGCCAAGGCAAGAGGCAGCGCCAAAACTTGGCTCCCTGCGTTTGAAGCGGCAAAATCTGAATAAGACGCCGCTGCGCGGAACGCAGAGAAGCGCCCAAGGTTCCAGATCAACAGCTTGATGTTCAAGAACCCAAAAACTGCGATCCCCGCCATGGCGCCCAAGACCATAGCCTGCTGCAAAATTGACCCTGTTGTCAAAACCGCAAAGTTGTTTTCGAAGATCGGAACGGGTTGGTCAGGATGCGGCACCCAAAACATCAGCCACATAAAAAACGTAACGGCCAATCCCCCCGCACCTAGCGAAGCAAGGAAGTAGAGCGGTGAATATCGATTTTGAGCGAGTGACATTGCTAGTCCCCTTTGATGAACTTTGTTAACTGATTTCTGAACTAGTCGGTTTAGTTTAGCAATGGATGAAATGTCGCAGGGCAGAAAATTGGCTAAATTTGACTATATCTTGTGGAAAACTGGTTAAACTTATCCACATCGTGGGGTTCGTGATTGACTCTGCGATGGCAGCGGCGAGACAGTAACACTGGATAAGAATCACCGAAGGGTCTGCCTGTGCGGTTTTCCAGATTACGCTTGAACGGCTTTAAAAGCTTTGTTGACCCGACCGAATTGGTGATTTCGGACGGTCTTACGGGCGTGGTTGGCCCCAATGGCTGTGGCAAGTCTAATCTTCTGGAAGCGTTGCGGTGGGTCATGGGCGAGAACCGCGCCTCGGCGATGCGTGGCGGCGGTATGGAAGATGTGATTTTCGCGGGGGCGGCCACGCGGCCTGCGCGTAACTTCGCAGAAGTATCCCTTAGCATCGACAATCAAGACCGTCTCGCACCCGCAGGGTTTAACGAGGATGACACCCTTGAAGTCGTGCGCCGTATTACCCGCGATGCAGGATCTGCCTACAAGGCCAATGGCAAAGACACGCGTGCGCGCGATGTGCAGATGCTGTTTGCGGATGCCTCTACAGGCGCGCATAGCCCCGCCTTGGTGCGGCAGGGTCAGATTTCGGAGTTGATCAACGCAAAACCACGCGCAAGACGGCGGGTTCTTGAAGAGGCTGCGGGTATCTCGGGCCTATATCAGCGCCGTCATGAGGCCGAGCTAAAGCTGAAAGGTGCAGAAACCAATCTCACCCGTGTTGATGATGTGATTGAACAACTGGCGGGGCAATTATCCTCGCTTGCTCGGCAGGCGCGCCAAGCCGCGCGGTATCGCGAGATTGGGACAGAGCTGCGCCAAGCCGAAGGGATGCTGTTATATTTGCGGTGGCGAGAGGCAGATCAGGCCCGCGCACGCGCTGAGGAAACCTTGCGCTTGGCCGTGCAATCTGCGGCGCAGGCTGAGGCGGCCGCGGTCAAGGCCGCCCAAGCGCGTGAGGAGGCCGAAGCCGCCCTTCCCCCTAAACGGGAGGAGGAGGCAATTGCCGCCGCAATTTTGCAGCGGCTGACTGTAGAGCGCGAAACGCTGCAAGCCGAAGATTTCCGTGTTCGTCAAACGATTGAAAGTTTGGAAGCACGCATTGAACAACTGACCCGTGACATTGGTCGCGAGGACAGCCTTAACACGGATGCAAGCGAAACAGTGGCCAAGCTGATGGAGGAGCGCGAAGCCCTCTTTGAGGCGCGTAAAGGCCATGATGAGGCGCTGAACGCAGCGTCACTTGCGGCCGCTGATGCCGCTGAGGTTTTGGCCGATTGTGAAACGGGCCTCAGTCAGCTGACAGAAGACGCGGCGCGTCTTGCAGCGCGCCATCAATCCGCAGAGCGCATTGTTTCTGACGCTCGCGCGGCCCTTGAGCGGAACCGCGCCGAGGCGGAGAAGGCACGGCTTGCGGCGGCGGAAGCCGAAGAGCGCTTGGCCGAGGTGAGCCACGATGTAGACACAGCACAAACCGCTTTGGCCAGTGCGACAGAGCAAGCAAACCAAGCTGAGGCTGCATTGGCACAGGCCGAAGCAGATCGCGCCACCGCACAAAGCGAAGAGGGCGAGGCCCGCGCGGCTTTGGCTGAGGCCAATGGCACGCTCAGCACGCTTGAGTCCGAAGTGCGCGCATTGCGCCGCCTGCTTGAGCGTGAACAGGGCGCGGCGGAGCAATTGCTGGATCATGTGAAGGTGGATGTGGGTTTTGAGGCCGCCGTTGGGGCGGCCTTGGCCGATGACCTCAAGGCCCCGATCCGCGCAGATGGTCTGGCAACACGGCTGACGGGGTGGCTTGGTCTGGATCAATATGCCAATCCCCAACCCTTGCCCCAAGGGGCGATTTGTTTGGCCGATGTCACCCGCGCGCCGCGCGTATTGGCGCGGCGTTTGTCGCAGGTCGGTATTGTCGATGTGGCAGATGGGGCGCGGTTGCAAAAGGATCTTTTGCCAGGTCAGCGCTTGGTCAGCCGCGAGGGGGATCTCTGGCGGTGGGACGGCTATAGCCTTGCATCTGAGGACAGCTCAAGCGCGGCTGCACGGCGCTTGCAGCAGGTCAATCAACTGGAAAAGTTGGACCAGGAATTGACTGTGGCCAAGGATGCCGCCGATGCCGCCCGCAGCCGTCATGACGAAATTTCAGCACGCCTCACTGGTGCAAGCGAGGCAGATAAAACTGCCCGCCAATCGCGCCGTGACGCCGATAGCGCGATGGCCGAAGCCAGCCGCCTCTTGTCGCGCGCCGAAGCAGAGCGCAATATTTTGGCGGGTCGTCTTGAGACATTGACCCAAGCCGTCAGCCGCCATGGCGAGGAAGCCGCAAGTGCCGAGCGGCAATTGGTTGAAGCTGAGGCGGGGCAAAAAGCCCTTGAAGACCTCACGACAATGCGCGCGCGGGTTGAAAGCGCGAAATCGACAGTCGAGGCTGCGCGCCTGACGATGCTGGCCAAACGCACGGCGCATGACGAGATCAAACGCGAAGGCGAAGCGCGGGAACGCCGCATTGACCAAATTGCAAGCGAAGTAGATGGGTGGCAAAAGCGTCTTGATGCCGCCAAGTCCCGCATGGCGGAGTTGAACACCCGCCGCATTGAGGCCGAGGCTCAATTGCAAGATGCGAAGAACAAACCCGACCATCTTGCGGGCCAGCGCGCAGAATTGGCGCAAAAGATCAAAGATGCCGAGGCACGCAAGGCGGCTGCCGCAGATGCGTTGAGCGTTGCAGAAGGTATTGCGCGCACCGCGACATCTGCCGAGCGTGATGCCGAACGCAGCGCCTCGGATGCCCGCGAAGCCCGTGCGGCTGCCGAAGCGCGGCGCGATGGTGCGGCAGAATCCGTTGCCCATGCAGCAGAGCGCATCCATGAGGAGATGGAAGTCACCCCTGACGCGTTGTTAGAGCAATTAGAGACAGACCCGACCGATATGGCCTCGGCTGAAAAGCTTGAAGGCGATGTTATGCGCCTGCGCCGTCAGCGCGATGCGCTTGGTGCGGTTAACCTGCGGGCTGAGGAGGATGCGCGCGAAGTCCAAACCGAGCATGACACGTTGCTGTCAGAAAAGCAGGATCTTGAGGCTGCCATTTCAAAGCTGCGTTCGGGGATTGCGGCCTTGAACAAAGAAGGGCGCGAGCGTCTTTTGACAGCCTTTGATGAGGTCAACCGCAATTTCGGACAGTTGTTTAGTCACCTCTTTGGCGGTGGTGAAGCGCGGCTTGTTTTGGTCGAAAGCGATGACCCTCTGGAAGCGGGGCTTGAGATCCTGTGCCAACCGCCGGGCAAGAAACTCTCGACCTTGTCACTGTTGTCGGGGGGGGAACAAACCCTTACCGCGCTTGCGCTTATCTTCGCGGTATTCTTGGCCAATCCTGCGCCAATCTGTGTGTTGGACGAGGTGGATGCGCCTTTGGACGATGCCAACGTGACCCGTTTCTGCGATATGTTGGACGAGATGACCCGCCGCACCAAAACGCGCTTCTTGATCATCACGCACCATGCTGTGACGATGGCGCGGATGGATCGCTTGTTCGGCGTCACAATGGCCGAGCAAGGTGTCAGCCAATTGGTCAGTGTTGATCTGAAAAAGGCTGAGGCCTTGGTCGCCTAGGTGGCCAAGACCGCCAGAAGTAAGACAGCAAACACAAATGCGGCCCATGATTTCCAAAGGATCGTAACCGCGTTCGAAATATCGCTGCGTGTGGCCTCTGCCCGTCCTGCGGCGTTCAGGCTTGGGTGATCGCTGAGATGCCCATGATAACTGCGCGGGCCTGCCAATGTGATATCAAGCGCGCCTGCCATTGCGGCTTCGGGCCATCCTGCATTGGGGCTTGGGTGCTTTGAGGCGTCCTCGCGCATCACCGCCCAAGCAGCAGGTTTGCCGCAAACAGCGGCAATCAGTGCCCCGCTGAGACGGGCAGGGATGTAGTTGAGGATGTCGTCAAACTTGGCGGCAGCAAACCCAAATTCCTCATGTCGCGGCGTGCGGTGGCCAATCATGCTGTCGGCTGTGTTCACGAGTTTGTAGAGCAACACGCCAGGTAGCCCGAGGATAAGAAACCAAAAGGCAGGGGCAATCACCCCGTCTGAAAAATTTTCAGCCGCAGATTCAATCGCGGCACGGCTGATTTCGCTTTCACCCAATTCAGCCGTGTCCCGCCCTACGATATCGCTGAGCGCGCGGCGGGCTTCGGGCATCGATAGGCCCAAAGCATCGCGCACGGCCAGGACATGGGATATGAGGCTGCGCTGTGCGATAAGGATGGCTGCAAGCAGGATTGAGATCACCTCTCCATAGGGCAACAGCGCGATTGTGGCCCCAAGCCCCAAAGCGCCAAGGGACAGAAGCGCCATAACCGTCACGCCTGCGCTGCGTGCAGCCGCGTTTTCGGTGTTGTAGCGGCGATCTGCCCAAGCAATTATCCGCCCCATCACCACGGCAGGATGGGGGATGCGCTGCCACAGCATGCGCGGTTCGCCAAATAGGGCATCAAGGCCAAGCGCCAGAACCAAGAGGGCAGCGGTTTCCGTGATCATGCCAATGCCTTTTCCAACCTTGTCCAGTCTTCGGGTGCATGGGGTAAGCCCAGTCTGATCATAGAGGTGGAATAGGGAAAGATGCGTGTCCAGATGTGATGCTGCGCAAGCTTGGATTGCAGGGCCGCAGCGTTGCCAACATGGAACAGTCGAAACAGGCTTGTGCCGCGCGGATCATTTGCACCTGCCGCCGCCATCAGCGCATCAAGCCGCGCCGCATCTTGCGCCAATCTGCGGCGGGTATCTTCGGCCCATGCGGGATCACGCAAGGCCCGCGCCCCGATCACAAGGGCGGGGCCTGAAACAGACCATGGGCCCATGACCGCCCGCAAACGGGCAATCGTGTCGGGGGCGGCGATGACAAAGCCAAGGCGCAGACCTGCAAGGCCCCAGAATTTCCCAAAGCTTTTAAGCACAATATCGCGACTGTTTTCTGCGATTTTGGGCAGGTGGCTTGCCTCAGGCATCACATCGCAGAAACTTTCATCATAGATGCGGATTTTGTCACTGACTGGTGCAGGCGCGAGGCGACCATCGGGGTTGTTGGGGTGGACATAGATCGCAAGCGCGGCACTGCCTTGGGATATCGTCCAACCTGCACCCTCGAAACTGGCCGCCCATTCATTATAGGTGGGCATGGCGATCTGCACGGATTTGTCCAAATCCCGAAAAATCGTGGGCAATCGCGCAATTGCCGCAGAGGCGCCATGTGTTGGCAGAATATCAAGATATGCGGGAACCGACCAAAATGCGCGCGCGGCGGCAATCAGCGCGGCCTCAGCCCATTGATCGGGCAGGGCGCGCCATGCATCGGAAGGCAGGTCACCGATTGGATAGGGGCAGGGGTTGATCCCTGTTGAAAGATCAAGCCAATCTGCGCGCCCCCCGCCATATTGGGCAGCCGCGGCATCAATGCCGCCTCCATGGTCACGGCTATGTTGGGTTTTGGTCGTCATGCCGCCTTAGATAGGCGATTTGTCCCGCCCCGCCTAGAGGTGGTCGCGCTCATGTGGGGCGTTGAAATCCAGCACAGGGTTAATCGGCAGGATGCGTGCGGGATTAATCATATCGTGGCTGTAATGGTAATGGCGCAGGATATGATTAAAATGCACCGTATCTGCCACACCCGCCCATTGATATAGCTCGCGCGTGTAGCCCCAAAGATTGGGGTAATCGATGATCCGCTTGCGGTTGCACTTGAAATGCAGGTGATAGACCAGATCAAATCGGATCAACGTGGTAAACAGCCGCCAATCGGCCTCGGTGATGCGTGCGCCGATCAGATAGCGGTTGCGACTGAGGCCGTCATCCAACCAATCGAGCGCCTCAAAAAGCGTATGCACAGCATCATCATAGGCCGCCTGTGAGGTCGCGAACCCTGATTTGTAGACGCCGTTATTCACCTCGTCATAAATGCGCGCATTCACTTGGTCGATCTCTTGGCGCAGTTCTTCCGGGTAGAAATCCTGTGTGTCGCCTGTGATCCCGTTAAAGGCCGAATTGAACATTCGGATAATTTCCGAACTCTCATTCGAGACGATTTTCTCGCGCTCTTTGTCCCAAAGGATTGGAACTGTAACGCGGCCCGTCATGTCGGGTGTGTCTTTGAGATAGACATCACGGGCGAAAGGCAGGCCGTAGAGTGTATCCCCCGTAGCGCCGTCAAAATCTGTGGAAAATGTCCACCCATCCCCGAGCATATCGGGGTGCACAACGCTGACGCTGATATGGTCAGTCAGACCCTTGATGGCGCGGAAGATCATGGCGCGATTGGCCCAAGGGCACGCATGTGAAACATAAAGGTGATAGCGACCCGATTCTGCCTTGAAGCCGCCTTCACCTGAGGGTCCTGCACTGCCATCTTCGGTCATCCAGTTGCGAAACGAGGCCACACTGCGCTGGAATGCGCCGCCTGATTTTTCGGTGTCATACCAAACATCTTGCCATGTGCCATCGACCAAAAGACCCATTGGTTCCGCCTCGTCTCGCTGTTTCCTGTTGCCTCAGACCTAATGCGTGTGGCCTTTTCGTCCAACCCTAGGTCATGCAGAGGCACTCTGCGTATATGCACAGAACCCATGTTGCAAATTGGCAACGAATTTGCAGGTTGGTTAACCCGATGTTGACCAAAACCAAGCATGATCCATGTTACAGTGGGAGTTGATAGGTGTGTTATGAACGATTTTTTGCCCAAAGATGTCGTAGATGGCCTGCGCCACGCGAAGATGCGCGATCTCAAGCGCCGCGCGACCCGTTCGGTTCAGATCGGGGATGATGTTTATGCAATCCTAGAATTCACGCCCTCAGGTTTCGCGGTTGACGCGGAAACCACTCCGCATTTGCGCGGTTTGGTGGATGTTTACGAAGGCTCTCGTCACCAATGTCAGGCGTTGATTATCGCCTCAGAACAAGATGGTGATTTGATGCGCTATGAATTCAAGCGCAACACCGCCGCCTCTGATCGCGCCGCTTTGGATTTTGAAGAAGTGGCGCCACAGGTTTCGGGATACTTGACCTGATTCGACTGGAATGACGCAATAAACCGCCGCTTGTGGCCTATTTTCCAAGAAATTCGTGCGAAAATTGCGTGCAGGTCGCGTGATTTTGCGAAAGAATTTCTGACGGCTTGGATTATCCTGTGACAAAGCTTCACCTCTTTGTCGGAGAGCCAAGATGATCAAGACCCCTTACCTTTTGTTTTTGGGCGATGCGCCCGACCCTTTGGCGGCCAAAGTGGCGCAAGGCATTCGTGATTGGCGCCCTGAGAACGCAATAGGCCAATTCCGCATGGAAGGGTGTCAGGCCGATATGCGCTTGCCCGATATGACTTTGGCCGAGGCGCGCGCCGCTGGTGCGGAAACCCTCGTGATTGGCGTTGCCAATCGTGGCGGGGTGATCTCGCCTGCATGGAAAAAGGTTTTGATCGCGGCCCTAGAGGAAGGGTTTGATCTGGCCTCTGGGTTGCACAATCTGTTGCGTGATGAGCCTGATTTGGTCGCCGTAGCCAAGGCGACAGGGCGCAGTCTACATGATGTGCGGGTGCCAAATGTGCAATATCCCATCGCTAATGGCGTAAAACGCAGCGGCAAGCGTTGCCTTGCCGTTGGCACGGATTGCTCGGTTGGGAAGATGTATACGGCGCTGGCCATGGATGCCGAGATGAAGGCGCGCGGGTTGACATCCAGTTTCCGCGCCACGGGCCAGACAGGTATTCTGATCACAGGCGAAGGCGTGCCATTGGATGCGGTCATCGCGGATTTCATGGCAGGGGCGGTGGAATGGTTAACCCCTGATAATGACCCAGATCATTGGGATATGATCGAGGGACAGGGCAGCCTGTTCCACATTTCCTATTCTGGTGTGACCATGGCTTTGGTGCATGGGGGGCAGCCCGATGCGTTGATCTTGTGCCATGAACCAACCCGCCCCCATATGCGTGGTCTGCCCGATTATGAAATGCCAAGCCTTGAGGCGCTGCGTGATCTGGCCCTGACACTTGCACGCCAATCTAATGCGGCGGCGCAAGTGGTGGGGGTTTCAATCAACACCGCCGCATTTGGCGAGGATGAAGCCTTGCCCTATCTTGCAGAGATTGAAAAGCGCATGGGCTTGCCTGCTGTCGATCCTTTCCGCCAAGGTGCTGCACGTCTTTGTGACGCATTGGAGGCGATATGAGTTTTACCATCACGGCCACGCCCGAAACCTTTCGCTTGGCCGAGGTTTTTACGATTTCACGTGGCTCGCGCAGTGAGGCGCAGGTGGTCACAGTCCATATCAGCCGCGATGGGATCACGGGGCGGGGCGAATCTGTACCCTATGCGCGCTATGGCGAAAGCATTGCCTCGGTCGTGGCGCAAATAGAGGGGCTGCCTGCAGGGATTGATCGTAAAAGCTTGCAGGACGCATTGCCCGCAGGGGCCGCGCGAAATGCAGTCGATTGTGCGATGTGGGACTGGGACGCAAAATCAACGGGGCGGCCCGTTTGGGATTTGGCGGGGCTTGCGTCCGCGCCGCGCGCTGAGATTACAGCCTATACCCTGTCGCTTGATACGCCCGAGCGCATGGAGGCTGCGGCAGCGCGCCATCAATCCCGTCCGCTGCTTAAGATTAAATTGGGCACGCCCGATGACATGCCGCGTCTTGAGGCGGTGCGCCGTGGTGCGCCACGCGCGCGGATCATCGTGGATGCCAATGAGGGGTGGACTGTGGACAGCTACAATGATCTTGCGCCGCATCTGATCCGTCTGGGGGTCGAGATGGTGGAACAGCCCCTTCCTGCTGGTGCCGATGATCTTTTGGCCGAAATCGCTCGCCCCTTGCCAGTTTGCGCCGATGAGTCCGCCCATGATCGTGCAAGCCTGCCTGATCTGGTGGGCAAATACGATATGGTGAACATCAAATTGGATAAAACAGGCGGTTTGACGGAGGCGCTTGCGTTGCGCGATGCGGCTGTGGCGGAGGGCTATGGGGTTATGGTGGGCTGCATGGTCGGCAGTTCTCTTGCTATGGCCCCTGCGCTTCTCGTGGCACAAGGCGCGGCAATTACCGATCTTGACGGGCCGCTTCTTCTGGCAGAAGACCGTGAGCACGCTTTGATATTTGACGCAGACGGGGTGCATCCTGCGCGTCCAGAATTATGGGGATGAGTTGAGATGACGCGCATCGTATATGTGAATGGCGAATATCTGCCCGAGGATCAGGCCAAAGTTTCGGTGTTTGATCGGGGGTTTCTGTTTGCCGATGGCGTCTATGAGGTGACCAGCGTCTTGGATGGCAAACTTATTGACTTCGAAGGCCACGCAAAACGCCTTGCGCGTTCCTTGAACGAATTGGATATGCGCGCGCCATTTGACAGTGATCGCTTGCTTGAAATTCATCGCGAACTGGTCACGCGCAATGCCTTGGTCGATGGTATGATCTATCTACAGATCACCCGTGGCGCACCAAATGATCGCGATTTTGCCTATCCTGCCCCTGAGACAGAGCCAACCTTGGTGCTGTTCACCCAGTCCAAACCAGGTTTGGCAGAAAGCCCAATGGCAAAGACAGGGATGAAGGTAATCTCTATCGAAGATCAGCGATGGGGGCGGCGCGATATTAAGACTGTTCAGCTCCTTTACCCTTCGATGGGCAAGATGATGGCAAAGGCGGCTGGCTGTGACGATGCGTGGATGGTGGAAGATGGTGCTGTGACAGAAGGCACGTCAAACAATGCTTATATCATCAAGGATGGCACGATCATCACCCGCAATCTTGGCACTGAAATTTTGCATGGGATCACCCGCGCAGCGGTGCTGCGTTTCGCGCGTGAAGCACAGATGAAGGTAGAAGAACGCCCCTTCACAGTCGCCGAGGCGCAAGCGGCAGATGAGGCATTTATCACCTCGGCCTCAACCTTCGTGATGCCTGTGGTTGAACTGGATGGAACGCCTATTGGCACAGGAAAACCTGGCCCTGTGGCGACACGTTTGCGCGAGATTTACCTTGAAGAAAGCCGTAAAGCGGCAATCTGAAAAGGCTAAAAAAGAAGGGCGCCAGAGATGGCGCCCTTTTCAGTTGGAGTGAATTGCACCTTAATTTGTGAGGGTAATTGATCCCGCGGTAATTTGCGTAGGCGTAATGTTTTGCAAGGTCGCCACCAATGTGCCTGGCCCACCACCAAAGGACACAAGAACATTGGTGTTCGCGCCGTCTGCCACCAATTGCAAACTCGCCCCTGTCAGATCAGCCGAAGAACCATCTGCATTGGTCAGCAGCACTTGTAGCGTTTCGTTCGCGGTGAAATCGGTCACAGTCACAACATTTTCTGTCAGTAGCGCGGCACCTGCCGCTTTGGTCACTTGAACGCCAAAGGCATCAACACCAGAGCCGCCTGTCAGAACATCGCCATTGTCGCCGACCAAGACATCACCCTCAGAGCCGCCATTCAACGTATCCGCATTCGCCGCGCCTGCCCCTGTATTGTATTCGTCCAAGGCGGCTAGAGAATCTGCACCGCCACCGCCGATCAGGGTGTTGCGTCCGATCCCATCCACCAGACTGTCGGAGCCAAAGCCGCCATCAAGGCTATCATCTCCAACGCCGCCAAAAAGCGTGTCATTGCCTGTGAAGCCTAGCAATGTGTCATTGCCTTCGCCGCCCCAAAGAAGGTCGCCATCGCCTCACCGACAATCGAGTCATTGCCCGTGCCGCCAGTAATCGTGTCCGAACCCGCGCCGCCCGAGAGACTGTCATCGCCGCCATTGCCCTGCATTTCGTCATTGCCGAAGCCGAGGCGAATGAAGTCATCCCCATTTGACCCAGAGATCGTGTCATCACCGTCTTTTGCGAAGAGTGCCCCTGCGTCAGACATGGTTCTGCTATCTGCGCCATCTGTGAGATTGATATTGGGAACACTTGCCAATCCAGCGCCCGCACCTGAGCCCGCACCTGCGCCAGCGCCTCCACCTGAGCTAGCACCAGAACCTGTGCCAGCGCCATTTGATGATGTGTTGTCGTCATCGTTATTATCATCGGTAAGCACAGCAAAGCTGATGCCCGCAGCCAAGATTGGCGCCATCAACAAAAGAGCAAGCATAGCATAAACCCCTAAATGCCATTATTCAGCCACAATCTTATATTTTTAGACATTATTGACCAAATAAAAAAATCCAATCCTTGGAAACGGATCGTTCGCAAATCAGCAATGCATTGAAATTATTTGAGTTTCGCTTTTTAGGTGAAGTCACCCTGGGCAAACCAACCGCCTGTTATCGCACCTCCATGGGCATAAAAAAGCCATAATCTGGCACCTTGCTCGGTGGTAATGCACCAATAATCCCGCAATCCAGTGCGCCAATTGGGGTCATCAAGCCACCATTCTGGCGCGATTCTTTCGGGGCCGATATAGGATTTCACAGTGAAATTTTGTCGCCGCCATGCAAAGCGAAATGGCGGTTCTGGGCTGTCGGGGGCATCAATAAATTCGGGCTTGAATAGGGTTAAAGGGCGCGGAAGATGCGCGCGTGGCCATAGGCCCCCAAACGGGTCTGACCATGCGGCCGCAAGAGACTTCTGTGATTTTTCGGGCAGATGGCTTTCTGCCGGATGGGGTCGGGTGATTGCTTCTAGCCCAATCCTTGTGCCAATGCGCGTGATCAGATCGTCCAAGGCGCTGCGCGCCGCATGGGCGCGCGCGGAACTATCCCCGCCTTGATGTGCGATGGCATTGCGCGCCTCGGTTTGCAGCGCCTCAAGGCGGATCATATCAAAGGCTGTAGAAGGTTCTAAATCTTTGAGGCCTTGTTCCATCTGTAATTTCAACAGGCTGTAAACGGTGCGCGCATCGGTATGGCTGCGCGCAAGCCGCAAAGTGATATGACGGCGCGCTTCGGTCATTTCGGCAAGATCAAGACGTAGGCTGCGCAGATCTCGCCCTGCTTTGTCGAGCTTTTGACACAGCGCTTCGGTTAAACGTAGGATCGCTGCATCAAGATCATTACTTGTGCCAATGGGTTCGGGAAAGCTCATGCGCACCGCGAAATAGGGCGTACTGCGCGCGGGCGAGACAGGTTCGGCAAGACTTCCCAAAGCTTGGTCAAGGCGCTGGAGCAAAAACGGGCCAAAGCGCCGTGCCAGACCTGCGCGGGGTTGCGCAAGCAGATGGTGAATCTGATGCAGGCCAAGCCGTGCCAACCCGTCTATCGTTTCGTCCCCAAGCCTCAAAGCGGCGATAGGCAAGGGCAAAACTGCCGCGCGGGTTTCTAACGGGGGTGCGATATGAATAGACGCCTCTTTGCTTTGGCGGGCAAGTGGCGCAAATTTTGGGCCCATGTCACGCCTGCGCAAAGCGGCGCGTGCCCGCGTAGCGCGCGCTTCTTGGCTGATGGCATCACCACGGGCTTGTTGCGCTTCGCCACGACCATGTCCAAAGCGGGCCAAGGCCCAAGCTGCCCCGCGCGTATCGGCAAGCCCAATTTTCGCACTTAGCCCCAATGCCGCGAGATCGGCGCAAATGGTCTCGGCCATGGCGGTTTCCCCACCAAAAAGATGGGCGCAGCCAGAAATATCCATCACCAGACCATCTGTCCCCTCAGCCGCGATCCAAGGCGAAAATTTTTCTGTCCATCGACACAGCGCCTTGTGAAAGGCTTGTTCTTGCGCGGGGTTTTGACTGCGGGTGATCAGATTTGCACATAGCGCCATAGCGGCGCTTAACGCTTGTCCACGATAAAGCCCTGCGGCTTGTGCTTTTGGGCAGAGCGAGGAGAGAACTTGCCGATTGCCCGCTTCCGCAATCACGGCAAGTGGTTGCAGGCTCGTGCCGCGATGCAGGCGCAAGATTTGCTCCGCAGCAAGATGCGGCAAATAGATCGACAAAATGCGGCGCGTTTTGGCACGGGCCATTTGGGGGGCGGGGGCGGACATTCGAAATCATCCATCAAATGTTCACATTTTGTTCTTATTTAGTCCACGCCCCAGAAAGAGTCGAGTCCCACCTATTGCAGGCGGCGTAAAAGATCGGGGCTGGCATAGCCGTCAGGTAGGAGGCCGTTGGCAATTTGATAGGCGCGGATTGCTGCCACGCTATTGGGCCCAATCCGCCCATCGACCCCGCCTGTATCAAACCCTGCCGCGGTGAGTAGTGTTTGCAATTCTGCACGCTCACTCCGCGTTAGGACGCGGTCATTGCGGGGCCATGTGGCGCGAAATCCGTTTGAACGCCCCACGATCCTATCTGACAAATGACCTAGCGCGATCACATAGCTGTCAGCGGGGTTATAGCGCTCTAGGACACCAAAATTATCGTAGACCATAAGCGCCACACCATTCGCCCCTGCGGGGAGGAGTAGCGCAGAGGGCCCATGATCTGGCAAGGGTTCACCATCCGCGAGGGTGACTGCGCGGTTGCGCCAAAAACCGGCACCGCGTTTTTCCTCACGACTGGCAAGGCGATAGTCAAATCCTTGTGGCAAGCGCACCTCTAACGCCCAAGGTTGCCCGCGCCGCCATCCTGCTTCGCTCAGGAAATTGGCGGCTGAGGCCAAGGCATCGCGCGGGTCATCGCCCCAAATATCTGCGCGACCATCGCCCGTGTAATCGACCGCATAGGCCAGATAGCTGGTTGGCATGAATTGCGTATGCCCCATTGCCCCTGCCCATGACCCTGCAAAGGCGCGGGGGCTGACCGCCCCGATCTCTAGGATTTGCAAGGCGGCGAGAAGTTCGGCTTCGAAATAGGCGCGCCTGCGCCCTTCCCATGCCAGCGTGGCCAATGCGCGCAATGTGTCTGTGTTTCCACGGAAACTGCCATAGGATGTCTCGACCCCCCAAACGGCGACAACCACCTCTCCAGGAACGCCAAATTGAGATTCGATCCGCGCCAAATCTTCGCGCCACCTTTGATAATTGGCCCGCCCGCCTTCGATGCGTTGCGTGGACACGGCGCTGTCGAGATAGTCCCAAATGGGGCGCACAAATTCGGATTGATTGCCATCAAGACGCACAACCTCATCTAAAGGGGTCATTCGGCCAAGGGCGGCATCTACCACTGCGGGCGAAATACCTTGTGCCACGGCGCGGTATGCGAAATCTGCGCGCCATTGAGAAAAACTTTCGCGGGGTGCAGGGTTGGATTGGGTGCTGAGCGTGGCAGGTCGTGGGTAAGGCAAGGGTGAACTGCTGACCGCTAATCCCTGAGCCAAGCTTACCTCTGCGCCAAGCGATATGAAAATGGCGGCCATAGCCACGCACCATTGCAAGGCGTTTTGCTTCACCTGCATTTTTATTCCCCGATACAGACCAGCAACAGCCCGCTGGCGCTTGGTTTTGCCGCTCATGGACAAACCTAGCGCGCAGAATGCATTCCGCCTAGGGGCAATCGAGATTAGGATTTTCGCTTTTTCAATTTGCGCAATTTAAGCTTTTTGGCTTCAGCTTGGCCCGATCTGCGCCCGCCAAAGCCGCGCTTGCCGCGTTTGCCGCCTGTGTTGGGGCGGTGTTGCGTGCCGTGAATTTCTAGTAGCTCAAGACCAATGCCGCCTGTCACGGGCAAGGCCTCCGTCAGGCGCACCAAGACGCGATCCCCAATGCCTAAGGTTAAACCCGTATCCGCACCCATCAATGTCTGGGTGTCTGCATCAAAATGGAAAAACTCGCGGCCCAAGCTGCGCACGGGCAATAAGCCGTCTGCGCCCGTTTCGTCCAGTTTCACGAATGCGCCGAACCGCGCCACACCTGAAATGCGACCTGTTAATTCCGCCCCCACGCGATCCTTGAGATAGGCGGCCAGATAACGGTCGGTCGTGTCTCGCTCGGCCACCATCGCGCGGCGCTCAGCTTCGGAGATTTGTTTAGCGGTGACGTCCAGCGTTTCGATATCTTCGGCGCTCAAGCCATCCTTGCCAAATCCGTGAGACGAGATCAGCGCCCGATGCACGATCAAATCTGCATAACGGCGAATGGGGGATGTGAAATGGGCATAAGCCCGCAGAGCAAGACCAAAATGGCCGAAATTTTCGGGGTGGTAATAAGCCTGCTGCATAGAGCGCAAGGTGGAAATATTGATCAACTCATCGTGATCCGTGCCCTCGGCCTGCGCCAAAAGTGCATTGAGATGGCGGGTCATCAACACCTGACCTTTCGCCAAAACAAGCCCCGCTGTGGCGGCCGTCTCGCGCAAAGCGTCCAGCTTGTCGGGATCGGGTTCTTCGTGAACGCGGAACAAGAGCGGCGATTTTTTCGCAATCAAAGTTTCAGCTGCGGCGACATTGGCCAAAACCATGAATTCTTCAATCAGGCGATGCGCGTCTAGCCTGTCGCGGAAGGCCACGCTTTCAACCTCGCCTTCTTCGGAGAGAATGATACGCCGCTCTGGAAGATCAAGGTCAAGCGGTTGGCGGCGCGCCCGCGCGGTTTTGAGTGCCTCATAAGCCGCAAAGAGGGGCGCGATGACGGGCTCCATCAAAGTCTCGCAACGCGGGGTTGGGGCGCCGTCTTGGGCGGCCTGCGCCTCTTCGTAGGACAAAGATGCGACCGAGCGCATAAGCCCGCGATGAAAGCTTTGCGCCTTTTTCTCACCCGTTGCATCAATGACCATCCGCACGGCAAGACAGGGGCGCAAAACGCCCTCATGCAAAGAGCAAAGATCCCCCGATAATCGGTCAGGCAGCATCGGCACAACGCGATCTGGGAAATAGGCAGAATTGCCGCGCTTTTTTGCCTCGCGATCAAGCGCACTGCCCGCGCGCACATAATGCGCGACATCGGCAATCGCGACCCAGATGACATGACCGCCTTTGTTCTTCGGGTCAGGGTCTGCATGCGCATAGCACGCATCATCATGGTCACGCGCGTCTGAGGGGTCAATGGCCACGAAAGGAAGATTGGTTAAATCTTCACGACCTGATTTTGATGCTGGTTTGGCTTTGTCAGCCTCTGCGATGACCTCGTCTGGGAAATTATCGCGCAGCCCATGTTCATGGATAGCAATGAGGCTGACCGCCTTCGGCGCGCTTGGATCGCCAAGCCGTGTCACGATGCGCGCCCGCGGCAGGCCCATGCGGGACTTTGGCCCTGCAAGCTCTGCCTCGACCAACTCGCCATCTTTTGCGGATAAGGTGGCATCTGAGGCCACGCGCCATTCTTTGTCTGATCCTTTGGTGACGGGCAAAATACGCCCACCTTCCGAGGTTGTACGGAAAATACCAATGAATTTGCGGGGATTGGTGCCGATGCGCCGAATAAGGCGCGCGAGGTAGCTGTGGTCTTCGCCATGAACCTCTTGCAAACGAGCAAGGATACGGTCGCCTTCACCCAAGGCAGGATCAGCCTCACGGGGAACATATAGAATTTTTGGCGCGTCCCCCTCGCCCTGCCATTCCATCGGACGGCAGAATTGATCCCCTGCGCTATCTTCGGCCAAAACTGTCAGGATGGCCACGGGTGGTAATTTATCGGGGTCGGCATAGGTTTTCTTGGCGCGGCGCAGATGGCCTTCTTCTTCAAGCTCTTTGAGAAGGCGCTTGAGATCAATGCGCGCGGCCCCTTTGATACCAAAAGCCTTCGCGATATCGCGTTTTGAACTGGCATGTGGATGATCGGAAATCCATTGCAGGATTTCGCTTTTTGATGGGATCGCGCTCATGGCACTGCCCTAGCATGGTGTGGGCCTGCCGTCATGAGGTAATCTTAAAGCGCCAAAAGATCGCTGCGGGTCAGGCGAAAGCCTGAGGCAATCCAACGTGCTTCTAACTCCGCAAGGGCTTTGCCCAAGTCTGGCCCCTGCAACTTGGGCATGAGATCGGCTGCGCGAATTGGAAACTCCGCCTGTGCGCCCAATGTTGCGGCTTCCCATTCAGAGAGATCAAGCGTGGTTTCAAAGAAGGCATGGCGCAGCATCAGCGCCGCGTGGGCCATTTTCTCACCATGGCGATAGCCCAATTCTGCGCCCGCCATGTTGCCCGTAGCTGTCTCGCGCAAAACTGCCACATTTTGGGTCATAGATTTGGATAGACGGAGTTCCGTTTGCGGATCTTCCCCCCCAATCGCGGCAAGCCTAAGGGCGGGATCAGGTGCAAAGCCGCGCTCGGCCTCAAAATGCAAAACTGGGCCTAAGGCGCGCAGATTTGCGCCTGTGATGCAGTGATGTAAAATTCCCGCTTGCTCCATCGCGGCCAAGGCGGGTGCGGGGTTTTGGGCGCACAGAAGCTTGATCATCTCTGCCCCAATCCGTTCGCGCGACAACTGGTCTAGCCCGTCTGCCAGTGCCGCACAGGCCGCGAGTATGTCGGGATCAAACCCTGCATCTGGCGGTGCATAATGCGCATGAAATCGGAAGAAGCGTAAAATACGAAGATAATCCTCACGGATGCGGTGATGCGCCGACCCGATAAAGCGCAACAGACCCCTGCGCAGATCGTCCAAGCCTTGGCCCGTGGGATCAGATATCGCACCGCCCGCATCAACATAGAGTGCGTTGATCGTGAAATCCCGCCGCATGGCATCCTCGGTCAGGCTTGTGCCAAAGGCTACGGTTGCGCGGCGGCCATGGGCTTCGACATCACGGCGAAAGCTGGTCACTTCATAACTTTCCCCCGATAGGATAAGGGTTACGGTGCCGTGTTCAATGCCCGTTTCTAAGCATTTTACAGAGGCCGCTTGCGCCAATTCGATTACCTGCTGTGGGGTTGCATCTGTGGCGATATCAATATCCCCCACCGCATGACCCATCAGGTGATTGCGCACCGCACCGCCCACAACATAGGCTTGGTGGCCTGCATCGCTCAAAAGTGCCAAGGCTGCTTGCGTGGTGCGATTGGAAAGCCAACCTGCGGATATGATAGGGGATTGGTTCATGTGATACGATCCGCAAGAGATTTCAATATCCGCGCGGTCGCGCCCCAAATGTAATAGGGGCCATAGGGCACGGCATAGAATTTGCGCCACTGTCCCTGCCAGCGGCGGGCCTCTATACGGAAATTCTGCGGCTCCATCACGAAGGAAAGCGGGACGCGAAACACCTCGTCTACTTCGTTCGCTTCTGGCATTGCTGTAAAGGGCGCGGTGATTTCAGCCAAGATCGGGGTGATCAGATAGCCCGTGACTGTTTCATGCGGCAACAGATGGGACAGCACATTGACCTGTGCCACAGGCAGACCGATTTCCTCATGCGCCTCGCGCAGGGCGGTATGATCGAGGCTAGCATCGGTTTCGTCCTGCTTGCCGCCTGGGAAAGCAATTTGTCCAGGGTGATGGGCCAAATGCGAGGCGCGTTTGGTCAATACAACCTGTGGCGTGGCCCCAAAGGCCTCGATGCCGAAAAGCACAGCGGCAGGGCGCAGTTTGCGTCCCGCAGGCAATTTGATGTCAGGGTTCAAATCATAATCGGAGGAGGGTTTGGCGGGCCGCTCAAACGCCGCCATCACCTGATCTAGAGTGATCTTTCCCGCCGCCCCCGCCATTGGCCCTTTACACCTCTGGCACGGGTTTTGTCGCCTCGAACCCAAGGGTTTCAGGGTCGAATTCATAATGCGCCCCGCAGAATTGGCAATCGGCCAAGACCTGCCCGTCTTCCGTGGTCATATGCGCGATATCTTTGGCCGAATAGATCGACAGGCTTTGACGCACCCGCGCCTCCGAACAGGTGCAGCCAAACCGCACTGGTAGCGGATCAAAGACGCGTGGAGATTCCTCATGGAACAAGCGCAGCAAGAGATCCGTCTGGCTGAGAGAGGGGCCAATCAATTCAAACGTGTCTACAGTATCAAGAAGGATATTGGCGCGGTTCCAATTTTCGCCCTCATCCTCATTGAGAAGATCGGTTGCGGCCAAAAGCCCCGCTTCCCCTGATCCGCCTTCGCCAGTCACATGCGGGCTTGCTTTGGGCATATGCTGAAGCATCACGCCGCCTGCGCGCCAATTCTCTCCCTCCTGCCCTGGGGTGGAGGAACGACCATAGCCCAACATAAACCGTGTCGGTAACTGTTCGGATTGTGCAAAATAAGCCTCTGCACAACCGCGCAAGGCATCGCCCGTCAGAGGTGTGATGCCCTGATAGGGCGCGCTGCCCGTGCCTTGATCCAAGAGAAGTGCGAAATAGCCCTTGCCCGCCTGTGGAAAGGGTGCGGCGCTGTTGTCAAATTTGTCTTTGTCGTAACTCGCATAGGCACGGATGCGGGCGGGTTTCCCCTCGCTTTCAGGGGCATAAAAATCTGTCGCGATCAAACGCAGCGGCCCATCACCGCGTAATTGCAGCGACAATTTCCAACGCAGTTTTATGGTCTGTCCGATCAAGGCGGTCAAAAGCACCATCTCAGCCACCATAGCCTCAACCCCTGATGGGTAATCATGTTGGCTAAGAATTTGATCCAGCGTCTGGTCAAGGCGCACCACGCGCCCCCGAATATCGGAAGCGTCTAATTGAAATGGTAAAACCACATCATCCCAAGCGGCATCCGCGCCAACAGTCATTCTCTTTCGTCCCTCGCCTAAAATAATCGCGCCTTTTCGGTCAGGGTCAGCCAAAGGCCGCGCCCCGTCAACCGCGGTCTGCTTTCATATAGGTCGTCCAAGGGCAAGACCCAAACCACGCTTTGGGCCGCAAAGCCGCCATGCGGCTGCCACAATCTGGGCAAATTTCGATGGTCATTTACGGGCCATAACTTTGATTTGGCTCTCATTGCGCGTGGCTTGCGCAAAAACCGCCTCAGGCTGCGAACGGGGTAAGGCGCATATGAAAATTTTGATGGTTCACCAAAATTATCCCGGTCAGTATCGAGAAATATTGTCTTGGCTGATTGCACAAGGTGGGCATGAAATTGTGTTTCTGACCCAAAGACAGGGCATTGCGCCGCGCGATGGGGTCAAGATTGTCAGCTATCCAACCCATCACAGACCCTCTGACGGTGCCTATGCCCTCAGTAAATATTGGGAATAATGTTGTGGCAATGGCTATGGCGCGGCCGTTGCGATGCAGGCGATAAAGGCCGAAGGGTTCACACCCGACATCATCTTGGGACATATTGGTTGGGGTGAGTTGACCTTTGTGCGTCAGGTTTGGCCCGGATGCCCTGTCATTGGATATTTTGAATATTTCTTTCTCAATGAGGGCGGCAGTGTTGGCTTTGATCCTGAATATCCGTCTTCCAAAGACACGCCCTACATCATGCATGCGCGCAACGCGATGAACTTTGCCAATTTGGAAACGGTTGATCGAGGGGTTACACCCACGAAATGGCAGCACGATACCTTTCCCAAAAGCTTCCATTCTAAATTTTACACCTGCCACGATGGCATCCGAACGGACAGGCTTATGGCTGATCCAGATGCCACAATCGGGCTGTCTCGGCTTGCGAAGAAACTGACGCGAGAGGATGAGGTTTTCACCTATATGGCGCGCAATTTGGAGCCTGTGCGCGGTTTCCACCACTTCATGCGCGCTTTGCCAAAAATCCTAGAGGCGCGGCCGAATGCAAGGGCGTTGATCATTGGTGGCAATGAGGCCTCATATGGCAAGAAATCGGATATCCAAGGGGGATATCGCGCGCAAATGGAGCAAAAAGTGGGCAAAGACCTTGATTGGTCGCGTGTCCACTTTTTAGGCCGTGTGCCTTATGCGGATTATCGCACCATTATTCAGCTCTCGCGCTGTCACATCTATTTGACGGTGCCCTTTGTTTGTCCTGGTCTTTGCTTGAATCGATGTCGATGCAGGCCCCTATTGTGGCCTCTGGCACGGCTCCCGTGCGCGAGGTGATTAAAGATGGCAAGACGGGGCTTTTAGCGGATTTATTGAACCCTGATGAGATCGCCGAAAAGGCGATCCAACTTTTGTCGGATTACAAACTCGGTGAGAAACTCGGCAAAGCCGCCCGTGCCCAAGTGGTGAAGTCCTATGACTTTGAAAAAGTCTGCCTGCCTCAGCATCTGCGCCAGATCAATGCGCTGGTTCCAAAGGCCAAAGCGATCACTTTGCCCAAAGCCAAATAGCGATCAGGGGTTTGACCGCGCGGGTGTTTTCTGACAGCAGGATTAACAATACCGCAGTTTCCGCACGGGTGATCCATGGCAAAGCAAATTCTGGTAACAGGTGGGGCGGGCTATATTGGCTCGCATGTCGTGGTCGCTTTGCATGAGGCGGGCTATACCCCCGTCATATTCGATAATTTTAACAACGCCCGCCGCGATGTGCCTGTGCGTTTGGCGCAGATTATGGGCACGGCCCCAAGCGTTATTGAGGGGGACATCCGCGACAGTGCCTGCCTTGATCAGGCCTTTCAGGAACATGAATTTGGCGGGGTGATTCATTTGGCTGCCCATAAAGCGGTGGGCGAAAGCGTTGCCAAGCCATTGGCGTATTTTGATAATAACGTGGGTGGTTTTTTGAACCTCCTCGGCGCAATGGAGCGGGCAGGGTGTAAGCGCCTTGTGTTTTCGTCATCCGCCACAGTTTATGGTGAGCCTGATGAAACCCCAACGCCCGAAACTGCGCCACGCCGCGCGATGAACCCTTACGGGCGCACCAAAATCATCTGCGAAGAAATGTTGCAAGATCTGTGCGCAGCTGATCCGGAATGGGCGGTGGGTGTTTTGCGTTATTTCAACCCCGCTGGGGCGCATGGCTCGGCGCTGATTGGCGAAGACCCTGCGGATATTCCAAACAATCTGATGCCCTATATTGCCAAGGTGGCCACTGGCGCATTGGCAAAAATCTCGGTTTTTGGAAATGATTATGACACGCGCGATGGCACGGGCGTTCGGGATTATATCCATGTTGAAGATTTGGCCGAAGGCCATGTTCTGTCTTTGGCGCAGTTGCGGCAGGGGCACGGGCATTTGGTCAATCTTGGGACGGGGCGGGGGTATTCGGTCTTGGAAATGATCGCCGCCTATGAGCGCGCTACGAACCGCCAGTTGCCCTATGAGATTGTCGCGCGCCGTGAGGGGGATGTGCCAATTTATTGTGCCAAAACAGAAAAAGCCCGCGATCTGCTTGGGTTTGAAGCAAAGCGCGGGCTAGATGAGATGTGCGTCAGTTCTTGGGCTTGGATGCAGGCCCAAGAGCGCAGGAACGATTAACCTTTTAGGCGGCGATTGCGCGCGGCCAACAGTTTCAAGCGCAGCGCGTTCAGCTGGATAAAGCCCTGCGCATCTTTTTGATCATAGGCGCCCGCATCCTCTTCAAAGGTCACATGGGCCTCGGAATATAGGCTGTGATCAGACCAACGCGCCACAGTGCGTGCCGCTCCCTTATAGAGTTTGACGCGCACAGTGCCAGATACATGCTCCTGGCTTTTGTCGATTAGCGCTTGAAGCATTTCGCGCTCAGGGCTGAACCAGAAGCCGTTATAGATCAGTTCCGCATAGCGCGGCATGATGGAATCTTTCAGATGGCCCGCGCCGCTATCCAAGGTGATCTGCTCAATCCCGCGATGGGCCTCAAGCAAAATCGTGCCGCCTGGTGTTTCATAAATGCCGCGCGATTTCATCCCAACAAAGCGGTTTTCAACCAGATCAAGGCGGCCAATGCCGTGCTTGCCGCCCAATTCATTAAGCTTGGTCAGGATTGTGGCAGGGCTCATTGCGGTGCCATTGATTGCAACTGCATCACCGCGCTCAAACGTGATTTCCACCATTTCGGGCGTGTCAGGCGCGTCTTCAGGATGGACGCTGCGCTGATAGACGTAGTCGGGCGCTTCTTGTGCGGGGTCTTCGAGAACTTTCCCTTCAGAAGAGGTGTGCAGCAGGTTTGCATCCACTGAAAATGGGGCTTCGCCGCGTTTGTCCTTGGCGATAGGAATTTGATTTTTTTCTGCAAAATCCAGCAATTTTGTGCGGCTGGTCAAATCCCACAACCGCCACGGTGCGATGACTTTGATGTCTGGGTTAAGCGCGTAGGCGGCCAATTCAAAACGCACTTGGTCATTGCCCTTGCCCGTTGCCCCATGCGAGATCGCATCGGCCCCAGTGGCTTCGGCAATTTCAACCAAACGCTTGGAAATCAGCGGGCGCGCGATGGATGTGCCAAGAAGATAAAGCCCCTCGTAAAGCGCATTGGCGCGGAACATCGGGAAAACAAAATCGCGCACGAATTCTTCGCGGAGATCTTCGATGAAAATTTCGGACACGCCCAGCAATTCGGCCTTTTTGCGTGCGGGCTCCAGTTCTTCGCCTTGACCCAGATCGGCGGTAAAGGTCACGACCTCGCAGCCATATTCGCTCTGCAGCCATTTCAGGATGATGGATGTATCGAGACCACCTGAATAAGCGAGAACAACTTTCTTGGGCGCAGACATCGTTTAGCTCCGAATTTGAAAGGGATTGGCGCGCGATAACGGGTTTTGGCGAGGGACGCAAGTTGGTGCAGTATCCGCTTGGCGCATTGCGCAGGCTAGACAGGGGGCAATCTTTAAGGCAGGCCTAGGGAATGAATGATTTTAAAAATAATGCCAAAGCTGCCGAACAGGCTATGCGCGCCTTGTTTGCGCCCACGCCTTTGCAGAAAAATATTTATCTGTCAGAGCGCTATGGCGCGGATATTTGGCTAAAGCGCGAGGATCTTAGTCCTGTGCGCTCGTATAAAATTCGCGGTGCCTTTAACGCAATGCGCAAGGCCTTGGCCGTGGATGCCACGCGCCGGCAATTCGTTTGCGCCAGTGCGGGCAATCACGCACAAGGCGTGGCCTATGTCTGCCAGCATTTTGGGGTTGAGGGTGTGATTTTCATGCCCGTCACCACGCCACAGCAGAAGATCGCCAAAACCCGTGCCTTTGGGGGGGCCAATGTGCGCATTGAATTGGTTGGCGATTATTTCGATGAGACATTGGCCGCAGCGCAGGGATTTTGCGCGCGCGAAGGTGCTCATTTCCTGTCACCTTTTGATGATGAAGATGTGATTGAGGGGCAGGCTTCGGTGGCTGTTGAGATGGTCGAGCAACTGGGCCACGCCCCCGATTGCTTGGTGTTGCCTGTAGGAGGCGGGGGGTTGTCAGCGGGTATGTTGTCGTATCTCGGGCGTGATCAGGCAGTGACCTTGGTTGAACCTGTGGGCGGCCCAAGTCTGACCGCAGCATTGGCCGAGGGCGTGCCAAAGACGGTCAAAATTGAAGATACGTTTGTCGATGGCGCGGCTGTTGCGCGGATTGGTGAAAAAACCTTTGCGCGGCTCAATCATATCAAGCCTGAACGCGTGCATTTGGCACCTGAAAACCGGATATGCGTGACGATTCAAGAGATGCTCAACATCGAAGGCATTGTGCTAGAACCTGCGGGGGCCTTGTCGGTTGATGTTTTGCCTGAAATTGCTGATGAGATTGCGGGTAAGTCGGTGGTCTGTGTGACCTCTGGCGGAAATTTCGATTTCGAGCGATTGCCCGAAGTCAAAGAGCGCGCAATGCGCTTCTTGGGCGTCAAGAAATATTTCATCTTGCGTATGCCGCAGCGCCCAGGGGCCCTGCGCGAATTTTTGAACCTGCTTGGCCCAGATGATGATATCGCGCGATTTGAGTATTTGAAGAAATCCGCACGCAATTTCGGGTCGGTTTTAATTGGGATTGAAACAAAAGACGCCGCGCATTTTCCTGATCTAATGGCGCGGATTGAGGCGCGTGGATTTGCCTGTCGCGACATTACCAATGACGAGGTTTTAGCTGAGTTTTTGATTTGAAAAGCGCGGTCTAAATCTCGGCGCCAAGTTGGGGGATATGGTGCGCCAGCGCCGCAAGACCGGTCGAAAGCAGTCGGGTCAAACTGTCGAGATCGGCCTGTGTTGCGAGCCCCTCACGATGTTCAAGTCTGTGGCAATATTCGCAAAAGCTGGTTAGGCCAAGATTACTGGCCGCCCCGCGCAACGCATGAAATGCACGCGCTGCCGCCATGTTGGCTTATCGGCCATAATGGGCCAGGAGTTGCCGCACAAAATGCCGATCCCCTGACACGGCTAATAGCGTTTCAGCCTCGTCCCACGGCAGGAAAATCGCGCTATGGCCTGCCTCTGTTGGATCCCCCATGCGGCGCCCCAGTTGGGCATAGAAGATGTGGCATTGTTTATGTGCGTGATAGCCATAATCGGGCATAAATGTATGGCGATGAAACATCCCCAAGCGGCGAATTCCATGGATGCGATATCCCGTTTCTTCCAAAACTTCGCGATGCAAGGCTTGGATGGCGGTTTCGCCTGCGTCAATCCCGCCTCCAGGCAATTGAAATTCGGGGTCTGGATCCTCTTGGAATGTGGCCAGAATGCCATCACCTGCATCAATAATCGCATAGGCCCCTGCGCGGGGGCGGTGATACTGGTTTGGATCTGGCCAATTGCCAAAACGGCGGTTCATTTTATCCCCCCTCAGGTGCGACTTGCTTTGAGCACGACTTTGACAGGTGTATCCCGTTCTCAAAACCCCTCAAATGCATGTGAGACCCTGTGCAAAGCTTGATTTTTTGTCTAAGTCAGACCACAGCACGCCACACCAACCAGATCGGGCAAGAGATTATGACACAGCAGGATAAATTGGCCGCGATCCGCGACACCGCCGCCCGCGTTTTGAAAATTGAGGCGGATGCGGTGATGGCTTTGGCCGCGCATTTGCCTGCTGATTTTGACGGCGCGGTTGAGGCCATGCTGGCCGCGAAAGGCCGTGTGATCTTATCTGGTATCGGAAAATCGGGGCATATTGCGCGCAAGATCAGCTCAACCCTTGCTTCGACTGGCACACCTTCGGCTTTTGTCCACCCTGCTGAGGCAAGCCACGGTGATTTAGGTATGATCACCCCTGAGGATTTGGTAATTTTGATCTCAAACTCAGGTGAAACGGCTGAATTGGGCGATATCGTGGCCCATGTGGCGCGGTTTTCAATCCCGATGATTGGCATATCAGGGCGCGAAGACAGCACATTGATGCGGGCGGCGCAGTATCGCTTGACCTTGCCTGCCGCGCCTGAGGCTTGTGTGATTGGGATGGCGCCGACAACCTCAACGACCCTGACACTTGCCTTGGGCGATGCATTGGCCGTTTGTGTCATGGAGCAGCGCGGTTTTCGACCCGATCAATTCCGCACCTTTCATCCCGGCGGGAAACTGGGCGCACAATTGTCAAAAGTTGCGCAATTGATGCATGAAGGGGCGGCCTTGCCCTTGGTTCAGGTGACTACCCCGATGCCTGAGACCCTGTTGGTGATGACCGAGAAAAGCTTCGGTATCGTGGGGGTCTTGGACGGCGAAGGTCGCCTTGATGGGGTGATCTCAGACGGGGATTTGCGGCGCAACATGGTGCGGCTGATGTCCTGCACGGCTGGTGATGTCGCCACCAAATCCCCCCGCGTGACCGCCCCAGATGCCCTTGCTGCCGAGGCCTTGGCGGTCATGTCTGCGCATAAAATCACAGCCCTTTTCGCGTTGGATGATGAGCAACGCCCTGTCGGTCTGTTGCACTTGCACGATTGCCTGCGGGCAGGTTTGGCTTAAACCCTTAGCGTCCTATAGCGTCATAGGTGGCAAAGCCTGCGTTTAGCGCATCTTGGCGGCTGTATATATTTCGCAAATCGGCCATGCGCGCCTGCGCCATGCCTTTGGACAAACGGGTTAAATCCAGTGCGCGGAACTCGTTCCACTCGGTTAGGATCACCAAAAGATCGGCGGCTTCCGCAGCGGTATAGGGGTCATCGCACCATGTCACATTTGGCAACAGATGTTCCCCTTCGCGGTGGCCTTGCGGGTCGACTACATGCACGGTCGCGCCGCCGCCCACAAGAGCGGGCACAATGGTAAGCGAAGGCGCATCGCGCATATCATCGGTGTTTGGCTTGAAGGTTACGCCCAGCACGGCGATTTTCTTGCCATTGAAACTGCCATCGCACAGATCACGCAGTTTTTCGATCATGCGCAGTTTAACTGCGTCATTCACGCGGATCACTGTTTCTACAATCTGTTGGGGGGCCGCAAAATCCTGACCAATCCGCGCCAAGGCTTGGGTGTCCTTGGGGAAACAAGACCCACCATACCCTGGCCCTGCATGTAGAAACTTATTTCCAATGCGCCCATCAAGCCCCATACCTTTTGAGACTTCCTTCACATCCGCGCCGACTTTTTCGCAGAGCGCGGCGATTTCATTGATGAAGGTGATCTTGGTCGCAAGAAAGGCATTGGCCGCGTATTTGATCATTTCCGCCGATTCCAAATCGGTGGTCACTATTGGAAAATCGCGCAGATACAGGGGGCGATAAATCTCGGCCATAACCTTGGCTGCGCGCTCTGATTGCACGCCAACCACAACGCGGTCTGGCTTCATGAAATCGTCAATTGCGGCCCCTTCCCGAAGAAACTCGGGGTTTGAGGCAACATCAAACTCCGCCTTTGGATTGACCTGTGCCACAACCTCTTGCACCTTGCGGTTGGTGCCAACAGGCACAGTCGATTTCGTCACCACCACGGCGTAGCCTGTCAGCGCGCGCCCGACTTCTTCGGCGGCGGCCATGACATAGGTGAGGTCAGCATGGCCATCGCCCCGCCGCGTGGGCGTGCCAACAGCAATAAACACAGCATCTGCCCCATCCACAGCTTGCGCCAAATCCGTTGTAAAGGACAGCCGCCCCGCCTCGACATTGCGGGCCATCAGATCCTCAAGGCCAGGCTCATAAATTGGAACCGCACCCTTATTCAGTTTAGCGATTTTTTCTGGGGCTTTGTCGACACAGATCACCTCATGCCCAAAATCCGAGAAGCAGACCCCCGAAACCAAGCCAACATAGCCTGTGCCAATCATTGCAATCCGCATGGTTTAATGTCCCTTTTTGGCCAATCTTGTTCTCGTCCTAGCAGCGATAATAATTGCGATACCAGTCCACAAACGCGGCAACTCCGTCTTGCACTGTAGTTTGTGGCTTGTAGCCTGTTAAGCGCATCAAAAGGCTCGCATCAGCCCATGTGGCAGGCACATCGCCTGCTTGCATACCCATGAAATTCTTTTGCGCCTCGATCCCAAGACGCGCTTCTATGGCGGCGATGAATTCCATCAAAGGCACTGATTGTGAATTTCCGATATTCACAATGCGATGGGGCGCAACAGGTGAAAGGCTATCGCCTTCAGCAATCTCAGTGGCCGCGTTGGGGCGGGTCGGGATGGCATCAATCAGACGCACAATCCCATCAACCAGATCAGTGACATAGGTAAAATCACGGGCCATCTCGCCATGGTTGTAGACATCAATAGGCTTACCTTCGAGGATCGCCTTGGTGAATTTGAATAGTGCCATATCAGGCCTGCCCCATGGGCCGTAGACCGTGAAAAACCGAAACAATGTGGTGGGGATGTCGAAGAGATGGGCATAGGAATGCGCCATCACTTCGTTGGATTTCTTGGTTGCCGCATAGAAAGACATCTGTGTGTCGCATTTTTGCGTTTCGGCATAGGGCATCGTCTCATTCGCGCCATAGGCGGAGGAGGTCGAAGCGATCAGTAAATGTGCGGGCTTGTGATGGCGCGCGGCCTCAAGCACGCGGAAGGTTCCGATCAAATTGGCTTCGACATAGCTTTCGGGATTGTCGATGGAATAACGCACCCCCGCTTGCGCGGCCAGGTGGATCGCCGCGTCAGGATGGAAATCGGCCATGAGCCCATCCATGACACCCGCACCCTCAACCCGATCATGCACAACGCGGAAATTGGGCGACTGGTTCAGCATCGCCTCGCGGCGTTCTTTGAGGGTGACATCATAGTAATCGGTCATGGCATCTAGGCCCAGAACCTCCCACCCATCGGCCAAGAGACGCTGCGACAGGTGAAACCCGATAAAACCAGATGAACCCGTTACCAAAGCGCGCCGTGTGGCCATGTCATGTCCTCGATTGTCGTTTGGGTTTCCCTAACAGGGAAAGCCTTGAACTTCCAAGAGACAAATCCGCGCTTTTGGGGGCTATGTGATATTTGGCGCAAAGGCACAGGTTGCAAAATGGTCATTCACAAGCCCGCTGGCTTGCATAAAGGCATAAACTGTTGTGGGGCCGCAGAATTTGAACCCTGCCTGCTTTAGGGCCTTGGACAGCGCCGCCGAGGTTGCGGTTTGTGCTGGAACATCACCAAGGGTTTGGGGGCGGTTTATCTGCGGGGTGTGATCCACAAAGCCCCAGATAAATTTTGAAAAGCCAATCTCAGCCTCAAGTTTGAGATAGGCCTGTGCATTTGTAAGGGTAGCCTCAATTTTACCGCGGTGGCGAATGATGCCTTGATCTTGCATCAATCGCTCAATATCCGCTGCACCCCATTTGGCAAGTGCATGGGGATCAAACCCTGCAAAAGCAGCGCGAAAATTCTCGCGCTTTCGCAGGATCGTGATCCAACTTAGGCCTGCTTGGAACCCTTCAAGACACAAGTTTTCAAACAGCCCGCGGCTCTCATTAAGGGGCCGCCCCCATTCTTGGTCGTGATAGGTGATGTAGTCGGGATCGCCTAAACACCATGCGCAGCGAATTATCGTTGGATCATCCATAATCTGCCCCTTTGTTCACCTCACATTAAGAGTTGGCACGGCACATCTACAAGGCAGCAATTGGAGATGACCATGACCGTGCCGCGCAGCGATTTTGCAAATCCTGATTTGGCCAGCCCTTTCGCGGTTGCCATGACCGATATGCGGCGCGGGGCAATTGCCCTAGTCGAAGGGGCTTTGAGGCGCGGGGATGTCGCCTTAGCATTTCAGCCGATTATGCGGGCCCATGGGAAAGGCCCTGCCTTTTACGAGGGGTTGGTGCGCGTATTTGATGAGGCGGGGCGGTTGATCCCCGCCCGCGATTTTATCATGGAGGTTGAGGCCACAGAACTTGGCCGCAGACTGGATTGTGCGGCCCTTGCGATGGGGCTTGCAGCTATACATGAAGCGCCGCATCCGCGTCTTGCGGTGAATATGTCAGCCCGCTCTATCGGCTATGCGCCGTTTCATAAAATTCTGGCCGCTCATATTGCCGCCCATCCGCAAGATTTGGAACGTTTGATCCTTGAGATCACTAAGACAAGCGCGATGCAGATGCCTGAATTGGTGACGCCGTTTATGCGGGATCTGCACGCGAAGGGGTTAGCTTTGCCTTGGATGATTTTGGGGCAGGGAATACTGCCTTGCGCTATTTGCGGGACTTCTCGTTTGATATTCTGAAGGTTGATGCGCAATTAGTGGCGCATGTCGCCGATGATCCCGACAATCAGGTTTTATGTTCTGCGATCCAATCCGTGGCACGCCATTTTGATATGCTGATTGTGGCGGAAGGGATTGAAAACCCTGCTCATGCCGATTGGCTGTCACGGGCGGGCTTTGATGGGTTGCAAGGATATGTATATGCCGTGCCCAGTTTGGAAAAGCCGTGGCTGAAGGAAACCGCCCCTATTCACCCCTCTATTGCTGCGCCATGGCGGGTGCGCCCTGGGTCGCGTTAATCTGTCAATCGCGCAGATGTCTAGAAAGCGCGACAACAAAGTCTGTTGTCGGTTGAGCGATGAAGGCCTATCACTAGAACCGGAGGAAAGAATTTCGGCCCCGCGGCCCTCTCCTCTCCGCCACGGGGTCGGCAGGGATAGGTCAGGAAAGGACGTCTAATGACCAACGTGGTGATTGTTTCTGCTGCACGCACAGCGGTAGGTAGTTTTCTGGGATCATTCGCAAATACGCCTGCCCATGAACTTGGGCGCGTTGTGCTTGAGGCCATTGTGGCCCGTGCAGGGATTGATAAATCCGAAGTGTCCGAGACAATTTTGGGGCAAGTTTTGACAGCGGCACAAGGTCAGAACCCCGCGCGTCAGGCGCATATTAATGCAGGTTTCCCAAAGGAAGCGGCCGCATGGAGCATCAATCAGGTCTGCGGTTCGGGCCTACGTTCAGTCGCAATTGGGGCACAGCACATCATGTTGGGTGACGCCGCAATCGTTGCCGCTGGTGGTCAAGAAAATATGTCGATGAGCCCCCATGCAGCCTGCCTGCGTCAGGGCCAGAAAATGGGTGATTTGGCCTATATCGACACAATGATTCGTGATGGTTTGTGGGATGCGTTTAACGGCTATCACATGGGCCAGACCGCCGAGAATGTCGCCAATCAATGGCAAATCAGCCGCGAGGCTCAGGACGAATTTGCGGCTGCGAGCCAGAACAAGGCTGAGGCGGCGCAAAAGGCAGGTAAATTCGTGGATGAGATCACCCCTGTTACGCTGAAAACGCGTAAGGGTGAAACCGTTGTTGATAGCGATGAATATATCCGCCATGGCGCAACAGTCGAAGCGATGGCAGGCTTGCGTCCTGCCTTTGCAAAGGATGGCTCTGTGACAGCGGGCAATGCCTCGGGCCTCAATGATGGCGCTGCCGCGGTGTTGTTGATGTCAGAAGAAGACGCGCAGAAGCGCGGTCTAACCCCATTGGCGCGCATTGCTTCTTATGCTACTGCAGGTCTTGACCCTTCGATCATGGGTGTTGGCCCGATCTATGCGTCACGTAAGGCATTGGACAAAGCGGGGTGGGCTGCTGCTGATCTTGATTTGGTTGAAGCCAACGAAGCCTTTGCTGCGCAGGCCTGTGCTGTGAACATGGATATGGGGTGGAACCCTGATATTGTGAACGTGAATGGCGGCGCGATTGCCATTGGCCACCCGATTGGTGCGTCTGGCTGTCGTATCCTGAACACGCTTTTGTTCGAAATGCAGCGCCGTGATGCGAAAAAAGGTCTGGCGACCTTGTGCATCGGCGGCGGCATGGGCGTGGCCATGTGCCTTGAACGCCCCTGAGGCAACTTATTGGGGTATTTCGCAAGGGGCGCTTTCGGGCGCCCCTTTTTGCATCCGCAAAATCATATGCGAAACAATGTTGCGCACGCAGCATATCTATCATAACAACGTTACACAGACCTAGGCCTGATCGGAGGAAGATATGGCAAGAGTAGCATTAGTAACAGGTGGCAGCCGCGGCATTGGGGAGGCAATTTCCAAGCGTTTAAAGGCCGAAGGCTATGAGGTTGCTGCAACCTATGCGGGCAATGATGAGAAAGCTGCGGAATTCACCAAGGCCACAGGCATCAAAACCTATAAATGGAATGTTGGCTCTTACGAAGATTCCGCTGCGGGTATCGCCAAGGTTGAGGCTGATCTTGGCCCAATTGATGTTGTTGTCGCCAATGCGGGTATCACCCGCGATGCGCCTTTCCACAAAATGACGCCCGAACAATGGCATGAGGTGATCGACACCAACCTGACGGGTGTGTTCAACACGGTTCATCCGATTTGGCCTGGAATGCGCGAGCGCAAATTTGGCCGTGTCATTGTGATCTCTTCGATCAATGGCCAAAAGGGCCAGTTCGGCCAAGTGAATTACGCCGCGACCAAGGCGGGAGATTTGGGGATTGTGAAATCTCTGGCCCAAGAAGGCGCGCGCGCAGGCATTACGGCCAACGCGATTTGCCCCGGCTATATTGCAACCGAAATGGTTATGGCGATCCCTGAAGAGGTGCGCGCGAAAATCGTTGCAGGCATCCCAGCGGGTCGCTTGGGTGAACCTGACGAAATCGCCCGCTGCGTGGCCTTCCTTGCATCCGATGATGCTGGGTTCATCAATGGATCTACCATCTCCGCCAATGGGGCGCAGTTCTTCGTGTAATCACGAAGCTGATGAAAAAACCGCCCCTCACTCTGGTGGGGGGCGGTTTTCTTTTGGCTCAGCCGTTTAGGCGGGCAATTTCTTCTTTGATTTTCAGCTTTTGCTTTTTCAGCTCGCGGATTTCTGATCCATCCATGCTTGGACTTCGTTGCGCTTCTTCCACGCGTTTTGAGAGGGTTTCGTGCTTCTTCTTGAGTTGCTGCAAATGTCCGTTCAGTGACATGGTCAAATCTCCTCTCGTTAATGTTTGGCAAAATCAGTGCATCACGGATTTTGAGTCGTGTCACGCATTCCCTTCATAAAACTGTCATGATGCGCGGCAGTTTGCCGATGCTGGTCTTATGGCCAGTTGATCGCCGCACCTTGGCGCAGAACGGCGCGGGCGGCATCCGAATAGTCATCGCCATCCTTTTCATGGGCCGCGCCCGCATGAATGATGAAGGGCGGGCAGAGGGTGGCAGGTGTTTTCGCCAATTTGCGCGCGCGGATCACCACGCGCTTTGCGGTTTGCCCTGCGCGGGATTGCAGGGGCAAAATGGAAATCCCGCCAAATTTCTCGGCCTGAAGGGCCGCCAATATTTCTGGCAGACGTTCAGCGATGTGGATGAGGGTCAGCCATCCTTTTGGCTTTAGGCGCTTTTGTGCGCAGCTGATCCAGTCGTTTAACCCTGTCTCCTCGCGCCGTGCTGCTTCACGCCCTGCATCCTTGGCCCCTGTTCCATCCCCTGTTGCGAAAAAAGGCGGGTTGGCCATGACATGATCAAAAGTTTCAGTGAGATGCCGTGACAGAGTGGTTAGATCCGCAACCACGACCTCTAAGGGAAGGGCGGCATTGTCGGCATTGCGCCGTGCAAGCTGCGCATAGTTTTCCTGCCGCTCAACCCCGACCATGCGTAAGTCAGCAATACGCTTTCCCAAAGCTAGGCTGGCTGTGCCAACCCCGCAGCCTAATTCCAACACCGATTGACCCGCGCGCGCCGGACAGGCTGCCGCCAAAAAGATCGGGTCTGTGGCGGCGCGATAGCCTGTGCTTGGCTGGTAGATCTGAAGCGCGCCATCCAAAAAACCATCGCAGGTCAGATCATCGTCCGAGAAAGGCACGCTCATGGGCTGACCTCTAAACCATTATCGCGCAATGCGATGCGCGCCATGTGCAAATCCTGCCGCCGCACCATCAATCGGCGCGGCAATATGCCAATGGAGCCTTCAAGCAGGCTCATATTTACGTCAAACTCGAACACCTCTATACCCTCGCCAGATAAGATGACGGAGGCAAAGGCGATGACCGTTGGATCGTTGCTGCGCAGAACTTCATGCATCAGGTTGATTTAGGCCCCCCGATCGCGTCTGTCGAGAGAGGCTGCGGGTCACGGGAGAAAGAGAATTCATGTCGCTAGACCATGCCAGTGCAAAACCGCATGAGCTTTTGGCCGCCCATCTTGAGGCGGAAATGGGCGCTGTGGATCAGTTGATCCGTGAACGCATGGCTTCGCGGCACGCGCCACGCATTCCCGAGGTGGCGGCACATTTGATTGATGCAGGCGGAAAGCGTATTCGCCCGATGCTGACTTTGGCGGCGGCCAATCTGTGCGGATACGAAGGCGAGGGCCATATTAAATTGGCCGCGACCGTAGAGTTTATCCACACGGCCACGCTCTTGCATGATGATGTGGTCGATGAAAGCAACCAGCGCCGTGGTCGTCCGACTGCGAATTTGCTTTGGGACAATAAATCCTCGGTCTTGGTCGGCGATTATCTATTTGCGCGCGCGTTTCAGTTGATGGTCGAGCCGCAAAATTTGGATGTTTTGGAAATTCTCTCCAATGCGGCGGCAACGATTGCAGAGGGCGAGATTCTGCAGATGACCGCCGCGATGGATATCACCACCAGTGAGGACACCTATATGCAGGTGATCCGCGGCAAGACTGCCGCCCTGTTTCAGGCGGCCACCGAGTCGGGCGCCGTTCTGGCGGGGCGCGGTGATGCAGATCGTGAGGCCCTTGCCCAATATGGCGATGCGTTGGGCGTTTCCTTCCAGATCGTTGATGATCTTTTGGATTGGGGCGGTGCTTCGGGGGCCATGGGCAAGAATACGGGCGATGATTTCCGTGAGCGGAAAATGACCCTGCCCGTCATTCGTGCGATTGCTAAGGCCGATGCAACCGAGCGTGAATTCTGGGCGCGCACGATTGGCCGCGGGGATCAGGGCGAAGGGGATTTGGAACAGGCCTTTGCCATTTTGACCCGCCATGGTGCGCTTGAAGAAACCCGCGTTGAGGCCTTGCGGTTTGCGGATCACGCAAAGACATCTTTGGCCGGCCTTCCTGATCATCCCTTGCGCGATATGATGCGCGACTTAGCGGATTATGTGGTTGCGCGGATCGCGTAATCCTTAACGAAGAACTGCACCCGTTTTGACCCACCAGTGCGGCTTGTTGGCCGCGAGGTCTGCGGCGGCCTTTTCAGCGGTAACGGCGCTGTCATAAAGGGCAAAGCAGGTGCTGCCTGATCCGCTCATACGGGCCAGACGCATATCTTTGGTGCGGCGTAGTTCTGCCAAAACACTGCCAATCTCTGGGCAAAGGGCGATGGCGGGGTCTTGTAGATCATTGCGTTGCGCGGCGATCCAAGTCCAAAAATCATCATGCCATGCCGACAGTGCGGGATTAGTCTTGGTGGTCAGCGCGGCAAATACAGATGGTGTGGCCAGTGGCAGATTGGGATTGACCAAAACCGCCCAAAGCGGCGGCAGCGTGGGCGCGGCGGTGATTTCATCTCCAATGCCGCGCATATAAACGGGCGCAGTTTCGAGGCACACTGGCACATCTGCGCCCAAAGATAGGATCGCATCGCGCGGGGGCAGATCGCATCCCCATAGGTCTGCAAGCCCCTGCAAAGTGGCTGCCGCATCGGCCGACCCGCCGCCAATACCTGCGCCATGGGGCAGGTTTTTGACCAGATGGATTGCAGCACCTTGGCCCTTTATGCGCGGGAAAAGACCCGCCGCTTTCAGCACCAAATTACGCTGATCGGTGGGCACACCCTCGGCAAAAGGACCTGAAACTGTGAGGGTAAGCTCCTCTGCTAGGCTGATTTCAAGGTAATCTGCCACCTCAACAAAGCACACAAGCGAGTCGAGTAAGTGATACCCATCCGCCCTTTGGCCCACCACATGCAAAGCCAGATTGAGCTTGGCGCGTGCGGGCCGCAGGGTCATTTCCCTTCGACCTCGCGTTGCTGAACCGCATCCAGACCGAGCTCAAGTTTCAGTCTGATCCGCTCAGCATCTTCTTCGGTCGGTTCAAAGGACAGCGCGCGTTCCCATTGGAACCGCGCTTCGCGTTGACGGCCAACCTTCCAATAGACATCGCCCAGATGATCATTGACGATCGGGTCAGTGGGCAGCAATTCGACCGCGCGTTCCATTGGCGCGACTGCCTCCTGATAGCGACCAAGACGGAAATAGACCCAAGCAAGGCTGTCTACGATATAGCCAGACTCGGGTTCTAGCGCGACCGCTCGTCCGATCATCGTCAACGCCTCGTCTAGATTGCGGCGTTGTTCCACCAAAGAATAGCCCAAGTAATTCAACACGGAGGCTTGGTCAGGGCTTAGGCGCAGCGCCTTACGGAAATCTGCTTCGGCTGCATCCCATTCATCGGTTTGTTCATAGCAAATCCCGCGCGCATAAAACAGGAACCAGAACCTTGGATCTTCTTGATCAATCAGCTCTACCGCTTGGCTATAGGCCGCTGCGGCCTCGGTGAACCGCTCGTCACGGCGCAGCAAATCGCCAAGCTGTGCATGAACGGCAAAGGGCTGTGGCTCTGCGGCAATCAGGTCTTGCAGGGCTGTGATCGCTTCATCACTGCGGCCTGTGCGGGCAAAGGCATCAGAACGGCCAATCGTTGCCTCAAGGGCTAAGGGGTGATCTGCAGGCACGGCACCATAGATCTCAACCGCCAGCTCGAACTGGCCCGTTTCCACCAACAGATCTCCGCTTAAAAGCGCAGCCTCCGGATGATTGGGGTCGATGTGATAGGCCGCTCGTGCGTAAATCAGCGGCAGGGTCGGCCCGCTCTCGCGCCCTAAGGCCTCGGCCAATGTGAAGAAAACCTCCGCCAAACCTTGCTGCGGGGTGACCACAAAATCATAGCTGCGGGTTGGATTGGTCGCGATGTCATCCCGCAGGGCCGCAAGGCTGAGATCACGATTTTGGGACAAGACGCCGTCCAACATCGCCACAGCGTCATCCGCGCGGTCAAGTTGCACCAAGGTTTGCGCATAGGCCCGCAGGATGCGTGATCCTGCTGCGCCCAGATTGAATTCCACGCCCTCATAAATCTGTGCGGCACCCTCGAAATCGCCGACCGCACCACGGGCGAGGGCCAAGTGGTAATAGGCGAGATCGGCAAGGCCCTGATCCCCCGCAAGCCCATTAAAACTGTCGCTTGCGAGATCCATTTGGCCCTGTGCAAGGTAAAGCCAGCCCGCAATCAGATCATCCACCAATAGACCCGCGCCCCGCTCAGCGCGGATGCGGGTGAATGCGGCCTCAACATCGCCTCTCTGCAAAAGGTCGACCAAGATCGCCAAATCTGCCAATTCACGGCTTGGATTGTCGTCTTTGATGGTGGTTGAAATCTCGGCGGCTCGTGACCAATCCCCCAAGGCCGCATAGGAAAGGATCGCATTGATGGCCAAATCCCCGTTCGTGCGATCTAAGGCCAGCAATTGATCCAGATAATTCGCTGCAACCCGATAGTTGCTTTCGTTCAGCGCATGCCGCGCAGCGAGATAGGCCCCCGCGCTTGTGTCACGGTTCACAATCTGCGCCTCGGCCTTGTGTATTTGCCCGCCGAAAGACAGGGCAAGGATCAAGGCTGAGGCTGTCAGGTGACGCATAGGGTGGCTCCCGTTTATATGTGACTGAGATTAGGGGCTTGATCGGATGAAAACAATGGCGCGACACCCGATAAAGATGCCGCGCCCTGCTGAATTAATCCGATTTTCAATCACATATTCGGGTAATTTGGCCCATCCCCACCTTGCGGTGTGACCCAAGTGATATTTTGCGAGGGGTCTTTGATGTCGCATGTTTTGCAATGCACGCAGTTTTGGAAATTGATCACAAAGCGCGCGTCTTTACCCGCTTCCTCCACAACTTCGTAAACCCCTGCGGGGCAGTAGCGTTGTGCAGGTTCGGCATATTCGGGCAGATTAATTGAAATCGGCACCGAGGCATCAGCAAGACGCAGATGCGCGGGTTGGCTTTCTTCGTGATTGGTCATTGAGAAACTGACATTGGTCAGGCGGTCAAAGGACAAAACCCCATCTGGTTTTGGATAATCGATTGGCGCGAAATCCTTGGCTTTGCCCGTTGCGGCGGCATCGGTTTTGCCGTGACGCATTGTGCCAAAAAGATTGAACCCCGTCAGGTTCGCAATCCACATGTCCAAACCACCAAAGCTCAGGCCGCCCAAAAGGCCAAATTTTGACCAGAGCGGTTTGACGTTGCGCACGCGCTTTAGGTCTTTGCCAATCGGGCCATCGGTGAGTGCTGTGGCGTAATCGTCCAGCCTGTCACTTGAGCGGCCCGCCTTGATCGCGCTATGCGCCGCTTCGGCGGCCGCAATACCCGAGAGCATCGCGTTATGGTTGCCCTTGATACGCGGCACGTTCACAAGGCCCACGCCACAGCCCAAAATCGCAACACCTGGCGCGACAGGGTTTGGCATAGATTGATAGCCGCCTTCGGAAATCGCGCGCGCGCCATAGGCAACACGTTTTCCACCCTTCAACAACGCAGCAATCATCGGATGATGTTTGAAGCGTTGGAATTCCATGTAGGGGTAGAGATGCGGGTTCTCATAGTTCAAATGCACCACGAAACCCACATAAACTTGATTGTTATCAAGATGATATACAAAGCTGCCGCCGCCTGCATTATTCCCAAGCGGCCAACCCATCGTATGGGTCACAGTCCCCTCGCGGTGCTTAGCGGGGTCAATTTCCCAAATCTCTTTCATCCCAAGGCCGAATTTCTGCGGTTCTTTGCCCTCGGAAAGGGCGAATTTTGAAATGACCTCTTTGGTCAGCGAGCCGCGCACGCCTTCGCCCAAGAAGACATATTTGCCGTGCAGTTCCATACCCGGTTCAAAGCCGTCTGAAGGGGTGCCATCCGCATTCAGACCAAACACGCCCGCAACGACCCCTTTAACAGACCCGTCATCCGCATAAACCAATTCAGAACAGGCCATGCCCGGGAAAATCTCAACGCCCAAGCCTTCGGCCTGCTCGGCCAACCAACGGCAGACATTGCCCATCGAAACGATGTAATTGCCGTGATTGTTCATCAAGGGTGGCATCAGCATATTGGGCAGACGAATGCCGCCCGCTTCGCCGAGCATGTAGAAATTATCTTCGCGCACAGGCACGGTAACAGGCGCACCTTTGGCTTTCCAATCAGGGATCAGCGCGTCAAGCCCTGCGGGGTCAAGCACCGCACCTGACAGAATATGCGCCCCAACCTCTGACCCTTTTTCAAGCACGACCACACTGAGATCGGGGTCAAGTTGCTTGAGACGGATCGCGGCAGATAGGCCTGATGGGCCTGCGCCAACGATGACGACATCATATTCTACGGATTCGCGTTCTATATCCGCCATGGGTCTCGTTCCTTCCGACAGTCGGGTGGTCTGGGCGTAAATTGTCAGGAACAGGTAGCGCGATCTGGGTCAGGGGGTCAATTGATACGCGACAATATATTGTCGCGTTACGACTGAATAATTTGCAAAACTTGCGCGCGTGCTATCTGCTGCGCAGAAGATGGGCAAAAGGGGAAGCCGAATGTCGAAACTGCGAATGATCTACCTAGGCTTTGCTATTTTGGGAACGATTTTGCCAATGCAATATTTCCTGCCTTGGTTGGCCGCGAATGACTGGTCGATTATGGCGATGGTGGATGCGTGGCACGCCAATGATGCTTCATCGGGTTTGGTCTGGGATTTGACCATTGCCGCTGTCACCCTGACCGTTTGGATATTGGTTGAGGGGATTGCGCGGCGCGATTGGGTGTCGCTTTTGGCAATCCCCGCTATTTACGGGATCGGGGTCAGCTGCGGCCTGCCGCTTTATTTGTTCTTGCGCTCCCGCCACGAAGTCTGAGGCTTAATCCAACGTCAGGATGGTTGATCCTGTGGTGGCCCGCGCTTCTAGCGCATCATGGGCTTTAGAAATCTCCTCAAGCGCAAATCGCTGATCAATGCGGATTGTCACGTCCCCTGCCGTGACTTTTTCGAACAACTCGCGCGCCATGGTTTGGCAGGTATCGTGATCCGCGATATGGGTGAACAATGTGGGGCGTGTGATCTTGAGCGATCCTTTGCCCGCCAATGTCGCCAGGGATACGGGCGGCACAGGGCCTGAGGCATTGCCGAAGGATATCATCATCCCCAAGGGTCGCAAGCAGTCAAGCGAGCCTTCAAATGTGGCGGTGCCTATGGAATCCATCACAACATCAACGCCTGTCCCACCAGTGATCTCGCGGGTGCGCGCGGTGAAGTCCTCGGTGCTGTAGTTGATGCAATGGGTCGCGCCATGTGCAAGCGCCAGCGCACATTTTGCGTCAGACCCTGCAGTTCCGATCAATTCGATCCCTTCGGAACGCGCCCATTGGCAGGCAATCAAACCAACACCGCCTGCCGCCGCGTGGAACAACACCCGATCCCCGCGCTTGATCTCGGTGGTGCGGCGAAACAGGTAATGTGCGGTCAGACCTTTCAGCATCATTGCCGCGCCCTCCTCGAAGGAAATCGCATCTGGCAGAAGGCAGACTTGCGCGGCAGGCATGACGCGGGCCTCGGTATAGGCCCCGGGCGGTTGCGCCGCATAGGCCACGCGGTCGCCTTCTTTGAGATGGGTTACACCTGCGCCAACCGCCTCGACAATCCCTGCGGCTTCCATACCCAAAGCACGGGGCAGCGCCATTGGATACAGGCCAGAGCGTTGATAAACATCAATGAAATTCAGCCCAACGGCTTTGTGGCGGATTTTAACCTCGCCCGCCTGTGGGTCACCCACGGGCCGTTCAACCAATTTCAAGACCTCAGATCCACCATGTGCCTCGATGATGATGGTTTTTGCCTGATCGCTCATATGCGTTTCCCTTTGGAGAAATATCGTTGCACGGAACCTAGGGCGCAGACCCCTACCTGTCCAGAGAGGGTTTGAAACCGCGCGCAAGGGTGATAAGCGCGAGGCGCACCCAAAAGATGCCGTGCGGAGGTCGGGCAATGGATCATTTTCTTTATAAGAACGGCGAGCTTTATGCCGAGGATGTTGCCGTGCGCGAAATCGCCGCTCAGGTTGGCACGCCGTTCTACCTCTATTCTACCGCCACGCTGACCCGCCATTATAGTTTGTTCAAAGACGCGCTTGCAGGCTTGGACAATCTTGTTTGTTTCGCCGTGAAATCCAACTCAAACCAAGCGGTATTGCGCCATTTGGGCAATTTGGGCGCGGGTATGGATGTGGTGTCTGGCGGCGAATACGCCCGCGCACGTGCTGCAGGTGTTGATGGATCGAAAATCGTGTTTTCTGGCGTGGGTAAGACCCGCGCAGAGATGCGCACCGTTCTCGAAGGTGGCATTCGGCAATTCAACGTGGAATCGGAGCCTGAATTGGCGGTTTTGTCCGAGGTCGCACAAAGCCTTGGCGTGACGGCACCGATTACCATTCGTGTTAATCCCGATGTTGATGCGAAAACGCACGAAAAGATCGCCACAGGCAAATCTGAAAATAAGTTTGGTATCCCCATCGCCCGCGCCCATGAGGTCTACGCCTATGCGGCAAGCCTGCCTGCGATAGATGTGATCGGGGTTGATGTGCATATTGGCAGCCAGCTTACCGACCTTGCCCCGTTCGAGTTGGCCTATAACAAAGTGGCCGATTTAACGCGCGCTTTACGTGCAGACGGGCATAATATTCGCCGTCTAGATTTGGGGGGTGGGTTGGGTATCCCCTATGAGCGGTCAAATTCTGCGCCTCCTTTGCCCGTTGAATACGGGGATTTGATCAAGCGCTGTGTTGGGGATTTGGGTGTTGAGGTTGAAATCGAACCTGGCCGCTTGATTTCAGGAAATGCAGGGATTTTGGTGTCCGAGGTGATCTATTTGAAATCGGGCGAGGGGCGCGATATCTTGATCTTGGATGCGGCAATGAATGATCTGATCCGCCCTGCGATGTATGGCGCGTGGCATGATATCATCCCCGTGATTGAGGCAGACGCCGCCGCCGAGCAGCGCCCCTATGACGTGGTTGGCCCTGTCTGCGAGACAGGCGACACATTCGCCAAAGCCCGCAATCTGCCGAAACTTGCCGCGGGGGATCTTGTGGCCTTTCGGTCGGCAGGGGCCTATGGCGCGGTTATGTCGAGCGAGTATAACACGCGGCCTCTGATCCCAGAGGTTTTGGTGAAAGACGATCAATTCAGCGTCATCCGCAAACGTCCAGAGTTTGACGAAATCATCAACCGCGATATCGTTCCTGAATGGCTATAATGCCAGAACCCGCCTGATTGGGTTGGAATCAGGCCGCAGATGATGGGGCTGATGGACGAGATCGACAAAACCGCACAGGTGATACAGCAGATCCGCTGGCCTCTGCGCCTGACATGGGCCGCCATGATCTGGGAGCGCGGCTTGGGTGCCTTTTGGCCGTTTTTGTCCCTTGTTGCGCTGTGCTATGCGGTTTGGGTTTTCGCGGGGGCGGCTCTTTTGCACCCTGCGATTTGGATTGTTTTGGCGGGCTTACTTGTCACAACGCTGTGGCGCGGGGTTGCCGCATTTCAATGGCCCCGCCGTGATGCAGCCCTTGCATGGCTTGACCACAGCCACCCTCATCGCCCGATTAGCGCATATTTGGATGAGATATCGGTCGGCCGTGGTCAAATCCGCACTGCGGCCCTGTGGGAGGCGCATTTGGCGCGGATGCAGCGTGATCTTGCGGGGCTTGAGGCGATTAAACCCGATCCACACTTGGCCCGCCGTGATCCTTATGCGCTGCGCTTAATTGCGCTGACCGCTTTGGCGATGGCGCTGATTTTTGGCAACGCCGCGCGTGAGGTGCAACCGTCTCAAGGATCAGAGATTGCTGCAGGCCCCAGTTGGGAAGCATGGGTTGAGCCGCCGCGTTACACAGGGCTGCCCACGCTTTACCTGCAGGATTTACCACATGCGGATGCAAGCGCGATTGAAGTTGTCACGGGCACGCGTCTGATTTTGCGCATATATGACAGTGCAGATGCGATGGAGGTCACCCATAGCTTTGGCGATCAGGCAGGTGCTTTAGCCGATGATCTGATCATCTCGCAATCAGGGGATGTCGCGATTGGTGACGCAGCATGGCGTTTTATCGTGACCCCTGATGCGCCCCCAAGCGTCACGATATTAGGGGCGCCGCAGCTTGAGGCACCTGATCAAACGGCGATTGCCTATCGCGCGGAAGATGATTTTGCAATTTTAGGCGGGGCGGCCACCCTATCGCTTGATCTAGAGGCTGTGACGCGGCGCTATGGGTTGAGCGTTCCGCCTGAACCCCGCGATGATTTGGTTTTTGATTTGCCGATGCCGTTTTCGGGGGATCGGGCGGCTTTTTCGGAAACCTTGATCGAAGATCTCTCCAAATCCGTTTTGGCGAACTTACCCGTGACCCTCACTGTCACAGTTGAAGATGGTTTGGGCCAAACGGGTCGGGCGACCTTGCAGGTGGCACGTTTGCCATCCCGAAGGTTTTTTGACCCGCTCGCGGCGAGCCTCATTGAACAGCGCCGTGACCTTTTGTGGTCGGTTGAAAATGCGCCGCGCGTGGCGCAGGTTTTGCGCGCCATCACCTATGCACCGCAGACCTATTTAGAGGATGAGGCAACCTATTTGCCCCTGCGCAGTGTTATTCGCCGCATAGAGGCGGCCCCTGCGCCCCTGGCTCGTGAAACACGTAATGAATTGGCGGAAATCCTCTGGCAGGTGGCGGTAGATCTCGAGGAGATTGATTTAGATGATGCTTTGGCGGCCCTTCGCCAAGCGCAAGAACGCTTATCCGAGGCGATGCGGCGCGGGGCCAGTGACGAAGAGATCGCTCAGCTGATGGAAGATTTACAGCGTGCCATGGATGATTACATCCGTGAATTGGCGCAATCTGCCGAACCCAGTGACACCCCCACGGACAGCCCCGATCAAGGACAAGAGGGGATGGAGTTGTCGATGAATGATCTGTCCCAGATGATGGATCAAATTCAGGAGTTGATGGAGCAAGGGCGCATGGCCGAGGCGCAGGCGATGCTGGATGCCTTGTCACAAATGCTTGAAAATATGGAAGTGACCCAAGGGCAGGGGCAGGGTTCCGCGGGCGAACGCGCGATGGAAGATCTGCGCGACACGTTGCGTGAACAGCAGGGTTTGGCGGATGACAGTTTTCGGTCTTTCCAAGATAGTTTTGGTCAGGGCGAGCCTTCTGACCAAGATGGGGAACAATCCCTTGCCGATCGCCAAGAGGCATTGCGCGACAGCTTGCGCGAGCAGGCAGAAAACTTGCCGGGCCAAGGGCGTGAAGAAGGCCAAGCGGCGCGGGATCGCTTAGACGAGGCGGAACGCGCGATGCGTGATGCGGCGCGCGCTTTGGAAGAGGGCGATATGCCGGGTGCTTTAGATCGTCAGGCGGACGCTATGGATGCATTGCGCGAGGGTATGGATCAGTTGGGGCGCGCTTTTGCCGATGAGGGCGGCACCCCACGCGAGGATGATGCGCCGCAGATGGGTGAGGCGCAGCAAGGTGGGCAGCAGCAAGGATCTGCGCGCCCATTGACCGACCCGCTTGGGCGCGCCACGGGGGGCGAAGGGGCAGGTGTGGCAGGCGGGCCATTGTCCCGCCAAGAGGCCGCGCGGCGTGCAGAGGAATTGCTTGAGGAACTGCGCCGCCGCTCGGGTGAAACCACGCGCCCAGATCAAGAGCGTGATTATCTCAGACGTTTGATTGAGCCTTACTGAGTGAAAGAGGCGATCAAGGCTGTAATCTGTGCCTGAAGCGCAGGCAAAGTTTCGCGCAGCCAGTCTAGGATTTGGTCACGCAGTGCATCTACACCGTTGGCATATTGGGTTAGATAAGGCGCGGCGGTGGGCACAGCTTCGCCCAACTGGGCGGCATTGCTGTAAACCCCTATTGCAATCATGCCCAATCCCAAGCTCAGCAATAGACCTGCATTGCGACCCTTGCGGCGTGCTGCGTCAGGTGCCGTTGCTTGGCTTGCGCTTTGCTGTTTCGGCGCGGGGCGTGGCGCAGCCTTTTGCGGCTGAAGCGAGGCGTTGATTTCCTCAATATCTGGCAACAGCGTTGCGCGATCTTTGGTTTGCGGTTCTGGAGTTCGCGGCTCTGGCGCGGCTGTATTTGTCGGCGCAGGGTCATGCAGCGCCATTTCATCCTGCCGCTCCAAACCTTCGGCTTCTTCGCGGCGCAGGCGCTCTTCGCGCTCCGCCTCTTCGCGCAGGAGTGCCCGCAAGCTTGGGTCAAGCTCACGGCGTGGGGCCTCTGGCGCGGGGCTTGCAGGTTCAGGGCTTGCAGGTGCTGCGCTCAACGGGTCAACCGCAACCGCACCAGACTGGAACCAATTGGTCGAACAATTGGAACATTGCACATCCCGCCCTTCAGCAGGGATTAGCGCGTCATCAATCTCGTAACGCGCGCCGCAATTTGTACAAGTTAGGCGCATATGGGTGGTATAATCCCTTTGAGTTCAATCTTTGCACGGGGGCCGCGTAACGCCTCTATATGGCGGTATTCTTCCCCATTTAGCAATGCTGCATGGGCAATCCAAGGCAGTGATGCGCAAGTATTTGTTGCAGTGCGATTGCAACAGAACACAGCATCGGGCATCAAAGGAAGGTGCTAGCTGTGCTTTGGGGAAATTCGTGATCGAATTACAAGATGTGTCTTATGGCTATGGATCTGATATGGTTCTGTCGCAAATGTCTTTGCGGTTGGCCAAAGGCTCGTTCCATTTTCTGACGGGCCCCTCGGGGTCAGGCACGACCACCTTTCTCAAATTGTGTTATGGCGAATTACGCCCGCTTTCTGGGCAGGTTCGTTTGATGGGGCATGACAGTGCTACAATGGCCCGCGATGATCTGGCGCTTGCGCGTCAAAGGATCGGTGTTGTGCATCAAGATTGCCAGTTCTTGGATCATTTGGATGTCGTACAAAATATCGCGTTGCCGCTTTATGTGGCGGGGCGTGACATATCCGAGGCGGAGCGGCGCAATCTCACGCAATTGGTGAATTGGGTTGATCTGCGTCACCGCTCTGCCGCGTTGCCCCTCGAACTATCAGGCGGGGAACGGCAGCGCGCGGCATTGGCGCGGGCGATTATCATGGACTCTGATGTGATCTTGGCGGATGAGCCAGCGGGCAATGTCGATTGGGAAATGGCGATGCGGCAGTTGCGCTTTTTGGTGGAGTTGAACCGCCTCGGCAAAGCGGTTCTGGTGGCGACACATGATCTCGCCTTTATCCGCGCGGCAAAGAAGCATGTGGCGGCGCGGGTGTTGCGGATTGTGGGCGGTAAGCTGCAATGTGCGGGGGCAGATTTTTGAGCTTCCTCCTGAATATGCTGGCTGTTTTCTTCGGCGATGCAGCCTCGGATCGGGTGGTGCCCTCACAGGCACGGCGGCACGCTTTACAATTTTTGCATCTGCAGCGATGGCCTTTTTGGCCGTATTCGCTTTGGCCCTATCCTTGGCGTTTGGAAGCTGAGGCGCCTGATGCTGTTTTGGATAATCATGATACATGGCGCACGGCGTTGATCTCGGCGGCGGGGCGGTTGCGCATGATGGGGTATCTGGCGCTGGCTTTGATCTTTGCCGCAACGGTTGCAATGGTCAGTTTGGCGGCGCAAGCAGCGCTTGCGGCCAATGTGCAGGTGATCCGCGTCTTGCGATTGGTTGGTGCCCGTGATGCCTATATCGCGGGGGCCTTCGTGCGAAGATTTGCCTTGCGCAGTTTGATTGGGGGCGGGTGCGGCGCTGCGCTTGGGATAGGCGCGCTGTTGGTTTTTCCAAATCAAGCAAGCGCGCAAAGCTTTATGGTGGGTCTCAGCTTTTCGGGTCTTGAGTGGTTCTTGCCCTTGATTATTCCCGTGATGATCGCTTTTGTGTCTTTCCAAGCGACCAAGGCTGCGGCCTTCCGAACTTTGCGAGGCATGCCATGATCCAATGGGTAAGATCCCTGATCTTTGTTGGTCAGATGTATCTGATGATCCCGTTTGTCGCGCTGGCCTTCGCCCCATGGGCGATTGTCTCGCGCCAAGGCGCTGTGGCAGGCGTGCGGTTTTATGCGCGTTATGTGCGGTGGACGGCGGCGCTATTGGTTGGTCTGCGCTCAGAGGTGCGGGGGGATGTGCCTCAGGGTGAGGTGATTGTGGCCTCAAAGCATCAAAGCTTTTTTGATATTATCATCCTGACCTCGGTGCTTCCGCGCCCGCGATTCATCATGAAGAAATCCCTCAAAAACGCGCCTTTTTTGGGCTGGTATGCAGCGCGGCTTGGCTGTGTTGCGGTTGACCGCGGCAAGCGGGGGCAGGCCATTCAAGCTATGGTCGATGGCGTGTTGGCGGGCATGGGCGATGAGGGGCAGTTGATCATATTCCCGCAAGGCACCCGTGTGGCCCCGCGTGTCAGTAAGCCCTATAGGGTTGGGGTGGGCGTATTGGTCGAACGCACAAAAATGCCATGTGTGCCCGCGGCGACCAATGTCGGCCTGTTCTGGCCCCGCATCGGCATTGCGCGCAAATCTGGTCTCGCGGTGGTTAAGTTTTTGCCACCGATCCCCGCAGGGCAAGATGTGCAGCAGGTGATGGCGCATCTCGAACGCGAGATCGAGGCCGCCTCAGATGCACTGATGGACGAAACGGGGCTTTAGGCCGCCAAGCCCTTCGAGCCCAAATCAAGATATTTCTTGCGCCGTGCAGAAATCAGCTTTTTGCGATCCATGCCCTTTGTTGCGGCAAGCATCGCCTCGATGGCCTGACCAACTGCCGCGATGGTTGCCGCTTTGTCGCGCTGCGCGCCGCCCATTGGTTCGGGGATGATGCGGTCGCAGACGCCCAATTTTTGCAAATCCTGTGCAGTTAGGCGCAAGGCCTCTGCGGCTTCGCGCATCCGTTCGGCGTCTTTCCAGAGGATTGAGGCGCAGCCTTCGGGGCTGATGACCGAGTAAATCGAATGTTCCAACATGGCGAGGTGATCTGCGGTGGCAAAGGCCACGGCGCCGCCTGATCCGCCTTCGCCAATAATCACGCTGATCAAAGGCACACTAATTTCGAGGCATTTCTGCGTTGACCGCGCAATGGCCTCAGATTGGCCGCGTTCCTCAGCCCCTTTTCCAGGATAGGCGCCAGGGGTGTCGACCAAAGTGACAACAGGCAGGCCAAATCGATCAGCCATATCCATCAAACGCACGGCTTTGCGATAGCCTTCGGGCCGCGCCATGCCAAAGTTATGTTCAATGCGTGATTTGGTGTCATTGCCCTTTTCGTGACCAATCACCACAACGGGGCGATCATTGAATCGTGCAATCCCCCCCATCACGGCGTGGTCATCGGCAAAGTTCCGATCCCCAGCAAGCGGGGTATATTCGGTGAACAGCGCGTTGATGTAATCGCGGCAATGTGGCCTGTCGGGGTGACGCGCAACTTGGCATTTGCGCCAAGGGGTGAGGTTTTTATAGAGATCCTTCAGGATATCTTGCGCCTTTTTATCCAGCGCTTTTGCCTCTGCCTCGACATCCATTTCAGAATTGCCACGCGCCATTGCGCGCAACTCTTCTGCCTTGCCTTCAATCTCGGCCAAGGGTTTTTCGAAATCGAGATAGTTCATCACACCTCCGCAGGGCATGGCCGCGTATGCGGCATGGGTCGTTACTGGCTTATGCCTATATGGCTAAGCCTGACCAAAGATGCAACGAACAAGCGCGCTTGATTAGCCTTGCGCAATCATCTGTGCTTGTTTGACAATCACCTCAGCCTGTTTGATCGAGGCGATATCGACCAAGCGGCCCTTATAGACAGTCGCCCCTGCGCCGCTGCGCTTAGCGTCTTCCATAGCGGCCAGAATTTCCTGCGCTTCGGCCACCGCTGCCTCTGACGGGGTGAACACCTCATTGGCGAGTGCGATTTGCTTGGGATGGATGGCCCATTTTCCAACCATACCCAAAGTGGCCGAGCGGCGGGCCTGCGCACGATAGCCTTCATCATCCGAGAAATCGCCAAATGGCCCATCTACGGGCAAGACGCCATGAGTGCGGCAGGCGGCGACAATCGCGGTCTGTGCCCAATGCCATGGATCAGAATAATGCCGCGCCCCATCGTGCAGCATATAGTAATTTTCCTGCGTGCCGCCAATGCCCGTGGTCTGCATGCCCATTGAGGCCGCGAAATCCGCAGCCCCTAGGCTCATGGCGACAAGGCGGGGCGATGCCGCGGCGATTTCTTCGACATGGGCAATGCCTGCCGCAGATTCAATAATGACCTCGAAATTGATCCGCTTTTGGCGGCCTTTGGCGGCTTCAATCGCTGAAACAAGCGCATCGACCGTGTAAATATCAGCGGCATTTCCCACCTTTGGGATCATGATCTGATCCAGACGGTCAGACGCGTTTTCCAGCAGATCAACCACATCCCGATACCAATAGGGCGTATCAAGCCCGTTGATCCGCACGCTGAGGGTCTTTTTGCCCCAATCAACTGCACCGATGGCCTCGATCACATTCGCACGGGCCGCTTCTTTGTCACTGGGGGCAACGGAATCTTCGAGATCTAAGTTGATGACATCCGCTGCCGAGGCTGCCATTTTCTCAAAAAGCTTCACATTTGAGCCAGGCCCGAAAAGCTGACAACGGTTTGGGCGGGCCACAGGTTGGGGCTGGAGACGGAAGCTCATCAGATGTTCCTTCGGCGGATGATGCGCTAGGGTCGCGCAAGGAAGTTTCGTTTTTTGCTGATCTTTGAGTATGATATTACGTGGAGTTTCGCAAGTGCTGCACTGCGGCAAAATAGAAATTTCTGGAAATTAGACCCCGTTTACCCCCGTGCCGTTGCCGCTGATCCCGATCATGCCTATAGCGGCGAAGTAAATATTTTGCGGAGCCACCTATGAAACAGCATCCTGCATATGGTTTATTGCTTGCACTGACGGGCGCGTTGATCATCGCGCCTGATACTTTGTTGATGCGCTTGTCTGGTATGGGCGGGTTTGAGATGTTGGGCTGGCGCGGCACGGCGATGGGTTTGGTGCTGATTGCGGCTTGGCTTATAGCCGTGCGTGGGCGGCATCTTGTTGAAGTGTCAGCCCTTGCCACGGGCGCAGGCGCTTTGTTGGTTTTGTGTCAGGCGCTGAATGGGGCGCTTTTCAGCGTGGCTATCGCGGTGGCCCCCGTCACTGTGGTATTGATGGGCGTTGCAACCGTCCCGATTTTCTCGGCGGTGCTGTCTCATTTGATGTTGGGCGAGCCTACGACCCGCGCCACATGGTTTACGATTGGGGCGGTTCTTTTCGGGATTGCTCTGGCGATATTCGGCAAATCTGATGCAGGCCTGCCCTTTGATTTAGCCACGCTTTGGGGCGGCTTGATGGGCCTGTCTATGGGTGGGTTTCTGGCCATGACCTTTGTTCTGATCCGCAAACACCATCAATTGCCGATTTTACTCGGTATGGGCCTTGGGGCTTTTGTGTCGGGCATGGTGGGGTGGGCCTTTGGCGTGCCAAGCGGGGCAGGCAGCTTTGATGTGTTTTTGATTTTGGTGACGGGCGCGGTGATTTTGCCTGCCAGTTTCTTCCTGCTTACGCTGGCAAACCGATATACGGCATCGGCCAATGTCAGCCTTTTGATGCTGTTAGAAACCGTGCTTGGCCCGATCCTTGTCTGGGTTGGCGTGGGCGAGGCACCGACCCCTTTGATGATGGTGGGCGGTGCGATTGTGGTCGCCTCACTGGCAACATATTTGCTGCATATGCGCTTTGCGCGGGGGCGTGCGGCCCGCGCTGCGTGACTATTGCAAATCAGCAAAAGCCTTTTGCATCCGCGCAACCGCCTCTTCAATCTGCGCATGGGGCATGGCGAGATTAAATCGCAGGAATGGCGCGCCACCCAAGCCGAAGCTTGACCCGTAATTGGTGGCGATCCGCGCGTCCCCTTCCACACGGGCTATGGATTCTTCATGGCTCATGCCAGTTCCCGAAAAGTCGACCCATGACAAATAGGTCGCCTCTAATTTCATGGGCTTTAGGCCTGGAATTTTGGCGATGCCTGCATCAAAGGTTTCTGCGTTTTTTGCGAGATAGGCGCAAAGTGCATCGACCCATTCTGCACCTTCGGGGCTATAGGCCGCCTCGGCCATTGCGAGGCCAAAGGAATTGGCCGAAATCCCCAAAGCGCCCATGCGCGCGGCAAACCGTTTGCGCAGCTCCGCGTCAGGGATGATCACATTGCCCGAATGGCCACCCGCAATGTTAAAGGTTTTGGTGGTCGCGGTCATCATCACCAAACGATCCATGATCCCGTCAATTTTCGCCATTGGCGTATGGGTATGGCCTGGCATGATCAGGTCATGGTGGATTTCATCTGAAACCAAGATCAGATCATGTCTCCGCACGAAATCGGCAATTGCCTGCAATTCTTCAACAGTCCAAACCCTGCCGCCTGGATTATGGGGGGAGCAGAGGATCAACATTTTTTCGCGCCCTGTCATCGCCGCATCCCATGCGGGGATGTCGAGGTGATATTTGCCTTCAATCAGTGCAAGCGGGCATTCGACCACCTGACGATTGGCGGCGCGGATCACGCGGGCAAAGGCATGATAGACGGGCGTCATTAGAACCACGCCATCCCCTTCTTGCGTATAGGTATCCACGCAAAGGGCCGTTCCGTTGACCAGACCATGGGTGGTGAAGATCCAGTCGGGCTCAATCTCCCAACCGTGGCGGTTTGCCATCCACCATCCAATGGCGGCGCGATAGGCGCGTTCATCGCCGTAATAGCCGTAAATGCCATGATCGAGCATGTTTTGCAGCGCGGCTTGCACAGATTGAGGGGGGCGGAAATCCATATCTGCCACCCACATGGACAACCCATCTTCTGGGCCAATCCCGTAAATTGACGACATCATATCCCATTTCATTGAATGGGTGTTTTGGCGATTGATGATTTCGTCAAAGTTCATCGGTGTTATCCATTCTTTGGCGGTATGTGCTGCGCGTTCTTTGATACATCATATAAATGGACATATTTTCTAAATAAATAAAATTTACTAGAACAATGTATTTATATTTAGCATTATATTAGAATATTCGTTCTAAATTTATAGGATTTCTCACATGAGCCTATCAGGCGCGCCTGTCCTGCGCAAATCCCAGTCGCGCTGGTTGCGCGGGTCGCAGAATTCGATTATGCCACAGGCCATGATTTACCCAATATTAATCCATCCTGATCCTCGTCTGAAAAAGGTCGCACAAGACGTGCCCGACCTCTCGGATGAGTTGCGCGCTCTTGCAGATGATATGCTCAAGACGATGTATCACGCGCCCGGTATTGGTCTGGCTGCGCCACAGATTGGGATTGATCAGCGCGTGATCGTGATGGATTGCGTCAAAGAGGAAGGGGCAACACCCCGCCCGACCGCGATGTTCAACCCCAAGATCGTGGAATCTTCGGATGAAAAAAACATCCACGAGGAAGGCTGTTTGTCGATCCCAGATGTTTATGCTGATGTCGAGCGTCCGCGCGATGTGACCGTGGAATGGTTGGATCGCGATGGCGTTTTGCAGCGCGAGACATTTACGGGGCTATGGGCCACTTGCGTGCAGCATGAGATTGACCATCTCGATGGGGTTCTCTTTATCGATTATCTCAAGCCCTTGAAGCGGCAATTGATCACCCGAAAGATGCAAAAGCTCAAGCGCGACATCGCGCGCGATAAGGTGTAGCTTTGCGCATTGTTTTCATGGGCTCGCCTGAATTTTCTCGTGCGCCTTTGCGCGCCTTGATTGCAGCAGGGCATGAGATTGCTGCGGTCTATTGTCAGCCCCCCCGTCCCGCAGGGCGCGGCAAGAAACCCCGCGCGACCCCTGTTCAGGCCTTGGCCGAAGATCTTCACGTGCCGGTGCGCCATCCCAAAACCTTGCGCAATGCCGAGGCACAGGCCGAATTCACGGCATGGGCTGCCGATATTGCCGTGGTTGTGGCTTATGGTTTGATCTTGCCTCAGGCGGTGCTTGATGCGCCGCGCTTGGGCTGTGTGAATATCCATGCTTCGCTTTTGCCGCGTTGGCGTGGCGCGGCCCCTATTCATCGTGCGATTATGGCGGGGGATGATGAGACAGGCATTTCCATTATGCAAATGGAGGCGGGGCTTGATACGGGGCCAGTTTTATTGACCCGCACCCTGCCAATCGGCGCGGAGGATACCACCGCCGCTCTGTATGATCGTCTTTCGCAGCTTGGCGCTGAGGCGATTGTTGCCGCGCTTGCCGATTTTGACAGTCTCACTCCTGTTCCGCAGCCGCAAGAGGGCGTGACCTATGCCGAAAAGATCGACAAGGCCGAGGCTGCCATAGACTGGTCGAATGATGCCGCAGAGATTGACCGCCAAATTCGCGGCCTTTCACCCTTTCCTGGTGCATGGACAACGCATTCGGGGCGGCGGTTGAAATTCCTTGCCTGCCGAAGGGCGCAGGCGCGGCCCGATGGGGCTGCGGCAGGGTCGGTCATTGATGGCCTGACAATCGCGTGCGGCACGGGCGCGATTGAGATCACCGAACTGCAACCCGAGGGCAAGCCGCGCATGGCCACGGCCGATTTCTTGCGTGGCGCAGATCTGCCTGCAGGGACAATTTTGGGCTTGTGATTATTTGAAGGGGGCCATGCCCGCACGGGCCAAGGCATCCGCGCGTTCGTTCTCGGGATGGCCTGCATGGCCCTTGACCCATGTCCACGTTACCTGATGGCGCGCTGCCGCCTCATCCAAACGCCGCCAAAGGTCTTCGTTTTTGACAGGCTTTTTTGTGGCGGTGCGCCAATTATTGCGTTTCCAACTGCGCAGCCATTCGGTGATGCCGCCTTTGACATAGGCGCTGTCTGTCACCACGGTGATCGTGCTTGGACGCTCCAGCGCCTCAAGTGCGTTAATCGCGGCTAAAAGCTCCATTCGATTATTGGTGGTGTCTGCTTCACCGCCTTTGAGCTCGCGTTCCTTGACAATGGCATCGCCAGCCTTGGCCTGCAGCAGCGCACCCCATCCACCAGGGCCAGGGTTGCCTGAACAGGCCCCATCCGTATAGGCGAATAGCTCAGGCATAGAGCACGCCCAGTGTTAGGCACAAAATGACAAGGCTGCTCAAAAGCCTGCGCAATCGCAGCCACCAGTTCGGTGCAAGGCCCGCACGCATCGCCCATGCATCAAGGGGCAAAAGCGCCAAGAAGCCCATGATCAGAATGGGCAAAGCCTGATGGGTTGGGCCAAATCCAAGGAAAAACGCCACCAATGCGGGAACCGTGGATGCCGCAAGACCATATCCCATCATCTGCGGTGATGGCGCATGCACAGCAAAGCCCCATATGACCCCCGCCATAAAACACAGGATCACGATCCCATAATTGCGCAGCAGTATATCGGGTGCGAAATTCGGCAGAAGCCAGTCGCCAAGGGGAGCGGCGGAAGGGATCACTAAGCACAGCGCGGCGTAGGCAAAGGGCAAAACCCCCGCCAAGCCTAAATATAATGCCGCCTTTGGTATGTGATCCCTGCTGCTCATATCTCAGCTTGTCCCGCATCTTTGCGCAGCGCGCAAGCGCATTTGGGCCATCTATGGCTGAGCATTCGATTGCCAGTGGCGGGCATCGCGCAGCTTTTGGAATTCTTTGAAACTTTGCACAAACCCCATTGTTCCATCGGCACCGCTGTCTCTAATCTGACCCTATCTGCCGTACGCTTATGCGGCGGCATGATGGGTTCAAAAACGGAGAGGGCGCTCTGCGCCCAAGAAGGGGAAAGATATGTTTGCAGAATTCAAAAGCTTCATTGCCCGTGGCAATGTTATGGATATGGCTGTGGGGATTATCATCGGGGCTGCCTTTACCGCGATTGTAACGTCACTCGTGGGCGACTTGATCAATCCATTGATCGCTATTTTTACGGGCGGGATTGATTTCTCGGGTTGGTTCTACGCCTTAGACGGAAATGACTATGCCTCGCTTGCCGTGGCGCTCGAAGCAGGTGCGCCTGTTTTTGCGATTGGGAAATTTGTGATGGCGGTCATCAATTTCTTGATCGTAGCTTTTGTGGTTTTCATGCTGGTGCGTTTGGTCAACCGCATCAAATCTATGACAGAAGCAGAGAAGGAAGAAGCCGCTTCAGCCCCTGCAGGCCCAAGCGAATTGGACATTCTGATTGAAATCCGTGATGCTCTGGCCAAGAAGTAAGCATGAATAAAACATGCGTCCCCGTCACCATGGCGGGGCGCAAGCTGTTTTAGCGAGAGATGATATGGGTTTTGAGTTGGACATCACAGATTGCAAAATCTTGGAAGTTTTGCAAAAGAACGGCCGCATCACCAATGCGGAGCTATCCGAACAGGTGAATTTGTCCGCCTCGTCCTGTCATCGGCGGATCACGCGCTTGGAGCAGGAGGGGATCATCCGAGATTATGTCGCCTTGGTGGATCACCGTGCGATTGGTCGGATGACAACCGTCTTTGTGGAAATTAGCCTGTCAGGACAGGCGGACGAGGTTTTGCAAGCCTTTGAGCAGGCTGTGAAGCGGGTGCCAGATGTGTTGGAATGCCATCTTATGGCAGGCAGCGCGGATTATCTTCTAAAGGTGGTGGCACGCGACAGCGAAGATTTCGCCCGCGTTCATCGCGAATATCTGGCGCGTTTGCCGGGGGTGTCGAAGATGCAATCCAGCTTTGCTCTGAAAAACGTATTTTCAACAACTGCCTTGCCGATTTAGCCGAGGAAATGACCCACGCCGTATAGCGTGGCCATGCCCGCAAAGACAGCTGCGATGGCATTTTTGCGCCAGACCCCCACGCTCAAGGCCACGATTGCCGCGCTCAATCGGGGGGCATCTAGCGCGCCGCCTGTGGCTTGCGGCCATAGCACCAAGGGCGTGATCAATGCGGGCAGGATCGCCACGGGCGTATAGCGCAAATGGCGCAAGACCCATTCTGGTAGATCGCGGTTACCCAAAATCCCCAAAAAAGACAGCCGCACAAGATAAGTGCCGCAGCCAAGCGCAGCGATGATCAGCCAGACCGTGGTTTCGGAATAGGCGCTCATGTCAGCTTCGCCTTTGCAAGGCTCATGCGCCGTTCCACCTCTGCGCCAACGATCATGGCGGTGATCCCCGCGACCATCAACCAAAGGTTATAGGGCATCCAATTTAGCAAGACCGCCATAATCACCGAGGTCATTGCCGCCGCGATATGCGCAAGCGTGCGCAAGGCTGGGGCCACCAATGCAAGAAAGGTGATCGGAACTGCGAAATCGAGTGCAAATTCAGGTGGTATGGTTTCTCCTAAGACTGCGCCTGCATAGGTCGCGCCATACCACAGGGGGCAGATCGGGGTCGCAAGTCCGAAGAAATAGACCACTTTCCATCTGACCGAGCGTTCAGGCTGTGCCTCATAGGTTTGCATGGCCATTGCATAGGTTTGGTCGACCAACATGTAGGATAACAGCGCGCGCTGCCACAAAGGCGCGGCCCCTAAATGCGGGGTGATCGAGGCTGAATACATCGCCATGCGCAGATTAACAGCCAAAGCAGAGGCTAAAACCACGAGGACGGGTGCATTTTCCGTCATCAGCTGCAGCGCGGTGAATTGGGCCGAGCCCGCAATGACAAGGAAAGAAAATCCCATGACTTGCGACAGGGGCAGGCCCGCTTCTGTGCCAAGAACCCCAAATAACAGACCAAATGGCAGGAGCACCAATAGGAACGGCAATCCACCAATGATCCCAGAGAGATAGGCCGAGTCTGACGGGGTTTTGCGCATCTTGCACCATTGTCGTTTTTGCTCATGCGATCTAGCCTTGATGGGCGAAGGATGCAATCTGCGCGGATGGATAAGGGCAAAGCAATGATCTGTGGCGTGATCTTGGCAGGCGGGGAAGCGCGCCGTATGGGCGGGCAAGACAAGGGACGGCTGCTGCTGCGGGGCCAAAGCCTCTATGCGCATGTTATTGACCGCGCGCGCCCGCAGGTGGATCATTTGATCCTCTCTGCCAATGGCGACCCCGCGCTTTATGCGGATCTTGGGCTTGATGTGGTTGCTGATGGCGCATTTGCCGCGATGGGGCCACTTGGCGGCGTTTTGGCGGCCTTGCGCGCAGCCAAGATGCTTGGGGCGCAGCGGGTGATGAGCTTTGCCTCGGACAGCCCGTTTTTTCCAAGCGATATCGTGGCGAAATTATGCGCCGCACAAGGGCATGACGCATTGGTTTTTGCTGAGGATCAAAGCGGGGGCATACATCCAACCTTTGCGCTTTGGGATGTGGATTTGGCCGATCCATTGGCAGCAGAATTGCGGGGGGGTGGCCGCAAAATGCGCGATGTCATGGCGCGATTGGGCGGGGTTTCTGCCCCTCTCGATGCATGTGAACAGGCGTTTTTCAACATCAATACAAAGGCTGATTTGGAACAGGCCGCTGAGATGGCCTTATGAGCGCGGGACGCTTTGATCATATCGTGGTGGTCGATTGGTCGGCACGAGCCACCCCAAGCCCCAAAGCCCCCACGAAGGACGCAATTTTCATTGCCCATTCGGCGAATGGTGCAACGCCACAGGTGAGCTATTATCGCACGCGCGCTGATGCGATGGCCGTGCTTGAGCAGGTGATGATAGACACCCTTGTGCGGGATGAACGTATCTTGGCGACCTTTGACTTTTCCTTCGCCTACCCTGCGGGCTTTGCACAGCATCTGACAGGCAAGGCCGATGCGCTATCGGTTTGGCCGCTTTTTGCACAGATGGTAAAGGATGAACCAGACAATGCGAATAATCGGTTCGATGTGGCCCGCACGCTTAATCGCCGTTTTCCAGGGGTTGGCCCCTTTTGGTGCGTGCCCAAAACACAGGCCTGCCCTGATCTGCCCGCGCGCGACCTGCGCCACGGACATCATCTGCCAGAACGGCGCAAAGTTGAATTGGCCTATGGCAAAATGCAGCCGGGTTGGAAGCTTTACACCACGGGATCTGTGGGATCACAGGCGATCCTTGGGATCGCAAGATTGCAGTCCTTGCGCGGGCGGTTTGGGTCGGCGCTTGCCGTGGCGCCTTATGACGGGATCGAGCGGCCTATTGTTTTGGCAGAATGTTGGCCATCGTTGATGGCTAAAGATATCGCACATTATGCTTTTGCGGGCGAAATCCCAGATGCCGCGCAGGTGCGGGTGATTGCAGCGGGTTTGGCCGCGTTGGCCCCTGATGATCTTGCAAAAATGCTTGTCGATGGTGATGCCGAGGAGGGCGGTGTTTTGGGTGCGGGGCATGAGGCGCTGTTGCGCTCTGCGATCCATGCGGCCTTGGGGCCCTAGTCAAAAATCCCAGTCACACGCCCGAGCAACATAAAGGCCCGTGCGCTGCGGGTGGCACTGAGTTTGACAATATCTTCATCGGTTGCAGCCTGCTCGAACTGACAAAAAACGCGATCAAATTCGCGCAAATAGTGATTAACAGCTTCGCGGAAGGTTGTGTCTTGCCGCATCTGACCAGTGGAAAGTGCGATGGAAGACCGATCTCGAATACCGCCAAGCGATGCAATCGCGCGGCCCCGCTCGCCTTTCGCGAATTTGCGCCAAATCTCAGAGCGGGCGCGGTCTGGATTGACATCATCCATGAAAATCCCGTCTTGCGAGAGCAGGGTCAACACATCCTGTGCAGCACGGATCAAAGGGCGGGTTGCAGGGTCTTCTAGGGCCGCGCGAAGGGCGCGAAAGCCCTCCTTGTCCTGATCATTATTCGGGAAATGGAGCGCACGAATAAAGTCAGCGGGCGTGACCGGATGGTTCAAGGCGGGCTCGGCTGGGATAAGCGATAAATCCGATTGTGGCCGATCTGGGGCAGGGGGCGGACTTAGGGGCACAGCCGCCCGCAGGTCAGGGTCTTGCAGGCGCAAAGATGTAAAACTGGCGAGCTTGGTATCGGTGGCCAATTGTGCCTCTGCCAAAGCCTCTATGCGGTTTTGTGTCTCTCGCAAATCAGCAGGCACAGCCCCGCCGTGAAGCGCGTCCTCAATATTGTTAAGCCTCAGCCGCAGATCTTGGGCCTGAAGACGCAGGCTTTGCGTGATGCGCAGGAGGCTTAGGACAATCCATAACAAAACAAGCGGCAAGATTGCCCCAACCGCAACCATGACCCCGCTCAGCATCTCGGCCATATTCGGGGTGTCACCGCCAAAGCCCAGCGCCGTGAGGCTGAGCGCCCCAATCCAAAGCAAGGCCAAGGCCAGCGAGATGCCTTCGCGCAGTCCAAAGGACATCGCGCCATCGGCGCATTGAAGAAAACCAACCGCACGGCCTACCCAAATCTGCTTGTCCCGCGTGAAGCGATGCGCAAGCATCAATCTGGGGTGAGGCAATGCTGCGGGGATCATCACACGTAGGTCACCTTCGTGATCTCGTAATCCTTGCTGCCACCGGGCGTTTTGACCTCTACGCTATCGCCTTCATCTTTACCGATCAAAGCGCGGGCCAAGGGCGATTTGATATTGAGCAAACCTTTTTCGATATCGGCCTCAGATTCGCCGACAATCTGGTAGGTTTTTTCTTCCTCAGTATCCTCATCAATCAACACAACCGTGGCGCCGAATTTAATCGGGCCAGACAGGGTCTTGGGGTCGATGACCTGTGCAAGGCCCAAAATTCCCTCTAATTCTTTGATGCGGCCTTCGATGAAGGACTGTTTTTCGCGGGCCGAGTGATATTCGGCATTCTCCGACAAATCCCCATGCTCGCGCGCTTCAGCAATCGCCTTGATGACAGAAGGGCGCTCAACACTACGCAGATGCTTCAGCTCGGCATCAAGGGCGCTATACCCTGTCGGGGTCATCGGTATTTTTTCCATTGGAACTCGGGGCCTCAAACTTAGGTCTTGGAATGGTCAATCGTCTTAAAATGAGCAGTCTGACCCCAGACGTTAGGGGCTCTTTGCCCTAGTTTCAACGGGCAAGACGCAGAACGCCACACGCGGTGCAAGAAAATGACCGAAACGCCACGCAGGCTTAGTAGGTCACTGCGTTTTCGCTTGGCGGTTCAGGGGGGCCATCTGCGCCGCAGGCGGCCAAAGTTCCACCCAAAGTCAGGGCCAATAGCCCTAGCTTAATCCATGATGCAAAAGAGCGCCCCATCACGCCAACCTTTCTTTCCATCGTGCAATTTGCAGGCGCACCTGATCGGGTGCGGTGCCGCCATAGGATTGACGCGAGGCAACCGAGTTGTGAACCCCCAAAACATCAAACACGGCCGCAGTGATGTTGGATTGCACTGTTTGCATATCCGCAAGGCTGAGATCAGGTAAATCACAGCCCCGATCTTCGGCCATTTTGACAAGCGCACCTGTTACATGATGCGCTTCACGGAATGGCAGACCCAATTCGCGCACCAACCAATCGGCGAGATCAGTTGCGGTTGAAAAGCCAGATGCGGCGGCGCGCTCTAGTGCGTCTTTATTGGCGCTCATGTCGCCCAGCATCCCCGCCATTGCGGCCATTGCGATCATGAGGTTGTCAGCAGCATCAAAGACTTGCTCTTTGTCTTCCTGCATATCCTTGGAATAGGCCAAGGGCAGACCTTTCATGACCGTCATCAAGGCCACATTCGCCCCCATGATCCGCCCGATTTTGGCGCGGATTAATTCCGCCGCATCAGGGTTTTTCTTTTGCGGCATGATGGAGGAGCCTGTTGAAAACTGATCCGACAGGGTCACAAAGCGGAATTGTGCCGAAGACCAGATCACCAATTCCTCAGCCAAGCGCGACAGATGCATCGCGCAAATGGAGGCCGCCCCGAGATAGTCTAGGGCGAAATCGCGATCTGAAACCGCATCCAAGGAATTCGCCATAGGCCGATCGAAACCTAGGGCTTCTGCGGTCATGTGGCGGTCAATTGGAAAAGATGTGCCTGCAAGGGCAGCCGCACCAAGCGGGCATTCATTCATCCGCGCGCGCGCATCTTGAAAACGCGATAAATCGCGGGCGAACATCTCGACATAGGCCATCATGTGATGCCCCCATGTGACGGGCTGCGCGGTTTGAAGATGGGTAAAGCCAGGCATCACCCAATCAGCGCCCGCTTCGGCCTGCGCCAATGCCGCGCGGATCAAGGCCTGCAGCCCCTCAATGGCCGCATCCATTTGATCCCGCACCCATAGGCGAAAATCGGTGGCGACCTGATCATTGCGTGACCGCGCCGTATGGAGACGTCCTGCGGGCTCACCAATCAGGGTTTTAAGCCGCGCTTCGATATTCATGTGAATATCCTCAAGGGCGGTGGAAAATTCGAATGTGCCGCTCTCAATTTCTGACAAGATCGTGAGCAGGCCTTCCCTGATCGTCTCGGCATCTTTACTGCTGATGATGCCTTGGGCGGCGAGCATAGCAGCATGGGCGCGTGAGCCAGTGACATCTTGCGCGCTGAGCCTTTGGTCAAAACCGATAGATGCGTTAATCGCCTCCATCAAAGCATCTGGCCCTGCGGCGAAGCGACCGCCCCACATTGCGTTTGAAGATTTCTGTGCCATGTTCTGTTTTATCCGCCGATCAAAGAAAGGATGCCGCTAGGATGCTCCCGCGCCGTATCATTGCCCTGCTCTACATTGCCTTGGGTTTCTGTGCAAATGCCGCCTTTGCGCAAGATCTTTCGCAGCTGCCCCGTGATGGGGATATGCGCGGTCTGGTGATCGCCTCAGAGCCTGTGCCTGTGTCGGATTTGCCTTTTGTTGATGAGGATGAAGTTGAAGGGCGCTTGAGCGATTATCGCGGGAAATATGTGGTTCTCAATTTTTGGGCCACTTGGTGCGCGCCCTGCCGTGAAGAAATGCCAAGCCTAGAGGCATTGCAACGTCAGTTTGGCTCAGATCAGTTTGAAGTGGTCACGCTCGCCACGGGGCGCAATTCCCCGCAGGCGATCCGCAGGTTTTTTGAGGAAATTGGCGTAGAACATCTGCCGATGTATCGTGACATCAACCAACAGATCGCGCGCCAAATGTCGGTGATGGGCTTGCCGATTACGCTGGTGATTGATCCCGAAGGACGCGAGATTGCGCGGCTGATGGGAGATGCTCATTGGGACAGCCCCGAGGCATTTGCCTTTTTCGAGGCACTTTTGGCGGAAGCAATCTAGGCTAAAAGCCGTCCGTCTTTGTGGCCTGAAATTGTGGCAGTGATGATCTGACCTGTTTCTTGCGCCTCATTGAGGCTGACTTCAGTGAAGTCTTCGGTGCGGCCAAGATGGGGATTTTCCATCAAAATCTGATGGGTTTTGCCAATCTCGCCCGATAAATGTTGGGCGAGGGCCCGATCCCCAGCGGCGCGCAACCGTGCCGCGCGGTCTTTGATTGTGGCGCTTTGCAATTGTGGCATCCGCGCCGCTGGCGTGCCTTGGCGCGGTGAGAACGGAAACACATGGAGCCAGGTTAGCCCGCACTCCTCAACCAATTTGAGGGAATTTTCGAAATGTGTTTCGGTTTCTGTTGGGAAACCTGCAATGATATCTGCGCCAAATTTGATCTCAGGCCGCAGGCGGCGCGCCTCCTCGCAAAAGGCAATGGCATCTTCGCGCGCATGGCGGCGCTTCATACGCTTGAGGATCAAATTATCGCCATGTTGAAGACTCAGATGCAGATGAGGCATCAGGCGGGGTTCGTTGGCAATGGCCTCCATCAACATCGGATCAGCTTCGATCGAGTCGATAGAGGAAATCCGCAGGCGCGCCAGATCAGGAACAAGTTTCAAGATACGCATGACCAAATCGCCCAAATGGGGGGCTTGCGGGAGATCCGCGCCCCATGAGGTCAGATCAACCCCTGTGAGCACCACCTCTAAATAGCCGCGGTCGACCAAGCGTTTGATTTGATTCACCACCACACCCGCAGGCACGGAGCGTGAATTGCCGCGCCCAAATGGGATGATGCAAAAGGTGCAGCGATGATCACAGCCATTTTGAACCTGTACATAGGCGCGCGCGCGGGTGCCAAAGCCATCAATCAGATGCTCGGCTGTTTCGCGCACGGACATGATGTCATCGACCATGATCTTTTCGGTTTGGCCGATGAAATCAGGGCCGCTGAGCTTGGCCCATGTTGCAGGTTCCATCTTTTCGCGATTGCCAATGATGAGGTCAACTTCGCCCATTGCGGCAAAGGTTTCGGGCTCGGTCTGTGCGGCGCAGCCCGTCACCACGATCCGCGCGCTTGGATTGTCGCGCTTCACCTTGCGGATTTCTTGGCGCGCTTTGCGCACGGCCTCGGCCGTTACGGCGCAGGTGTTAATTATCACCGCATCCCTGAGGCCCGCTGCGGTGGCCATATCGGTCATCGCTTCGGTTTCATAGGCATTGAGCCGACACCCAAGCGTTCGAAATTCAGGTGGCTTTGTCATGGGTTTTGTAGGCGACTTATGAAATCTGCGGTCAATTCAGCGGTGAACACATGGGCCGTTGGCCCTGTCATCCAAACGCCATCCTCGCGCCAATCAATCAAAATATCACCGCCATCAAGGGTCAGTTTCACCGCACGACCTGTCAGGCCCCGCCGCGCCGCGGCAACCGCCACCGCGCAAGAGGATGATCCTGAGGCAAGCGTGATGCCCGTTCCCCGTTCCCAGACCCGCATCCTCAGATGATCTGGCCCGATGAGTGAGGCGAATTGCACATTGGTGCGCGCAGGGAACAGCGGATGATGTTCCACTTCGGGGCCGCGGGCAGCCAAATCCACCGCTTCGGCATCGTCCACAAAGAAACTGCAATGAGGGTTACCCATGCCTGTCCCAACAGGATCCCCGTCTAGGGGCAGATGCAGCGTGTCCATCGCCGCGGCTAAAGGGATATCCTGCCACTCCAACAGCGGGGTCCCCATATTCACAGCGGTCAGGCCGTTGCCGCGATCCTGCGCAATCAGAATCCCGCGTTCTGTGCGCAGGCGGATCTGATGAAGGCCCTGTGCCGCCATTTCATAGGCCGCGATGCAGCGTGTGGCATTGCCACAGGTTGCAGAGAGTGACCCATCGGCATTGTAAAAGGTCAGTGCTAAATCCGCCTCGTGATCGTTTTGGATCAAGGCCAATTGGTCAAACCCCACCCCACGATGACGATCTGCAAGCGCGCGCGCCAAATCAGCCGTCACGGTGACCTCGCGCTTGCGCGCGTCCATGACGACAAAATCATTGCCAAGCCCGTGCATTTTCATGAAGGGCAGGCCGATATATGTGTGCGGCTCAGACATGGATGCGCCTATAGCGCAAGCGCGCGGTGAATGGGACTCGAATCTTTGTGCGGATTAGTAGCGGCGGATCAAACGCAGCATGACCATATCCATTCCGGGGTTGCGATCATTTAGGCCACCGTTTGAGATATGGCTGAACGCGAATGAAAGCGCAGCGCTGTCGGTGATATTGGTGCCAATCCCAAGGGTGCTGCGAAAATGCATATGGCCCCCCAAATCAACGTCACCCTCTTTGTAATATCAAGGCATAAAGCTGGCCTCGATGAAATTTTGACCGCTGATCTGATACTCCGCAGAGATGCCGAACCCCACAAACCCGTTGTGATTGTTATCGGACAAAACTGAAGTAGCCCAACCTGCGGTAAAGCGATCACCCTCGGCTAACGCGCCTGTCCAAGCAGGCAGTGCACAGTTAGTGCGATGTGAGATCAACATAGCTGCATTAGCAGAGCGTCTCTGCATCACGCACAAAAGAAAAGAGCGCACCGAAGTGCGCTCTTTCCCAAGCAAGTAATCCGTGAGGATTAGAAGCTGAATGTCAAACCAACTTGTGCACGACCATTCTCTTCGGTCTGTGCGCTGTCGTCGATGTAACCGTAAGCAGCATTGAAAGTGGCACCGCCGCCCAAGCTTTGTGTGTAGCCAATCGCAAAGCCGTTTTCATCGTTTGCTGCAACTGTAGTCTCTGCTGATGCGTAACCAACAGTGATGGTGCTCGCGCTATCGATTGCGTATGCGATAGTCGCGCCAGCTGCGTCTGTTTCAGTTGTGCCGTCTTCGCGGGCAACTCCAGCCAAGCTAACAGTCACTGCGCCAGCTTTGTAGGTCAGACCAAGCGAAGTCGCTGAGTCGTCAGCTGCATCACCAGTGCCGAAACCGTTCGCGTTGGTTTGTTCGGTGTAGCCTACAGCAACAGTCAATGCGTCATTGACAACATAAGACGCACCAACGCCCCAAGCATTGTCTTCGGAAGCGGTGGTTGTGGAGTTTACCGACGTATTGGAGTTTAGATCAGCACTCGCGCCAACTGTCAGAGCGCCCACTGTGTAAGACCAACGGGTATCGTGCCCACCAGTTTCTTGGAAGTCTTCAACGATGTCATCGAAGCCCATGCCGTCGAAACCGAAATCAGGCAGTGACGCAACCGCGTTGGCGCGACCTGTATCGTTACCAACAGTGATTTTGCCGAATGTGCCAGAGATGAATACGTTTGCGTCGGCGTTGTTGCCGTTGTCACCGTCGATTGAGAAAGTCGCGCCAAAGCCCAAACCACCATCAGTGGTGCCAGACATAGAAACGGCGAGACCAGCTTCAGATTGCGTTGTGAATTCGGAAGTCTTGTCTGCGTTGTTGGTATTTTCAGTGTATGCCATACCAATCTGCGCAGAACCGGACAGAGTAACGTCTGCAGATGCAACGCCTGCGGTTGCAATCAAAGCGGTAGTAGCGAAGAGAACCTTTTTCATGGTTTTTCCCTCGTAATTGATTTCTAAGGTGCACCTCAAGACGGGGAAGTCCGAATTGAGTATGCCTGTGTCTCTCGCATCAAGCCGCGCATTGCAACGAAGCCGTGACAGACATCTTCATCTTGGCTCAACTCTGATGCACAGATGCCACAGTGTGTTATTTAGGTCTAATTTGATGACAATATCAAAGTCCTTGCCGCAATGGCGGGGCTAAGTTACCAAGAGGCACGCAACGGGCGCAGTCATTTGCCCCCCGCGTTGCACGCAGTGCGCAATATGGACGAAAGGGCAAAGTCACATGGCATTTTCAAGCTTTGGCAAAGCTATCTTGGTTGTTGCGACCGCACTGGCGCTTGCGTCTTGCGGGCGGTTGGGTGGCAGCTTGGGCGGGTCTGAGGCCGCCGAAGAACAGCGCGCCGCGCTAGATGCCCAAGAGCCACAGCGCGAAACCATCTGGGACCTGTTCCAAAACGTGGATGACCCGAATGTCACCGTTGAAGTCAATCGCTACATCTGGAACGCCACGCTTGAAGTGCTAGACTTCTTGCCGATTGAATCAGCTGATCCATTCTCAGGCGTGATTGATTTTGGCTATGGCACGCCACCAGGTGGCGGCACAGCCTATCGCGCAACCGTCTATGTCAGTGACCCCGCATTGGATGCGCGTGCGCTGCGCGTTGCATTGGCCACGCGCGGTGGCCCTGTCAGCCGCGAAACCACGCGTCAGATCGAAGATGCGATCTTGACCCGCGCGCGCCAATTGCGCATCCGCGACTCGGGCCTGTAATCAAGCGGCGAATTCACGCCATACCCCTAGACCTCCCTAAGCGGGCGGCTTAAACACGCGCCCGACTATACCCGTTTGGCCCGAAAGCCCCATGTTTCAGGAGTTCGCAATGTCGCGCTACGATCCGTCCCAGATTGAAGAGAAATGGCAGCAGGCATGGGATGCGGCCGCAATCTTTAAGGCCAAGCGCGATCCTGCGCGTGAAAAATATTATGTGCTTGAGATGTTCCCTTACCCATCGGGGCGCATCCATATCGGCCATGTGCGCAATTACACTATGGGGGATGTGATCGCACGCTTCAAATCCTCCACTGGATTTAATGTGCTGCATCCTATGGGGTGGGATGCCTTTGGGATGCCTGCCGAAAATGCCGCAATGGAAAATGGCGGCCACCCTGCCGATTGGACATATCAAAACATCGATACAATGCGCGGCCAGATGAAACCCTTGGGCCTGTCGATTGATTGGGATCGGGAATTTGCCACCTGTGATCCTGAATATTACGGACAGCAACAAGCGCTGTTTCTTGATATGCTAGAGCAGGGTTTGGTCTACCGAAAAAACGCGGTGGTGAATTGGGATCCGGTCGATATGACGGTTCTTGCCAATGAACAGGTCATCGATGGCAAAGGCTGGCGTTCGGGTGCTGACGTAGAACGGCGCGAGTTGACGCAATGGTTCTTTAAAATCTCCGACATGGCCGATGATTTGCTTGGCGCGCTGGATGGTTTAGACGATTGGCCCGAAAAAGTGCGCCTGATGCAAGCGAATTGGATCGGCAAATCCCGCGGGCTGCAATTCGGCTTTGAGCTGACCGCACCTGCGCATGGTCACAGCACGATTGATGTTTACACCACCCGCCCTGATACGCTGATGGGGGCCAGTTTTGTGGGTATCTCCCCCGATCATCCCTTGGCCAAAGCACTCGAAGCAGAAAACGCCGAGATTGCCGTATTCTGCCAAGACTGCCGCAAAGGTGGAACAACCGCCGAAGCCTTGGAAAAGGCCGAGAAAAAGGGCCGTGATACAGGCCTGCGTGTGCGCCACCCGCTTGATCCGTCCTGGGAATTGCCTGTTTGGATCGCGAATTTCATTTTGATGGATTATGGCACGGGCGCGATTTTCGGCTGCCCTGCCCATGACCAGCGCGATTTTGAATTTGCGCGCAAGTTCGATCTGCCGATCACCCCCGTTTTTGTGGCCGAGGGCGCGGAAGAAGCCGCCTTGGCCGAAGCCTTCGTGCCAACCAAAGCCGAGCGTGTGCGCTATATTCGCGGCTTTGCAGGCGAGGCGGTGCAAACAGGTGACACCGCAGTGGATGCCGCAATTGATCTCGCTGAGGCGAGGGGTTGGGGCCAAGGCGTGACCAAGTTCCGACTGCGCGACTGGGGTTTAAGCCGCCAACGTTATTGGGGCTGTCCAATCCCTGTGGTGCATTGTGCCACCTGTGGGGTTGTTCCAGAGAAAAAGGAAAACCTGCCCATCGAACTGCCGCGCGATGTCAGTTTCGACATTCCAGGCAACCCGCTGGATCGTCACCCGACTTGGCGCGACTGCAGCTGCCCTAGCTGCGGTGCGCCTGCGCAGCGTGAAACCGACACGATGGACACATTCGTGGACAGTTCGTGGTATTACGCCCGCTTCACCGCGCCGCGCGCGGCAACACCCACCGATGCCGCCGAGGCCGAATATTGGATGAATGTAGATCAATATATCGGCGGGATTGAGCACGCGATTTTGCACCTGCTTTATTCGCGCTTCTTCGCGCGTGCGATGCAAAAGACGGGGCATTTGCCCGCAAAATGCGCCGAGCCGTTCAACGCACTGTTCACCCAAGGCATGGTGACCCATGCGATCTATCAAACCCGCGATCAAAATGGTCGCCCCTTCTATCACTTCCCCGAAGAAGTCGAGCTGCGCGAAGGCAAAGGTTTCCTCAAGGATGGCCGGGAGGTTGAGATTATCCCTTCCGCCAAAATGTCGAAATCGAAACGCAACGTGGTCGATCCTGTGGCGATCATAGCCCAATACGGCGCCGATACCGCGCGGTGGTTCGTCCTCTCTGACAGCCCGCCCGAGCGTGATGTGGAATGGACGGCTGCGGGGGCCGAAGCCGCGTTTAAACATTTGGGCCGTGTCTGGGCCTTGAGCGAAAAAATCGCGGATATGCCGAAAGATGCGGCAGGCTCAGGCGATCAAGACCTACTGCGCGCCATGCATCGCGCCATTGTTGATGTGACAAGCGGCATTGAAAGCTTTGGCTTTAATGCGGCGATCGCCAAACTTTATGCCTTTACCAACACTTTGGCGAAATCGAACGCCTCGGCCGCCGCACAGCGTGAGGCGATCCTGACTTTGGTGCAGCTCATGTCACCAATGACCCCACATTTGGCCGAAGAAATTTGGGCGCGTCAGGGCGGGTCTGGTTTGGTAGCCACCGCACCGTGGCCCAAAGCCGATGAGGCGATGTTGGTGTCCGATACCGTCACCTTACCCATCCAGATCAACGGCAAACGCCGCTCGGAACTGACAGTTGCGAAAGATATGCCGCAACAAGAGGTTGAAAAATTGGTTCTGGCGGATGAGGCTGTGGCAAAGGCGCTTGAAGGTCGCGCGCCCCGCAAGCTGATTGTTGTGCCGGGGCGGATTGTGAATGTCGTTATTTGAGGCAATGTAACCCGATGAAGCTTTCCACCTCAGAGGCGGCGCGGTTTATCACCCGCCCCGATACAGGGGCGGCGGGCGTTCTGATTCATGGGGCAGATGCGATGCGGGTGGCAATTAAGCGCCAAGACCTGCTTGCCAATCTTTTGGGGCCAGATGCCGAAGGCGAAATGCGCCTTACCCGTATGATGGGGGCATCTTTGCGCAGTGACCCTGCGGCTCTTTTGGACGCGATTAAGGCGACAGGGTTCTTTCCAGGACCGCGCGCCGTCTTTGTCGAAGATGCAACAGATGCCGCCGCCACCGCAATCACAAGCGCCATAAACGAATGGGGCGCAGGTGACGCCCAAATCATTGTGACGGCGGGGCAACTGACACCACGCTCGGCGCTGAGAAAATTGTTTGAAACCCAAAAATCGGCTTTTTGTATCGCCGTTTATGATGATCCGCCCAGTCAGGCTGAGGTCGAGGCCGAATTGAAAAAGGCGGGGCTATCTGCAATCGCGCAAGACGCCTCTCGTGACTTGGTTGCCCTCGCTTGCGCGCTTGATCCTGGCGATTTCAGGCAGCTCTTGGAAAAGCTAGCCCTCTATAAACTGGGCGATGAGAGCCCTCTCTCTTCGGCGGAGGTGGCAGCATTAGCGCCTGCCACGATTGATGCGGAGATTGACGAAATCTTACACGCTGCTGCCGAAGGCGCCCATGCGCGTGTCGGCGCCCTGATGGCACGGCTTGGTGGTCAGGGGGTCACGGCGGTTGCACTTTGTATCGCGGCCTTGCGCCATTTTCGCACGCTGCATATGGCCGCCTGTCATCCACAGGGGCCAGCGGCTGGGTTTTCTCCGAAAACAGGGGTCTTTGGCCCGCGCAGGGATCGCATGGTGAAACAAGCGCAGGCTTGGGGCGTTACACGCCTTGAGGATGCGGTGCAAAGCCTGATCGAGACGGATTTGACCCTCCGTTCAAGTTCACAAGCCCCGCAATTGGCAGTGATGGAGCGCAGTCTCATCCGCTTGGCCATGATGCCGCGCAACGCCCGCTAGGCTGCTGCACGCGCCGCCCAAAGGCCCGTGGCAAAACAGGCTGTCAGCAAATAGCCACCCGTAGGCGCATCCCAATCGACCATCTCGCCGATACAATAGACATTTGTTAGGGCGCGAAGCTGCAAAGTATCGTCTAGCGCAGACCATGCGACCCCGCCCGAACTAGAGATTGCGCGATCCAATCCAAACGGGCCGCTATGGGGGATGGGCAAGGCTTTGATGCGCTCTGCCAACGCTTTCGGCTCAGTGGGCAGGGATTTGCACATTTCGAACAAAACTGCGCGCTTTGCCCTGTCTATCCCAAGGGATTTGCGCAGGATATTCGACAAACTGTCTTTACGCCTGCCCCCTTTTTCAAGACGCGCCGCAACATCGTCCAGACTGCGGTCAGGGCAGAGGTCAAGGCTGAGCATCGCCCCCTTTCGCATCTCGCGCGAGAGGGCGTAAACCCCGCCGCCCTCAATGCCTTTGGCGGTGATCACGATCTCACCCGCCACAGATTTTTCGCCCGCGCGCAAGATCAAGGATTTGAGCGGATGACCAAAATGCGGGCGCATATGGTCTGACCATTTGATATGAAACCCCATATTCATTGACTGAAACGGAACCGTTTCGACCCCGCGCGCGCTCAGATATTCAAGCCATTCGCCGCGCCCGCCTAAATTCGGCCAACTCGCGCCCCCAAGGGCCAAGAGTGTTGTGGTGGCTGTCATCTCACGCGGCCCTTCTGCTGTGGAAAAGCGAAACGCCCCGTCTGGCCCCCATCCATTCCATGTGAAATTGCGCCAAATCTCCACGCCTTGCCCGCCCAAGCGCTGCAACCAGGCGCGCAGCATGGGTGAGGCTTTCATCGCCTTGGGGAACACACGCCGTGAGCTGCCTGTAAAGATTGGCTGCCCTAATGTATCGCGGGTAAAGCGTATAACTTCTTCAGGGCCAAAGGCGCGGATCATCGGCGCAAGCGGCGCAGCCGATGGCCCATAGGCCGCAAGAAACGCCTCAAGCGGTTCATCCATTGTGAGGTTCAACCCTGATTTTCCCGCCATGAGAAACTTACGCGCAGGGGAGGCTTTGCCCTCCATCAAAACAACCCGCCGCCCAGTATGGGCCAAATAATCGGCAGCCATCAGCGCGCTCGGCCCCGCGCCGATGATCATCACGTCCAATGTGATAGGGTCGCGTCCGCCCATCATGCCGTGCCGTCAGGGATCATCGCCTTGATGGCGCGCAGCACCTCGGCTTTGCCCGAAATCGCGGCCTCGGCCATATGTTGCGCTTCCTGCCAAAGTGCCTCTTGTGGCACGATCTTGTCAATCAGCCCAAAGGACAGGGCCTCTTTTGCGGTAAATTTTGCGCCTGACAGCAGCAGCAATTTTGTGCGCGCAGGGCCTATGAGCGCAGTCAGACGTTTGGGGTCTGAGGGCTGCGGCAAAAACCCAAGCTTTGCGACAGGGTAAAAAAATGAGGCGCGATCAACACTAAGGCGCAGATCACAGGCCAATGCCATCCCCATAGCGCCGCCTGCCAATGTGCCATTCAGAGCCGCAATCGTCAGGCAGGGCAGCGCGGCAATCGCGCCTGACAACGCCTCCCAGAGGGGCGAGGTAGCCAGACCCGCGCGGGCCGCGTCCAAATCCGCACCTGCACAAAAGACCTTTTCGCCCGCCCCTGTAATAACCAACGCGCGCAAGTTTGGATGCGCCTGTGCCTGTTTGGCGATGCTGACCAAGGTGGCAAGCATATCTTCGGTCAGGGCATTCGCTTTGTCGGGACGATCAAGCGTCACGCGCCACAGCGGTGCTTGGCTTTGGGGCAAGCTTTCTGGGAAACTCTCTAACCTGATCATCGCAAAATTCCTTTTCGCCTCACACAAGCCCCAATTTGCTCCGCAAAGCGGGATCGCGCAGGCTGATATCTTGGCCCAGATGCCCATCCGCTTCGGATGTGGTCATCCACAAGAGCGCGCGCGCCACCCAATGCGGCGCGATATGGTCAGCCCAATCAATCTGCGACACGGGGTTCATCCCACTTGCCCGAATATCGCGTTGCATCTGCGTGGCGACAGTCCCCGGTGACAGCCCAAGCGCACGGATACCTGCATCACGATATTCCAAATCAAGGCTTTGTGTCAGCATCGCCACAGCCGCCTTTGACGCACAATAGGCACTCCACCCCTCATACGCATTTTTCGCAGCCCCTGACGAAATATTGATGACGGTGCCTACGCCCCGCGCTACCATATCGGGCAAACAGGCCTGTGTGGTTGCAAATAACCCTGTGACATTGACCCGCATCAGATTATCCCACGCCTGCAAATCTGCCTCCCCCATGCGGGCGATGGGCGCAATAAGCGCGCCATTGTTGATCAAGATATCAATGTGGCCAAGCTCGGCTTTGATCTCGTCAAAGAGCGGGGCAATCTTGCCTATCTCACTTAAATCACAGGGATAGCCCCGCGCCCCTTCACTGATTGAGTTTGCCACGTTTTTTAAATCTGCCCCTGAGCGCGCCAATAATGCAACTTTTGCGCCTGACTGCGCAAAGAGCGCGGCAGTTTCTGCCCCAATCCCACGGCTTGCGCCTGTGATTGCAACGGTTTTTCCCGATAGGTCGGTTTCAAAGAGATGAGACATGATCGCGGGGCTTTCTATTTCTTGGGCAGGCGGATAGGCGCTTGACCTTAAGCGCAGGGGGCGAAACATTGGGATATACTGTCGGTGTCGCCGTTGGGCCTGTGAATGTCAAAGATGAATTCAAAATATATTTGGCGTCCAGCTCTATCTATGGCTTTTGCCCTGTCCTCGCTGCCTGCCTTTGCACAAAGCCTCGCGCCCGTTGACATGGCGCTTGAGACGTTCCGCGAAATCGCCGCAGATGCAGGGCATGAGTTCCGCTTTGATGCGCCACAGGTAATCGGCACACAGGTGTTGGTAGAGAACCTGCAAATTATCGAAGCGGATGATCCGCATTCGACCGTAGATACAAGCATGAGAACGGCCCGCGCTTTTTTTGCCCTAAACGCGGAAGGTGATGTGGTGATCACACTGCCTGAGGCGATTGTGATCGCGCTGACCCCTCCAGACCGGCCCGCGCGGGATCTGGTGGTGGATCTGCCTGCATTGCCTGAGGTGACGGTGCAAAGTGCAAACGGCATAACGCTAACGTGGGATGCAGAAGCAGAAGAATTGGCCTTTCAGGCTTTGGGCAGCGTATTGATCCAAGCGGGTGAATTTGCCCTGCGCAGCACCACTTTTGAAGGACAATCTGTATTTTCGGAAACACCCATTGCGCATCGTTTTGGACTTGGCACAGTGCAAGGCGGAATCGGGGACGGGGCTTTGGCCCAATTCGCGCTTGAGGGGGCTACGCTTGCCCTTGACGGCTGGGGCGAGACAGCTTCACTTGGGTTTGAGGCGGCCAATGGACTGGTGGCCAGCAATCCGATTTCTGCTTTTGCAAAGCCGATTGGGTTGGATCAAGCAGGGCGGCTTGGCTTCGCGCTTGGGGCGGGTAATCTCAGCCACAGGGAAGCAGACGAAAGTTTTGGCGCCAGCCTCAGCACCGATAGCGTGCTTTTGGGGGCCGAATTTGGCGAAGAAATCCCCATTTTGTGGCGCATTGGGCCAAGCCGCTTGGCCGCTAATCTGCCATTATTGAACCGCGAGGGCGGGCCGTTTGCCATCACAGTGTCAGTGGCAGATGCCATGCCCGAACCCCCCGTTTGGGATTGGATAGATCGCGCAGGTCGTTTGCCCCGCGAAACTGGTGCGATTGATCTCGATCTTGCAGGTGATCTGGGGCCTGCCCCCGAAACGGGGATCCCTCTGCCTTTGTCGTTGGCGCGGCTGCAAATCAACAGGGCCACCCTCACGGGTGCAGGCCTTGATTTCCGTGCGACAGGTGGGTTTGATCTGACATCTGGCGCAGGGCCATCGCGGGTGGATATCAGCGCGCGCGGGCTTTTCACCTTTCTGGAGGCGATGACCCAGTCAGGCCATCTTGATCCAAGCCAATTTGCGATGATCGCAGGCGCAATTGATCTTTTCGCCACCCGAACCGAAGGCCAAGATCAGCTTGAAAGCGCAATTGATCTGACCCAAGAGGGTAAGATCATGATTGGCGGAATGCCTTTGCAATAAAGGTTAAGGGTTCTTGCGCTGCGTCCTTGCAGCGCTTAGGTCACGCATAGCCCCTGACGGGCTGTTTTGGCCAGAAAGGATGCTTTGCGATGACAGACAGCCCTTCGAACACAGCGGCGCTGCGGGATCTGGCGGAACAGATTTTGGACATTGCCAAATCTGCGGGTGCGGATGCGGCAGATGCGATGGTGGTGCAAGGGGTCTCGCAAACAGTGAGCTTGCGCAATGGCGCGTTAGAGCAGGCAGAACGATCCGAGGGCACGGAAATGGGCCTTCGTGTCATGGTGGGCCAACGGCAGGCTTGTGTTTCGGCAGCAGATTTACGCCGAGACACGCTGCGTGACATGGCCGCGCGCGCGGTGACTATGGCGCGGCTTGCCCCCGAAGACTCAACCGTTGGCTTGGCCGATCCCGCGCAACTCAGCTCAATGCGCGATGCATCAGGTCTTGAGTTAAGCGATGACGGCGCGGCACCTCTGCCCGCCGAGATGGAGGATGAAGCCCGCCGCGCCGAGGCTGCGGCCCGTGCCATTGCCAAAGTGACCCAAATTCAGTCCTCAAATGCAGGCTACAGCCACCGCACGATCTTTCTTGCGGGCAGCAATGGGTTTGCAGGCGGCTACGTCCGCAGTGATTATGGCCTCTCCTGCGTGGCGATTTCAGGCGAAGGAACAGGCATGGAGCGGGATTACTACGGGGATGGCCGTATTTTCCGCAGTGATCTGATTAGCCCCGAAGAAATAGGGCGCGAAGCTGGGATGCGTGCGGCAGCGCGCGCAGGGGCGCGAAAGCCAAAAACAGGGAAATATCCGGTTTTCTTTGATGAACGTGTCTCCTCAACCCTCATCGGTCATATCTTGGCCGCGATCAATGGCACCGCGATTGCACGCGGGTCGAGTTGGTTGCGCGATGCATTGGGTGAGGCGGTTTTGCCTGTCGGGTTTGATCTGCTGGAAGACCCTTTGCGCAAGCGTGCAGGCGGCTCGCGCCCCTTTGACGCCGAAGGTTTGGCGACACAAAAGCGCGCCTTCATACAAGATGGCAAGCTGGCCTCATGGGTGCTTGATCTGGCGACTGCGCGAAAATTGGGTCTGGAAAGCACCGCCAATGCCGCGCGCGGGCTCACTAGCCCGCCTTCGCCAAGCGTTGGGAATCTCGCCTTGGTCGGGCCAGAGGTCGAACGTGAGACGCTGTTGCGTGAGATGGGAACGGGGCTATTGGTGACATCCTTGATCGGCAGTTCCATCAACCCAACCACAGGCGATTATTCGCGTGGCGCGTCAGGGTTTTGGGTTGAAAACGGCGAAATCACCTATGCGGTCAATGAATGCACCATTGCAGGAAATTTGCGCGACATGCTTGGCACGATCCGTGCAGCAAATGATGCGCGCCCGCATCTGTCGCGGGTTATCCCCTCGCTTCTGGTAGAGGAGATGACGCTTGCAGGGGCCTGAGCGGCAAGATCGCGATGATCTGACACTATTGATAGAAGCGGCCCGTGCCGCAGGCGAGATTGCCCTGCGCTATTGGCAAAATGACCCCAAGGCGTGGGAAAAATCCGAAGGGGCAGGCCCCGTCACAGAAGCGGATTTGGAAATCGACAAGATGTTGGCGCGCGATCTTCAGGCCGCGCGTCCCAGTTACGGGTGGTTGTCTGAAGAAAGCCAAGATGACCCTGCCCGTCTGGCCGCGGAGCGGGGTTTCATCGTTGATCCCATCGATGGCACCCGCGCCTTTATGGATGGCTCTGGTGATTTCTCGCATGCATTGGCCGTTGTGGAAGATGGGCTCGTGCGTGCGGCGGTGGTCTATCTGCCTGCTGTCGGCAGGCTTTACGCCGCTGCGCGCGATTGGGGGGCGCTGTGCAATGAGACACCCTTGCGCATTTCAGGTCATGGTGAAGAAGCGGGCGCGCGCATTCTGACCACCAAGGTCAATTTTGAACCGCGCTATTGGCCACATGGCGCGCCACCTGTGAGCCGCCATTTTCGATCCTCTCTCGCCTATCGTTTGGCCCTTGTGGGCGAAGGGCGCTATGATGGAATGCTGACCTTTCGCCCAACTTGGGAATGGGACAGCGCCGCAGGCAGTCTTATTGCCGCCGAGGCAGGTGCCAAGGTCTGCGACCGGGAGGGGCAGGCTTTGCGCTTTAACCGCCCCGACCCGCGAAGTGCGGGCGTTTTTGCAGGATCACGCGCCTTGGTGGATAAATTCATGGCGCGGCTTTCGGGTCAAACTGGCTTGACCGCCTGAGCCAAAACCTTAGGGTGCGCGCAGGTTTTCAAGGCTTCTTGTTAAGGAAATAATCTATGGCACAGCGTCTGCATTTGGTGTTTGGGGGCGAATTGGTCGACCCGGCCCGCACGGAGTTTCGCGATGTGAACGATATTCATATCGTGGGTATTTTCCCTGATTATGACAGCGCCTATAACGCATGGAAATCTGAAGCGCAGCGCACAGTAGACAATGCGCATATGCGCTACTTCATCGCCCATTTGCATCGCCTGCGCGATGAAGAGCAGGCCAATTCCGCGCAAAGCGAGTAAGGGATTGCATCGGATGCGTTCACGCTCCTTGCTGCTTTGGCTTTATCTTCTGTTTTCGCGTCATGCCACGGGTTTGGCGGAACGGATTTTGACGGGCCGTTTGGCGCGCGGCAAAGAGGACGCGGCGCGTATCAATGAGCGGCGCGGTATTGCCAGTCAAGCGCGACCCGATGGGCCATTGATCTGGTTTCATGCGGCCTCTGTCGGCGAGGCGCTTTCCCTTCTTGAGCTGATCCGCCGCATCCGTGAAGAGCGCGAAGACCTCACGATTCTGGTTACGACAGGCACCGTGACATCTGCGGCCGTAATGGGGCGGCGTTTGCCTGCTGATGTAATCCATCAATTCGTGCCTTTGGATATTATAGGTTTTGTTCAATCTTTTCTGAACCATTGGCAGCCAGACCTCGCCATCTGGACAGAGTCCGAATTGTGGCCTGCCATGATCGTTGAGACGCATCTGCAAGGATGCCCGATGATGTTGCTCAATGCGCGCATCTCGCAAGGGTCAGCGCGCAATTGGCGGTGGTTGGGCGGAATGGCCCGCGCGCTGCTGTCGCGCTTTGATTTGGTGCAAGCGCAAGATGATCTGACCGCCTCTCGATTGCGGGGGTTGGGCTTGTTGCCATCTCGCATCGAAGTGACAGGCACCCTCAAGGAAGGTGCGGCGGCGCTTCCCCATGATGAGGCGCAGCGCCAAGATCTCTCGCAGCGCCTTGGCACCCGCCCCGCATGGGTGGCGGCTTCCACCCATGCGGGCGAAGAGGACTTGGTCTTGGCCGCGCATCGGGCCGTGTTGCGGTCAAACCCGCGGGCCATTCTGTTGCTCGTGCCACGCCATCCTGAGCGCGGCGCAGATATTGCGAAACTCTTAGAAAGCGATGGCTGGACATTTGCGCAGCGCAGCACAGGCGCTCTGCCTGATCGCGACACCCAAGTGTATCTTGCCGATAGTTTGGGCGAGTTGGGCCTTTGGTATCGGCTTGCCCCGATTTCCTTTTTGGGTGGCTCTTTGGTTGATATCGGGGGGCATAATCCATTTGAACCTGCGGCCCTTGGGTCCGCCATTCTCTATGGGCCATATGTTAGCAATTTCACCGATATTTATGATCGCTTGCAGGTGGTCAATGCCGCGCGGCAGGTGCGCGATTCCGAAAGCCTCGCCCGTGCAGTGGATGAGTTGATGAACCCAGTACGGGCAGCCGCTATGGCCAATGCCGCATGGGAAGTATCCTCAACAGGGGCTGCGGTGACGGATCGTGCCCTCAATGCTATCCTAGAGCGGTTGGAACAACGCGAAGCGGATCAGCGCAATGCAAGCACCTAGATTTTGGTATCGCGCGCAGCCTAATGCAGTGGCCTATGCCTTGCGCCCACTGAGCGCGCTTTATGCGGCAGGCACGGCGCGCAAATTGGCAACAGGCGCTTGGGCGAAACTTGGCGTGCCTGTGGTCTGTGTTGGCAATTTGACCGCAGGCGGAACTGGGAAAACGCCCACAGTGATTGCCATTTGGGAAATCCTAGCAGGGCTTGGCGCCACCCCCCACATACTCAGCCGTGGGTATGGTGGAACACTCACCCAAACAACACGCGTAGACCCGACCCGTCACAGTGCAGCTGACTGTGGTGATGAACCCTTGCTTTTGTCAGCTTTTGCGCCTGTATGGGTGGGCCAAGATCGTCTGCAAAGTGCCAAATCGGCCATTGCGGCGGGGGCCGATATTTTGATCCTTGATGACGGGTTTCAAAATGCAAGTCTGGCTTATGATCTGTCCTTGATTGTGGTGGATGCCGCGCGTGGATTTGGCAATGGTCTGGTCATCCCCGCAGGCCCGCTGCGTGAGCCGATTGCAACAGGCCTCGCGCGTGCAGATTTTGTTCTATCCATTGGTGAGGCAGATCAGCAGGCGGCGTTTTCAATGCGCCATCCAGACCTTCCTTGCCCCCATCTTACGGGCCATCTGGCGCCGTTAAATATGGGGATGTCCTTCCAAGATATGCCCGTTTTGGCCTTTGCAGGGATCGGTCATCCTGAAAAGTTCTTTGCCACATTGCGCAAAATGGGTGCGCGTATATTGCGGGCTGAGGCCCTCAGCGACCACCAACCTTTAAGCGATGCCTTGATGGCGCGGATTTTGCGCGAAGCACAAAGCCTTGGGGCGCAGCCTGTCACAACCGAAAAAGATGCGGTGCGCCTGCCTGATGCGCTGCGGCGTGAGGTGTTGACGGTGCCCGTGCGCCTGCGACTAGACCAAGACCACGCTTTGCGGGATCGCCTTAGCGGGATTTTTTCGAAAAGCCTGTGATGCCATCATCCTCGCCCAATTTCGGCGCGGGACGTTCAAGCGCCAAATCAGCCCCCGAAAAATGAAAAGGCGGCCGCGTGCTTGGCACGCCCTCAAGATCAAGGCGAAACCTGCGCGCCACGGCCTGCGGATCGGCGAAGGTTTCTGCAAGTGAATTGATCGGCCCCGCAGGCACAGATTTCACTTCGCACGCCTCTAATAGGGCAGATTTGCTGAGGCTGCGCGTCTTAGGTTCAAGCGCGGCGTTTAGGCTGTCGCGGTTCTTCACACGATCTGCATTGGTGCGATATCGCGGATCCTGTCCCAACTCCGCACAGTCCAAAATCTCGCATAGTTTTTGGAATTGCCCATCATTGCCAACCGCGATGATGATCCAGCCATCCGCGCATGGAAAGGTTTGATAAGGCGCGAGATTGGGATGGGCATTGCCCATACGATTGGGGGCTTGCCCCGTTGCCAAATAATTCATTGCCTGATTGGCCATCATCGCGGTCGCGGCATCAAAAAGCGCCATATCAATATGCTGCCCTTGGCCTGCGCGCGCGCGCATGTGCAACGCAGCCAAAATGGCGTTTGAGGCATAAAGACCAGTGACAATATCCGTGACGGCAACGCCAACCTTTTGGGGATGATCCTCGGGGTCGCCTGTAACAGACATCAGCCCAGACATGCCTTGGATGATGTAATCATAGCCCGCGCGATGCGCATATGGCCCATTTTGGCCGAACCCCGTGATCGAGCAATAAATCAATGCAGGGTTTTCGCGGGCCAGACTTGGGTAATCGAGGCCAAATTTGGCCAAGCCACCAAGTTTGAAATTCTCAATCAAAACATCCGCTTCGCGCGCCAAAGCAATCACGCGGTCGCGGTCTTTGGCAAATTTAAAGTCCGCGATGATGGATTTTTTGCCGCGATTGGTTCCATGAAAATAAGCCGCGCTTTCATCCCCCTCACGAGAGATAAAGGGCGGGCCCCAATGGCGCGTGTCATCACCATCGGGGCTTTCGACCTTGATCACTTCGGCGCCCAAATCTGCCAAAACCTGCCCCGCCCATGGCCCCGCCAAAATGCGGGCAAGCTCTAGAACTTTGACACCTGCAAGGGGGGTTTTGTTCATTGGTTGCGGGCAAGCGCGTCTTCGATCCGCGACGCGATGTCCTCATAGGCCATATTGCCATACAGCGTGCCGTCAATGACCAAGGCGGGGGTGCCCTCAATCGGATATTCTACGCGATTGGCTTCGTAATTATCGATCATGGCCTGCGCGGTTTCGGCATCCTGCATGCAGGCGTCCAATTCTGCATCCGTCAAACCCGCAGAAAGACCTATGCGCCGCAGATTGCCCGCGATGGTCGCAGCATCACCTTGGATCCATTCCCGCTGCGTGCGGTAAACAATATCGGCCACGCCAAAATAGCGCATTTCGCCTGCGCAACGCGCCACCATGGCCGCCCACAAACCTGGGCGGTCAAAGTAAACTTCACGATAAACCAATCGCACTTTGCCTGTTTCAATGTAATCGCGCTTTAGCTGAGGCAAAACTTGTAGGTGAAAAGTGGCGCAATGCGGACAGGTGAATGAGGCATATTCGATCAACTCGACAGGCGCATTCGGATCACCAAGAGCAAAATCCACAATCTCAGGGGCGGCGCTTGCGTCTTGAGCCATGCCAAATCTGGGAAGGGCGGATACAAAAGCCGCTGCGGATGCTGCGATCAAGGCCTGTCTGCGATCCATAATATTCTCTCTCTGTAAATTAGGATGTCTGTTTTCTTATGACGCGCTGCGCCAGACGTTCAAGAGCATCGCGCAACCCCTCATCGTTGATGTGCGCTGCTGCGGCCTTGGCCTTGGCGTTCACGATTTCTATTGCCTCTTGGGGCAATTCTGGCCGGGGGCGTGGTGCGATGAAGTCACGCGCAAGGCTCTGTCCCGCCGTTTGGGTCAAGGATATTTTGGACACAGCATTATAACCATAAGCCGCGTTTACCTTTGTTCTGATATCTTCTTTGCGCATCTCAAGAATTTGGGCATGCGCCCCGCTCGTCAAAAGCACTAAGGTGGCCCCAAACCCATCACGCCCATGCGAAAGTTTTACAGGGCGCGCGATATCTGCAATCTCAGGCCCCATGATCTCCCGCCACTGGGTGATCAGCCGTGCCTCAGCGAAACCACGCCGTTCTGCGGGGCTTTTTATTTGCGCCATAACAAGCTTGGCCGCGGGTTCAAACCCACGGTTACGGCGGCTTGCCTCTTTGGGCGGGATATGATCGCTTGCTTTTCTCATCTGCGGGTCAATTTAGGGGGTATGAGACAGATTGACCAATCAAAACCGAAGACAGGGTGATAAAGCTTGCGTGACGAGATTGAAATAACGGATGACCTCTCGCGTGACTTGTTGGCGTGGTATGATGACCATGCGCGCGATATGCCGTGGCGGGTCGGGCCCGCGGCGCGCAAATCAGGGCAGCGTCCAAACCCATACCATGTGTGGTTGTCTGAGGTGATGCTACAGCAAACAACCGTGGCAGCTGTGCGTGACTACTTTACCAAGTTCATCTCTCTCTGGCCTCGGATTGAGGATCTTGCAGCAGCGGAAGATGCGGATGTCATGGCGGCTTGGGCGGGGCTTGGCTATTATGCAAGGGCGCGCAACCTGCTCAAATGCGCGCGCGTGGTTAATGATCAACACGCGGGGATATTCCCGACAACCGAAGAGGCGCTTTTGACGCTTCCCGGAATTGGTCCTTACACCGCCGCTGCGATCGCGGCGATTGCCTTTGACCGCCGCGCAGTCGTCATGGATGGCAATGTAGAGCGTGTCATGGCGCGCCTCTTCGCAGTGGAAACCCCGCTGCCCCGTGCAAAGCCTGAGTTGAAGGCCCATGCCGCCACCCTCACCCCTGCACAGCGGACGGGGGATTACGCGCAAGCCGTCATGGATTTGGGTGCCACGATTTGCACACCACGCAGCCCCGCCTGTGGCATTTGCCCGATCATGACTCAATGCGCCGCCCACAAAGCGGGCATTGCGGCGGAATTGCCGCGAAAGGAGCCAAAACAGCCCAAACCAACGCGGGTTGGTCATATTTACTTGGCTTTTCGGCCCGATGGTTCGGTTTTGGTCGAGCAACGCCCCGAAACGGGTCTTTTGGGGGGGATGCTTGGCTTTGTCACCAGCCCTTGGGCGGGGGTAGATGATCCCGCGGCGCCGATCGTGGAGGCGCTTGCGCCTCCCATTGAGGGCGAATGGCACGACACGGGCCAAGAGGTGCGCCATACCTTTACCCATTTCCATCTGCGCCTGCGCGTGCATCTGTGCCATGCCTCTGAAAACGCGAGCCCGCAGCAAGGTTATTTCCTGCCCCGCGCCAAGTTCCGCGTTGCGGACATGCCAACAGTGATGCGCAAAGCGTTTGACCTTTGCCGCATCGACACACGGCCTTCACCCTGAGCCTAATTATATATTTTCATATATAATATTTCGCCCTATCTACGTTTAGGATGACAGCATGAGCTGTGAGGTAGAGGGATGTTCAGGTCAAATTATTTGGCATCGCTTCGTGATGTAGCCCCGTTTTGGGTCTCGCTTATGCTCATCCCTCTTTTGGTCGCAGTCAGCCAATGGGGCGGGTGGAGCATCCTTTTGGTGCTTGCGGCCACATGGTGGCTGTTTCCGCTGTTGGATCAAGTATTCGGCCGCGATCCAACCAACCCTGATGAGGCCGCGCGTCTCAACTCGCTGTTTTGGTATCGCGCAATCACCTTGATCTGGGCACCGTTACAATTCGGATTGGTCTTTGGGTTGATTGCATATCTCGCCACCAATCCTGCACATCTGACGCTTACCGAGCAATTCGGGTTGGCGGCCTCTTTGGGTGTTGTCACGGGAATGATTGGCATCAATTACAGCCATGAATTGATGCACCGCCCCACGCGGTTGGAACGTGGCTTGGCCGATATCCTACGGGCGATGACGCTTTATTCGCATTTCAAAACCGAACATCTTTTGGTGCATCATATCCATGTGGCCACCCGCGTGACCCTGCTTCTGTGCGATATAATGAGGGGTTTCACCGCTTTTTCCCCCGCGTTTTGATCCAGTCGTTCAAATCTGCATGGCGGGCCGAAGCGCAGCGCCTCGAAAAGCGCAGGCTTGCACTATGGCATAAAAGCAATCCGTTCTGGCGTTACGGGGGATTGCAGGCAGGCATGATGGGATTGGCCTATGCCATTGGCGGGAAATGGGGCCTTGCTTTCTTCGCTGTGCAGGCCTTTGTTGCGGTGTTCCATTTGGAAATCACAAATTACATCGAACATTACGGCCTCACGCGGGCCTACAAAGGCGCGGGGAAATATGAACATGTCAAACCCCGCCATTCGTGGAATGCGGATCATCGGGCCACGAATTGGTTGCTGATCAACTTGCAGCGTCACTCAGACCATCATTATCGTCCAGATCGGGCCTATCCGCTGTTACAAACCTATGATCACGATGCCGCGCCGCAACTGCCTTATGGCTATCCTGTAATGGGGATTTTGGCCCTCTGCCTGCCTTTGTGGCGGCGGGTTATGAACCCCAAGGTGCGCGCTTGGCGCAAGCAACATTATCCGCAAGTCAAGGATTGGACGCCCTATTCGAAAGGGCTGCTTCAAACGGAATAAAAAACCCCCGCCCGATGGGCGAGGGTAAGGTGCGTGCCCCCGAGGCAAAAGCCACAGGCACGGGCGGTATATCGAAAGCTGTCTTGGAGGTGGCGTTACTCGCCCAACTCGGAACGCAATTGTTGACGAAGGTGATCAATCGGCACGGTTTTCCCGTCACGGCGGAAATGCCAATATGTCCACCCGTTGCACGAAGGTGCGCCTTCAAGTTTCGCCCCCACTTGGTGGATCGACCCTTTGGTGTCCAAAGCGACAAGCGTGCCATCGGCGCGAATTTTTGCACGATGGCGGCCATTACCGCTGTGCAATTCCTCACCAGGCCGCAGCAAGCCCCGCTCGACCAATTGACCGAAGGGAATACGCGGTTCCGATCTTTTGCTGAGGCTGGTTTCAAGCGCATCACTGTCAAAACGGCGCGTGTTGGCGATACGCTTTTCGGCGATTTCGCGATACTCTTCCTCACGCTCGATGCCGATGAAATCGCGCCCCAATTTTTTTGCAACGGCGCCCGTTGTCCCAGTGCCAAAGAAAGGATCAAGAACCACATCGCCTGGATTTGTTGAGGCAATCAAAATGCGGTGCAGCAGCGATTCAGGCTTTTGCGTTGGATGTGCCTTTTCGCCCCGCGCGTTCTTCAAACGCTCACCGCCATTACAAATCGGCAAAAGCCAATCAGAGCGCATTTGAATCCCCTCATTTAGAGATTTGAGCGCCTCATAATTGAACGTGTATTTCGCAGTTTCAGATTTCGAAGCCCAGATCATCGTCTCATGGGCGTTTGTCAAACGCTTGCCGCGGAAATTGGGCATCGGATTGGATTTGCGCCAAACAACATCATTCAGCAACCAATAGCCTTGGTTTTGCAGTTCGGCCCCCACGCGGAAAATGTTGTGATACGAGCCAATCACCCAAATCGCGCCATTAGGCTTGAGGATACGGCGCGCCGCAGCGAGCCAGTTTTGCGTGAATTCGTCATAGGCACGGAAGCTATCGAATTGATCCCAATGATCATCCACCGCATCTACAAGCGAATTGTCGGGGCGATGCAAATCACCCTTGAGCTGAAGATTGTAAGGCGGGTCGGCGAAAATCAGATCGACCGAACCTTCAGGAAGGCTGTTCATCACATCAATGCAATCACTAGCCAATATCTGGTTAAGCGGCAGGGCATGCGCCCCCGCGGGATTGGTTTTCGTCTTCATTACTGCCTCTGACTTTTAATCGTCACGGCGCCATTTTTTGACGCTCATCTTGAGGCCTAAGATGAGTCGAAACTGATTCGCCGTCAATTTATTTTTTGAATCAACGACTTATAAGATGACGTTGATACAAGATATTGTGGACGGGCTTGAATGAACGTCTATGGTGCGGGGTCACCCCAATATCTTGAAGGGCTTGAAGATGGGCTTTTGAGGGGTAGCCTGCGTTTTTCTCCCAGCCGTAGCCCGCAAACTGTTGCGATAATGTCACCATCAGCCGATCCCGTGTTACCTTGGCTATGATAGAGGCCGCCGAAATCGAAACGGAACGGGCATCACCTTTGATGATTGCGGTGGCAGGGCAGGGCAAATCAGGGGGAATGGCATTGCCGTCAATCAGCGCATGATCTGGACAGCGGGAGAGACCGAGCACCGCACGGCGCATGGCCAAAAAAGTGGCGTTGCGAATATTCAGCTCATCAATCTCGGCAACGCTTGCCTCTGCGATACTGACCTCGGCCCGCGCGGCGATCTCATCGAACAGCGCCTCGCGCCGCTTTTGGCTGAGGGTTTTGGAATCATGCAAACCTTCGGGAATATCGCTTGGGTTTAGGATAACGGCTGCGGCCATAACAGGCCCCGCCAACGGGCCGCGCCCCACCTCATCCACGCCCGCGACAAGGCCGCCGATCTGCGTCTCAAAACTGAAATCTGGCGCGAGATTGGGTTTGGTCATAGCTGCGAGATTACGGATTACCATCCTCGCGCGCAATCTCGGATGGATTGGGCACCAACCCATAGCGCGCAGCGAGGCTCCAGACATGGGCGGGAACCATATTCTTCATCTTGGCAGGATGACTGCGGCGCAAATGTAAAATGGTTTCAATCGCCTTCATCTCGACCCGCGCGCGGGCAAATTCCAAGCCACGCGGCCCAAGACGGGGCTGCAGATAGGCCATCAATGGTCGCAGCCAGTTGGGCATCCTCCGCAGGGGCAAACCGCCCGCCGCGCGCTCCGTATTGGCCAAAAAGCCTTTGACCGCGCTTGTACGATCCCCCTTATCGGTCAAGGGCGACAGGCAGAGCCGATCTTTGATGCCATCAAGCATCTCTGCGCCACGGGCATTGCGCACCAAGATCCACTGCGCCCCATCGCCGCCCATATAGCCCACCGTGATATCGGCCAAGCGGTTCGTGTAATCGACACAGGTCTTGCAGGTCATCGGAAAGAAATCCGCAGGCAATTGCGAGATTGGCAATTTCAAAAAAGGCACGAAACGGGGCGGGCGCCCATCTGAAAAGCGCAGCTCGACTGAGTAATCCGCGCGAAACTCAAGATAACTGATGCTATTTGGCTTGGCATCAAGCAGTGCAAGGAAATCATGAAATCGCGCGGTTGTGGTGTTGTCCGAACAGGGCGTGCCGATGACATAAAGCCGCTCGAACCCATACTCGGCCTCAAGCGCACGCAGGGCATAGGTCTGACAGGGGATGCCGATAAAGGCCAAGCGCGTGATCCCGCGCGCCTTTGCGAGTTCTAACAAGGCCACGCTTGGGGCAAAACCCATGCGCATCCCGCGGCAGGCGGATAAGTCGTCTGGTTCGGTGACCAACACAGGCACAGGGCGCCACTGATCGTCTGGGTCAGGCGCCACTGTGATGACCGCCTCAATCGCCCCCGCCCGTAATAAGGTTTCCGCGAGCGCCGTGGTAATGCCCGTCCACTGCGCGCCTTCGGCCACAGGGGTCAGCCTTGCGCGATACATCGCTTCGGTCACACCAAAAAACGCTTCTTCATGACGCGCAGGATCACTGATACGCCCATGAATGCGGGCTTCGGCGTGCGGATAATCTGGGGCGATAAACTGACAGGCCCGCCCGCAGGCGCGATCATCAGACATGCGACTGACCCCGCAATCGGTGCAAAGCCCCGCACGCGGCCCTTTACCAAGTTTAGGCGCGAGTGTTCCCCGCTGCGCATCCAACATGATCTTGGTCAACTTTCCTTTGGTCCAAGATCAATGATCAGGCGCGACAGCCAGACTGTCAATCAAAATAGACAAATTGCATGGTGACCCCGACAGGACTCGAACCTGTAACCTATCCCTTAGGAGGGGATTGCTCTATCCAGTTGAGCCACGGGGCCATGTCTGCTTTTTTGCTGGAATTTGCTATGGCGCGCAAGTCGATCCAAAAAACCGAACGCTTGGCAAATAGGGATGGTTCGGCGTATCAATAGGAACCAGACGACCGAAGACAGGATACCAGACGTGCGCGGACGCAATCCCTTTGATGGCAAACCCCAGATGACTTTGCGCGATGTGGCTGAGGCAGCGGGGGTTTCGGAAATGACCGTCAGCCGCGTCTTGCGCAATCGGGGGGATGTTTCTGAGCGCACGCGCAGCAAGGTTTTTGAAGCTGCCCGCGCCTTGGGATATGTGCCCAATAAAATCGCGGGCGCTTTGGCATCGAACCGCGTCAATCTGGTTGGCGTGGTGATCCCATCTCTATCCAACATGGTCTTCCCTGATGTCCTTACAGGCATTGGTGAGGGTCTGCATGAAACGGATTTGCAGCCCGTTGTTGGCACCTCAAATTATGATTTAGGGCAGGAAGAAAAAGTCATTTTCGAAATGCTGTCATGGCGGCCCTCTGGTCTGATCGTAGCGGGGTTGGAACATACAGATGCCGCGCGGAAGATGATGGAGAATGCGGGGATTCCTGTTGTCGAGGTGATGGACATTGACGGCCCAAGTGTGGCGGCCCGCGTAGGCATCTCACATGTGGCGGCAGGTCGCGCCATGGCCGAAGAAATCCTTGCCCGTGGCTATCGCAAAATTGGGTATCTGGGTTCTAGCTCTTTGCGCGATTTTCGGTCGCAAAAGCGGCAGCAGGGCTTTGAGGATGCGCTGAAGGAGGCGGGTCTCTCCTTGGCGGATAAGATTTTTTATGCAGGCCCCTCGGGTTTTGGCACAGGCCGCGCGATGACCGAAGATTTGCTAAGCCGCAGCCCTGATCTTGATTTCCTCTATTATAATACGGATATGAACGCGGCGGGCGGCCTGCTTTATCTGTTGGAAAAGGGGTATGATATTCCCAATCAAATTGGCATTGCGGGGTTCAATTCCTTTGCCATTTTGGACGGGCTGCCCTTGCGCATCGCCACCATGGACAGCCGCCGCGCAGATATTGGACGTGAGGCGGCCAAAATCATTGCAGGGCGCGCGCTTTCGGGGGCCGATATCGGATTGTCGCCAGAATTCTTGGCGGGTGACACCGTGCGTCAGCGTGGCTGACCCGCCTCAGCATTCAGGCAGATTGACGGCCAAGCCCCCAAGCGAAGTTTCTTTATATTTCAGGTTCATATCATGGCCCGTTTGCCGCATGGCTTCGATACAATTATCAAGCGGCATGAAATGGGTGCCATCGCCCCGCAGCGCCAATGAAGCGGCCGATACAGCCTTGATCGCACCGAGGCCGTTGCGTTCGATGCAGGGCACCTGAACCAATCCTGCTACGGGGTCACAGGTCATGCCTAAGTGATGTTCAAGCGCGATTTCAGCAGCGTTTTCAATCTGTTCGTTGGTGCCGCCAAGTGCCGCGCAAAGCCCCGCTGCGGCCATGGCTGCGGCTGATCCGACCTCGCCCTGACAGCCAACTTCGGCCCCAGAGATCGAGGCATTATGCTTGATCAACCCGCCAATTGCCGCCGCGACCATCAAGAAATCCAACCCGCCCTTTGCGGTCGCGCCGATGCAATGGGTTAGATAATAATGCAAAACTGCTGGAACCACGCCTGCCGCCCCATTGGTGGGGGCGGTAACCACTCGGCCCCCTGCCGCGTTTTCTTCGTTCACGGCCATTGCATAGACCGAAAGCCAATCGTTGATTGTATGGGGTTGGGTGATGTTGCGCCCCGCCTCGGCCTGTAACTGATCATGGATCGCCTTTGCCCGGCGCTTGACCCGCAAACCGCCGGGCAATTCACCCTCCATCCGCAAGCCGCGCTCAATGCAGGACAGCATCGCATCTCGGATTGCCTCAAGGCGCTTTTGCACCTCGGCGCGCGGCGCGCCGTGGCATTCATTCTCCCATTTCATCTGCGCAATAGATTTTTGCGCCTTTGACCCCATAATCAACATTTCTTCAGCTGTGCCAAAGGGATAGGGGTATCCTGCATCCGCCTTTTGGGCGGCGAGTGAATTCTTGCGGGCGGCTTTGGCCGCTTGTAATTCTTTCGCGGTCATTACGAAACCACCACCGATGGAGTAAAAGACTTCCTCCATATAGAGCGCCCCGTTGGCGTCATAAGCGCGGAGGATCATACCATTGGCATGCCCCACTAGGGCGGGGCCATAGTCAAAGATGATATCTTCCTCTGGGTTGAGGCGCAGTTGCGGCAGCCCGTCAGGGGTAACATGCCCTGCTGATTTGATCGCTGCAATGGCGCTATCCGCCTGGTCTGGGTCAAGTTTATCGGGGCGAAACCCAGCAAGGCCCAAAATTACAGCGCGGTCAGTGGCGTGACCTTTGCCAGTAAAGGCAAGCGATCCGTGCAAATGACATGACAAGGCCGCCACCTCACCGGCGCCGGGCTCTCGAGTGCCATGGCGCAGGCGGTCGAGAAATTGCGCGGCGGCATTCATTGGCCCAATCGTATGGGAGGAGGAGGGGCCAATCCCAATTTTGAAAATATCAAAAACTGACAGAAACATAATGCAATTGCCCCGATCTGCGCTGCGCCTTGGGTCAAGATATGCGATTTTTTCTGATTTCTATGGTGATAAATCCGACTCGTTTCTCACGCTGCGCGACCAATCGCTAAGGAGTGTGATCAGAAATCATGCCCTGCCCGCTCATAGCGCTGCGATGGGGACGTAAGCCTATGAGCGCATCCGCTTTGTCAGAGGCCCAGCCTCTAGCAAGGCAGTGGGCTGCACCTACGGTTTTTGTTTGGAGGCATCAACCTTAAACGGATTGAGAGTGACCAGGCGGGAAATACGCCGGCCAATACACCAATTTTCGTGAGATAAACCGCCCACATTAATGTGGCTGACTGTCTGAGTTGGGGGTAACAGATACGCGTCATATCTTGCTATTGGTGAGCCCGGGAGGATTCGAACCTCCGACCAATTGATTAAAAGTCAACTGCTCTACCACTGAGCTACGGGCCCGCCTGAGGCCCGCGTAATATAAACGAGACTGCCCCCCGTCAAGCCAAAAACCTGAATAATTGTCATTATAATAATTAGCCTACAATTTCGATGCTATTGCGCGGGCGGTTTTGTTCAAATTGGTGTATACTGCGCCTACTGCAATACAGCAGATTTCGGTCTGACATTCAGCTTCTAATCCTCACGAATTATCTGCTAGGGAAAGAGCGGGCTTTGGCCCGCTCTTTTTTCATTTGGTGACGGGTGAGGGTAAAATGGCGCTTGGGGATATTCAGGCAGATGTTGCGCGAATTTTGACCGAAGCGGGGCGCGCGCCTGATGCGGCAAAACTAATCGCTGTCTCAAAAGTCCAGCCAAACGCACGGGTTGAGGCGGTGTTGCAAGCGGGCCATCGCAGTTTTGGTGAAAACCGCGTGCAAGAAGCGCAGGGCAAATGGCCCGATTTCAAAGCCCAATTTGAGGGGGTGGATTTGCACCTGATTGGCCCATTGCAAAGTAACAAGGTGCGCCCCGCGATGGAGCTGTTTGACGCGATCCACACAGTCGACCGCGAAAAACTGGCGCGCCGCATAGCCGATATGGCCCAAGAATTGGGCCGCTGTCCCGATCTGTTCATTCAGGTCAACACAGGTGCCGAGCCGCAAAAGGCGGGCATCCTACCTGCCGATGCAGATGCCTTTATCCAAACTGCGCGCGCGATGGATTTGCCGCTGAAAGGTTTGATGAGCATCCCGCCCGTGGACGAGGAGCCAAGCCTGCATTTCGCCCTTTTGGGCAAGATTGCTGCGCGCAACGGGCTTTCGGAATTGTCGATGGGAATGAGCGCAGATTATGAAACAGCGTTGCGGTTAGGGGCCACGCATATTCGTGTGGGCTCTGCCATATTCGGCGCGCGTGTCGCCCCTCACGGATAGCTTTTCGCGTCCCGCGTGATCAAACGTGTTTCGTAGGAAATGCGCGCAGTGATCCATCGCAAATCTGCACGGGAGAACGCAACACATCCTTCGGTCGGATAGCCCGCGCGCCGCCATTGGTGGATGAAAATCGCAGAGCCACGCCCGCGTTCCGCATAGGGCCAGTTCCAATCGGTGATCAGCACCAAATCATAAAGCGGGTCTGCGCGCCGCAGTTTCTCGTGGCTGTGCGCGTAGGGCGCACGCACCAGGAGATTATAGTCTTCATCGCGCGGATCATCTGACCACAGATCACGCGGCCCAATTTTGAGGGCCCAATCACAAGGGCGCGCCATGCGGTCTGCGCGATAGAGGCAGCCAACGATGCGGTGAATGCCGACTGGGGTGGCCCCATCGCCCTCGCGCTTGCTGCGGCTCATCCCGCCGCGCCCGATGCTGCAGGGAAAGCGCCGTCCCATAAACTGCGCACCCTGATGGGTGATCACAAGGTCTTCGGGGCGGGGCAGGGTCACAGCAAATGTCCTGATTTCGCGGCCTTGGTCGCCAAGTAATGCGCGTTATGCGCGTTTTGGCCGACATGGAGCGCCACGCGTTCTGTGACCTCTATGCCTGATTGGCGCATCATCTCAACTTTTCGAGGGTTGTTGGTCATCAGGCGCACCGAGGCAAAACCCAATTTTTGCAGCAATTCTGCCCCAAGGCGAAAATCGCGCTCATCATCTTCGAACCCAAGACGATGATTGGCTTCGACTGTGTCGAACCCTTGATCCTGAAGGCTATAGGCGCGCATTTTATTGGCCAGACCAATCCCGCGCCCCTCTTGATTGAGGTAGAGAAGGATACCCGCGCCGTCTTGGCCCATTTGTGCCAATGCCGCGTGAAGTTGGGGGCCGCAGTCACATTTGAGACTGCCCAATACATCGCCCGTAAAGCAGGCAGAGTGCAGACGCGCCAAAACGGGTTTGTCCCGATCTGGGCGACCAATTTCTATGGCGTAATGCTCGGCGCTGCCATCATCGGGGCGAAACACATGAAGGCGCCCCGCCTCAGAGGCAACCATCGGCAGACGCGCGGCAGCTACAGCGTGAAAGGGTTGGCTTTCTGCCAATTGTGACCGCGCCACCGAGAATGGCAGAACGGTCAGCCCATGTTCCCGCGCAATCGCCACGGCGTCATCCCGAAACACGCAAAGCATCGCGGGCAAAAGCTGTGCCGACTTGGCGAAATGAATGGCGGTGCGCGCATCATCAGCCGAGCCGTGTTCCGGCCCTTGAAGGCTTTGGAACGGGCCTTTCATCGGGCGATCCAAATCATCTTTCGGGTCGGCCAGTGCCTTTAGGATGCGGCTGCCTGCATCTTTGGGCAATGCGATACGCGCGATATCGCTCTCATAAAGTGGCAGATTCAAGGTGCGCGCCCGCCAATCGGACAGCACGATAAAGGGCGCGCCAAGCGCGCGGAAATCTTCTACCCGATCCGTGCTTGCTGTCTCTGAGGCCAATGCGATCAACCCCTTTGCGCCATCGCTGAACACCACAGGCAAGCCTGCGCGCAAATCAGCGCGGGCGCGGGCGGCGATTTCATTGGCGGTTGGCGCAAGGCTCATCTTGTCCGTCCTGATCTTATGGTCTGGGCATTAGCTTTAGCCCCGATTGTCAGAATTTGAAACAATTGGCCACAGAACAACACAGAGCCGTGAGGATATTTTTCAAACCCTTTTCAAATAGGGTACATCACACCCATGTGAGACGGGCATAATTTTGCCTTTGGAGGGCTGACATGGCGAACCTGAAAAAAATCCTACTTGTCGATGATGACGAAGATATCCGCGAGGCGTTGTCAGAACAGCTCGTGATGACTGAGGATTTCGATGTGTTCGAGGCGGGCACGGGCGCGCAAGCGATGGAAAAGGCCAAGCAGGAAATTTACGATCTGGTGATTTTGGATGTGGGCCTGCCCGATACGGATGGCCGCGATTTGTGCCGCTTGATGCGCAAGCAAGGGATCAAATGCCCGATCATCATGCTCACAGGCCATGACAGCGATGCTGATACGATCTTGGGCCTCGATGCGGGCGCAAATGATTATGTCACCAAGCCGTTCAAGTTTTCGGTGTTGCAAGCGCGCATTCGCGCGCAACTGCGCCAACACGAACAATCTGAAGATGCGATTTTCCAACTTGGGCCATATACCTTTAAGCCCGCGATGAAATTGCTTGAGACGGAAGATAAAAAGAAAATCCGCCTCACGGAAAAAGAAACGAATATCCTGAAATTCCTCTATCGCGCACAAGAGGGGGTCGTGGCCCGTGATGTGCTGCTACACGAGGTTTGGGGGTATAATGCGGGGGTCACCACGCATACGTTGGAAACCCATATCTACCGCTTGCGTCAAAAGATCGAACCCGATCCCAGCAATGTGCAGCTTTTGGTCACCGAAGGCGGCGGTTACCGATTGGTTGTCTAACTTGGCATCAGATTTGCACTTGTGATGTCGCATGGGGAACCTTGCGGGATTGCCCAAGCCCCCGCGCGCCCCCCGTGGTTTCTCCCTGTTGGACTGGCCCCTGCATAAGCGGGAGCCTTTTTCAGTTTCCTTCGCATTGCACCATGCCCCTCAAGCCCTTAGGAGGGGCACAGGTTTCATCAAAGGGCATGGCAAAATGGCGTTTACACTTGCAACATGGAACATCAACTCGGTGCGATTGCGCGAAGAATTGGTGCTGAAACTGCTGCGTGAAGAAGCGCCAGATGTTTTGTGCTTGCAAGAATGCAAAAGCCCTGTTGAAAAAATCCCCACCGAAGGCTTTGCGGCGCTGGGCTACACCCACATGGTCGCGCGTGGTCAGAAAGGGTATAATGGCGTGGCGATCCTGTCCAAGCTGCCGCTTGAAGAGGCGGGCGCGCGGGACTGGGCTGGGCTTGGTCATGCCCGCCATGTGGCGGCGCGCCTCCCCAATGGGGTGGTCATCCATAATTTCTACATTCCCGCAGGGGGCGATATTGCCGATCGGGAGGTCAACGAAAAATTTGGCCAAAAGCTCGATTTTCTGACGGAGATGCGCGATGCGTTTCGTGCGGATGCCCCCCACAAATCTATCCTTGTGGGCGATTTGAATATTGCGCCGCGTGAAGACGATGTTTGGAGCCACAAACAGCTGTTAAAGGTGGTCAGTCACACGCCGATCGAGGTGGATCATCTGGCCCAAGTGCAAGAGGCGGGGAATTGGGTGGATGTCACCCGCAAGGATATACCCGAAGGATTGCTCTATAGTTGGTGGTCGTATCGCGCTCGTGATTGGGACGAGGCGGATAAAGGCCGCCGTTTGGATCACATCTGGGCAACCGCAGATATTGCCAATGCTGCGCATTCAAGCCGTATCCTGCGCGCCGCTCGCGGGTGGGAGCAGCCATCGGATCACGCCCCTGTTTTTGCGACAATTGATCTCTGACCCCTTGGAGAATGGGCCCGAAGCGCGCATATAGAGGGCGCGCAGATCTCATCAGTGACGGAGAAATAAATGTTGGAATTTGGTCAAGCACAGCCCGCAGGCGCGGATGCCATCAAAGATGTCACCGATCAGACCTTTATGGCCGATGTCGTTGAGGCCAGCCGCGAGGTTCCTGTCATCGTAGATTTCTGGGCGCCATGGTGCGGCCCTTGCAAGACGCTTGGGCCACAGCTTGAGGCGGCGGTGCAGGCCAAAAAGGGCGCGGTGCGCATGGCCAAGGTCAATGTTGATGAGAATCAGATGATCGCGGGCCAATTGCAGGTGCAGTCTATTCCTACCGTTTACGCGTTTTGGCAGGGCCAACCCGTGGACGGGTTTCAAGGGGCGCTTTCGCAAGGGGATGTGCAGCGCTTCGTTGAAAAAATCGCCGCCCTCGCAGGCGATGGTGGCTTGGGCGAGGCGCTTGAGGCTGCTGAAGAAATGCTTGCCCAAGGGGCCGTTGCCGATGCGGCGCAGACCTTTGCGGCGATTTTGGGCGAAGAACCCGAAAATGCAGCCGCCATGGGTGGCTTGGCGCGCGCTCATATCGCGATGGGCGATTTGGACACGGCGGAGGCCTTGCTGAATAACGCCGCCCCCGCAATCGCCGCCGCGCCCGAGATTGAGGCCGCACGCGCGCAGATCGCCTTAGCGCGCCAAGCCGATGAGGCAGGGCCCTTGGCCGAGTTGCAATCCGCCGTGGCGGCCAACCCTGATGATCTGCAAGCGCGGTTCGATTATGCAAAGGCGCTCTATGCGGCAGGGCAGGCGGAGGCGGCGATTGAAGAATTGCTTGATCTCTTCCGCCGTGATCGCGAATGGAATGACGGCGCTGCCAAGGCGCAGCTCTTTACAATCTTCGATGCGCTTAAGCCCACGGATCCTTTGGTGCAAAAGGGCCGCAGAAGATTGTCATCGATGATATTTGCCTGATCGCATTTGGCCGCTATTTCATAATCCATGATCCATCACAGCGACCTGCCTGATACGATACCGCTCTTTCCACTTCCTGGCGCGTTGCTGCTGCCGCGGGCGCGATTGCCATTGCACATTTTTGAGCCACGCTATTTGGCCATGCTGCAAGATTGCATGCGCACGCCCGACCGATTGATTGGTATGATCCAACCGCTTGAGGTGCCCAAAGGCAGTGCTAAGCGGTTGCACAGCATTGGCTGTGCAGGTCGTCTGACACAATTCTCGGAAACCGAGGATGGGCGGTATATGATTACGCTGACGGGAATTTCGCGCTTTCGCCTGCAACGAGAACAGTCAGGCTTTACCCCCTATCTCAAAGGTGATGTCGATTGGGCCGGCTTTGAGAATGATTTGGGCAAGGTCGAGCAGGATCAGGGCTTTGATCGTCCCGTCTTTATGGATCTGTTGGAGCGCTATTTCGCGGCCATGTCACTGTCGACCGATTGGGACAGTATGAAAGATGCCGAAGATGAATTGCTGATCAACTCGCTGTCAATGCTATGCCCCTTTGACCCAGAAGAAAAGCAAGCCTTGCTTGAGGCGCCCTCCCTGTCTACGCGGCGCGAGACGCTTGTAACCTTGATCGAATTTGCCTTGCGGGGTGGATCATCCGATGAGGCCATGCAATGAGCGCAGACAAACCCGTGTTTGACAGACATATGCTTGAGGCATTGGTGTGCCCGCTGACCAAGGGTAGCCTGCGCTATGATGCAGAGCGTCAAGAATTGATCTCTGAAAAAGCAAAATTGGCCTTTCCGATTAAGGAAGGCATTCCAATCATGCTAGAGAACGAAGCCCGCGAGATTGAGGGTTAAAGCGCCTCGCCCTGCAAGAGGCGTGGCAAATCCCCCGTTAGACCTGCCGCCTGCCGCATGAACCCACGCCGTAATGCGGGCGTTGCACTGACAAGGCCCATGCCGATATCGCGGATTAGCCGAAGGGCAGGATTGTCATTTGAGAACAGGCGATTGACTGTGTCCATCCCAAGCGCAAGCGCGGTGGTGTCGAAGCGCCGCCATTGCTGATACCGCTCCAACACCAGTGCCGAGGCGATATCTTCGCCATGCAGTCGTGCTTGGTGGAGCACTTCGGTCAATGCCCCAATGTCCCGAAAGCCAAGGTTCAGCCCTTGACCTGCGATAGGATGCACGCCATGCGCTGCATCGCCAACAAGGGCAAGGCGCGGGGCAATGAACTGCTCGGCCAAGGTGAGCTTCAGCGGATAGCTGAACCGCACGCCTGCCAATTCGATCTCACCCAGAAAGTCACCGAATGCGGGGCCCAATGCCTTGAGAAACTCAGCGTCATTAGCGCACGCAATTTGGGCGGCGCGGGCGGTTTTTTCGCTCCAGACAATAGAGCAACGATTGTCAGGCAAAGGTAGGATCGCCAAAGGCCCCGATGGCATGAAGAACTGATGTGCAATGCCGTTATGGGGCAATTCATGTTTGACGGCACAGACAAGGGCGGTTTGCCCATAATCCCAACCTTGGCGGCGAATGCCAGCACGTGCCGCCACACCTGACGCGCGACCATCCGCGCCAATCAAAATTCGCCCCTGTAAACGCTGACCATCGGCCAATGTGGCCTCGGCCAGAGCCCCATTGGTGCTTTGATCCACGACCATGCTGTCGCTGAGATGCGTGATCTTATCATTGGCCTCCATCGCCGCGATCAGCGCGCGGCGGAGGTAGCGGTCTTCAAGCATGTAGCCCATAGGGCCTTCTTCCATCTCTGCCGCTTGGAAATGTAGGAAGTGCGGCGCTGCCCCGCGCCCTGCATGACCGTCTGAGGCTTTGATTTCGGAAATGGCCTGCGCCTGTTTTGCGACAGCGTCCCACAACCCCAAAGCCGCCAACATTTTTTGCGAGGCACGGGCCAAAGCATAGGCGCGGCCATCGAATGTATCCGCTTCGCGCTTAGGGCGGGAATTTGCATCAATCACGATGCTTCGAAACCCTGACTGCGCGAGCGCAAGCGCAAGGGTCGGCCCGTTCAGCCCGCCACCTACAATCAAAATATCTGTGTCACATGTCATGCAGTTTATGATGCGCTAATTTATGGAATTGTCCACACGGCATAGCGTCATTACTCTGCCCATGCGAGACAAAAGCGGCAAAGGGATGAAGATGCGCGAATGGTTGACACGCACGGCAAGTGAACAAGGGCGCGCAATTGGCGAAGGTGTGGTTGATCCAGTGGGTCTGACCGAAACCTATTTGAGCGCGATAAAAACGCATCCCGCAGGCGCGCGTATTTATGCCCGCCTGACCGAGGCCCGCGCCCTAGCCGAGGCCGAAACAGCCCGATCTCGGGCGCGCAAAGGGGTGCGGCGGGGCATTCTGGATGGGGTGCCTGTCTCGTGGAAAGATCTATTCGATAGCGCCAATGTCGCGACTGAGGCCAGTTCGCGCTTGCTTGCGGGGCGCGTTCCAACACGAGATGCCGATGTTTTGGCCCGCGCCACGCAGGCGGGGGGCGTATGTTTGGGCAAAACCCATATGTCAGAATTGGCGTTTTCTGGCCTTGGGTTGAACCCGATGTTTGGCGAAGGGCTTGATCCTTTGCCTGCAACGCCGCCCAACATCAATAACCCAGACGCCGTGCCGGGTGGCTCTAGTTCTGGTGCCGCCGCTTCGGTGGCCTTTGGGTTGGCTGCGGTTGCCATTGGGTCTGATACGGGCGGTTCTGTGCGGGTGCCTGCTGCGTTCAACGATTTGGTTGGCTTGAAAACGAGCCATGGACGCCTGTCCATTCGTGGGGTTGTTCCGCTTTGCGCGAAATTCGACACGGTGGGTCCGCTTGCGCGCTCGGTCGAAGATTGCGCCGAGGTATTCGCCGTTCTGGCAGGCGCGCGCGCCGCTGACCTCAAGAACGCAAGCCTTGCAGGGCGGCGGCTTTTGGTGATGGATCCATATGCGGAGGATGTGCGCGATGCGCCCGCCGCAGGCTTTGCACGCGCGCTTGAAGCCTTTGCTGCGGCAGGGGCGCAGATTGTGCGGCATAAATCAGCGGCACTTGACGCGGCGATGGCGCTTTCGCCCATTCTTTTTGCCGCTGAGGCCTATGCGACTTGGCGAGAAATGATTGAGGCCAATCCTGAAAAGATGTTTGGCCCCATATTGCAGCGCTTCCGTGGCGGGGCGGATGTTTTGGCGAGTGATTATATCGCAGCTTGGCAAAAGCTTGAGGCTTTGCGCGAAGATTTCCATCGTGAGACGGCGGGGTATGACGCGGTTATTGTGCCCACTGTCGCGATTTTGCCGCCCAATATCGCGCGGTTGATGGTGGACGAGGAGTATTATGTCACCGAAAATCTACTGGCTTTGCGCAACACGCGAATTGGCAATTTAATGGGGTCTTGCGGCCTTACATTGCCCACTGGGGTGCCCGCTACGGGGGTAATGCTGCTTTGCCCCGCAGGTCAGGAGGAACGGCTTCTGCGTCTTGGGGCGGCGGCAGAGGCCGCATTGCAAGCTTGATCCTTTTTCTGGACGTTTGCGTCATAAGAGGTTAATTTGACTGGCAAAGGGGCGAAAACAGACCCCGATATTTGAGGCAGTCATGGTGTTTCCCGAGCGGTTTTCGAACCTGCCAGAATACGCCTTTCCGCGTTTGCGGAAATTGCTTGACGTCCATCAGGCGGGCGGCGATCCGATCAACATGTCTATCGGTGAGCCGCGTCATCCGTTCCCTGAGTTCATCGGACCCGCAATTTCTGAGGCGCTTGAGGGTTTTGGCCGTTACCCCCCCAATGAGGGGGGCGAAGATTTGCGCGCGGCGATAGTGGCTTGGATCGCGCGCCGCTACGGTGTTCACCTTGACGCAGACCAGCATATCCTCGCCCTTAACGGCACGCGTGAGGGGTTGTTCAATGCGGCTCTTGCGCTTGGGGTTGAGGAAAAGGCGGGGCAAAAACCCGCTGTTTTGATGCCAAACCCGTTTTATCAGGTTTATGCGGTGGCAAGCCTCGCGATTAATGCAGAGCCAATCTATGTGCCTGCAACCGCTGAAACGGGCGATTTGCCTGATTATGCCGCGCTGCCTGCGGCCCTTCTTGATCGCGTGACCATTGTCTATCTTTGTTCGCCTGCCAATCCGCAAGGTGCGGTTGCCACTGAGGCCTATTGGCGTGATCTGATTGCCTTGGCCGAGAAACATGATTTCCGAATTTTCGCGGATGAATGCTACAGCGAGATTTATCGCAACACCCCCCCTGTGGGTGCTTTGCAGGTGGCCCACGACATGGGCGCAGACCCTGATCGGGTTGTGGTGTTTCATTCGCTGTCGAAGCGCTCAAACCTTCCAGGGTTGCGGTCGGGCTTTGCTGCATCGGGTTCTGGCAATATCGCAGCGATGAAGCAGTTGAAGAATTACACAGGCGCCCCTTTGCCTTTGCCCCTGCAAGCGGCTGCTGCCCTTGCATGGCGCGATGAGGCCCATGTGGAAGAAAACCGCGCCATCTATCGCCGCAAATACCAAATGGCCGATGAGATTTTTGGCAATGTCGCAGGGTATCAGCCGCTTGAGGCGGGGTTTTTCCTTTGGCTGCCTGTTGAGAATGATGAGGCCGCAGCCTTGAAACTGTGGCGCGAGGCGGGCGTGCGCTGCTTGCCTGGGTCGTATTTGTCGCGCGCTGTTGCGGGTCAGGCCATAGGCCAAGACCGCCTGCGCGTGGCTTTGGTGGCAGAAGAACAAGAATTACAGCGCGGGCTTTTGCGCCTGTATGGCTGTTTGTATCAGTGAGGTTAAGAATGGCGTATCAAACCAGACAACGTGACCCCCTTCTGGACGCCCCGATGCAAGAGGCATTGGAACGGCGTGGCAAGGAACTGCTTGGCCTTATGTTGGTGCTTGCGGGGCTTGCGGTTGGGGCCATGTTGGTCAGCTATACGCCAAATGATCCAAATTGGATGGTCGCAACGGATACGCCGCCACAGAACCTGCTTGGCCGCTTTGGGGCGTCCATGTCTGCAATTTTGATCATGATTGTTGGCTATGCATCTTATTTGATGGCGGCGGGTTTGGTTGTTTGGGGTCTGCGCTTGACCCTGCACAAAGGCGAAGAGCGCGCGCTGTCGCGCTTGATTATGCTGCCATTTGCGATTGCTGCCTGTTCTGTGTTCATGGCCAGCTTCCCACCTGATTCGGGATGGCAGCACAGCTTTAGTTTGGGCGGGCTGTTTGGCGACACTGTGATGGGGGTTTTAGTCAATATCCTGCCCGTTTCGATGAATATGTCTATCGCCGTTTTGGGGATCGCTATGGGTGTGGCAAGCCTTGGTTTGTCAGGTTATGCGCTTGGGGTGACGCGCTCTGAATTGCGCCTCTTTACCCGTGGTGGATTGATTGCGCTTTTCCACGCCAGCAATGGCGCTTCGGGAATGGCGGCAGGTATTGGTCGCGGCGTCAGCCAAATGAGCGGCCAAATCGGCGGGCGCATGCGCGCGCCAAGTCCGCGTAGCGCGGCGCAATATTCCTCCAATGATCTGTTGGTGGATGACGATGATGCGCTGCAGGTGCCATTTTCGACCCCTCAAGCCGCAGCGCCCAAAGCCCCTGCGCAACAAGGATTGTTTGACCGCGTGCCCATTTTGCGCGCCATTCGCGGTAGCGAAGATCGCACCGCAGATGTGGCGCAGCAACCGCCCCTTGTGACCGATGAGAATGCGCGCCTGCGCGAAAAAATCTCAAACGCGGTGCGCAATCGTGCGACCTCTTCGCGGCCTGAGGCGTTGCGGGTCACCGATGGCATTCCCAATCCTGCCAAGCGCGTGGCGCCACCATTGACCGCACAAAGCCCCTCGCAAATTGCAGGCGAGATTTATCGCGAGGTTCCTCCGCTTTCTACCTCTGCGCGTGTGGCGGATCCACAGATTGCGCAAGACTATGACCCTTATGCCGATGAGGATGATAGCGACAATATTTTCGCCGATGGTTTTGACGATGATGAAAGCTTCAGCGTGTCGCCGCAAGATGAGGACTATACGCCTGTTGCCTCGCATCCTGCCCGCACTGGGTCAGAAGCGCGGCGCGTGGTGCAGCACAGCCCCAAAAGGGCCGCCGCGCCCTCTCGTCAGGCAATGGCGGATGCGCAGCCCTCCTTGCCCTTAGAGGCGCGCGAGATGGAATATGAATTCCCGCCACTCTCTTTGTTGTCCAGCCCGACCACCATTGAACGCTTTCATTTGTCCGATGAGGCACTCGAAGAAAACGCACGGATGTTGGAAAACGTGTTGGATGATTACGGCGTCAAAGGTGAGATTGTCAGCGTCCGCCCCGGCCCAGTTGTTACGATGTATGAGTTGGAGCCCGCACCAGGCCTAAAAGCCAGCCGCGTGATCGGTCTGGCTGATGATATTGCCCGCTCAATGTCGGCGCTCTCTGCGCGGGTCTCAACCGTTCCAGGTCGCTCTGTGATCGGGATCGAATTGCCCAATTCGCATCGCGAAAAGGTGGTTTTGCGCGAAATCTTGTCGAGCCGTGATTTTGGCGATGGAAATCACAAGCTGCCTTTGGCTTTGGGTAAAGAAATCGGCGGCGAGCCTGTTGTGGCCAATCTCGCCAAGATGCCGCATTTGCTGATTGCGGGCACGACAGGCTCGGGGAAATCGGTGGCGATTAACACCATGATCCTCTCGCTGTTGTATAAATTGCGCCCTGAAGAATGTCGCATGATCATGATTGACCCCAAGATGTTGGAATTGTCGGTTTATGACGGCATTCCGCATCTTCTTAGCCCCGTTGTGACTGACCCCAAGAAGGCGGTTGTCGCTTTGAAATGGGTCGTGGGTGAGATGGAAGAGCGCTATCGCAAAATGTCGAAAATGGGGGTGCGCAATATCGAAGGCTATAATGGCCGCGTGCGCGATGCTCTGTCCAAAGGCGAAATGTTCAAGCGCACTGTCCAAACGGGCTTTGACGAGGATACGGGTGAGCCCATCTTCGAAACCGAAGAGTTCAAGCCCGAGGTTATGCCGTTCATTGTCGTGATCGTGGACGAAATGGCCGATCTGATGATGGTTGCAGGCAAAGAGATCGAAGCTTGCATTCAACGCCTTGCGCAAATGGCAAGGGCAAGCGGTATTCATTTGATCATGGCGACACAACGCCCTTCGGTGGATGTGATTACAGGCACGATCAAAGCCAATTTCCCAACGCGTATTTCCTTCCATGTGACCTCAAAAATCGACAGCCGCACCATTTTGGGCGAGATGGGCGCTGAGCAGCTTTTGGGTATGGGCGATATGCTTTACATGGCGGGCGGCTCCAAAATCACCCGCGTTCATGGCCCCTTTGTCAGTGACGAAGAGGTTGAGGAAATCGTGCGTCATCTGAAATCCTTTGGTCCTCCCGCCTATGCCGCTAGCGTTTTGGATGGCCCTGATGAGGACAAGGAAAGCGATATTGATCTGGTGCTTGGTCTTGGCGGCAATACGGACGGCGAAGATGCGCTGTATGATCAGGCTGTGGCCGTGGTGGTGCGCGATCGGAAATGCTCGACCTCCTACATCCAACGCAAGCTTGGAATTGGCTATAACAAGGCCGCACGTTTGGTCGAACAGATGGAGGAGGCAGGCCTTGTCTCAACCGCCAACCATGTCGGCAAGCGTGAGATTTTAGTGCCTGAACAGGGCTGAGCCCTCGCTGAAATGTGACGTGTCATTGAGGGTGCTTTTGCGCTATGGATGGGGCATGAAAAAACCATTTGTGACCATGGCCGTTTTGGCCGCGCTCTTTGCCCTGCCCGCGGCGGCGGCCCCGATTTCCTTGGCAGATTTGTCGGCTTATTTTGCAGGCATTGGCACAGCGGAAGCACCATTCACGCAGTATAATGCCGATGGCACCGAGGTGACGGGGCGTCTCTTCATGCACCGCCCAGGGCGGGCGCGATTTGAGTATGACAATAGTGATGTTCTGGTCGTTGTGGGCGGCGGGCAAGTTGCAATTTTTGAAGACCTGACCGATGCGCAGCCCTTGCAATATCCGTTAAGCGTCACCCCGCTTGATTTGATTTTGGGTCGCAACGTGTCTCTCGCGACTTCGGATTTGGTGGTTGATCATCGAGAAGCCGAAGATGGCACCACCCGCGTGGTGGCCCGTGATCAAGACCGCCCAGAGGCGGGGGAATTGACGCTGGTCTTTGCGGATGTGCCTGTGCGCCTTGTGCAATGGATGACCCGCAATGAATATGGCGAGACTGTTGTGGTCGCGCTGGGTGATTTCATCTTTGGGCAGGATTATTCGAATTTCCTGTTCAGCCCGACCTTTGAGGCGGAACAGCGCAGCCGTTAGCCTTGGGTCGCGGTGCAGCTTGCCAATTGCCGATCATAGAGCGCGGCGCGCGCTTCGACACGATCTGCCACGCGCATAAGCCATGCTTTGTTGCGATAGGTGCCGCGTGAATAACCACGATGGCCTTCATGATAGGCCAAATATTGGTTACGCGCATCCGTCAGAGCGATGCCGTTTCGTTCGCGCGAGCGGTTCATATACCACCCCATGAAATCGGTCGCATCGGAGATATCGGTGCGTCTGGCAAACCGCCGACCTGTGTCATCGCGGTATTCATCCCATGTCCCATCAAGGGCTTGGCTGTAACCGAACGCTGAGCTTTGTCGTCCTGCAGGAATGACCCCAAGCGCATAGCGGCGCGGGGTTCGTGCGTTGCTGACGAAACTACTTTCATGGTAGATCGTGGCCATCTGAACCGCGACAGGGACGCCCCAATTGGCCTCGGTGGCCTGCATGGCGCTTAGATAATAGGGGCGTTCTTCAATGATTGCGCAGGCATTTTCCACATTGCGTGGTGGGGTGGCTGATCCCACGCAGGCACCAAGCGCCAACACCAACGGAAGCAACGCAAAGCGGTTCATATGCCTGATCCTTTATTGGACTGCTCTCTTTTTATGGCGAAATCATACGCCAGTTGCGCCGAAATGAAAATAAATTCCCGCATGATCCGCATCCTTTGTTTCAACAATCTGTTTCGCCTGATCCGCATTGCGGGTCATGGACAAATAAGGGCGACAGGATTACGGTGCGCGTTGGATCATAGGGGGGTCTAGATGCTCAAACGGCATGCTAAATTCAATCTTGGGCAGGTCGTGCGCCACAAGAAGCACCCGTTTCGCGGGGTGATCTTTGATATCGACACCCAGTTTTCGAATACTGAGGAATGGTATAACTCCATCCCCGAGGACAAGCGGCCGATCAAGGAGCAGCCATTTTACCACCTTCTGGCGGAAAATGATCATAGCTACTATGTGGCCTATGTTTCCGAACAAAACCTTGAGATTGACGATACGGGCGAACCCGTGGATCACCCCGATCTGCCCGAATTGTTCGGTGAGTTTCAGAACGGGGCCTATCCTTTGGATTACCAGCTGAATTGATCTCAATACCCCAAGGTCAGACCGTCTTTACGGGGATCCGAACCTGCGATCAAAAGCCCTGAGCTTGCGTCAATTTTAATGGCTTGCGCGCCCCCAATGGCCCGATAGGGGTCGACCACCTCATGGCCCAATTTGCGTAAATCATCGGCCACATGCGGGCTATATCCCCGCTCAAGCTGCAATTTGCCCTGATCCGCAAAGCTGCGTGCACCATCAATCGCAGTTTGAACATCCATCCCATAGTCGATGATATTGGTGATCAGGCGTGCGTGGCCCGCGGCTTGATACGCGCCGCCCATGACCCCGAAGGGCATTAAACTTTGGTCAGGGTAGCGTAAGAAGGCGGGAATGATGGTATGCAAGGGACGCTTTCCGCCCATGGCTTCATTTGGGTGCCCCTCTTGTAGTGAGAAGCCCGCACCACGGTTTTGATACAAAATACCGAACTTATCAGAAGCATAGCCCGAGCCAAAGGAATGGAAGATCGAATAGATCATTGAGACGGCCATGCGGTTTTTATCAACCACGCTGAGATAAACCGTATCCTTATGCACCGCGCCTGAGGCCTGATGTGGGTCAGCCATCGCGCGCGTGGGATCAATCAAGCTTGCCAAGGCCTGTGCGGTTTGATCTGACAGCATATGATCCAAACGGGTCAGGTGATCAGGATCAGAGATAAAACGATTGCGTGCATCATAGGCCAGTTTGGTTGCTTCGGCCTCGATATGGGCGCGGGCTGCACCGAAAGGATCCATTGCGCCGAGGTCAAACTGGGAAAGGATATTGGCCAACAACAGCGCGGTTGCACCCTGACCATTGGGTGGCAATTCAATCAAGTCATGATCACGATAGCGGGTCGAAATTGGGGTGACGTAATCGCAGGCTGTGGTCGCGAAATCCTCTAGGCTGTGGCTGCCGCCAAGGGCACGCAGGGAGTGAACCAAATCCTCGGCCACTTCGCCTTCGTAGAACCCTGCGCGACCTTCGCGCGCGATGCGGCGCAGCACCTCAGCCTGCCCCTTGGCCGTGAACAGCGCGCCAATTTGGGGCGGTTGGTCGTTCCACATATACATGTCGCGGGCCCGACCGCGGAGCGTATCGCGTGCCTCGTCCCAATCGAAAGCCACGCGCGGTGCAACAGGAATGCCATGTTCAGCATAGAAGATCGAAGGGGCGAGGACGACTTCAAGCGGCAATGTCCCATGATCTTGGTGAAGGCGGCAAAACCCATCAACGGCCCCTGGCACGGTGACAGCATTGATATTCTCGAGCGGAATAGAGCGATGCCCTGCCGCACGCAGCGCTGCCGCATCCAACGCCTTTGGCGCACGGCCCGATGCATTTAGGCCAATAATATCCTTCTGACCCTCATAGGACACCATAGCGAATAAATCGCCGCCAAGCCCCGTTGATTGTGGCTCACAGAGCCCCAAAAGGATCGCTGTGGCAATGGCCGCATCCATCGCATTGCCGCCCTGTTCCAAGATTTGCACGCCCACTTTGGCGGCGAGCGGGTGCGAGGTTGCAACCGCCCCTTGGGTGGTAATCAAGGCTGAGCGCCCTTGCTTCTGGAAATCACGCATCATTGTCCCTGCTCCTCCCGAAAGGATTTTAGCAAAACTAGCGGGAATGGGGGGCGCTGCAAGTGGTCAAGAACCCCGATGATGCGTAACAAGTGGGGGCGATAAAAACGCACCATCGGGGGAAGCATAAGCGCTACCCTGCTTTAATGGCTGCGAATTTTGCCGCGGCTATGATCAGACCAAGGTGATTTTGTGGCAGTGTTCGCCAAATTTAGACAAGTCTACAGGCCAATTGCGGGCTTTGTTCCAATTCAGCTGCAATGGTTAGGAAAAGATGATTTTCTAAATCGCGCCGTTCATATTGGACGTCTTGCGCAATCGCGCGGATCAGGCCCCAGCCAAATCCACCTTCGGGCAGTTCATCAAAGGCAAAGCTGTCAGGGTCATGGAACCCACCAAGAGGGGGTGTCAGGTTCGGCATCGCGCGCCCTTTATCGATGATATGACATTGCACATCTGCGCCCCGACAGGAAATCGCTGTCAAAATGCGTCCATCATCGGCCCCTGCATAAGCGTGTTCGCAAATATTGTTCAGCGCTTCCGCCAAGACCAATTCAACATTTAAGCACTGGCCTTCATCACGGTCGCATTCGCGCAGATATGTGCAAATTTGTGCCAATGTTTGCCGCACCGACTGGGGATGGCTTGTCAAACTCCACATCATATCGTTGCGCCCCCGCATGCTTGAATATCTATCCCTGTTGTAATGCGCTTTGGTTCAGCGCTGCGGTCTTATTTGGGTGAATTGCAAGGACTTTATCCATCGCCGTCAGGCGCAGAACCTTATCCACCAAGGGGGAGAGGGTTGTCAGTTCAAGTTGCCGATCCTGTCCAAGGAATTTGCGCATGGCGACAAGCGTGCCAAGACCGCTGGAATCTAGGAAGGTCACATCTTCCATATCTAAAATGACCCGCGCACCTTCGGTTTTTGCGGTGGCTTGTCGAAAGGCATCACGGAAGGCCAAGGCAGCGGCAGCATCCACCCGACTGGCGCAAACCTTTACGATCAACCCGTCAGGGATGGGTTCAATATCCAGACGCACATCCATTTCATCACCTATGGAGAGGGCAACACAACCAAAAGGCTAGTCCGAATTCCTTGCTGAAAGGTTACCAAGCGCAGCTTTCTTCGCAGCGCAGGATGGCCTATATCGAGGCGAAGTATTAAGAGGACCCCAATGGATTACCCGACCCTAGCCGCAACGATTGACAGCCTGACCCATGGCGAAACCGATCAGATCGCCCTGATGGCCACCATCGCCTGCGGGGTGTATCACGCCGATGCGCGGTTTGATTGGGTTGGTTTTTACCGCGTCACCGCGCCCGAAACTCTTAAAATTGGCCCCTATCAGGGGGGGCATGGGTGCTTGGTGATCCCGTTTTCGCGCGGGGTCTGCGGGGCCTGCGCGCGCAGTCGCGTGCCCCAATTGGTTGCAGACGTGAATGCGTTTCCAGATCACATTGCGTGTTCAAGCAGCACCTTATCCGAACTGGTCTTGCCCGTTTTTGATGCCGAGGGCGCGTTAATTGCGGTTTTTGATATCGACAGCGATCAGGCGGATGCCTTTACCGAAACGGATGTGCAGGAATTAACCAAAATTCTCGCCCATGTTTTCGCGCGGAGCTGACCTATTTATCGGGAAGCGGTGGCATTGGGTCAGGGACGATTTCCTCAAAATCGAAATTATCAAGCTTGATCGCCCGTTTGCCTGCGCGTTCTGCGGCGATTGAAATATCATCAATATCTTTGCGCGCCTGCCCAAAATGGGTGTTCAACTTATTCACCCGCTCAAACACCAGTTCCACATCACGATGCAACAGGCCCAGTTGCTTGCGGATCGCGCCCGCTTGCTCGCGCATCCGTGCATCTTTGAGAACCGCCCGCATCGTGTTGAGCGTGGCCATGCAGGTGGTGGGGGATACAATCCAGACCCGCGCCGCGAACCCTTCGCGGACAATCTCAGGGAAATTGGCGTGCAATTCGGCATAAACCGCTTCGGATGGCAGGAACATCAGCGCGCCATCGGCGGTTTCACCCTCAAGAATATAGCGCTCAGAAATTGCCTTGATATGGCCGCGCACAGATGTGCGAAAGGCGCGGGCGGCGTCTTGGGTTTCTTGTCCGGTCTTTGCTGCGCGCAATGCTTCATAGGCCTCTAGCGGGAATTTGCTGTCGATCACAATCGGGCCAGGGGGTTTAGGCAGATGGATCAAGCAATCGGCGCGCTTGCCGTTTGAGAGGGTCGCTTGAAACGCGTAGCTGTCACTGGGCAGCGCCTTTGAGACAATATCATTGAGCTGAATTTCGCCAAATGCGCCGCGCGTTTGCTTGTTTGAAAGAATGTCCTGAAGGCCCAAAACATCGCCTGACAGTTTCTCAATCTTGGCCTGCGCGCGGTCGATTTGTTCGAGCTTCTGCTGCAATTCCCCAAGGCTGCGGGCTGTGCGCGTTGATGTGCCGTGCAGCGTCTCACTCATGCCCTTTTGCACTTCCTCAAGGCGGCGCTCCATGGCCTGCAACATTTGTGCTTGGGTCTTGGATTGCAGATCAACCACCTGCGCAAGCCCGCCCGATAGTTGCTGTTGCCCATCGGAAAGAGATTGCACCCGTGCTTCAAGACCGCCAAGGTTGCGGGCCAAGGGTTCCATCATTGCAGCCGATCGATTGGCCGCTTTCACCCCTGCAAGGGTCACCCAAAAAAGGGCAATGAGGATCACCCCTCCAATGAGTGCGCCAAGGATTATTGGATTTGACAGATCAAGCTGCATTACTCACCTGCGACCAAAAAGTTTTTCAATATCGCTCAAGGCAAGTTCCACATATGTGGGGCGGCCATGGTTGCATTGACCAGAATGCGGGGTGCCCTCCATTTCGCGCAAAAGCGCGTTCATCTCTTCCACGCGCATTGCACGCCCCGAACGGATGGATCCGTGACAGGCCACGCGTGACAAGATCGCCTCAATCCGTGCCTGCACCATTTGGCTTTCACCCATATCGGCAATCTCGTCCAAAATATCGCGCAGCAGTGCCTCGCTGTTGACCGCACCCAGAATGGCAGGGGTTTCGCGCACGGCAAGTGCGCCTTCGCCAAAGGGCTCAATGGTCAGGCCAAATTGTGCAAGACTGTCAGCGTGCTCCAGAAGAATGGCGGCATCAGGCCCAAGGGTCACAATATCAGGGATCAGCAAAGCCTGGCGCGCCACGCCGTTGGTGGCCATCTGTTTTTTCAGCCGCTCATAAACCAAGCGTTCATGGGCGGCGTGTTGATCCACGATCACAAGGCCCGTGGCGGTTTGGGCGATAATGTAATTCTCATGCAGTTGTGCCGCGGCCGCCCCCAAAGGATGGCTGTTTTCGGCAAAAGAGGGCGCGATTTCAGGATCTGCCACGCGGTGGGATGGGGCGTCAAATTGGGGAGCTGTTTCAGAGAGGCCAACCTGTTCGGGCGCTTGAAACACATAGGCGCTGCGATCGGTGCTGGGCCGCGTTTGTGGTGCCGAGTAGCCACCTTGATAGACCCGCTGCGGCACGCCACCCTCGGGGCGCATGGCGCCCAAGGCTTCTGCGGCCACTGTGCTTGATGCGCGATGGCCCGCTTCGGCCAAGGCATGGCGCAAGCTAGAGACAATCAACCCCCGCACGACACCCGCCTCGCGGAACCGCACTTCTGCCTTTGCAGGATGCACATTCACATCCACCCGTTCAGGTGGGCATTCGATGAAGAGCGCCGCAGCAGGGTGGCGATCGCGGCTGAGGAAATCGGCATAAGCCCCACGCAGCGCCCCGATCAAAAGTTTGTCGCGGACGGGGCGACCATTGACGAAAAGATATTGCGCCACCGCAGAGCCGCGAGAATAGGTTGGCAGAGCTGCCAGACCGATGAGGCGAATTTCCTCGCGGGTTGCGTCAATCTGAAGGGCGTTATCCACGAAATCGCGGCCCATTACTTGGCCCAATCGACTGGAAAGCGCATCAAAGAGATCCCCTGTTTCGGGATCAACGGAAAACAGAGTGCGGCGGCCATCGCTGCAATCAATCAATTGGACTCCAACGCTGGGCCCGGCCATGGCGAGGCGTTTGACGACATCGGTGATTGCTTGGGTTTCGGCGCGTTCGGTCTTGAGGAATTTCAGTCGTGCGGGGGTTGCGAAAAACAGATCGCGCAACTCCACCACCGTGCCAAGTGACATGGAGGCGGGCTTGATCCGCTCTTGCCGTCCACCCGAGACAGATATCTCATGGCCATCCTCACCAGCTGCGCGGCTGGTGATGGTCAGGCGGCCAACCGCGCCCAAACTGGGCAGCGCCTCGCCACGAAAGCCGAAACTTTGAATATTCAACAGGTCTGAGCCGTCAATCTTAGATGTCGCATGGCGGGAGAGGGCCATGGGTAAATCTTCAGGCCCCATGCCGTAGCCATCATCACTGACGCGGATCAAGGTTTTGCCGCCATGTGCGATTTCTACTGTGATCCGCCGTGCCCCTGCATCTATCGCGTTTTCCACCAATTCCTTGACCGCGGAGGCGGGCCGCTCCACGACTTCGCCTGCCGCGATTCGGTTGATTGCCGCTTCATCAAGCTGGCGGATCACCGGCCGCGCTACGGCTTCATTGGCATTTATGTTGTGGTCAGGCTTTCCCATGCCACTATCAGTAGCACGCGCCTGCACGATTCGGAAATGGAACGCGCGTTAAGGGGCGGTGTTCAGCCCTTCGGGTTGTCCCACAACCACGGTCAGCATTTTATCAACATCCAAAAGCCGTTTTGCGACACGGGCGATGTCCTCAGATGTGACCGCCTCAACGAAGGCATTGCGGTTGGCGATATAGTCAATCGGCATCCCGTTTTGCTGCATCCCTGCCATGATCCCTGCAATGGATCCATTTCCGTCAAAGCGAAGGGGATAGGCTCCCGTCATATAGCGTTTGGCGCGCAGTAATTCTTCGTCAGTTACACCATTTTCCGCGACATCGCGCAGGATTTGATCTACCAGCTCTAGTGCTTGGCCAACGGTGGCGTTTGATGAGGAGAATTGTCCCAGCCACATGGGCTGCCAATCGGCTGTCGAGAGGCTTGTGCCAACCCCATAGGTCAACCCACGCTTTACGCGCAGTTCTTCCATAAGCCGCGCGCGGAACCCGCCCCCAATGATTTCATTCAACACGAAGGCAGAGAAAAAATCGGGGTCATCCATCGCAATCCCTTCCATCCCTAAGAGGATCACGGATTGTGGGCTTGGATAGTCAATCACGGCTTGGCGCGTGTTTGGTGAAAACCCTGCCATGCTGGGCAAAGCAGGCCCTGTTTGTGGCAACCCCTCAAGAAGGCGGTCAATGAGATCGCCCAATTCCTCGGCAGTGATGTCGCCCGATGCGCCAATAGACACCCGTGATGTGACCAAAGCATTGCGATGAGCCGTGATCAGATCATCGCGGGTCAAGGACGCAATGCTGTCTGGGGTGCCTTCTTCGGCGGATGCATAAGGGTGGTCGCCAAAGGCCAAGGCATTAAATGTGTGGCCTGCAATTGCATTTGGGTCTTGCGCTTGGCTTGCCAGTATTGACTGAATTTGACCCCGCACCCGTTCAATGGCATCGGCATCAAAGCGAGGAGTGCTTAACGCCTCGTGCAAAAGTGCAGCCGCCGCATCGCGATTTTCCGTCAGCATGCGCGCGCTGATGGCCACAGTATCGCGATAGGATGAGAATGAAAATTCTGCGGCCAAGCCCTGCACAGCCTCGGCAAAACCCTGTGCCGTGAGATCGCCTGCGCCTTCCTCAAGCAGGCCTGTCATCATATAGGTCGCCCCACGTTTGCCGGGTTCATCCAAATTCGTGCCGCCCTCAAAACGAATATCAAGCGCCACAAAGGGGATTGAATGATCTTCAACCAACCATGCGCTATGGCCATTGGGGCTGAGGACAGGCTGAATTTGAATTTCCGCGCGCAGCGGTGTGACGAGGAAGATAACAGCAAAAAGTGCGGCAGAGATATGTTTGACGAAAGGCATGATCAATTCTCCGCCGCCTGTGCTTGGGTCAAATAGCCTGTCACGCGTGGCGCATCTGCAAACAGCGCCCGCGCCGCATCCATGACATCGTCCATCGTGGTGGCCGCAATCACATCTGGCCAGTTTTGGACATCTTCCACCTCAAGCCCTGAGGTCAGGGCCATCCCGTAAAGCCGCGCAAGCCCCGAAGCATTGTCGCGCGCATAGATATCCGAGGCCTCATATAGAAATTTGATCCTTTCAAACTGGTTTGGATCAACCCCGCGCTCTAGAAACTCTGCAATGACTTCATCTAGATCGGCTTCCGCCTCTGCAAGGGTGACGCCCGCGCTTGGCATATTGATCAAGGTGAATTGCGTGTCGTCAAGGCTGAGGCCTGAGTAATAGGCAGTCGCAAAGACCGAGCGCTGTGTGTCGAATTGCAAGGCGCGCCCCAAGACGGAGGTAGAAGGGGCACCCCCCAAGATCTCAGCCAACAGGCTGAGGGCTGCGGCGTCTTCCTGCGCGCCATGGTCGCGCTCTGGCGCGCGATAGCTGCGCATCACATAAGGCTGCGCGACACGTTCATCGGCAAATTCAAATCGTTGATCTTGTGGAAGGGTGGTATCTTCGACCCGCGCGCGGGCGGGCAATTCTGCAGAAGCGAGCGGGCCGTAGTGGGTTTGCGCCAGTCTGCGCACCTCCTCAGGGGTCACATCACCTGCCACAACAAGGATCGCGTTATTTGGAGCGTAATAGGTTTCGTAAAAGGCCAACGCATCTTCGCGGCTGAGCGTCTCCATTTCCGTGCGCCACCCGATGACCGGAATGCCGTAAGGGTGGCTTGGATAGGCCAATTGGCGGAATTCTTCGTTAAACAGCGCGCCTGGATTGCTATCTGTGCGCTGTGCGCGTTCTTCTAATATAACGCTGCGCTCGGTATCCACCTCATCAGGGTTGAGGCGCAGATTGGCCATGCGATCGGCCTCAAGCTCCATCATCAAAGGTAAGCGGTCAGCTGCCACGCGTTGGAAATAGGCCGTATAATCCCACGAGGTGAACGCGTTATCATCGCCGCCATTTTCTTCGACAATGCTCGAAAACTCTCCGCTTTCGCGGGTTTCTGTTTCTTTGAACATCAAATGTTCAAGGAAATGCGCGATGCCTGATTTGCCTTCAGGTTCATCTGCCGCGCCGGTGCGATACCAGACCATATGCACAACGGCGGGGCTGCGGTGATCTTCGATCACAACCACATCCATGCCATTGTTCAAGGTAAAGCTCGTCACATCGCCAGAGGTTTGCGCGTAGCCTGTGCCGATTGGCAGCAATGCAAGCCCCACTAAAGCCGCAATGATCCTGCGCATAACACCTCCTAGGTTGGCCTATGTGCAAAAACAGATAGGCCGCCGCTGCACAGGGTTCAATAAGCCGCGCGCAAGGGCGCGGTCACAAAGTGATGATCAATGCGGGCTTACTGCGGCTGCGGCTCGGGGGGGGCGGCGGGGGTGCGAATGCCCGCCCGGCGCAGACGCTCAAGTTCGGCATAACGATCCAAGGAGATCGGGCGATAGGCGCGGTAATAGACATTCACGCCGAAGACCCGCTCCAAGAGCCGCCCATCATTGTCACGGCGGAAGGCCAAATCTTCCGCAGCCAATTGGTCGCGGATGCCCTCTTCAATACCAAAGCGTGTCGCGTGGGCCAAAAGGCTGTTGGTTACACCACCGCCGCGCGCGGCATTTCCGCCAAGCGCGGCAATCGCATCTGCCTCAGGGGTTGGGTCGGTGCGGTTTGTGCCACCGGGTGTTGGTTCAGGCAGCGCCGCCAAATCCGTTGGGATTTCAATGGGGCGTGTTGGCAAAATGGCAAATTCATCTGGGCCAGATTGGTTGGCGCGTAAATTCATCAAAGATGGGTCGCCTTGTGAACAGGCGGCAAGGCCCATCAGGGCGCAAAAGGTCAGGAGAATATGCGGTTTGCGGCTCATAAAATCCTCCATGGCACAAAGCGCCACGTCATGCCAAGGTTTCTCTCATACCTTGGGCTTTTCGTCATTCGAAAACAAGAGCAACCCGAACACACCCGCAAATATACCGATATCTGCGATATTAAACGTATAGGGGTTATTGATCCCGCAGCAGGACATGTTCAGGAAATCCACAACCGCCCCGTGATAGAGGCGGTCAAACGCATTTCCCAAAGCCCCACCTGCCACTGAGCCCGCCGCAATCGCGCTGAGTTTGCTCTGGCTGTTGCGGCCCAGCTGGATCATCCACGCAGAAACCGCAAGCGCCAAAGCAATCAAACCATAACGCAGAAGGTCGGGGCTGTTGGCGAAGAGGCCAAAATTTATCCCGCGGTTCCAACCCATGATGAAATTCAGATAGGGCGGCATGACCAAGACCTGTCCGACACGATCTAGATCAAGCACCAAAAGCATGATCCATTTGCTGGCCTGATCAAGGATGATCCAAAACAGTGCGGAAATAAGTGTTAAACGGGTCATCATGGCCCCCTTAGTGACGGAAATGGCGCATTCCTGTAAAGACCATCGCAAGGCCTGCCTCATCGGCGGCAGCAATCACCTCGTCATCGCGCATGGAGCCGCCCGGTTGGATGACCGCCTTGGCCCCTGCCTCTGCAGCCGAAAGCAGACCATCGGGGAAGGGGAAGAAAGCGTCAGAGGCCAAAACCGATCCAATCGTGGGGCTTTGCGCAAGACCAAGGATGTCGGCCATATCCTGCGCCTTGCGCGCGGCGATGCGCGAACTGTCGACACGGCTCATCTGGCCTGCGCCGATGCCAACAGTGGCGCCGTCTTTGACATAGACAATCGCGTTCGATTTGACGTGCTTGGCCACTTTCCATGCGAACAGCAAATCCGTGAGCTGCGCATCGGATGGTTTGAGTTTGGTCACGACTTTCAAATCGCTCAGATCAATTTGGCCATTGTCTTTATCTTGCACCAGATACCCGCCTGAAACTTGGCGGATGGTCATCGCGGCTGCTTTTGGGTCTGCAAGCGCATCTGTGGTCAAGAGGCGCAGATTTTTCTTGGCGGCGAAAATGGCGCGCGCTTCCTCATCTGCACCGGGGGCAATGACAACTTCGGTGAAGATCTTTGTGATTTCCTCTGCAGTCGCGCCATCAAGCGGTTGGTTGAAGGCGATAATCCCCCCAAAGGCGGATGTGCGGTCGCAGTCAAAGGCCCGCAAATAGGCTTCGGTCAGGCTTGCGCCGCGGGCAACGCCACAGGGATTGGCATGTTTGATAATCGCACAGGCAGGGCCGCCCTCGGGCAAGAACTCGCTGACCAATTCAAAGGCTGCGTCTGTGTCGTTGATGTTATTGTAGGACAGCGCTTTGCCTTGGTGCTGTTTCGCGCTGGCAACGCCCGAACGGCCTGTGCCATCGGTATAAAAGGCCGCCGCTTGATGTGGGTTTTCGCCGTAACGCAAAGACTGCACTAAACGCCCTGCCACAGCACGGCGGCGCGGTGCCGGATCGCCTAAAGCATTGGCCATCCAAGTGGAGACAGCCGCATCATAGGCGGCGGTGCGGGCATAGGCGGTCTGCGCCAAAGTTTGGCGGAAGCTCAGCGTGGTTTGGCCGTTTTGCGCATCCAACTCGGCCAGAAGGGCGGCATAATCTTCGGGATCAGTCACAACGCTGACAAAACCATGGTTCTTTGCGGCAGCGCGGATCATCGCGGGCCCGCCAATATCGATATTCTCAACGCAATCTTTGTAGCTTGCCCCTTTGGCGACAGTCGCCTCGAACGGGTAGAGATTGACCACCAATAGATCAATCGGCGCGATGTTATGCTCGGCCATGGCGGCTTGGTGATCAGGATTGTCACGCAAAGCTAGCAAGCCGCCATGCACCATCGGATGCAGGGTTTTGACGCGGCCATCCATCATTTCAGGAAATTTTGTAACCTCGGAGACATCACGCACCGCAAGACCTGCCTTGCGCAGGGCTTTGGCTGTGCCACCTGTCGACAAAAGATCAACCCCCCGTGCGGCCAAGGCCGTGGCAAACTCAATCAGACCTGTCTTGTCAGAAACAGAGATCAGGGCGCGGGAGAGGGGGGCGAGATCGGTCATGGGGTTTCCTTGGCATTTGCATCAATCACGGGGTCGCATGATGCCCCCGTGCTATTGCGCGCGCAGAAAACACCATCCGATGGCGCCCCCATAATCTGCTAGCGTGGAAAAGAGAACCACCTGTTTTGTCGCGCGTGGATTTCGATGGTCGGGGTCAAAGTAAACCGAAGGGCGCAAAACAAGCTATGCGCCTTCGCTTGGCCGCAAGACCCAAACTTGCCCATCTGGCAATAGGAACGAGGCGGCCCGTCCGCCCATGTCGCTTTGTGCTGTGACCGTGGGATGCACGTGGAAATGGAGGCTAAAGCCCAAACCGCCCCTAGGGGTTTGGGCCATGCGGGCCGCAAAAATGGCACTATCTTCTTCATTGCGCGGCGCAAATGCATCTTCACCCTCAAGGCGCATCCCATCATGGGATAGGGTCAGGGCGCGAATGTGGTGCAGGCCCCAGTCTGCTTGCCACGCATTATGAGAAACCGCCACGCGCTCGGCGCCGTGGGTGGGTTTTGAGCTTTGAGCGACCTTTGTCGCCCCCCCAATCAAGGTTGCACCATCCAATCCCGCCGAGGAGCGACCCGCGAGACAGGCGGTGGAGTGGCTTTGTGTAGCGGCTTGAACCTGCGCTGTCACCGCTTTTGCAAAAGCGCCATGTAAAATCCGTCAATTCCGCCACGATCTTGCCAGTGATGCGGCAAGATACGCAGACCGCCTTCGGCACTGATCCATGCGGGATCAACCCCAAGTTCCGTGGGATCAAGTGGCAAGACGGCGAGGTTAGGGTGTCGTTTCAGCGCGGCTTTGATTTGGTTTTCACCCTCATTGGGCAAGAGCGAGCAGGTGCAAAACACCATGCGCCCGCCTGTGTCCAAAAGCGATATAGCATGATCAAGCATTTGCATTTGCAGCTTTGTCAGCGCTTCCACTTCACGGGCGGATTTGACGAAAGGCAGGTCAGGGTGCCGTCTTATTGTGCCAGTGGCCGAGCAGGGCGCATCAAGCACGATAATAGGCCAAGGGCCACTGTTGAATTCCAACGCGTCAGCCGTGACCATATCCGCCGACAGGCCCGTGCGGCGTAGATTGTCGCGCACGCGGCCCATACGGTGTTTCGACAAATCAAGAGCGGTGACCTGCGCCCCTGCTGCTGCAAGCTGCATGGTCTTGCCGCCAGGTGCTGCGCACAGATCAAGCGCAGGTTGCCCTGACACATCGCCTAAGAGTTTCACAGGAAGGGCGGCGGCGGCATCTTGCACCCAAAACGCACCCGCCTCATAGCCGCCTATCGTGGATATTTGGGTTTGGCGCGGCAATCGGATGCTGCCTGTGGGCAAGGGTTCACCTGCCTCGAAGGGGGCGCTTTGGTCGCGTAATGTGATGTCAATTGGCGCACCTGCCTCATGCGCGGCTTCAATCGCGCGGGTTGCGGTTTCGCCCCATGCCCCCCCAACCGCTTTGCGCAACCAAACGGGCAAGGTTTGTGGGGCCAGTTGCGCCCATCTTGCGCGCCCTTCTTGATCAACCTTACGCAGGACAGCGTTGATCAAACCGGCCGCGCCGCCTGTTGCGCGGCCTTGTTTGGCGATGGCAACAGCCGCGTTGACCACGCCATAGGCTTCGGCTTCATCAAGCAACAATTCTGCAACCCCAAGGCGCAAAATATTTTGGGCCAATGGGTGTGGACGGCGCTCAAGATAGGCTGACAGCAAGGTGTCAATGCGGCCTGTGTGGCGCAGCACCGTTTGGGCCAAACGCTCGGCGCGGGCGCGATCCTCGGGGGCAAGACCGGGCGGTTGGTCGAGATGAGCGACCATCTGGCGGTCAAGATAAACCGCGCGCAAAATGGCCAATGCGGCCTTGCGGGGGCCTAAACCTTGGGTGTCTTGGCGACCCTCTTCGCGTGTCCGCGCCATTTTCTATCCTTGTCTCTGGGTTTCGCTGCCGTATATCACGGGGGAGACAGAGATCAATCGTGCAGCCCTTTTGCTGCGCTATGAGGCCGCTATGAGTGAGACTAAGACGGACAAGCGTGACCTGCCGCCCGCTGCACAGCGGGCCTTGGCTGAGGCGGAAGCCCGCCGCGCTGAGGCGAAAGCGGTAGAATTGCCCAAGGAGCTTGGGGGGCGCGATGGCCCCGAACCCGTGCGCTATGGCGATTGGGAGAAAAAAGGCATCGCCATTGATTTTTGATGCTAGCCCTGCCGCCTAGCGCAGTGTCAGGTCAGCATAGATGCCCGCACCCTCATCAGCCGTAAATCGCAGGGTGCCCTCCCGCTCCTCCACCAATTGGCAATTATATTCTAATGGCTCTGCGCCAAAGCTGAGATTGCGGCAGAAATAGCCACTTTGCCACGCCCAATCCCCCGTAACTGGGCGTCCAAAGGCGCGGCCCGTGATGTCGCCATCAGGCTCAACCGTCAATCGAATGCCAAAACGGGTAAGTTCGCGCCCTTCGATCAAAGAAACGAACCTTGCGCGATCCGTCACGGGCGTAAAGCCTTCCGCCGCTGCGGCATCCGCCACAATCAAGACACCAAGCATTGTGCCGAGCGCCAATCTGTTCAGCATAGTCCGCTCCGTACCGAACATCTATTGCTGTGTTACGAAAGATAGAGCGGCTTAGATCACAGTCCAAGCACATCCAGCATAGAAAATTCACCTGGGCCTTGGTCTTGTGCCCAAATAGCGGCCTTGAGGGCGCCGCGCGCAAAAATGGCGCGATCCGTTGCAATATGGCGCAGGACAAGACGTTCCCCTGCCGCCGCAAAGATCACATCATGCTCGCCGACAATGTCGCCGCCTCGAATGGCGGAAAAACCTATTGCGCCCGCCTCCCGCGCGCCCGTGATCCCGTCACGGCCTGCATCGCGGACATCTGCAAGGGAAACCCCCCGCCCCTCTGCGGCGGCTTCGCCGAGCATGATGGCCGTGCCAGAAGGTGCATCAACCTTGCGGTTGTGATGCGCCTCCACGATTTCAATGTCGAAATCCTCATCCAATGCAGCGGCCACCTGTTTGGTGATCTGCACGAGCAGGTTGACCCCAAGGCTCATATTGCCTGCGCGCACGATGGTGGCATGGCGGGCGGCGGCCTTGAGTTTTGCAAGCGCTGCATCATCCATGCCCGTTGTGCCAATGACATGGGCCACACGGGCTTGGGCCGCCAAAACTGAATGCGCCACCGTGGCTTCAGGCGATGTGAAGTCGATGATGGCTTTGGCTTTGGGCAAAATTTCAAGAAGGTCGTCCACGACTGGCACACCCATCTCACCGCGCCCCATGGCTGCGCCCAAATCCTGACCGATCCATGTATGGCCTGGGCGTTCGGTGACGCCGACCAAATGGGTGGCGGGGTTGGCCTCTACGGTTTCGATCAACATCCGCCCCATGCGGCCTGATGCGCCTGTAATGATGATCCCGATTGACTCGCTCATGCCATCCTCCTGTGTTCCCTTCCCTCTACCCCAAGCGATGCAAATCGGAAAGCCCGCGCTTGCGAGGCGGGCCATGATCGCCTAGATGCGACAGAGACTCAGGAGAGTGCGGATGGCAAAAAACAAGTTCCATGAGGGGCCAGGCCCGTCACAGCGCCAGTTGCGCGTGGGCGAATTGATCCGCCGCACTCTGTCCGATGTGCTGAACCGCGGCGAAGTGCATGATGCCGAGCTTAATCGCCTGTCAATCACAGTGGGCGAAGTGCGCGCGACCCCAGACCTCAAAGTGGCGCATGTTTATGTGATGCCGTTGGGCGGTGGTCAGCGCGAGGAAGCCTTGGCAGCGCTGCGGCGCAACACGGGCGAATTACGCCGCGCCATCAGTCGTGAGATGACGCTGAAATATGCACCTGACCTGCGGTTTTTGATTGATGAAACTTTTGATCGCATGGACGAGACGCGCCGTATGTTTGCCGATGAAAAAGTGCGCCGCGATGTCGAGGCCCCAGATCGCGATGACGGGGAAGATTAAATCACTGCTTTTGGGCGCCTTATGCGCGCTGGGCGGAGGCGGTCCTGCAGTCCTATGGGCGGATCAGGCGCCTGTATCTTGCGCGGATTTTCACTTTGAGGAAACGCCCTTCACCGCTTGTGAAATTGATCTGACCCGCGCTCAGATGCGGCTCTTTCTACGCAATGGTGCGGGCGAGATTTTTGGTTCCTTCCTCAATGTGGCAGACAGCTTGCCTGAAAATCAGGTTTTGGCCTTTGCGATGAATGGCGGGATGTATCACCCTGATCGCCGACCTGTCGGTCTTTATGTTGAGCAAGGCCAAGAGGAGATGCGGATCATCACATCTGATGGGCCAGGTAATTTTGGCCTTCTGCCAAATGGCGTGTTCTGCCTAAATGCAGGGAAGGCCGCGGTGATTGAGGCGCGCAGCTTTGAAGCCGCGCCACCCGTTTGCGAATATGCGACACAATCTGGCCCGATGTTGGTGATTGATGGTGCGTTGCATCCCGCGTTTTTGCCCGATAGCACATCGCGATATATTCGCAACGGCGTTGGCGTTCGGATGGAGGGGACATCTGTTGTGGCGGTGATTTCTGATGCGCCTGTCACATTCCACCAATTTGCCCGCGTGTTTCGGGATCATTTCGCCATCAACAACGCGCTGTTTTTGGACGGAAACGTATCCCGCTTCTATGCGCCGCAATTGGGGCGCGCGGATTTCGGTTTGCCCCTTGGGCCGATCTTAGGGGCTGTGGTTGACGCGCAAACAGGCCTAGAGTAACGCGACCCCTCTTGGATTTTGGAAGGATCACGCATGGCACGGCGCAAACGGGGACGCGACATCTCAGGCTGGTTGATTGTCGATAAACCTGCGGGGGTGAGTTCCAACTTTGTGGTGAACAAAGTGAAATGGGCGTTGGATGCGAATAAAGCGGGCCATGCAGGTACGCTTGATCCTGAGGCGACAGGTCTTTTGGCGGTGGCGCTTGGCGAAGCAACCAAGACGGTGCCTTACATCACCGATGCCCTCAAAGCCTATGAGTTTGAAGTCACCTTTGGCGCGGCGACCAATACTGATGATGCCGAGGGCGAGGTGATCGCGCGCTCTGACCTGAGGCCCAGTAATGACGATATTCGTGCGGGCGTAGCCGCGTTTCGGGGGCATATCACGCAAATTCCGCCGCAATATTCAGCTGTGAAAATAGATGGCCAGCGCGCCTATGCCTTGGCGCGGGCGGGCGAAGATGTGGAACTATCCGCGCGACCGCTTTACGTTGAGACGCTTGATCTAGTTTCGCGCAAAAACCCTGAGACTGCTGTCTTAGAGATGGTCTGCGGCAAGGGTGGTTATGTGCGCGCGATTGCGCGCGATTTGGGTGCCGCATTGGGCTGTTATGGCCATGTTGCGTGGTTGCGCCGTCTGTGGTCGGGGCCTTTTGACTTGGATGATGCTGTGAGCTTGGAACAGGTTGAATTGGCCGCAAAAACCACGGCGCTTGATGCGGCTCTCTTGCCACTCGAACATGCGTTGGACGGTTTACCACATTTGCGCGCAACCTCAGAAGGCGCGCAGCGCCTGCGGGTTGGAAACCCTGGGCAGGTGATGGATGCTGCACCCAATTATGGTGATCAAGCATGGGCCAGTTTTGAGGGGCGGCCTGTTGCCATTGGGCGGTATATGGGGGGCGAGCTGCATCCAAGCCGCGTGTTCAACCTGTGATCCGCCGCGCGTTCCAAAAGGGTGATGCCGCGTCAGAGGCGGTCTATTCCGATTGCGAGGCCTATCGCTATAGCCTCACGCGGATTTGGGAAGGCGCAGGCCAGCGCGTGGGGTTTGTGATGCTGAACCCCTCCACCGCGACCGAGACTCAAAACGACCCCACAGTCGAGCGCTGCGAACGGCGTGCGCGCGCGCTTGGGTTTGGCAGCTTCACAGTGGTGAATATTTTCGCATGGCGCGACACAGACCCCCGCGCGATGCGTGCCGCCGCTGATCCGATTGGGCCTGCCAATGATGATGCCATTTTAGAATGCACAACTGCAGCGCATCAGATCATCTGTGCATGGGGGGCGCATGGGGCGTTTTTGGGGCGGGGGGCGCAGGTGGCGGCATTGCTGCGCCAAGTTGAAAAACCGCTTTACCATTTGGGATTGTCGAAGGAAGGTCATCCCAAACACCCGCTCTATATTCCCTATTCGACCACGCCAATTTTGTGGAATTGATCTTGGAGGCACCGATGGACAGCGCGATTTCAGGTTTTGTGAAAGAACAAATCAAAACCAACGGGATCACGCTTTCAGTGCATCATGGCGGTCATGGTGCGCCCTTGATTTTGCTCCATGGCTATCCTCAAAACCATATGTGCTGGTCGAAAGTCGCGCCCGATTTGGCCCGCGATTTTTATGTGATCATCCCTGATTTGCGCGGCTATGGTGAGAGTGAAGTTGTCGCCGCCGATGAAGAACATCGCATGTACTCCAAGCGTGAAATGGCCTTGGATGTGGCGGGCGTGATGGATCATTTCGGGATCGAAAAGGCCCATATTGCGGGGCATGATCGCGGCGCACGCGTGGCCTATCGCTTTGCTTTGGATCATCCTGATAGGATTGAGCGTTTGGCGATTTTGGAAATCGTTCCGACCTGTGATTTTTGGGCGGCATGGGATGCGGAATTGGCGATGAAGGCCTATCACTGGACGTTCCTTGCGCAGCCCGCCCCTTTGCCCGAGCGGATGATCACGACAGATGGGCTGGCCTATATGGATTGGACATTGGCCTCATGGACATATGCCAAAGATCTAAGCGCCTTTTCTGACGCGGCTTTGGCCGCCTATCGCTCCCAAGCGGCTGATCCAGCGCGCATTGCAGCAATGTGCAACGATTACCGCGCGGGTGCATTTTTTGATCGCGGATTGGATGCAGAAGATCGGGCGGCGGGTCGGATGATCACGGCGCCCCTCTGCTTTCTCTGGGCTGAGGCAGGCTTTCCCGCGCGCACGGGTGATCCTTTGGGGATCTGGCGGGCATGGGCGGAAAACGTAACGGGGCAGGCCGTGGCCAATACAGGCCATTTCATGCCCGAAGAACAGCCTAAGGCGGTTTTGGCCGCCTTACGGGCGCATTTTCTTTAGGACGTGCCTCCAATTGCGCGCAGATCGATATTGTCAGGACTTAGGCCCGTTATCTGACTCAGGGATAGGGCGAGATTGCCATCAAGATAGACATCTGTCCTGCCATCTATTTCACGCAGTTCAAGGCTTGGGTCAGGGTTTGTGGTCGGATCATAGAGAAGTTCAATCCGATCCTCTTGAGGGTCGAAGTCTAGGATATGTGCGGCGGTGCTTGCCTGTTGCAGCAAGGGTGCCGCGATAATTAAATCTGCGCCACTGCCCGCGAATACGGTATCGCCCGCGCCTGCGATGATGGTGTCGTTACCCTCATCGCCTGATAAATCGTCAGCGCTGCCCCCTGCGGCCTCATCAACGATCCCGTCAATGCGATCATTGCCAGCGCCGCCCAGAATGAGATCATGACCTGCCCCGCCCGTGAGGCTGTCATTGCCGTCATTTCCAAATATTGCATCATTGCCGAGGCCGCCTGTGATTGTGTCATTCCCATCGCTGCCCGTTATTGCATCGTTTGAGACGGGGCCAAGATTGTCGGCCATGTCGGTGCGCGCCTCAACGGCGGGTGCGAGGCTTTCGTCAATCAAATCGGAGAGGCTTGGGTCTGGGGTATCGGCCTCTGGCAGATTAAGTGTCGGGGAAGAAACTGGCCCAGTGGGCGCAGGTGGCGTGTTCGGCCCAAGCAGATCGGGGAAACGCGGCGCAATGTCGGCGATGCTCACGCCAACGGGGAGATTAAATTCAAGATCATCAACGGATAGGTCGGAGAGGTCGCTGAGAAATGCAACCGGCATATCATTGACATAGAGCGTGGTATTTCCAGGAAGGGTGGTGTTGTCATAGGTGACAGTCGGGGCGCTGCCCCAGTCGCCTGCTAAATTCACCACCAGTTTATCGGCGCCGCGGGAGAAATCAGCGATTTCCGGAAGCTGGTCGGAGCCATTGAGCGGATCAATGGACAGCGCGAATGTATCTGCACCGAAGCCACCAAACGCCACATCATCGCGATCTAAACCAATCAGGTCATCGCCCGTGCCGCCATATAGAACGTCCCGTCCCAAACCGCCGAGCAAAATGTCATCATCATCCTCGCCGAGAATTTCATCGTTACCATCGCTGCCCATCAATGCGTCAGGCTGTTCGCCCCCCATTATCAAAAACCCAAGCAGGGCAGAATTTAGGGTCAGGGGTGTGATCTGCGGATCATTTTCCGCAGGCCCGTCTTCGGCCTCATCCAATTGCAGGCTAAATATACCTGCAGCGGCATAGCCCGCCGCGATCAAACTGATCAAACCCGTAAGCGCAAGCATCACCCACTCCCGCACATTATGCGATACCCTCAAAAGATCACCGGATTTGCGTGATGTGGCGCGAACCTTGCCCTAATGGCAAAATCTGATGCTATAGCAGCAGCAGATGCGTGATGCCGTGCGCCGATGAACGGCGTATGGCGAAGCCCGAAGATGCCATAAATCGCTGCGGTTTTGGATGAAAATTTGCGCTCAAGGTTAACGGACCTGGGCGGCGCAGATCAAAAAAGCCTTTTCATTTAGATGATTCCCCCCTATGTGGCCGCAATCCATGGCGCTTGCGCTGTGGGGAAATGGCCTTGCTGGACGACATCCCGGCCTGTGCTGCAACCCTCTAATGTAAAGGAGAGCCCGATGTCGATTACTGCTGAAGAAAAGAACCGTTTGGTCAAAGAATTTGCCACCAAAGAGGGCGACACTGGTTCCCCCGAGGTGCAGATCGCGATCCTGACATCGCGCATCACTACGCTGACTGAGCATTTTAAAACTCACGCAAAAGACAACCATTCGCGCCGCGGCTTGCTTAAGCTTGTTGCTCAGCGCCGCAAGTTGCTGGATTATGTGCGTGGGAAAGACGAAGCGCGTTACCAGTCGCTCCTCGAGCGTTTGGGTATCCGCCGCTAATCTTTGCCTTTATCAGTTTGAAGCGCCCGCTGATCCTGTCAGCGGGCGTTTTTCATTTGATCATTGGATATTTCAGGCGCGATTTCTGTCTATGCTTTTCATATCGCACAATCTGCGCTATGTGGCGCGCATCTGAGACGTGACGCAACGACCCCGGCGCATGGGATGATGAAGGGGGTCGGCGGCAATGGGGCCGCCAATGAAACGGAAGACCCGAGTGGGCTTGGGAGTGCTTCCACACAGGAAATGATGATGTTCAACGAAGTGAAAAAATCGATTCAATGGGGCGAGGAAACCCTCACCCTAGAAACGGGCAAGGTTGCCCGTCAGGCAGATGGCACAGTGATCGCAACGCTTGGGGAAACCAGCGTTATGGCAAATGTGACCTTCGCCAAAGAAGCTAAGCCAGGTCAGGATTTCTTTCCGCTGACTGTGCATTACCAAGAGAAATACTACGCCGCAGGCAAGGTGCCTGGTGGCTTTTTCAAGCGCGAAGCGCGTCCTACCGAAAAAGAGACGCTGACCGCGCGCTTGATCGACCGACCCATTCGCCCTTTGTTCGTTTCGGGCTTCAAGCACGAAGTTCTCGTGATGTGTACGGTTCTCAGCCATGATTTGGTGAATGATTCCGACATCGTTGCGATGATCGCCGCTTCTGCAGCGCTGACCATTTCGGGCGTGCCTTTCATGGGGCCGATTGCAGGCTGCCGCGTGGGCTTTGAGGATGGGGAATACATCCTGAACCCGACCGTTGACGATATGCAGGGTCTGCGCAACAACCCCGACCAGCGTTTGGATTTGGTTGTGGCGGGCACCAAAGACGCCGTGATGATGGTTGAATCCGAGGCCTATGAGCTGACCGAGGATGAAATGCTCGGCGCGGTCACATTTGCCCATGAGCAAATGCAGCCCGTGCTTGACCTGATCATTGATCTGGCAGAAGTTGCGGCGAATGAGCCGTTTGATTTCACCCCACCCGATTACAGCGCGCTGTATGAAAAGGTGAAATCCTTGGGTGAAGCGCAGATGCGTGACGCCTATGCGATCCTTGATAAACAAGACCGCGTTGCCGCTGTATCCGCCGCAAAAGAAGCGATCAAAGCGCAGCTTTCCGAAGAAGAATTGGCAGATGAAAACCTTGGTTCGGCACTGAAGAAGCTGGAATCTTCGGTTCTGCGTGGTTCTGTTGTGAAAGACGGCAAGCGGATTGATGGCCGTGCGTTGGATGCGGTTCGTTCGATTGTCAGCGAAACGGGTCTTCTGCCCCGCACGCATGGCTCGGCGCTGTTCACCCGTGGTGAAACTCAGGCCTTGGTTGTGACCACGCTTGGCACAGGCGATGATGAGCAATTCATCGATGCGCTGCATGGCAATTTCAAAGAAAACTTCCTGCTGCATTACAACTTCCCCCCCTATTCTGTGGGCGAGGTTGGGCGTGTTGGCTCACCAGGCCGCCGTGAAATCGGCCATGGTAAGCTGGCTTGGCGTGCGTTGCAGGCGGTTCTGCCTGCGCCAACTGATTTCCCTTACACGATCCGCGTGGTTTCTGAGATCACGGAGTCGAACGGGTCTTCCTCAATGGCTTCGGTCTGTGGTGGTTCCTTGTCGATGATGGATGCAGGCGTGCCGCTGAAAGCCCCTGTTGCGGGTGTGGCCATGGGTCTGGTGTTGGAAGAAGATGGCTCCTACGCTGTTTTGACCGATATCCTTGGTGATGAAGATCACCTTGGCGACATGGATTTCAAAGTGGCAGGCACTGAAGCGGGGATCACCTCGCTGCAGATGGACATCAAGGTTGCAGGGATCACCCCTGAAATCATGAAAAAGGCGCTTGCGCAGGCGAAAGCAGGGCGGATGCATATCCTTGGCGAAATGGCCAAGGCACTGTCTTCGGCCAATGCGTTCTCGGCACATGCCCCACGCATTGAGACCATGCAAATCCCAACCGACAAGATTCGCGAAGTGATCGGGTCTGGCGGTAAAGTGATCCGCGAGATCGTGGAAACCTCGGGCGCGAAGGTTGATATCAATGATGATGGCATCATCAAGATCGCAAGTGCGAACCAAGACGCCATCAAAGCGGCCTATGATATGATCTATTCCATCGTGGCTGAGCCTGAAGAAGGCAAGGTTTACAAAGGCAAAGTTGTCAAAATCGTTGATTTCGGTGCTTTCGTGAATTTCTTCGGCAAGCGCGATGGCCTCGTTCATGTCAGCCAGATCGAAAACCGCCGTCTGAACCATCCAAGCGATGTTCTTCAGGAGGGCCAAGAGGTCTGGGTGAAGCTCTTGGGCTTTGACGACCGCGGCAAAGTGCGTTTGGCCATGAAAATGGTTGACCAAGAGACTGGCGAAGAACGCAGCGAAGAAGAAGCATCAGCGGAGTAAGCCCCGCCTGAGACTAAGAAAACCCCCGCAGCCTTGGTTGCGGGGATTTTTACCAAGGCGTCACTGACGCAAATGTTAACCGCCCCAATGCGTGATGTTCTTGTGTCATTAGGGGCAGTTGCGGCATATTTCGGCTAATAAATTGGCCCCATAACGATGGATTTTGCTATGGATCGCAGACAGTTTCTTGCAGGCAGCGCCGCTTTTCTTGCGACCCCAGCCGTGGCACAAGATGCCGTAGGCTTTGACGAGACGATTGAGCGCCCCGAACCACAAGGCCCAAACCCGTGGGGGTTACATCCCCGGCTGATGCCGACACGGATTGTGCATAAGGCTGGCATGGTGCCAGGTCATGTGCATGTCGACCCGATTGCAAAATATCTATACTACATTCTCGATGATGGCACGGCTATGCGCTACGGCGTGGCTGTTGGCCGTTCGGGCCTGCAAGCGCCTGGGCAATATACGATCCGCCGCAAGGTTGAATGGCCCAGTTGGCAACCAACAGCCGCGATGATTGCGCGCGAACCAGACCTTTACGCAGAATTTGCAAGCGGTGTCCCAGGTGGGCCAGAAAACCCATTGGGTGCGCGCGCGCTTTATCTTTATGACGGGGATCGTGACACCTATTTGCGCATTCATGGCACGCCACAGCCCTGGTCAATCGGCACCAGCGCGTCATCGGGTTGCGTGCGTATGGTCAACGCGCATGTCATCGAGCTTTATGAAAAATTGCCGATTGGCACGGTCGTGCATCTGCATAGACCGAATTACGCCATTACAGGCAACGGCACTGCCGCGTAAAATAAAAAGCCCCCGAGTGTCGGGGGTTTTTTTGATTAGCTTGGCTGTTTCGTGGTGCGCAGGTAAGGCAATTTCACATCAATCTCGCCAAACTTTTCACGCGCTTGATCGTCATTGAGCGAGAGCGCCACGATCACATCTTGGCCATGTTGCCAATTTGCAGGTGTTGCAATTGGCTGTCCGAAGGTGGCTTGCAACGCATCCAGAGCGCGCAAAACTTCGGCAAAATTGCGCCCAACCGACATGGGGTAGGTCATGATCAATTGCACCTTCTTGTCAGGCGAAATGATGAAGACCGAACGCACGCTTGCACTATCTGCGGCGGTGCGACCATCGGGCAGGTAGGCCTCGGCTGGCAGCATATCAAAGGCTTTGGACACGGTTAGATCAAGGTCTGCAATGATTGGAAATTCGGCCTTGGCGGAAGCAAAGCTTTCAATGTCTGATTTCCATTTGCCATGCTCTTCCACGCTGTCCACGGAAAGGCCAATAACTTTGGTGCCGCGCTTGGCCCATTCTGCGCCAAGCTGCGAGACTGCGCCGAATTCCGTGGTGCAGACGGGTGTGAAATCTTTGGGGTGAGAGAATAAAATGGCCCATTGATCGCCAATCCAGTCATGGAATTTAAAGGTGCCATGATCGGTGGTCAGTTCAAGATTGGGGACAATGTCATTGATACGTAAGCCCATGGGGGAGGTTCCTTTTTTGCCATTACCCCCTCGATATAGGAAAGCTAACTCGCGCCTTACAGGCCCAATTTTTAGAATTATTCTAATTATGGCATGACAAAGCGCCGCAGTTCCTAGAACGGGTTTTTCGCACGAAAGGTCATGCCACGCCCGCCATCAGGGTGGCGCAGACGCAGGGTTTCTGCGTGCAACATGAGGCGCGGAAAGTCGCGTGCAGGCCCTGTAGCATAGAACGGATCGCCCAAAATTGGATGTCCCAATTCCCGCATATGGACGCGCAATTGGTGCGAGCGGCCCGTTTGGGGGAACAGCCGCATCCGTGTGCTTGTCTCGTCATGCCGCAAGACCTTCCATTCCGTCACAGCCGCGCGGCCCGTCTCGTGGCAGACTTTTTGCAAGGGGCGGTTTGGCCAATCCACAATCAGTGGCAGATCAATCACGCCCTCTTTACCGTCAACTTGGCCCCAGACCAAGGCGAGGTAGGATTTCTTCATCATCCGCTTTTCAAATTGCAGCCCCAAATGGCGCTGTGCGGCAGGGGTGCGCGCGAAGACAATCACGCCAGAGGTATCCATATCCAGCCGGTGCACCAAAAGGGCCTCAGGAAAGGCGGCTTGCAGGCGGGTGATCAGGCAATCCTTCAGATGCTCCCCCTTGCCTGGAACAGATAAAAGACCTGCGGGCTTATTGACGACCAGCAGTTCATGATCCTCATGGATCAATTCAAGGGGCGTGTTTGGGGGGCTGTAGACGAATTCGGTCATGGGAGGCTTAGGGATGATCGCGCGTAATCAAACGCCATGCTGACCAAATCGCGCTGCCAATGAAAAACCCACCCGCAATGATGCCAATCTCGGCCATTGCGGGGCCAGATGGCAGGCCGCGATACGCGACAGCACCGCCAAGCGCGGCCACACCCACCAAGGAAAAGCAGAAGCGAAACCAAAGCTCGGCACGATCTGGCCCGAATTTGCGCTTTTTGCTCATGAGTTTGGCCCCTTTATCACACATCCATCGTAACCGATGATGATCTCGCCTGAGAACGCATTTGCACAGGCTGCGCGCCAGTGATCGGTTGTGATCTCGGGGTCATCTGCGGGCACAAGGTGGTGCAGGGCCAGACGCGGCACGCCAGCAGCTTGTGCAATTTCGGCAGCATCGCGGGCCTCTGTATGAGCGCGCGCAATATGCGCTTTGAGTTTTGCCCCATCGCCCGTGGTGCGGGCGACCAGGCGATCCACCCCTGCCTCAAGCATGGCTTCGTGGATCAAGAGATCACATCCACGGGCGAAATCGGCCAAAGGCGGGAAATATGCGGTATCGGCTGAAAAACAGACTGACCAGTCAGGGCTGTCAAAGCGTAGCGCAAAGCAATCAATAATGGGGGGGTGATCAACCCGCAACGCGCGCACCACTAGGCCATTTGGCAGATTTGCCACGATGCCCTCATCATATTCGGTGATCGTCACCAACCCACGCAAATCGGGGCGGCCCTCATCATCAATGCGTAGGTCAATGTCGAAAGCAAGGGCCGCAAGGAACCCTTCCCATACTGCACCAATGCCTATGGGGCCGTAAACATGGACAGGGGTGGCAAGGCCAGATGTCCAAGCGGTGTGGATCAATCCACCCAATTCCAAAATATGGTCTGAATGAAGATGGGTGATGAAAATCAGATCAAGCGATTTGAGCGAAAGCCCTGTCTGCACAAGCCCCTTGGACACACCAAGTCCGCAATCCACAACACAGCTGCGCCCTGCAATCTCAAGCAAGCTAGAGGTGGGCATTGGGCCATTGGGGCGAATTGCAGGCCCGCCTTTTACACCCATAAGCACGACTTTGTTGGACATGAGAGCGCCCTTTCGCCTGTTCACGCCCCTGCCTAGCCAAGCAGGGCGTGAATGGAAAGCGGCCAGTTGATCAGATGCGCAGGAATGTTTGCGCGATACGCGGCAAGAGGCCTTCAAATTTCAGGCGCGCATCGGTGGCAATCAGGCAGATGCAATCTTCGCCCGCCTCAGCCACAGGGGTGTGGTTCATGGTTTCATCGCCAATTTCGATGTCACCACGCCCGAAACGGTCGGTTTCATCACGATAGGCCCCTTGAAGCACCAAGGTCATTTCGGTTCCGCGGTGTGTGTGGCGGGGCATCGCTTGGCCTGCTGGAATGAACAAAAGCCGCGCGGTCGCGTCCTTGCCTTCGCTGATAATCGCTTGCTTGCAGCCCATCCCAATTGGGCGCCATTTCACATCTGCCAAATCGCATCCAATCATATCGCGCAGCGGGGCAGGGAAAATGCCATCTTCTGACCGAGTTTGATTCTGCGAGCTGGTCGATTCTGATGCGGCGCTTTCATTGATAAGGCTCAGGGTTTTAGAAAAGCTGTCCTGTGCAAGGGGGGCCTCGTCCATTTCGTCTAGGATGCAGCCGCCAACCGCATCAAAGGCATGCAGCCTTGCGCGGGCGTCATCACTGAGCGAGACATGAGTGGCGACAACAAGATCGAAAGCCGCAGGCAAACTGCCTGCTGCGTAGCCGATCAAAAAGTCGTCACTGATATGGTGTTTTACTTCGGTCATTTGGTCGCTTGGCTCATGTTATGACGCAATCTCTCTAGCGCCAACCTAATTCTCGATTTGATCGTGCCAAGGGGCAGGCCTGTTTCTGTTGCAATCTCGCCGTGGCTGAGATCCCCAAAATAGGCTTTTTCGATCAAAACTCTTTGTTTCTGAGGTAGTCTTTTAATGGCTTCTGCCAGTTTGCGGCTCTCTTGTTGGAGGGCAAGAACATCTTCTTGGTCGGGTTCTGCCTCTGGCCCCCATGGTAAATCTTCTGGCTCTGGTCGTGCATATTTGCGCAACAGGTCAATCTTGCGGTTCCGCGCGATGGTGAAAATCCATGTCGCGACCGAGGCCCGTGCGGGATCAAACAGATGTGCTTTGCGCCACAGGGTGGCCATCACATCCTGCATACATTCTTCCGCCAGCGCCTCATCCGCGCCTGATTTGATCAAAAAGGCTTTCACGCGTGGGGCGAAATGCCGAAACAAAGCAGCGAAGGCCGCTTGATCACGATCTTGCGCAATCGCCATCACTTCGGCGATCCATTCGCAGGACTGCGCCTTGAGGGGGGGAGGGGTCAGCGGTTTTGACATCAGCGGTTCCGCATCAGCGGGGGCTGACTCATGCCGACCTTGCGCGCAATGTGCATCGCGAGGGTTACCTGCCGTCAAATTATGAACATCAAGGTCGAGCATAACACGGTTACGCGCAGGTTACAGGGTTGGATCAAAAAATTATCGTGAGGGCCGTCCGCTCTTCGAACTTTGACGCACGCTTAGAAAAAATTGAGGCAATTTTTAATCCAAGGCGCGACAGGGGGCGTAAACTTGGCTAGACAGAGAAAGAACACTAACAAGGAAAGCATCCGTGCCATTTGAAACACCTCCCGCCCCCCCTCGCACTGTGGCCGTCATCGGGGGAGGGATCTCAGGGATGGGGGCCGCTTATTACCTTGCGCCAAATGCCAAGGTAACCTTGTTTGAAGCGGAGCATCGCCTTGGGGGGCATGCGCGCACTGTGGTTGCAGGCCGCCACCGCGATCAGCCTGTCGATACGGGGTTCATCGTATTCAACTACGTCAACTATCCTAATTTAGTGCGTCTGTTCGAAGAGCTACAGGTTCCTGTTGTCGAGAGTGACATGAGTTTTGCGGCCTCAATCGGGGGCGGGGCGATTGAATATGGCCTGCACTCGCTTAAGGCGCTCTTCGCGCAACGCAAAAACCTTATGCGGCCGCAATATCTGCGCATGTTGGCCGACATCATGTGCTTTAACGCGCAGGCGGCCAGTTTGGCCAATGACAGCTCACAAACCTTGGGCGAGTTCATGGATGAGTTGGGTATGGGCGCGTGGTTTCGCGATTACTATCTGACCCCAATTTCTGGCGCGATTTGGTCGACCCCAAAAGAGGAGATCATGGATTTCCCCGCCCAGGCCCTTGTGCGGTTTTTCCAAAACCACAACTTGCTGCAGGCGTCAGGCCAACACCAATGGTGGACTGTGCATGGCGGCTCTATTGAATATGTCACGCGGCTTGAGCGCGCGTTGAGCGAGCGTGGTGTGACCATCGTCACCAATGCCGGCGTGGACAAGGTCAAGCGCGTGGCGGGCGGTGTTGAGATCCGCCGTGATGGCCAATGGCAGCGCTTTGACGAGGTGGTCTTTGCAACACATTCTGATGACAGTTTGGCGCTTTTGGCGGATCCGACCGCGCAAGAACAAGCCGCCCTAGGCGCAGTCCGCTATCAGCCTAATGAAATGGTGTTGCACGCAGATCGCCGCGCGATGCCATTGCGCGAAGTCACATGGGCAAGTTGGAATTACACCGAGCGCGCAGGCCATAGCGGTGGCCCAATTGATCTGACCTATTGGATGAACCGCCTGCAACCCATCCCAAAATCTGACCCGCTGTTTGTGACATTGAACAGCCGCGGTGAAATTGCAGATGATTTGATCTATGACACAGCAACTTTCCGTCATCCCGTTTATGATTTGGCCGCATTAGCTGCGCAAGGCATGGTGCGGGCCATGAATGGCACTGGAAACACTTGGTTCTGCGGGGCGTGGATGAAAAATGGGTTCCACGAGGACGGGTTGGCCAGTGCGATTGATGTGGTCAATGCCATGGCCGAACGGGATCGCATGGTCGCGGCGGTCTGACGGGAGAAAGCAGTGTCATCATCGGTGGATTATATCGCAGGCGAAACGTTTCATGGCCGCAGGGGCGCTGTGGAAAATGCGTTTCGATATTCCATTGATTACGTGATGCTTGATGCAGAGGCGGATGATCTGATTGCCCCCGCATTGTTTGGCCGCAACAAGGGAAATCTTGCGGCCCTACGGGATCTTGACCATGGCGGTGCGCCCAAAAAAGGAGCGGGGGCCAGTTGGGCGCGCGCTGTTTTGGCCGCGCATGGATTGGCCGAGCAGGCCCAAGGGCAACTGATGCTTTTGGCGCAGCCGCGTCTCCTGGGTCACGTGTTCAACCCTGTCAGTTTTTGGCTGGCCTATGATACCCAAGCGCGCTTGCGTGTTGTTATTGCCGAAGTATCTAATACTTTCGGTGATCGGCATTCCTATCTTTGCCATCGCGAAGATCTCGAGGAAATCACCCGTCACGATATTCTGCGCGCGAAAAAGATATTCCACGTCTCGCCCTTCCAAGAAATTGAGGGCGGTTATGAATTCCGCTTTGATATTCGTGCGGATCGGGTGGGGATTTTCATTGATTATGCCACGGGGAATGAGGGGCTTTATGCCACGCTGACTGGCGCGCGACGTCCGTTGCGCACTGGCGATATCTTGCGCGCCTTATGGCGGCGGCCTTTTGGGTCGCGCAGGGTTTTGGGTCTGATCCATTGGCAGGCGCTGAAATTATGGATCAAGGGCGCGCCCTATCGTCCGCGCCCTGAGCCGCCCGAACGCGAGGTGTCTTGATGGTTAAGCGCAGCGCGCCCTTGGCGGGCTACGCAGTTTTTGCCGCCATGCTGTCGAGCGCGGGCCTGCCCATTTATATCCATGCTCCGAAATTCTATGTCGATGAATATGGCTTGGGCCTTGTGGCGCTGGGGGGCATCCTTTTTGGCTTGCGGTTATTTGATGTGGTGCAAGACCCCGCTTTGGGATGGTTGGCACGCACCACCCGCGCCTATCGGGGGGGCATGGTGGCGGGGGCTGTGGCGATCCTTGCCGCCTCCATGTATGGCCTCTTTGCCATTGCGCCCCCGATTGCCCCTATGTGGTGGTTTGCGCTGACCTTAATCGGATTATTCTCGTCTTTCTCCTTCCTCACGATCTGCTTTTACGCCGAGGGTGTGCAAACGGCCGGGCGGCTTGGAACAGATGGTCATTTGCGCCTTGCCACATGGCGCGAAACGGGGGGGTTGTGGGGGGTATGCTTGGCGTCAGTTGCCCCGATTGCATTGGCAAGCTTTTTGCCCAACCCGTTTACGGGTTTTGCGATTGGCTTTGTGGGTCTTTGCGCCCTTGCCTATGTGTTGATGCGCCCTGACTGGGGGCAGGGGGCGACGACACCACCAACCGCCTTTGGCACAATCTTGCGCGATCAGACGGCGCGGCGTTTGTTGGGCATTGCTTTGATCAATGCCGCCCCAGTCGCGGTGACCTCCACCCTTTTCCTGTTCTACGTTGAGGGGGTGTTGCAGGCCCTTGGATGGGAGGGGCCGCTTTTGTTGTTGTTTTTCCTTGCTGCCGCGCTTTCCGCCCCATTTTGGACACGGGCCGCCACGCGCTTTGGGGCCAAGCCATTATTGTTATTTGGCATGGCTTTGTCGATTTTAGCCTTCGCCTTCACCCTCGCCTTGGGGGCGGGGGATGTGGTCGCTTTTGCTTTGATCTGTTTGGCTTCGGGCATGGCGCTTGGGGCAGATTTGACGATCCTGCCTGCCATTTTCTCGCGTCATTTGTCCAAAATCGCACCCGAGGCGGGCGCAGCCTTCGGATTGTGGTCTTTCGCGACCAAATTCACCTTGGCCTTCGCCGCCGTTACCCTATTGCCCCTGTTGGAGGCCGCAGGGTTTGAGGCGGGCGCGACCAATCCCGAAGCGGCATTGTCGCGCTTGGTGCTGCTCTATGCGGCGGTTCCTTGCGCGCTCAAGCTGCTTGCGATCACGATTCTGAGCATCACACCTTTGCCACAAGAACGCGCGCGCTAAGTTTACCTTCGCGAGAGAGATGGGGATTTTATGCGAGATTTTGCAGGAAAGACATATTGGCTTGTCGGCGCATCCGAAGGGTTGGGTGCAGCCTTGGCTGAAAAATTATCTGGCGCAGGCGCGGAGGTGATCTTATCCGCCCGATCTGAGGCGCGGCTTAACGAGGTTGCGACACGCCTAAACGGCCCATCTCGGGTTGTGCCCATGGATGTCAGTGATGCGAAAAGCGTGGCCAAAGCCGCTAGGGATGTCGGCGATATAGATGGGATAGTCTATCTTGCAGGCGTTTATTGGCCGATGCATGCCAGCGCTTGGGATAGTGACCAAGTCTTGGCGATGATGGATATCAATGTCATGGGTGCGGCGCGCATCTTGGGCCATGTCGTGCCGCAATTCGTGGCAAAGGATGCAGGTCATATCGTCATCACGGGCAGTCTGTCGGGCTTTCGTGGCCTTCCTTCGGCCACGGGCTATGGCGCATCGAAGGCAGCGGTGATGTATATGGCAGAATCCCTGCGTGTGGATATGCGGCGCAGCAATGTCGCGGTGCAACTGGTCAACCCTGGCTTCATCCGCACAAGGCTGACCGATAAGAACAATTTTGCCATGCCGTTCATCATGGACGCCGCCCCTGCGGCAGATATTTTCGTGCGCCATATGCGGCGCAAGAAATTCAGTTGCAGTTTTCCATGGGGCTTTGGGGCGTTTTTCAGGGTCAGTCAGTTCTTCCCCGATTGGCTCTATTACCGCATTTTCTAGGCGAGATGGTCGACCACAGACAGGCTTTGGGCAAGGGTTCCCACAACCTCCATCCAGTCGCGGACAAGCCCGATATCATGCGGTGCAGCGGACACGCCCGCAGGCACGGCCTCTGTGATTGCCGCTTTGACGGCCAGTGCGACAGGGGTTGAGACAAGCCGCGCCATCGCTGTGCCACGCGCATCGCCCCATGCATCCATCACATAGGTTTTGTGCCACCGCGCAGTTCCCGCGACCTCAGCCTTGAGAGAGACGCATAAAACAACGCGGTCTGGCTCATCTGCCTCATAGGAATTTTCGCGCCAGAATTGGTCGGACATCTCGCGCAGTCGCGCATCGCCCGCCGCCCCCTCGAGGGTTTCTATTTCGCGGAACACGGGCGCCCATGCCTTAGACCACCCATCAAGTCGCAAAGTGCCGCGCACAAAGCGCTGCACATTCCAATCGGCTTCAAACCCGTATTCGGCCATGAAAGGCAGGCTATCGCGGTTTGGATAGACCTCAAATTCCTCTGGCGTTTCAAGGGGTGCGGTGTAGTGTGAAATTGCATCCCAAGGCCGCGAGACGTTCAATTCTTTGCCATGGGCAATGGAACGCGAAGGCGACCGCAGTGCCTTGAGAACGCCAAGCGGCGACCAGCTGAATTTGTAGCGAAACGGGTTCGGAATTTTGGGAATCCCGCCGCAGTAAGAGATGAAATCATGCGCATTTTGCGGGTCAAAGGCAGCACTGTTGCGATAGTCATGCATGAGGGCATGGGCCATCAAATGGTCAATGCCCGGGTCAAGGCCCACTTCATTGATCACGCGAACCCCAACCTTGCGTGCCGCCTCATCCAATGCGCGCATTTCAGGTGCGATATAGGAGGAGGAGACAAAATGTGCCCCTGCTGCAATCGCCATTGTGGCCAGCGGCACATGCATATCGGCAGGCAGCATTGAGATTACCACATCGCCCTTTTTCGTGGCTTCGGTGAGGGCAGCCATATCAAACGCGCGGATGTCTTTTGCGATATCCCCCACAGCGGCCTTAGCTTTGGCGACACTGCGGTTCCACACGACCACATCGCCATCGGTTTCAATCAGATGGCGCAGGCCTGGAATGGAGGACAGACCTGTTCCACACCAATGAATTGTCATTATCTAAACTCCCTTAAACTTGTGCGATATGGTGGTCAAAGCGGGCCTTCGCGCGGCCCCACACGCCTTGGGTCAAATCCCCTAACCCGTGCAAAGATGGAAAAAGCTGCGCGGCGTAATCTTCCGAACTTTCTAGCGGCAAGAGAGAGGGTAGATTGTCAATCGCCATGACATCCAATGGTGGCGCATCATGCACTCGCAACGCAGGTTCCCCCCATGTGGTGACATGATCATAGACCTTGATTGGCGAGAAATCGGAACTTGGATCGCAAGCAATATCCCCAATGACGCGCAATGCGCGCGGGGCCTCTTTGGCGCTTTGCGGCACAAATACGGGCACGGAGGGATCCGCGAGAATGCAATTGAGAAACATTTCATGATCCAGAATTTCTGGGAATGGCCCGCCTGATGCCGTTTCTGCCATGTCCCAAGCAGTCACTGGAATACCAAGTGCCGCGCAAAGATCGCGCGCGCCTGTCCCGACCCGCCCCAAGGCACCGATGATGATGGCGCGGGGCAGATCAATTGCTGTCATCTCACGCTGCAATTCGGCAATCAAAGCGTCTTTGTTGGGATAGCCTTGGATCGGCCCCATAACGTTAGGTTGTGCAATAAGCGCCTTCAGCGACAATGCCGCGCCCGCGAACCCCGCCCAATATCCAAAGGCGGCTACACGGCGGCCATTTTCATCGACCAGATATTCCAAATCGTAAAGCGTGCCGCCGCCCGCCTTGAATCGTTTCAACAACCTTTGTCCTGCAGGTTGGCCCTTATAGGCATGTCCGAACATGATGTGGCGATGGTGCAGGGGTTGATCGGTTTCTGGCAATTCTTTGAGGCCAAAGATGATTGCATCTTGGGGGGCATCCGCCCATGAGGCAAAGGGTGCGGTTGCACAGCCTGCCTTGATATACCCCTCCAAAGGGATCACGCGCGCAGGGCTTTCTTCAACCGTAATTTTCATGCCTTTGGCGATCAGTGCGGCAGCGCCTTCTGGGGTTAGTCCCACCCGCTCCTCGCTTTCGCGTTCTTCGGCGCGCAGCCAGATATGTGTCATGCCCTCTTCCTTCCAAATGCGGGTCTGTCTTTAGGCGAGCCAGCTTTTTGCGGCAACCGCGCTTTTGGCACAAAAGCGCATATGCGCGGGCGAGTTGCAAGACGGCGCAGCATCGTATCTGCGGCGATCTTATTGTGGTTTTTATGCCTCTTTTTAGGGAATTGTGAGGCCGTTTGTTGTGCCGTGTCGCAGAAAACTTGCCCCATTTTGGTGCGGGCCGCGAATTTGCGACAAGAGGGGTTTCTTGGGGTTTTGTGAAAAATGAAGATGCGGCACATAGTGATGCTTGGGGCTTTTGGCCTTTGTCCGATCATGGCCACGGCCCAACCTGCGGGCGAGATGGAGGCGGCGCGCAAGATATTGTTAGAACTTCAAAGCCGATCTTTCGCGGAGAATCGTGAATATTGCGGCTATATTGGCCTGATGCCCGATGGCACCTATATGGCGACCGAGGTGACACGGGGGACATCGGATTCATGTCTGTCGCGTGGGGATGAAAGCCGCTTTGTCGAGGTTACGGCATCCTTCCACACCCATGCAGGCTATGATCCTGATGCCGATAGTGAGGTGCCGTCCGTTGAGGATCTCGTGGGCGACATAGACGAAGGCGTCAATGGATATGTCGCCACACCGGGGGGCGGCTATGGTTCAATGACGGAGGGGATGGGGTCGCCTATCTGATCTGTGGGCCGAATTGCATGGGCCAAGATCCGCGTTATCGTGAGGATGTCTCAGGTCAAATCCAAGACAGCTATAGTTTGGACGAATTAGAAGATCGCCAATCTGGTTGGTAGGCCCAAAGAAAAAAGCCGCCCCAAAAGAGGGCGGCGTTTTTCATTAGATCATAGGCTCTTGCGCTTGGCTTAGCCCTGACGGGCTTTGAAGCGGCGCTGCGTTTTGTTGATCACATAGACGCGGCCCTTGCGGCGCACGACGCGGCAATCGCGGTGACGCTGCTTGAGCGAACGGAGCGAATTCTTGACCTTCATGGGTCTTCTCCTTCTCGCGGCGCGGCGGTGCGCCTTTGTTCGTTTGGCACGGGATTGTGCCGATGGTGGGCGGTACTGGGATCGAACCAGTGACCCCTACGATGTCAACGTAGTGCTCTACCGCTGAGCTAACCGCCCGATGTCGTTACGGATCGCACCGCTTTTTCCACGCGGCCTTAAGGTAAAGCCAACTGAAACAGAAAAACGGACGTCACGAGCCAAGCCCGTTCCGCAGTAGCGCGGTCTTTAAAAGGAATCGCGGGGCGGTTCAAGGGCTTTTGGTATTTTCCAGAACTGGGCTATATCCACCACATGAGAAACGCACAAAATAGCAGTCCCGCCTATGATTTGACGTTGCCAGAGGTGCATCTGGCCCCTGTTGTTGTGGCTTCGCCGCATTCTGGTGATGTCTATCCCGCAGAGTTTCTGGGCGCGATTGATATTGATCCCCACCAAATCCGCAGTTCCGAAGATGCGTTTGTGCATCTTTTGGCGGAACGCACTGTTGAATTTGGGGTTCCGTTTTTAAAGGCTCGATTCCCGCGCGCCTATGTTGATCTCAATCGCAATGCGGATGAATTGGATCCCGCTGTCATCTTCGGGGTGGCGCGGGGGGCGGCATCGCCACGCATTGCGGCAGGGCTTGGGGTGATTCCGCGCGTGGTGGCCAACGGGCGCAGCATTTATCGCGGTAAGATCACCCGCGCTGAGGCTGAGGCGCGTCTGGCCCGTGTTTGGTATCCCTATCACGCCTGTCTGAGTGATTTGATGGCTGCTGCGCGCGCGCAATTTGGCCGCGCCATTTTGCTGGATATGCATTCCATGCCCCATGACGCCTTGGGCGCAGCTTTGGTGGGCAGCAAAAGTAAGCGCCCCGATCTCATTCTAGGGGATCGGTTTGGTGGTGCCGCAGATCGTGAGATTGTTGATCTTGTCCATACCGCCTTTGAAGAGCAAGGGTTCACTGTGGCGCGCAACACGCCCTTTGCAGGGGCGTATATTGCTCAAGCCTATGGCAAGCCGAACCGCGGGCTTCATGCTGTGCAAATCGAAATTGACCGCGCTCTTTACATGGATGAGGCGGCGATTGCCCAAAATGATGGGTTCGAAGATACCCGTCTGCGGGTCGCAGCGGCTTTGGCTCAGGTCGTTGAGGCGTTTAAGGAAACTGACGCGCAGCCCCTTGCCGCTGAGTGATCATCGCAGCGCGCGGCCCTTTACGATCGCTTGATCGCCAAATTTTTTACGAATTTCATCCGAGGCGCGTTCCGCTTGGAGGCGTTTGGCCTCTTGTGGGTCAAGCAGATTGCCTGCGCGATCCCCCTGAGCTTCGTGGATCAAATCCCCCAGCCCCAAACCGATCAGTCGAAAGGGCGCAAATTTCAGATTAGCCGCAAGCAATTGCGCGGCTTGCGCATAAATGCGGTCTGCCATTTGCGTGCCATCGGGCAGAGCGGTCTGGCGGGTCAGCGTTTTGAAATCGTGGGTTTTCAATTTCAATACCACAACACGCCCTGCAAGCCCCTGCGCCTTTGCGCGTGCCGATAGCTTTTCTGCCAAGCGCCAGATATGCCCATCGAGCAAATCAGGATCACGGAGATCATTGGGAAAGGTGGTTTCGTTTGAGATTGATTTCACCTCGCGCGTGGCCGAGATTTTGCGGTTGTCCCGTCCGAAAGACAAATCATGCAGCCGCGCGCCCCATGCGCCGAAACGTGCGATCAATTCATCTTTGGGCCAACGGCGCAGATCACCAATTTTGTGAATGCCCGCCGCCTGCAAATTCGCCTGTGCAGCTGCGCCAATTCCCCACAGCATCGACACGGGCTTTTGGGTCAAGAAATCTTGTGTTTCCGCTTGGCCAATCACCGCAAAGCCCTGTGGCTTGTCGAGGTCAGAGGCGATTTTGGCCAGAAATTTATTATGGCTGAGGCCAATCGACCCCGTCAGCCCCAATTCGGTTTTCATTCGTTTGACCAAGCGCGCTAACATCACAGCGGGCGGGTGACCATGCAATTTGCCTGTGCCCGAGAGATCTAAAAAGGCCTCGTCAAGCGATAGCGGCTCAATCGCGGGGGTCAGTTCGTTCATCAATGCGCGAATTTCGCGCGAGACTGCCGCGTAATGCGACATCCGCCCCCGCAGCACCACCGCGTCAGGGCAAAGTTTAAGAGCCTGAAACATCGGCATGGCAGAGCGCACGCCACGGATGCGGGCAATATAACAGGCAGTTGAGACGACACCACGCCGCCCGCCTCCAATGATCAGGGGTTTGTCCGCAAGGTCGGGATTGTCCCGTTTTTCCACCGAAGCGTAAAATGCGTCACAATCCATATGCGCGATGGATAGATCGAACAGTTCAGGATGAGAGATCACATTTGGCCGCCCGCAGTCGGGGCAGCGGCTGCCTGCCTCAAACTCGCTTAGACAATCGCGGCAGAGGGCGGGCATGGGCGGCGCCCTTAGCCAATCTCCGCCAACACGGCGCGGGCGGCTGCAGCGGGGTCGGCGGCTTGCCAGATTGGGCGCCCCACCACGATGTGATCGGCACCATCCGCGATGGCTTGGGCTGGTGTGGCAACGCGCTTTTGATCGCCAAGCGCGCTGCCTGCGGGGCGCACACCTGGGGTGACGATGAGGCGTCCTGCGGCCTCGGGCAGGGCTCGGATCATTGCGGCCTCCTGTGGTGAGGCGATAACCCCATCTGCGCCCGCTTCAAAGGCACGCGCAGCGCGGGTTGTGACTAGACCGGGAATGTCGCCTGCGGTGATCAGGCTTGCGTCTAAATCCGCACGATCCAGTGAGGTGAGGATGGTCACAGCCAAAATCTTGGTCTTGTGTCCAGAAGCGCCTTCTTTTGCCGCGCGCACCACATGGGGATCACCATGCACAGTTAGAAAATCGAGGTCGAATTGGGCAAGCCCGCGCACCGCTGCTTCGACTGTTGCGCCGATATCGAATAGCTTCATGTCGAGGAAGATGCGCTTGCCGTGTTCGTCTTTCAGTTCTTGCGCCAAGGCAAGCCCGCCGCCCGTCAGCATCCCCAAGCCGATTTTGTAAAAGCTGACTGCATTGCCAAGTTTGGTGGCCAATTCTAAACCCGCCACCGCATGTGGCACATCAAGGGCAACAATCAAGCGGTCAGATGCAGCGGTCATTGGACGTCCTTATTCATGGGGTGGGCTTACGTCCCGTGGTAGCGATGCTTGGCCCGCGGGTCAATTGCCCGACCAAGGCAGCATTGACGCGCCCTTCTGCAAGCTTCATTCTTAAGATAGCTAAACTGGACGGAACGTCAGATCATGAAATTGTCGATTGAAGTGTCGCGTGACGATACAAAGCCCGAACAGGGCCCTGCGCGTGTGGGGTGGTTTTTGACCTAAGAAAAAGGCGCAGTGCTTTTTGATGCGCCCGAACGCGTGGCCTCCCGCGGGGCCGGCCGTGCGCATGCGAAATCAGCAGCGCGCTGCCCTGCCGTGGTTCAGATGGAAAGCCGTTACTTTATGGTGCGCTGCCCCTATGATCTGCATTTAGGATTTGGGCGTGACAAAGATGGGAACGCCGTCTTGATCAATCGCGCAGGCACGAGCAGCACAATCCGTGGCAATAAGATTGCCCAAGTGGTGACCTTGGTTTCCGAGGCGGAATGGCGCTATGCTGATCGCCCGACCATTCAGCTTGCGCTGACTATTGCTTCATTGCGGATGAGCCCATTTATCTGACCCAACTTGCCGCTTTTGCCCATTACCGCACAGACCCCCTTCCGGGCGCTATTTTTGGGGGGCGGTTTCCACTGCATATTTGGCCGCGTCCGCTGATGTGGGCGTTCGAATGGCACCAAACGGAGAAAGATTTGGTGCTGAGGCGGGGGGAGCCTCTATTTTATGTCCAGTTTGAAACCCATGACCCCGCCCGTGCAGTTCAATTGGTTGAGGCGGCCTGCACAGCGGAATTGATGGGGTATATGAATGAGCTTGCCGCGGTGACGAATTACGTCAACCAAACATTCTCGCTCTTTGAGGCGGCGGAGCGCTTGCTGCCCGCAAAACTTTTGTCGGAACGCATTCGCGATTGAGCCTTAACCCTTGAACCAAGCGTGCTGACCTCCCAAGTTTAACGAGAAGGCCCAAAAGATGCATCATGCCGCAAAGCGGGTGGTGCGAGACGGGTGCTTAGATGAAGGAGACAGACGATGAACTTTGAAAAGTTCACAGACCGTGCGCGCGGGTTCATTCAGGCCGCTCAAACAGTGGCGCAGCGCGAAGATCACCAAAAATTGGCACCAGAGCATATGCTGAAAGCCCTGCTTGACGATGAGCAGGGTATGGCAGGCAATCTGATCACCAAGGCAGGGGGCGATGCGCGCGAAGTGCGCGCCGCTAATGATGCCGCCATGGCCAAATTGCCCAAAGTCACAGGGGATGCCGGGCAGGTCTATATAGACAGCCAAACCGTAAAGGTTTTGGACGAAGCCGAAAAGCTTGCCACCAAAGCGGGCGATAGTTTCGTGCCTGTTGAGCGGATTTTGACCGCGTTGGCCCTTGTGAAATCGCCAGCGAAATCTGCGCTTGAGGCGGGCGGGGTCAATGCTCAATCCCTGAACGCTGCGATTAATGACATCCGTCAGGGTCGCACGGCTGATACCGCCTCGGCTGAAGATGGCTATGAGGCTCTCAAGAAATATGCGCGGGATCTGACGCAAGCTGCGCGGGACGGGAAGATTGACCCGATCATTGGGCGCGATGAGGAAATCCGCCGCGCGATGCAGGTTCTCAGCCGCCGCACCAAGAATAACCCCGTTCTGATTGGGGAGCCGGGTGTGGGGAAAACCGCGATTGCCGAAGGCCTTGCCTTGCGCATCATCAATGGTGACGTTCCCGAAAGCCTGCGCGACAAGCGTTTGATGGCTTTGGATATGGGCGCGCTGATTGCTGGTGCGAAATATCGCGGTGAATTCGAGGAAAGGCTGAAGGCGATTTTGAAAGAAATCGAGGCTGCATCTGGTGAAATCATCCTCTTTATTGACGAGATGCACGTTCTGGTCGGGGCGGGCAAATCTGATGGTGCCATGGATGCGGCCAATCTGATCAAGCCTGCGCTTGCCCGTGGCGAGCTTCATTGCGTGGGTGCAACCACGCTCGATGAATATCGCAAATATGTTGAGAAAGATGCCGCTCTTGCGCGGCGGTTCCAACCTTTGATGGTCGAAGAACCTGGGGTGGAAGATACAATCTCTATCCTGCGCGGGATCAAAGAGAAGTATGAACTTCACCACGGGGTGCGGATCTCGGATGCGGCGCTTGTGTCCGCGGCCACCTTGTCGAACCGCTATATCACGGATCGATTCTTGCCTGATAAGGCGATTGACCTTGTTGATGAGGCAGCAAGCCGTCTGCGGATGGAGGTCGACAGTAAGCCCGAAGAATTAGACGCGCTTGATCGTCAAATCCTGCAAATGCAGATCGAAGCTGAGGCGCTCAAGAAAGAAGAAGACAGCGCCAGCCGTGAACGGTTGGAAAAGCTTGAGAAAGAATTGGCCAATTTGCAGGAGCAATCTGCGCAAATGACGGCACAGTGGCAGGGCGAGCGCGACAAGCTTGATGCAGCGCGCAAGCTGAAAGAGGCGCTTGATCAGGCGCGGGCTGAATTGGATCAGGCCAAACGGCGGGGCGATTTGGGTCGTGCAGGTGAATTGTCCTACGGGGTGATCCCTGATCTCGAGCGGCAATTGGCCGAGGCTGAGAATGCCGAAGAAGATGTCATGGTCGAAGAGGCTGTGCGCCCCGAGCAAATTGCCGCTGTGGTCGAGCGTTGGACGGGGATCCCCATGTCCAAAATGTTGGAAGGGGAGCGGGAAAAGCTTTTGCGGATGGAGGAGGAGCTTGGCCGCCGCGTCATCGGCCAGCGCGAGGCGGTTTCTGCCGTCAGTCGTGCGGTGCGCCGCGCGCGGGCAGGGCTTCAGGATGAAAATCGCCCGCTTGGGTCATTCCTATTCCTTGGGCCAACGGGTGTAGGGAAAACCGAATTGACCAAAGCCTTGGCTGAATATCTCTTTGACGATGATCAGGCCATGGTGCGGATTGATATGTCCGAATTCATGGAGAAACACGCGGTTGCACGTTTGATCGGCGCGCCTCCTGGATATGTCGGATATGACGAAGGCGGCGTTCTGACCGAAGCCGTGCGGCGCAGGCCTTATCAGGTGATCCTCTTTGATGAGGTCGAAAAAGCACATCCCGAGGTGTTCAATGTCCTGTTGCAGGTCTTGGATGATGGCATCCTGACTGACGGCCAAGGGCGGCGTGTTGATTTCAAACAAACCTTGATTGTGTTGACGTCAAATTTGGGGGCGCATGCGCTCAGTCAGTTGCCAGATGGTGGGGACATTGCAGGCGCCAAGCGCGATGTGATGGATGCGGTGCGGGCACATTTCCGTCCAGAGTTCTTAAACCGCCTAGACGATATGATTGTGTTTGATCGTTTGGGCCGTGCCGATATGGGTGGGATTGTTGAAATCCAGCTTGGGCTTTTGGCGAAACGCCTCGCTGCGCGTAAAATCACCGTTGATCTGGATGATGCGGCCAAGGATTGGTTGGCCTCCGAAGGATATGATCCTGTCTTCGGGGCGCGGCCCTTGAAGCGGGTTATCCAACGTAGCCTGCAAGACCCGTTGGCAGAGATGATCTTGGCCGGTGAGGTCAAGGATGGCGCGCGGGTTGTTGTCAGTGCAGGCGCGGATGGCCTGATCATCGGTGACAGGGTGGCGGCCACAAATCGCCCTAAACCTGATGATGCCGTGGTGCATTAAGATCGAAAAAGGCCCCGCATCTTGCGGGGCCTTCTTTATGCGCAATCCGTGCTGCGGATTACATTGGAGGCATGATCACCTTGTCGATGAGATGGATCACGCCGTTTGACGCTTCGATATCGGTGGTGACTACATTGGCGTCATTGACCGTCACACCATGATCGAGGTCGATGGTGATATCTGCGCCCTGAACGGTTGCGGCAGTCATGTCATCAGAAAGATCCCCAGACATCACCGCGCCTGCGATGACGTGATAGGTCAGGATTGCGACAAGCTGATCACGGTTTTCTGGCAAGAGCAGGGTTTCAACTGTGCCTTAGGGCAGGGCGGCAAACGCCTCGTCTGTTGGTGCGAACACGGTGAGAGGGCCTTCGCCTTTCAGCGTCTCAACCAGACCCGCGGCTTCGGCAGCAGCCAGAAGCGTGGTAAAGCTGCCTGCGGCTGCGGCCGTGTCAACGATATCCTTCGAGTGACCCATCGCAAAAGCCGAAGTGGCAAAAGCTGCGGTTGTGGCAAGTGCAAGTGCAGTGCGTTTGAACATGGTTAGCCTCGTAATCAATATGGGGTTAAAGTTCAGGTTGCCGTCTCGCTACGAAATCAATGCAAAAATAGAGATAATAATAGTGCAGATGTGAATGCGCGTGACTTGACGCGCTGCGTATCACGCCTAAGCGCGGCGCTTTTTGATCTTCCAATAAATTTGATCTGATTGCGTGTGAGCCTATGTGAATGAAACTGCGGTCACGCGTTGCAAACAGTTTCGTGAGATCGTGCAACAAGGCTAGGGAAATGGCGCATCTGCGTCCATGTTCTTCGCAAACCGTGACGACAGAAAGGGTAAGCTGATGGCAAGACGTTGGACAAATGATCTGAGCATTGCAGATGCCACGCCTTGTGCGGATTATATCAACCGCCGCCAAATCATGACGGGTGCGGCAGGTTTGATTGGTGCAACCGCCCTTGGCCTTGGTCGGGCAAACGCGCAGGAGCTTGTCCCGAATTCTTGGGAAGAGATTACCTCTTACAACAATTACTACGAATTCGGCACGGGCAAAGAGGATCCTGCCAATAATGCAGGCAGCCTGACAACTTCGCCTTGGACGATTGAGGTGGATGGGTTGGTGGACAACCCTGGAACCTATGATCTGGCCGAGTTGATTGATGGTCTTGAGGTTGAAGAACGCATCTATCGCTTTCGCTGTGTCGAGGCGTGGTCGATGGTCATTCCATGGAATGGGATCGAACTTGCAGATATTCTGACACGGGTCGGTGTTCAGGAGGGCGCAAATTATGTGGCGTTTGAAACTGTCATGCGACCAGACGAGATGCCTGGCCTGCGTTATCCTGTTTTGGATTGGCCGTATCGAGAGGGTTTGCGCCTAGACGAGGCGATGCATCCGCTGACGATTATGGCCACGGGGATTTATGGCCGCCCTATCCCCAATCAGAACGGCGCGCCGATCCGTTTGGTGGTTCCATGGAAATATGGCTTCAAGTCGATCAAATCGATTAGTCGGATCACCTTGACCCGCGATGAGCCATTCGCCAGCTGGAATCGCGCCAATCCGCGTGAATATGGCTTCTATTCGAATGTGAACCCTGAGGTGGATCACCCGCGCTGGAGCCAAGCCACCGAACGGCGGGTGGGCGCAGGGTTGTTTGCACGGCGGCAGCCAACACTGATGTTCAACGGATATGAGGCCGAGGTGGCACCCCTTTACGAGGGGATGGATTTGGCGGCCTATTATTAAGATGCGCTTGCTTGATCTTAGTCGCGCCAATGGCGCGCTGCGGCGCGTTCCCACAGCAGGTATATATATAGTGAGCGCGTTGTGGGCGTCGTGGTTGTTTTATCTTGCCGCAACGGGCGGGCTTGGGGTCGAGCCGATTGAGGCCCTGGAGCATCGCTACGGGCTATTGGCGCTGCAGATGCTGATTGCTGTTTTGGCCGTTACACCGCTGCGCCAATTCACGG